>CAVONM010000024.1:0-205716 GCA_963697225.1 uncultured delta proteobacterium
CCCGTCATTGTCGCCTTCCTCGCTGCCTGTATCATCATCTTTGTTGCCCCCACACACCCACGCCATTATCAGCGCATTCGCCGTTGCCATTCATTGTCGTCGTCACTGTCACATTCTCCAATCATGGCGGTGCGGTGCACGTTACCACCATCAACTCAAGGGGCATACTCGTACGTGTACGATTCCGTATGAAACGTACGGGACAGCTCAACAATGCATGCGTGAACAATGTCAGGACGATCAAAGTACTCGTGCTGGTATAGTTGTAATGAACGACCGTTTGGGCCGTTTCGCTGATGTACGCGGACCAATCAGATTTCTGTATCGTGGTTAGCATCGTGCGCACCGTATCGTGCATACGTTTTCTGTATCTTCTAAGTGTTGGAATTATTTTTGAAACCACACTCAAGAAATGCCCTTGGACCACCTGGTTAAGGATTGTATTTGAAATTAGCACCGACGCTCCCGTTTTAATGCTACCCTCTTTTCTGAGTCGTGAATTATCCTGCGGTATGCTCTTTTCTAAATCTGGGAGTTTTGACAAGAATCGCAACATCTACATTACATGACTAGCAGAGGGTAAAGTGGTTAATGCGTGAGTTTAGCCGACTGTGCTCTTTTGAGTGTTTCATACCATTACTCATTGTTCTCTTTCATAAGTTAGATCGATATCTATTCGTTATTCTTCTACTATGACCATCAAAAGTATTTATAGAGTATAACGAACTCTCAGAATATTCTATATAATTATATAGACGACACGTTAGCGACGATAAGTCATGCATTAATGGATAGCTTCGCTTGAGGCAGTTTGCGATGAATTTAGTCAAGCAGGCCAGTCAGACACATGGACTCAACAATTCAGCAAGTTTTCTTGGCAACATTTGGATCGCTCGCAGTCGTTCTCTCGGATGGATGCGAGAAGGATGTGAGGCATCCCCCATATGTCCTTGGTGCCTGTTTCCACCGTCGTGTCACATCGTGACAAACTATGAAATGGTGTATCCTCATGCCATGGTCCTCCATCAGGATCATATGGGTCAAACGAGGAGGAAGTTCGAAGGCATTCCAGGCCTTGGCATGTGTCGTGGTCATGACTCCGCGACACAGGTGTTTTTCGTCCCCTCGGACGTCAAGCGAAGACCATTCGGTCACTTTTCGTCATATCACACTCGCGTGTGTCGTAATTGGGTCTGATAAACTCAGAAATGTTAGCCGTGAGAGGCTACGGGCTACGAAGTAGGCGATATCATGAGTAAGTCGTTCAAGGGTGATCGAGCTAAGATTGTGAGATTAGTCTGACTACGTTCGGGATAATTGGCGAAGATCGCGCGTACATGCGCGACTTTTCTCAATGTCGCGTCAAACAAAATCAATCTTTTTGAAGGCAATGATGATGGCGAGAAACAACGGCGTCTGGTACACTACAAGCAGTGGTCTCTTTGTGTCCATAGAATGACAAACAACCATGATATGAATTCAAGATACTACACACAGTTGTTACAAATTAAGTGTCTACGCGTTGCCACCTCTGCCACGATCATGCCTTCTCGGCGTCCCAAGGGGGTAGGTGTACGCGCCGACCGGTCGAGTTGGACCATTGGTAGGGACAGTGGTGGTTGGAACTGGAGTTGGTGCCTTGGTTGGTGATAAAGTTGGCGATACAGTGGGAGCAACCGTAGGAGCCCTTGTTGGAGATACAGTCCGTGCCACGGTTGGATCCTTGGTAGGAGACACAGTCGGAATGGGAGCTACGGTTGGAGCCTCAGTCGGTGATACAGTTGGAACAGAAGTGGGAGCGACGGTTGGATCCTTGGTCGGGGATACAGTTGGAGTCACAGTTGGTAATGCGGTCGGGGTGCTCGATGGCGCTGCTGTTGGAGCCTTGGTTGGGGACACAGTCGGGGTTGTAGTCGGTGATGCGGTGGGCACTCCAGTTGGCGCTAATGTGATATCCATTTCCGGTGCTAACGACCACGATTTACTGTTCTCCTTTGTAGAGAATATATTCGACGATACTGATTGCGTTGCACTTGGCAGGGGAGTCGGGACGGGCACGCTGGATGCAGGGGGCGCATCAGTCACTTTTTCGGATGGAGACTCAGTGGGTGACTCTGTCGATACAGTTTGACTTGGTGTTGCCGACTTACTCGATAATGTGCTGGTCGGATCCATGCTGGACATGCGTGATGGCGCATCTGTGGGTTTCAAAGTCGTCACATTGGACGCAGTTGCAGACTGTGTTGCGCTCGGCATCGGAGTCATGGTTGTTGACGGCATGATGGACAATTTGGGATCGATACTCATTTCTTCTGTCGAAGCCTCACTGGGTGACTCGGTCGATGAACCCTGCAAGGTTGAATCTGATGTAGGTTGAGAAGAGGGCATCTGGGTTTGAGTCGGATTGAGGCTGGACATGCTTGATGGCGCAGCACTGGACTCAAACGACTCTGCTGCAGATTGCGGTGCACTGGACATTGGAGTCATCGTGGGTATAATGGATGCAGTGGGTCCGGCACTTGTTTCTTCTGACGGTAAGTCACTGGGAAAATCGGTCGATGAACTCAGTTAGGTCGAATCTGGTGTGGGCTGCGATGAGGGCATCTGCGTCTTAATCGGATCGAGGCTGGATATGCTTGATGGCGCAGCACTGGACTCAAACGACTCTGCATTAGACCAAGTTGCAGATTGTGTTGCACTGGGCATCGGAGTCATGGTTGTCGACGGCATGATGGACGAAGTAGGCTCGGAACTTGTTTCTTCTGACCGAAACTCACTGGGTGACTCGGTCGACGGAAGCTGCAGCGTCGAATCCGACGTAGGTTGAGAAGAGGACATTTGGGTTTGAGTCGGGTTGAGGCTCGAAGTGAGTGATGGCTCAGCAATGGGTGCGGCAGACGCCTTATTAGAGGGACTAGCCGTTGCCCACAAGGAAGGTCCGCTGGATGGAATCGTAGACGGTGCTGGACTGAGAGAAGAAGCGGATGAAGCACGTAACGACGGATGTACAGAAGGAACGTCGGTTTGCAACGCAGATGGGGCGGGCGTCGGTGAACTCGAAGGAGAGGCACTTGGAGCGAACGTTATCATCGAAGGAGTTGTGGATGGAGTGGCGGTGGTGGACGCCGGCGTTGGACTCGTACACTCATCATCAAACTCGACGCATGATGCCACGCCTTTGACAATGCTGTAAATTCCGTTGCAATGAACATCGCTGTTTCCAATCGTGTTGCCACATCCGCTGTTCTTATCTTGTTGAGTCTTTGAGTCGGATCCATCAAAAACAGCGGGTGCAAAGAAGGCGGCATGATTGTTTGCGAACATGTTTTCGCCGATGTCGGTTACGGCACGGGATCCAGAAAAAATGGCTCCTCCCTAAACGTGTGAATAGCGAAAGTGGTATGTCAGCTCGGGTCACTCGACGCAAGGAAATTGTGTCACACTGAAGAAGATTGATAACTTACACCTCCATTCTAGAGTGGACAAGAAGGATTCGGAGAAAGAAGCGACAAATTTGTCAGCCGAGTGGGATATTATTCATGGCAGTACAAGTCACAATGGCGCACAAGGCTTACCGTCGCTTCATTTTCTATGAATACCGATTCCCTAATGATGGCACTGCCCAGATGGTAAACGCCCCCTCCATTGAGGGCTCGGTTGGTTTCAAAGTGGCTGTACATGATTTTCATGTCAGAATCGA
This sequence comes from uncultured delta proteobacterium, assembly GCA_963697225.1. GTDB lineage: Bacteria > Desulfobacterota > Desulfobacteria > Desulfobacterales > Desulfosarcinaceae > Desulfosarcina. Next base: position 3,701 of record CAVONM010000024.1, read on the forward strand.
CTGACGCGTCGATCGCTCCCCCGTTTCCCGAGTCATTTGAGTTGCTAAAATTAAAATGCATTGAGTGAGTTCCTGTGTAATGGAATGATGATTTAGAACCTACTGCATGAAACTTACTTTGCAAATTTCGTGTTGTACGTTGTCAGGGATCCCTTCGCTTGGACTTTGATGGCAGAATTCTTTGATCCCAAGAGAGAAATCCCATCCAAAGTCAGGGATGAGTCGGGCAAGACAGTGAAGTGGGTCGATGGGCAGTCAATGGTACATGAGGATCCCAGGTCTGCTTCTTGGAAGCACATGACGTACAGATCAGTAGACTTGACCTCATAACTCTCCTCTGTTGGGCAGTCGTCACCACTGATGTGGAAGGGGCATAAGATTGCAAATCCATAAGAGCGATCAATGGCTTGAGTGAGACCCAGCCAAGAGTTGTTGCTCACTGGTTCGCATATCTGTGACGCAACGGAAGATAGCATTGTTACAATGAGAAACAGGGACGTCGTCATTCCTATCTCATGGCTTGGTCCTCTAGGAGACCCACGCCTTCGACAAGCGTTGCAGGTGGAGGTCGACATTCTTCGAGATGATATTCGCGTGTATGGAATTATTATGGGAGGTGGCGAAAGCATCGTTGTTTGGTCTGGTCTTGACGGGTCTGCCTTGATGTCTTGGATCGATGATGCAAGACTTGTGTGGATCTGTGTTTTGCTGTGAGGCTCTTTGCATGTTTGTTGGCGAAGAGTTGCGGGACGGGAATGAATTTGTGAGCGTCGTTGGCTCGTTCTCTTGCGGGCTCGGTCGTGCTTCAGTCCCGGAAACTTGTGAATGAAAGAACCGTTACGAACGTTATCGTGATTCACGAACGAACGAACGCGCGATTGTGCGCATGACACGCTCTCGCACCACAAAAAAAGACGAACAAACAACACCCTTCAAAACGATGAGATCGCCTCTGCCATCAGCGCCCTTTCCATCGCCGGTACCATTTGCAAACAGATACGTCGATCTTGGAGACATTAGTAGTAACAGAGGATACCCGCAGCACAGCAGGAATAATGAAGATCTTTGCAAAGCGTACGCGAACGGTCGTGGACGCTGAGACAGCTCAGCAGCTGCTCCAAGAACAAGAAGCAGCTAAAGAGAGAGAGGCTGACAAGGTTGTGCAGGAGCTATTGAAACTTGACCCAAAGGAGCTGAATGCAAAGCAACGTCGAATGGTGAAACGTTACAAAGAGCGTGGCGTCAGTACTGGGACTGAGGATCAAACGACCGAAACTGTCCAGCAGAGTGCTTCAGCAGATGATATCAAGAAGAATGTTTCAACCGAGTCGGAAACACAACCACTGGAGGAAGCGCAGCCTGTATCTTTGGAGGAAACCAAGATTATCGAACAAAATGGTGAAGCGCAGGGTGTGGACGAAAGCGACCAAGATGATTCTTCGTCGTCGAGCGATGAAAATGAGGAGGAGGAGGACAAAGCTGCTGCAGGCGAGGAGGACAAAGCTGCTGTCGAGAATAAAGTGGATGAAGAAACGGTCAAGAAGCTACTAGAGGAATTGAATTCCAAACAAAGACGAAAGTTGATGAGACGACTCGAAAGAGAAGGGAACGATGTTATAGCCGAGGTTCACAAGGAAGCGCTATTGTTGATGGAAGAGAACAAGGCGGAAAGGGCTTTGGCTGCTAAGTCTGAGGAACAAACGGACAAGAACCAATCAGAAGAAGGAAAGGCGGCCTTGACAGGGAAGAAGCGCAAAAAGGACTGGAGTAACTTGACTCCGGAAGAGCGAATGCGTCGTGAGGAGCAGCGCCGACTCCAGCAGGAAGCTGCCGAACGAAGAGCCAAGGAAGGCTCTGGTAGCGGCGATAAGCGACACCCACTCAACTCGGAACGGCGACGAGCAAATCGTCGAAAACCGAAATGGGAAGGGAAGCAGCAAGCGAGGAATGATCACGACTCATCTGGTTATCATATGCGAAAGATAACTGCTGCTGACAGATGAGATAACGAGCTAATTATTTTAAAACGCTTCAGTAGGTACTCGATATTATGTATTACATGCAGTATCTTCCTTCGTGGTGTCTTACAAATTGTTTGGTCTCCACAGATCTACTTATGATACCAGTCAAAGGGCAACGCAATGAAAGAATTGCAGATTCTTCCACAATGTTTCATGCGGGAGATGATTCCTGTTCATCGGCTGTGGTCAGCAACGTATTTCTCTTTGAGTGCAAAGTTACGTCGTCGTTGCCCGGCAAGGTCGCCCCGGCTGCCCATCGTCTCCAGAGGATGCCAACAAGAAGAGGATTAAAGAGCTGCTGAGAATGAAGTGATACCGCGACGAGCGCGGACTCGGTAGAATTGACCGGTGGCTCCCGGGCGCCCACTTGATACAGCAGCACCACGATGGCCGTTGGCGACCAAATGAGGAGAAACCAAATCAACATGAAGATCTGCAGCCGAGCTGGTGTGAGAATGCCACAAAAGGTTGGCATGGTGGATAGGTCTGAGCAGTCCCGCGGGTGATCAAGGACCTTTTCCTGCAGGTCCGTGGACTTTGAGAAGAGAATGCTTGCCGCGCCAATGTGGTAAGCGCCCGTGACCACCAATGCCACGAAAAAAGTTGCGAGAAACATGCTGCCCATTACCACATCTTGAATCTCAAACATACAGTAGTCTTTAGGAAAACCATAATATCCAACGCCCATGACTGGGAATAGGGAAACCAGGAGAGCAAACAGTAGTATCAACCCTGCATGTGCAAGGCATGCACTCTTACTTGGCTGCTGTTGAAATTTACGTATGAAAAATGACGTCCGGGCAATCAAAGGCTGCAAAAGACAGCTTGAAAATACCCAAAAGCATGCGTACCAAGCTTGAAAGTCACAGGCCTGCGCTCCTCCGACATAAGCTCTCTGACTGTAGTTGAGAACGCACTGAATGAAACAGAGAACCGCAAAGAATGCTTCAATGGTCACCGACACTGTCGCCAAAGCATTGCTCGAGGTGCGAAAGAGTCCTGCGAGATAGCCTTCGCGCAAGGCAAAGAATATGGCCACAAGTGAAAGCGCCAGAGGGTATGTGATGGGTGCGAGCCAGGCCAGGTCGAAGGACGTGTAACTCGGTAGGTTCTGGTAGGAATCTCCGCGATTGACCATTCTGAGGTACTCAATGAGCTACCTAAACTGGTGCACACTCTTACAACGAACAAGATATAGAAGGCGAAGTTATTGTGGGATGATTCTAGGAACTACTGTCGTTCCACTGAAGATGAACACAGCGGAACTTTGTCTGACTCATTCAGAGAGAAGCTGGAATGGCTGGAGACCTCATGCTGTAAACCCTAGCCTGTTCAAGCGAGACTACCCACATTCGATAGTGCATGGGTTGTGAGTCTCGGAGCGGTGTTTTCTTTGTTAGAGGCATCGGCCTCGTCGAGAACGGCGCCGTTGCATCCTCATGGTGCACCTTCCACATGCAAGAATTCAAAAAATTCGGTTCGGGACTGACACCAAGAAACGAGTCACGAGTCTCTATTTGAATCTCCTGCCAAAGAGGCGCGTGGCGAAGAGAGGCACGAGCCGGCAAGTCATGGCGACATAAGTGTCACTTGAATCATTTTCAAATCGTGGCCTAAGTCTTGTGCGGAGCGAGCCAGTCGTGCGCCATTTCAAATCAAACATGTCGAATTTTTGGTGTTCGCGATCGATCCAATTCAATCTTAGTTTACGCATACACAACTCGTGTATTGTTTAGGCAAGACTGATTGAGTATCGATCAAAGTGGACAGTAGGATTCAACGGACCAATGCAGTCTTGGGGGCTGACTTGGCCGACGGCGGCATTCTTCCGGAACACCATCAAAGTGACAAACTGTACAGTCGGCCAAGTCAGCCCCCAACTCCATTGGGGTGAACTCGCCGACCGAAAAGTCGCTCATTTTCTCGTGCTTTCATCGCGACAAAGGAGCGTTCCGACCGGTCCGGAGCCCGAAATGACCCAAAGGCACCCGGATGTATTCTCGCGAAAGTTGTTCCAACGGACGATCATAAATTTTATTAGGCCCTGAATATATTTGAAAGCCACCTAATCACCCAGTAGTACTCACCTCTCCCCCCCAAAATCTGCGAAAGCGCACCCGTGTCCACCTTCCACACAAGCACACTTCTTTATTTTATTCAAACCTATCCACTCTAGAACCGCTTCCGCTTCTGACCATGCCCCAAAGAACAATGGCACGCAGTTCTCTCCTCCTTTTGCTCCTCCTTGCGATAGGAGGATGCTGCAGTGGCCTCGCTGTGAAGAAGACGCTCCCCGAAAGGGTTATCGTCGGCTACGCGTCTCGCTGCGGCGACGGCTCCGTGAAACGAGCCGTGGAAGACGGGGTCAACGTGGTCATTTGGTCCTTTTGCAACCTTTCGCCAACCAGCCATCACTATTTTATGAATATGCGATCCAGTCTACGTGGATTGGAGGTTCTTCCAACCATTCATACGGAACTGGATCTCGAGTGCATTCGACAAGAAATCCAAGTCCTGGAAAAGGACTATGCAGACGTGGTTCACTTGGTCAGCTTTGGTGGATGGAATGGAGGACACTTGGATGTCGATTATAGCAGCAGGCAGATCTACGAGGCCTGGAAACAGTTTGGTGGCGATATCTTTCACGGCATGGATTGGGATCTGGAGGGCAATAACAATGTGGAGAGTCCTAACAACTTTTTCACGCTGGATACCCTGGACCGCATGGGTCAAGTCAGTCAACTAGCCAAGGACGGTACGTGTTTATAAAAGTATATCTACACCATGTGTATGCATGCATTCGATCGTTTGACTCACGGTAACTTTCGTCACGTTCCGTTACTGCAGATGGTTACCTTGTGAGCATGGCACCACCGCAGTCCTACCTCGACCTAAGCACCACGCATTTCAGTCGCTACGTTAATCTGACTGATACTGGACGAAGGTGGCACTCGGACTTTCGCTTTCCTTACACTGGCGCCAACGTATATGCCTATCTACTAGCACGCTACCAAGACGCTATCGACATGATCTCCGTCCAGCTGTACGAGAGCTACTCTCGTGCTGGCTTCTCCGTATCTCAGCTAGGTGTTCCCCCGGCCACCTATGTGGAAAGCTACGTGGAGAATCTCGCATTGCGACACGAAAAGATTTTCATTGACTTTTCGCAAGATGCGGATCTCAACATGGAGGGACAACTCGTCAAGGTGCCCTTGTCCAAACTGGTGATTGGTTTGGCGAACGGCTGGGCCAAGGGCAAGGAGGGTCACAAGACGCTCTATCTTGAGCCGGAAGATCTTACTCAAGCATACCAGAATCTGTTACAAAAGGGGGCAACACCACGGGGGTTCATGTTTTGGACTATTGATGAGGAGGGGACAAACGGCGTTTATATGGCCGATGATCTCAATCAGTTCATGTTCATTCGATAGAGGGTTGTACTTTTTGATAGCTAATACTATCTCTATTTAATCTTCTTCATTCCATTTTCTACCACAAGAGTCGCATTGATAGCGTGATACCAGCGAGTCACCTCGATCCTTGAATCCCCATGTTTCTCCCTTGGCCATGTCACTGTTGCGACTTGTGATGTTTCCCGTAGACGTCACTCTGGTGCTTCCGCACGAACATGTCACTCCTGTCATTTCCTGATTGGAGCATGCTGCAAGTTGCTCGGCTTCTTCCCTCGTCGGTTCCTGCATCGCAAGATGCCATATCGTTTGTCGGGACGGTTTTCGTCGTTCATACGGATTGGTGGAACCACTATTCTTCATACGAGCCACCTGCTCTCTCTGCAACTGTGCTTGTTCTTGTTGCGTTCTCAATAGTCGCTCTGGAAGAGGGACTTGTCGTGTATGAATCCACCGCCATTCTTCTCCTCTTTTGGAGGTGCTTTTTTAGGACGTCCCCGCAACTGACTGACAATCGCCAGCGGATCACTTGTCTTTTGAAAGGCACTGGCCGATTCGTGAGCGAGCTCTTGTTGGATTTCGACAAATGCTTCGGCAAAGAGTTGCTGCATTCCATTCTCTAGTTGGTCGTCAAGGGTATCTTGGTCGATCGTGGTGACACGATTGTGTCGTACGGCGCTTGTCGTGTAGTAATGCGTCAGACAGAAAGACTTGGCTTGTTGAAATTGTCGACGTCCTGTCGTTGCGGAAGGCATTTCTACAGAGACAGCTGCAGGATCCTTGCCGCAAAATGAGCACATCTGTGCTGGTGTAGACGAGGAACGCCGTCGTTTCGCACCGGCGGCGGTGGGGGCGGCCATCGCTGAGTCGTCCATCATGGTGATAATGTGGTGGAATTTTTACCGCGACTTCCAAGCTGACGCAGACGCAGAGACGCAGACGCAGAGACGCAGACGCACTTGCTTTCCAGAAGACAGGAACGGGCACCGATGTACTCCACTTAAATTTTTGGACGACAAACTGACAAATTGGAGATCGTAGGCGCGAGGTATCCAAACGCCACACAAAAAGTATCCATAGTATCCAAGCACCGCCTTCAACAATGAGCTTCCCTCCAGGTAGCAACCGCCCTCCCATGCCGGATCCCATGATGGCGTTAATGTCCATGATGATGGGGGACATGGGATCCGCAAGTGAAGGTTGCATGGAAGCCGATTGGCGTGGTCTTCCGGCACGTCCCATCTTTCAAGCTGCCAACAAGGGAAATGTACAAGAGCTCACGAGGCTCCTGCAAGATCCAGAGATGAAACGTCAAGTCAACGTCTTGGATGGCGATCGTTCGGGGATTCTACACATGTATGCCCTAAATGCCAAGGGAGATGATCCGGCTGGAGTGATCAATGCCATTGTCGATGCTGGTGGAGATGTCGACCTCAAGAGTGGATTCCAAGAAACGCCCCTGCAGATTGCAATTCAATACCACAAGGTAGAGGTAGTTCGGGCTCTTTTGGACAGAGGAGCGCGAGTGGACTTGGCTGATTGGAAGGGAGATTCGCCTGTGCCCACCGCCAAAAAGAAGTGCAAGCATGATGGTAAAGAAGACCAGAATTGCTGCAAAGTGCTCAAGATGGTCTTGGAGGCAGAGGAACAGATGAAGGGAGATAGTGTCCGAATGCAACAAGCCGAAAAGCTTCGACAGTCTGGAAACAGAGCGTTTGTAAAGGGGAAGTTTGAAGAGGCTCGCGACTTGTACACTCAGTCTCTCGAGGTTCTGGACGAGTACCGGAGCTTCTCCAATAGGGCTGCCTGTAACCTGGAGATCGGCAAGAACATTCTCAGGGAATCTGGATATGGAGCCCAAGTCTATCGCTGGGGAGAAGAGGCTATGCTTGACGCCGGAAAGGCTACGAAACTGGAACCCACCTTTGCCAAAGCACACTATCGCCTTGCGATGGGACATGTTTTAATGCGAGACTTTCCACGAGCCAAGAATGATATCAAAAACGGTCTGAAACATTGTCCCGACACCGAAGCGCTGAAGGAACTCTTGACTGTTCTGGATAATCTTGGAGTTCCAGACCACATGAGCAACCCATTCTCTGATAGACAAAGCAGAGCCAGGTCGTTGGCTGAAAGTGGAGTGGGGTGCAGATCGTGCCCATTTTGTCTAGACTCTGTCCCTCTCTCATACACAGAGACATGCCCTTTCTGTTCAATGCATCTTAATGTGGAATTTGATGAAGATGACATTGTTCAAACCATGTTGTCTCACTGATGTGTGGCGTGGTATGGGGACTACGAAAAAGATAAGGGAGCAAAGGCCATAAATTTCGACAAAAATCACCCACATGCAGACTCGTGAAAAGTTTTGCTTGTATGGATATCAGCGAGAAGTACTGTAAAAGTTAACAAAACAATACCGTAACAACAAAGCCCCAAAGACAACGGGCCTGCCATGGGTTGTGCCGTTCTTCCGTCAGTCGGTCGCGCCGTTGACAATCGTGCGAGGTACGAGCACAGGTAAAATGCCACCAAAAAGAAACCCGGAAACCAGTGACTCATTGCCTCTCTGCATCACGTCATCACCAACGTCATCACGCGGGATCAGGAAACGAGCTTCGCGCGTCAGCCGCAAAACATCGTCACATCTTTATGACACAACATTTTGACCGTCGTAGCAATTGTTCCTTCGTGCTGGATCATACTTTCTCTTACCTATTGGGACACACTACACTCCCTCACCCCAATCAACAGCTATACCATGAAGATTTCCGCAGTAGCAGTAGCCGTGCTATTTCTCGGAGCAACCGATGCCTTTACGGCTCCATCCATAAGAAGCACAACACGTTCCACATCTCGTCTCTTATCGAGTAGAATGGAAACGAGTGAAATGATGAAGGACATTCGTGGACAACTGGAAATGGACGAGGATGCCCGCCTAATGATGCAGGCTCTCCGTGGACAGGGACTGAACGATGACGACACTGCTGTGCAGGGTCTGGAGATGCGATTAGTGGATGTCGACGGCAATGGAGAAGTATCGCAACTCCCGTACGAGTACGATCCGATTGCACTCAAGGCTGTCTTTTCGAAACGTCCCTTTGCGGTACTGACACGTGTCCTGCAGGTCACAAGCGTAGCAGGTGGGGTTGTCTTCAATGCGGCCTTGGACAATCTGTTGGGGCGCATGACGCCTGATCTGGAGGTGAAACGAGCTGGGGAACTGCGGGATATCATCACCAGCTTGGGTCCATTCTTCATTAAGTTGGGACAGGCCCTTTCTATTCGTCCGGATATACTCAGTCCTCGGAGCATGGTGGAATTGCAGAAACTTTGTGATAAGGTGCCAAGCTACGATTCCAAGATTGCCTTTGCCACGATTGAGCGTGAGTTGGGCAAGTCGGTGGACGAACTCTTTTCGGAAATTACTCCCGAACCAGTGGCGGCCGCTAGTTTGGGTCAAGTCTACAAAGCAAAGTTGCGTGCGACCGGTGAGATAGTAGCTGTCAAGGTGCAGCGACCGGCCGTCTTGGAGACGGTCTCGTTGGACTTGTACTTGGCAAGGGAGATTGGAATGTTGGCTCGCAACTTTCCAGCTCTCACGTCAAGATTGGATGCGGTTGCTCTATTGGACGAATTTGCCTATCGCTTCTACCAAGAGCTGGATTACAATCTGGAGTGTGCCAATGGTGAGCGCATCAAGAAGGAAATGAGTGTCCTGCCAATGGTTGTCATTCCAGGCAACTTCCCTGAATACACGTCTCGACGCGTACATGTGGCCGAATGGATCGATGGCGAGAAACTCTCCCAGAGTACTGCCGATGACGTTGGAGCGTTGGTAAATCTTGGAGTGATTACGTACCTGACACAATTGCTTGAGTCAGGATTCTTTCACGCTGGTACGTTGTGTTCCTTGCGATTGGTGAATTTTTCAGCTATGCAATTCAGTTCTTCTCACCGTGTTGTCTCTGTCTTGTTTTGTTGGCGTAGATCCGCACCCGGGTAACATGATGCGCACCACCGACGGAAAGTTAGCTATTCTCGATTTTGGACTCATGACAGAGATCACAGATGATCAGAAATATGGTACGACCACGATTCATCATTGTCATCGAAATGAAATTCCTTCCACATACTCTTATACACTTCTGCTGTTGTCGTACATCTTGTAGGTATGATCGAGGCCATTGCCCACCTGTTAAATCGTGACTATACTGAGATTGGACAGGATTTCATCAATCTGGGTTTCATTCCTGAGGGAACCGACACACGCCCCATTGTGCCCGCTCTTACCAAGGTCTTTGATGTGGCTCTTGCCGGAGGTGGAGCCAAGAGCATCAATTTTCAAGAGCTTGCAGCGGATCTCGCAGAAATCACCTTTGAGTATCCGTTTTCTATCCCGCCTTATTTTGCACTTGTGATCCGAGCTATCAGGTACGTTTCTTCTGTTCGATAAAGCAACCAGGGACATATCTGAGGTCAATTTCTCATACACTTGTTGTTTGTGTCTGCACCTATCAGTGTACTGGAAGGTATTGCTCTTGTTGGGAATCCAAACTTCGCCATTATCGATGAGGCCTTTCCTTATATCGCACGCCGGCTCATGACGGATGAATCTCCTCGTCTCCGCGCCGCCCTTCGTTACATGGTGTATGGACGGGAAGGAATGTTTGATGCGGACAAGCTAATTGATTTGCTAGATGCTCTTGAGAAGTTTTCAGCCATTCGTAATGACGGAGACGGCTCTGCTTTCAAGGTGGATGGCGTTCGGGGGGCCCGGGTGGTAGGATCCGCAGGAGATTTCAGAGGATCGCAAATTGTGGATATATCCGATCGTGATACGGATGTGGCGGATGGCAAATTCCGTGTCTCCACATACCGTCCGGAGGATATTCAGGCGGCACAGACAAAGGAAGACGAAGAAACTACCAGGGAGGCACTGCGATTCTTCTTCAGCCCTGAGGGCAAGGTTTTCCGCGAGTTCATGTTGGAAGAGCTTGTAACTGTTGTCGATGCATCTGGTCGCGATGCTGTACAGGAACTTACTCGCACTCTCGGATTGGCTGCTTTGCCAGTTCCCTCGCTCTTCCGCGCACTGAATCCGGCGTTAAGTACGAAAGATAGAAGAGTGAGTGCTTGAGAATGGGATTGCATGCATGCCATGCCTACTGACCAATTCTAACTTGTAGCTGTTGTTTTGATTTCTCTCAGATGGTCCAGCAAGTCGGAAAGCTGGTTCAATTTTTGCTCGGAGACTTTGAAGGCGCCATGGCACCCGAAAGTGGTCGGCGACAGTTTGATCTGAATTCTCAAAATACCGATAGGCTCCGCAAACTCATTCCTGTCGCGCGTGAATATGCACCCCAGCTTCGAGAGTTTGGATCGCTCTTGTTGGCGAGATTAACCGAAAAGAGCTTGTCGCGGGGACTCACGTGGGCTACAGGCAGATTAAGCCAAACGGCGTAAGAAACGCGAGCACCAGAAGCCTGAATGGCATCAAGATACTGCATAAAATACTCTCGCAGTTTCAATGAACGGAACTGACTTCCTTACTATTAGAACTTTGTATGCTACAATACGTTTACTGCCCAAGCCGCCACTGTCCAATTGACAGCCTTTAGAACACATAGTAGTTCACGCTGTAGTTGTTTGTACATGTAAGGAAAATTGTGTATAAAGTGCAGTGACGATAGAGTGTGCAGTATGCCCGGAGTGCAGGAAACAAAATCGATACCCGCCTTTCTACTCCTTGTTCTCTCCCTCTTCTGTTGTCCACGCTCGGGTTGTATTATCGAGAAGATAATCGACGCCGTGATCAATAGGTCGAATGATGATTGGAATCGAGGCCAGTCCGACAAAAGTTGGGCCCCATGCAGCCGCCACTACTGGAAGACTCATCTTGACGGCGGCCAACCGACTTGCTTTGACAATCGCATTGATAGTGGCACCGGGAATCATGACACTCGCCAAAGCTAACAAGAAAAGAATTACAGGGGAAAATGAGCGTAATGTACTACGACCACAACAGTGGCAACACAGATGATAATGAACGTACATTGCCATAACAGCGTGTCTGCAGTGGCTATAGCGGTGGTCATTTCTTGGGATCGTTTTCCGGGAGCTGGCTTGTAGGCATACCACGTGTCGTATCCAGTAGTGGCAGCGTCCATGACACAGTACCCAAACGCAATCGCGTAAGAGGGTTTCACAAAGTTGGGAAACTGATACCGAAAGGCTTCTCCCACCTCGTTTGCGTATCCCTAGCACACATGACTGCGTTAGATGCACAGTTTCAATAACAGATATGCACGCACAAGAGACACTCACCATGTAGCGTAGGGGGGAGTGGCGAAAGACATCATACACTTTTTCATCAGGCTCCCCCTGCATTACTTCGTCTGCATTAGTGCTAGCCATGGTTGACCAGGGACTCTCAACTTCGCGCTGCGATGCGACCAATCGTATGGTGCGGCGTCGTTAGAGATATTACGATTACCTCCCTCTTTTGCTCCCCTCTTCCTCATCACCTGCCGCCGAGACGAAAGGAGAAGAATGAGAATGACGACTTTGCTCGGAGCATATCACTCCCCAACGTTGGCCTCCGGTCTGAAGGCGATGCAACATGAAGCGTGCTCGTTGCATTCCAATTTGCTGAGAAGTTGGGAACAAACGTTGGGGAGTGGTAAGTACCGTACGCTGTTTTCCGGGTTCTGTTGAATATCCGGGTGTGTGGTGATGCGTTGCGCGTGATGGCTTCAAAGAACAAAAACATCACCATGGCGTTGGCCGACGGCGCTCCATCTGGATTGCAAGTCAAGGACCAGAATGAAGTGGTCTCTCTGCAGCAAGCGCTTGACGATCTCAACAAAGCCAAGGATTTGTTAAAGTCCTTCAAAGACAAGAACGAAAGGTGGCAAAATCCTCTTGAGCTTTTGGATATTACCGCGGCAGCCTTGGACGAAGCCGGTTTAGCACTGAGGCACATTGATGATAATGAACAAGACGAGGAGGAAATAATGAAAGTTTTGCTAGTACAGCAGTTGGCTGAGTCTGTCTCGCGGGGACGATTGGCCATTCTGGAGGGGACTCATGGTGTCGTTTCGGGAAAACGACCAGATGAGATTGCGGACAGCAAAAAAACCTTGATTGTGTGGGCAACACACACTGGAAATTCCAAACGACTTGCTCTACAACTAAAAGGACATATGGATGGTATTGCCATGAATATCAAGGACTTGAGGCTTGCGGATTTACAGGGGCGAAAACGGGTGCTCTTCATTTGCAGTACATTTGGTTTCGGTCGGCCTCCGCGCGATGCAGAGGTCTTTTTCTCGACTCTTCAAGTGTTGGGTGGTAAAGAGGGTTCAATAACAGTCTTATTTGGACTGGAATTTGCCATTGCAGCGCTGGGAAACTCCAAGTTTTCCGGAACGTTTGCCCAGTTTGGAAAAGATATTTCGGAGCGAATGAAGGCCCTAGGTGCAAAAGAGATTATTCCCTTAGCCATCCTTGATGTGATGGATGGAAAAAATGGTCAGCGGAAAGCGTTTGGTGAGTGGCAGAACAAGGTCTTGGAGTTGGAGGGAAGGCCACCTGTCATTATTGAGGAGGGATCAAGTGGCTGGTTTTCCGTGGGAGGAAGCTCCCGAAGCGTCGTTGCAATCAAAGAAACATCTTCGAACGACCAAGCTCGCTCATGCTGTAACATATTATGAGCTACGGGCTAAAAGTGCGAATCTGACAAGTCAGGCCGTCCAAAGTTTTTGCCCGCCCAAAGTCTATAATAGTCCTTGTAAATCAAATTAATGTCACTTGCTACCATCTGCACTCTGCTCGCATCTCTCTTCTATCATTCTCAATGAGATTACGCTGAGGGAGCCGTAACAAAGACAAGGCACTCACAGGCGGGTGTAATGATGATTTCGACTGAATGTGTGCGTTGCGTACGAATGATGAATGCGATGCGATGAGATGTTGCTTTTGCGATTTCCGGGTTCTGCCTTACGCACATCTTGCACGCGCGGGAACAATCCAAATCAAAAGATCCAAAATTTGGATCTTTCGGGATTTGGATTCCAAATCCCGGCGCCCATGGCGATATGCTTCCGGCGCGAGCGCAAGATGATAGATGGGATAACGAACCTGCTGCTGAGCACCCTCCATACATGGGAGAAGTGGAGCCAGGAATATGGGTCGGAAGCCTCAAGGCGCTCTCACACCTTCACACCACAACAGCACAAGGGCAGTGGACCGTGATTAGCATCCTTGCTTCAGAGCGACTCATTCAAGTGACATCAGCTAGGCTCGCAAGTTCCGACATTGTCAGCAAACACATTGTATGGAGAATGCAAGATACTGCGAAAGGAGAACTCTTGGACGAAAATCAGCTGGAGCAAATATTTGAAATTCTGAACAACGAGACCAAGAACACTTCTTGTTTGATACACTGTGCAGAAGGCGTGTCTCGTTCCGTGGCCGTGTGTGCGGCGTGGCTCATCTCCCAAAAACGCCTCACATTAAGCGAGGCTTTGAGTACGATACGAAAGGCACGACCGCAAGCCAGTCCCAATCTTGGATTTCTCGCTTGTTTGCGCGCCCTTGAGCAGTGTCAAGGAAGTGTCCGAGAAGCGCGTCAACGATTGACGCCATCAACAAAGTAGAACAGAACGTGTGCGTTGTATCGTATTCATTTAGAGCGTAAAGATAAGAAAGTGAATAGACAGAAGGAGCATGTTGCAGGAAAGGCGTAATGCAATTTCAACAAGAAAAATGTCAATGAACTTCATCATCCAGAGTGTCTTTCTGCTTTCGGCATTCCTTCTTGTGCTCCGACCAATCTTTGCGTTGGCAGCGTCGGTCACAATAGTAGATGGATTGACACCTAGAACATCTCTCAAGCTTCCTTGTAGAAGCCTTTCCGCACGAGGCACATCGTGTCTTTCGATCTTTCACCTTGGCATCCTGACCTTTGACACTCTTACGAGCTCCAGTAGCAAGCAGAGAAAAAGTTATCTCTTTCCTCGTCACTTCGTCCACAAAGCTACCATCGCTGTTTTCCGCTTGCATCAGGGACAATTGCGCCCAAGTGCTAAGTGTTCCACTCTCTATTTCCCGTTTTGACAGCTTTTCAAGGTATGCTAGAGCTTCCTCTTTCTTGCCGGCGAGAGCACAAATCGTGAGACCCAACTCCCAGAAACTAGGCAAGCTGTCTTGAAAAAAGTGTATTCCATCTTGGTTACCACTGACTGTCTGCCCGTGCTTTTATTGGCGAGTTCAAGTGCCTCGTCGGCCTTGTCTTGTTCGTTCCATTTCCAAAGTTCCCTGGCTTCTTCCAATAGCATACCCGACAAACCATACAAGACCAAGTCGGTAAAGTGGACCTCATTCAACCAGTAATCTTCGTGCGCAAGCAAGTCTCGAACCAGTGCTTGGAGAGCACGTTCGTCGCGTACTGTAAGCGGAGCAGGAGTGCCGTTCGTCCTTATAAATTTGATAGGCACTGTCGAAAAACGCTTTGCGCTCACAACCAAAGCAGCCAGGCACTGCCGTGAACTTTCGTACAGGCTGTTTGCATCCAGACCATGATATGTTTGGTTGCAGGCGGTGTATGGCCTGCAGATCTTCAGCGGGAGAGCCAAAGAAGACGAGCGGAGCCGGAGGTTTGGTCGTTTTTTTGTGCCACATTCTTTGCCACATTTCCCCCCCATTTTTTTGATTTTTTGATCCGCGCGCGCCCGTTGGAGGGAGGCGGACCAAGGCCGGACCGGAGTGTGATATGGATAATCAAAAGATCTGTCCGTCGCCCGTGTAGCTTCCGCTCTCGATCTTTTTACGGTCTAGACTACTTTCAACAACAACGTTGCGTGCTGTGTGTTAGTGTCAGCCACAGCGACTGTGGACCCTAACTTCTCCTCAATCGTCCAAGTGAGTGCTGCCGAACGCGGTTGTTGTTGATATGCCATTGGCTGTGGAAGAGTTGTCCTGGAGATGGAAAGCGGCATCAACCGAAACGAGAGGGCTGATCGCTGACTCTCCGTAGAACCAGTACTGCATGCTACGTCAAATACCGGCTACCAGCAAAACATCTAACCTCTTTCTCTCTTTTAGATCATGCCGTACAGTGATCCCAAGTTTCCGGTGATAAACCCGACACCCGAGGTGGACGACTGCCTCAAGGCCATGCGGATTCGGGATTGGGCTGTCTTGGCCGGCGTCACGTCTGGTTCGTGGGGATTCGGCTATCTGACGGGAAAGCCCGTCCGTGGGCCGGCAGCGGCTACGGCGGCCTCCATTGGCTTTACCTTTGGTACCTTTCTCATTTTGCAGGACACACGAGGAAGACTAATGGGCTACAAGGAAAATGCCAAGGAAGTAAAGAAACTTGGTCTGGCCAAGGTGCAACCGCCTCCTGATGAACCCACTGATCCCCGATTCCCGACGGCAACAGTGCCCGGAATGGCAGTCACCAGGCCAACCCTAGAGTGGAAGAATTACAAATAAGAAACAAGTATGTATAGTACAAACATAAAAGTAACAGACACTACTTGCGTGCGACTTTGCAGTATGAGATCAGCATATCAGTTCTGTTGGAGTGAGCCGAGTGAAGTTAGCTATCGATGCAAGTGAGAGACTACCAGTAAGTTTGAGGTGCTGGGGGTCATGGATCATGGCCATGATCTCAAGGTACAGATCACCGCATATATAGTATAGATTTATCTTTACCTATGTCGACAAGCCGCGTGGAAGTATACACTCTAGCACAATTTTATATTAGATTCGAGGAATAAATCGTTCAAAATGAGGCCGGGCATTCTGAATGTTGAGCACGGTGGCGGCCGTATGCACGGGAGGATTCGACACAATCACCATAATGTACGTGTTGGCCGTAAAGGCATCAATAAAGGCTGAAAATCGCGAGTTGCGCACTTCCATGCCCTGAAACTGCGACTGCGCCTTGCCACACGACAGCTTGAACTGCTTGACAATGTTGGAAATCTTTTCAAAGCGATGCGGATCAAAGTGTTGTGTCCTTTGACGTGTCCCGGTGGTGGCGTGGGTAAATGGTCCGAATCCGTGAGCGTGAGAGGCGTTTCCGAAGAGCCTTCGGACGATGCGTCCGACTGACAGTGGCGTGTCCGTGGCTTGTGCATGGCAATGACTAGAAAGGTGGCACGTTCAAACAGAACGACTTCGTCGGCATCGCATATGCGACAAAAGTTGTTCAAATGCGTTTCCAAGAGCCCAATGTTGGGAATGAGGTTGGTGACAATTTCGGACCACGCCTTGTAGAGCGTCTCGTCCCAAATGGACGTTCCAAAGCACTGAAAGTTCTCGACGCCGCAGCTCTTGCAGCTCTCGGCAATCAGTCGCTTGCGTTCTTCGAGAATGGCCTCACGATCATCCTCCGCGACCAGGTCCATCTTGTGCACCAGACAAAGATGCGCGCATCTGGAGAGTTCTCTTCAATGGCTTCCAGGACACCACAAAAGTGATCAAAATCCTTTTCGGGGTTGTCGCTCTCAATGTCAAAGACGTAAATCAGCAGCTCGACCGACCGAAAGATGGTTTCGCGATCTCGTTCAAAGTAACTCTCGTAGAACGCATCCTGTCCACCGCAGTCCCAGAGGTTCAGCACGAGATCACCCAAGAACCGCACGTGATGGTGTTCGACGTCCAGCGTGGGGGAGAGTCGAGTCGTGTCACGGGCCAGGTAGTTGGCAAAGATGATGGATCTCATCGACGTCTTGCCACAGTGGGCCTTGCCCATTAATAGAACTTTCTTCTTCGCCATGCTTGCTGGGATAGATAAGAGAGGAAGGGGGTGCGGTCAGAGCAAGGGAGATTGGAGTCAGTCGCTGCGGAGAGCGGCGAGGACCTATTATCGTTGACAGATTGTGCGGCTTCTTGATGAAGGCCCACATCATGGCGGGGGCCGCGGCCGGCCGCCGCGACGCGTTTTGTCTCTCTTGTGCGCGCGCGCCTCTCTCGCCTGTGCCTGATGGATACGACTCGTTCGACTACAATGTTTGAAAATGCGTCGTCTGGCTGCCACACGCGGCAACAGGCGCGCCATCTTGTGACAGACGTAGCCGCCAGTACAGAACCTACACACACAGCATCCCAACAACCAAATTCAAATAAATCTTGCGCCCAAAAACGCTCTCCCAAAAACATCACACCAACACTCTGTGCCGGTCAAGAGCTTCTGGTGAAGTGCGTCTCTTGCTTTGCACTCACAGCTCAATCATGGCGACCCCTTCTTCTCCCGTTGCATCCACAGAGGCGCTCGACATCAACGAAGACAGCGTGCTGGAGACGGCCTTTTCTCGTTTCGCACAAGACGTTGTGCCTCGAGCTCGCAAGCGTGCCGCATACGGCGGTGCCAAGGACAATGCCGCAGAGCAGCAGCAGCAGCAGCCCGACGACATTATGAACTCCAAGGATCTACTCGAAGATGCACAGCCTGTGAATGAGGTCTCTCTCTTTTCCTCTCTCAATGACGACGACGAGTCACCGTCTGACTCGAATCCGGAAAGCGAGGACGAGGACAGGGACTCATGTGAACAAGATGATTCGCCTCTGGCTCCCAGTGAGCAAGCTTCCAACATGGAGGACGACGACGATGAAGCGAATGATGAGGAAAGCAGTGATAACGAGCAGCAGGGTCGGACGAAACGTTCGTTTTGCAGTACGCCTCCCAAAGAGTCCGACGATGATGTGTCTTCCGACGAGGAAACTGTAGACATGAACGCTGAAGTGGAACTCGAATATGCAGAGACAGTGAAGCAGGGACGGACGAAGCGTTCCTTTCGCACTACGCCACCCAAAGAGTCAAAGGACGACGACTCCTGCGGGCAAGGTCCCCATGATGACGGCGACAAGCCTACCGAAGCAAATGACGAATCTAAAGAGGAATCGAGTCCTGTTGCTTTGGAAGAATCGAACGCCCTTGTTTCGAATGATCAAGATGACGGCAAGGAGAAAGAAGCGCCAGAAAAGGAGGATACAATGAACGCTCCAAAGGACGACACTCCCAAAGAACAGCCCGACAAGGAGTCGCTCATTCTATCCATTGACAATCTCTTTGTGCACGCCGACAAGGAATCTGTCACAGTTGGTGACATTGTCCGGTCGTTGGAGGCAGAATACGACGTCAAATTCGAAAAAGCGACCCGGGCTGTCGTGCGAAGTCACTTGACTGATCTCATAAAGGGCATTGTCGAGCCAACGGTGCCGGATGTGGAGAGCGAGGAGGAAGAGGAGGAGGAGTCCGTGTCGGGAGACTTTGAATCGGAATCTTCCGAGTACGAGGATGAACAAGAAGTGAAGAAAGAAAAGAAGCCACGTCGTCCTAGTGCCAAAAAGCCCCGCCAGCCCAAGAAGCGCACGTCGTCGCGTCAAAAGCCTCCGAAAAAGCCGTCTCATCTGCGGATTCACGCAGACATGCTGCGGAAGCGTCGCATTGAAGAACTTCGAGTGCGGAACGAAGAATTGCAGGTCAAGCAGAGCAAGGAAGATCAGAAACGCGCTGAACTTATTGCTGCCAAGTTCGAGACGAATACCGAGGAGCTGCGCCTCAAGCGGCTGGAAGATCGCTTGGATTTGTTGCAAAAGTTGGACCAGAAGCGCATTCGAGTGATCTCCATTGAGGTTGACGACAAGGAAAACGAACCGCCAAGTGAGGGCGGAATGAAATCGAAGGAGCGTGATGAAGCTCCATCGTCAACTCCAACAGAAGATTCTGATTCAGAAGACGACATGGAGCTCGAAATCGTTGGCAAGGATATTCCCCTCTCAAGCCAGTTCCCCACGAACTTTGCAAAGGTGGCGCCATCTGGGCATCCAACCAAGTCCTCTGCGATTTCCATGTTGGATATGGTGTGTCGATTGAAACCTTCCGAGAAGAGAAAGAAAGCAAAACGAGATGGTCCCTTGTCACTCTCGGCGGATCAGCCTCAAGCATCGCCTGGTAAGAGCATGACAGCACGTGCAACGTTACGTAATGCCTTGCTTGCCAAGCAACGGAAAGCGGGAAATATGTGGCTGGCACGCGAATTGGGATATAAGACGCAGGAGGAGCACTTGAAGGATTGCAAGTTGGTCGAATCCAAGAAGCGCGAGGACATCATGAAGAAGGAAGAAGAACGTTTGTGTGCCAATGAACGGAAGAAGCTGCGTGAGCGTATGCTAACGGAGACCGATATTTACGAAGCGGAAGAGGAAGCCCTTGGCGATGGTGACCCAAGCGCTGAAGCGAGCAATGGTGATGGGGACGACGGTGACGAGTCGGACGAAGAAATGGCGATGGCTAGGGAAATCGAGGATGAGCAACGCGACGGCGAAAACACTTCGGACATGCCAACAAGCTCGGCAGAAGTCTCTACCAAGCAAATCGAAGAGCAGCACCAATCAGATGATGATCACGAAGTCGATGTTTCTGAAGACGACCTGCAGAGTAGAGGAGAATCATCTAAAGAGGCTCTCGAATCTGAAGGCGACATAGCGCTGTCTTCACCCGCAGACTCGCCAAATGTACTCGCAGAGAGCAAGCATGGTGAAGGACCTGCCGATGGAGACACTACGCCGGAAGGTGACAGTTCGATGGACACTGCTGTTAATAACAAAGAGAATATGGTCCCTCCTGAGGATGCTTTGGTGCAGCCTGAACACGATGCTCCGGCTTCTGATTCTGAGACTGGCCTGGGACCGGAAGATCATCCTAATACCGGCAATGACAACCAGCCCTCATCGGAGAAAGCAGTGGATGACGACGAAGAAGAAAACGAGTTTCAGGAAGAATCACAAGAGGTCGATGCGGATGACGAAAGCACGAACGACAAACCTGCCAAAGAGAAGAACTCTGTCTGGAAAGCTATGTTGCAAAAAGAGGCTGAAAAGATCAAGAAGATGAAAGCCAGAAAGGGCGGCAATGGACTCGTTGAAGCGGAGGCAGATGAAGAGGAGGAGGAAGAAGCGGTCACTGGACTGGAAGACTTTGGCTTTTCCTTGCACAACAAGAAAAAGAATGCGGACGATGAAGATGAAGACCTTGAGGCTGATAAGCTTACGGAAGAGGACATGAAGCATGTCGTTGATGATGTCTCTGATGATGAAGGAGACGAGGAAGCTGGAGCAGTAGCTCGACAGGAGCTTAATCAACAGGAGGAAAAGGAACGGCACAAAGAGATCATTCGACGAATGCGTGAGGGGTATGATGGACGTCGAGGTGGCATAGCAGGATCCGGTGTAGGTGCCAGAGGCATTCATCGATTTGATCAGCTAGTGGCTGCCGACAATCGTGATGATGCTAAGCGACTGGGTCTATTGAATGACGACGAGTTTGATAGCGACGATGATGGAGGAAATGGGGACGGCGACAACAAGGATGACGAGATCGAAGACGAGACAGCCCTCCTAGACAAGATGCTCAAAGACCGCTTTTTGCACCGGAGTTCAAATGAGGTTGTCGAGGAGAATTTCTCCGATGACGAAGCGGAAGAAGATGACCTTGCCAATGGTACGTAAAAATTACGAACTGCGTTGTCCTGTCTATGAAGTGGATTTCTAATGTGCACTGTTCGTCGCAGATAATGATAATGTTGTGGACGATGAAGAAGAGAAAGAACAAGAGCGTTTGGCAAAGAGATTTGCAAAGCGCGCTAGGATGCAGCGACTCATTGAGATTCATGGCGACGACAAAGAATTCTCTCAGATGCGACTTATTGACGAAGATGAAAACACAAAGCTCGAGCTGAAGATGATGAAGGTGAGTCTATTTGCAAGTAATTGCCTGCTCGTGTGACGTTTCTCTCATGCTCGATGTCGCTGCGACCGGTAGAATGCAAACAGAAAGTCTCGCGAGACGTCCGTTGGGTCGTCAAGAACATCGCAATCGGGAGGGGGTGACAGTCGCGAGAGTTCTGAAGTATCGCTTGGAGTCAGCAAAGCGTCGAACGTGCTCGCTCTTGGCAAGAGCAGCCTATCGCTTGCTCTCCAGGCCAGCAAACGCACAAAGAAGAAAACTAGCTTCCTTGGCGGCGGAACGGCTGGAGGGGTGGCTAAAGAAAAATCGGCTTCCATGCACAAGTGTGTTGCATTGGGGCACGTCGTCTTCAATACAGGTGGTGAAAGCCAACACTCAAAGGCCGAAAGTTCTAGCCGAAGCAATGGGGGCAAGTTCAATCGCTCTTCCGGAAAGCGCAAACGGGCTGCACTTCAGACAAGCACAAGTTTGTGGAGCAAGGTTTCGGCGAATGGCTTCAAAAGGAGCCGCTAAATCATTACAGCTGTGAAATCAGCTCTGCCATAGAGGGATGTATGTGTCATACGTTGCATGTAGAATAGGAAAATGCAGGAACTGATCAGTTGCTCAAAGTTCTAAATATAAGCTTATTCATCGCACACCAGTGTTAGAGCGTGTGATATTTTGGTTACCACGGTACTCGTATCATACGAGAGACTGACTCTATAGCTAGCTGCCTAATAAATCCGGGGAAACTCCTGATTGACTCCGGAACAAGTTTCTTGCACTTGTGCCTACAGTACGGTACGATTTTCTTGGTGACCGAAAATTTTCATCCGACTTACATCCCGGTAGATACATTACATGACCATGAGGTGAATGCTCGTACAGTCACATCTTGGGTTTGGCGGTCGTTTTGGTTGCCCTCGTGCCGTGCCCTCCGGGCCCGCGGGGGACAATCTCATATCATTATTGCGCGCGTGCGCGCTTTTAGATAAGGAGCGCGCACCCGGACCTCGTCCTACTTGAGGAATTCTCGAAAACGCACCCATCACCCGGATTTGACATCATAATCACCCGGATATGGCGGCGTCATTGGTCCGGAGCTCGATTCAATCCCCGGAAGACTGTAGAGATAATTTAAACTTAAGCTTTTGAGACCATGCGCTAGTGCATGGTGTTGTTGGTTTGGCTCTCGCGGGCCGCTGGATCGTCCCTCATGCCGTCGCCGTTGCGTTCTCAGCGATCGTTTGGGTTGTTGCGTGATGTTTTTCTTGTGCCGTTGTGCGATTTTTCTTGTTGGAATTGCATGAATTCCAAATTCCATTCCACGCATGCCAGTGCAGATCCAGATCAGTGATCAGTCACGGTCATTCACCCCGTGGGTTGAACATGAATTTGAATGATGGAAGATTGTTCGCATTCTTCAGTTGCTGAAGGCCACTGGCCATGAGGCTTGGGCCAACATTGTGGACGTGGTCCAGCCCTAGGTGTTTTTTTTTGTACTGGGCTGTTACATTTAGCTAAAATATTCTGAGGATTTGCGATGTGTAGAAGCTGTACTGGGCTCTACGAGTATTTGAATACTCGAGGCAATACCTTCGAACCACAAACACAATCTTGTGATTTCTGGTCACCCATAACAACGGCCACATGTACGTGTAGTCTCCTCTTCTGATGGATGCCACCAAGATTGAGCATCTCCACAGGTTTATTTTCATGGCAGTCCTTCACACCCTGAAGAATGATGGTGAGAAAGTCATGGTAGAGCTGCAAACTCTCCTGGGCAGTGTTGGATGATGACTTGCTGCCTGGCTCGTCGTTGCTGCTATTGTCATTGACATCCTCATCTAGGGATGGAAGAAAGCCAAGATGTCGCCAAGAGTCAGAATTCTCCCGAATAGACCTCCAAAAAAGTGCAGTAGTGAACATCCATGGTTCTAGCGGATACCGTTGAAGCACGTCCGTTCCAGTTTTGTCTGCATACAGAATCAAGGGAAAGAAGAAGTCAAAATCTGGATCAAAGTCATCAAGGGCCTCTATGGAATCATAGGTCTTCTGTGCCCACTGTTTAACCATGAGCTCGGTGAAGTCGTTGAGTTCAGTTGGTACAAAACGTGAAAAACGATCCTCCATTGCTCTATTAACACAGAGATTTTCAATCGAGTCAAATGTGCTGCACGCTAGTAAATTGCGCAGTGACGTTTTTACTTTGGGTCATCGTTAGAAAGTACTGCAATAGTTTCAATTTCTAACTCTGCACCACAGTGTCGTATTGTGGTGCAGAGTTACGAGCACCCTAGTTACTTAACAATTATGGTATTTAAGGGGTGTTCGTGACCGTTACCGTGCGCGCGCGCACCCAAACACCGGTCATGGCTGGTATTGTGGAAGGTACCTTCTGTGTAGAAGATGTACTGAGAACTACGCATTGAAATACTTATGGAAAAGGAAACTTCGAAGGCCTTCGAAGGACTTCGAAGGAAGTGTCGATATTTCGAAGGAGTGTACTGGGAATTGGCTGTAGATTTCTACGTAGATCGAAGGAACTTCGAAGGAAGCTTCGAAAAACTTCGAAGGAAGCTTCGAAGTTCCTTCGAAGGACTTCGAAGGTTCCTTCGAAGTTCTACGAGCTCAAAGTGGAATAAATATTTTTGAGATTTTTTTATTTCCAAAAGTTTCAAATTCTGCCAAAATTATTCGAATTTTCGAACTTTCCCGGATTCCCTTGATGATGTCATGCATATAATACGTCGATTTGACGTCAGATGACCGTTGAATTTGGTTTACTTTTTACGCCTCCCTCCAACCCAAGAGAGGAAAACACGAGGTTGGTGCGCTGTTGCACTACCGGTATCGTTACAGAACGCATAGCGTCGTTTCTTCACAGCTTTTACACCTGGCTGGTAGAATTGCGTGAGTTGTTGAAAGTCAATAAGCTGCACGCAATACCATGACGTTGATGAGACCACATTGGCTGTCCGTCGAATCCTATGGTCTCCTATTGGTACTCATATCGGCCGTCCTGTATGCTATTGCCGGGGCCTTCGTCAAACTGGGCCATGTTGAGGGTGGACTACCAATACGAAACTGAACAACGAGTAAAGCATGACAGAGCCACGTATTGCTGATTTCACGGTCGAAGGCGAGGCCGGAGATTCACGCAGTGGTTTTGCCATGGCCAAAAAAATCAAACCTGATGTCGCCCTGGTGGATATTTCACTGCCTGATGAGAGCGGCATGCAGTTGACTCGGCGATTACGGGCGGCCCTGCCTGACACCCGGGTGATGATTGTCAGCATGCACTCTAAGATCGATTACATCGTGGAAGCATTCCAGGCTGGTGCAACCGGCTATGTGGTCAAGGAATCCGCCGCTCATCGACTGGTTCAGGGACTCCATGCCGTCATTCAAGGTGAGTATTTTCTGGACAGCTCCATCTCTCACGAGGTCGTGGAGCGGCTGATGAAATCACCGGTCCGCGAGGCACGGGTGAGTGATACGGACTATGGACGTCTCACTCCCAGAGAACAGGAAATAATGCGCATGCTGGCCGAAGGGCTGCCGAAATCGGAAATTGCCGACCGTCTTTGCATCAGCATTAAAACCGTCGAGAATCACCGGTCCAACATCATGAAAAAACTCGATTTGCACAGCGCCATGGATCTCGTACGCTACGCAGCCAAGCTGGGACTTATCGATATCGACCTGTGGAAAGAGTGAGCCCGAATACTGAAAAACCACATGAACAGACCGCTTTACTATTTTGATCTGACAAAATATCGCTTTGACGCAATTTCCCGTCAGTGACGGACAAATGATGGTTTAATTTTGACATGAAGCCACCTCAACATCTTGTATAACAATCCTCTCTTACCCCCAAGACTACTCACTACTCGGGATTTTCTCCCGGGATTTAGTAAAAAACCCTAAAAAAATGAGTCGAAAGCCCTATAGATTTTTTTTTCTCTGCCGATAATATATATACAGCAGAGAAAAGTTGATTGCCTAAAAGGGGTGGAGAATCGACTGATCCTGCCGGTGTTTTCCATTAATGAATAACAAATTGAAAGGTTAACGGGTACCATGTTCTTTTAACAGCCAGCAACGGTATGGCGCATGCTACGAAAGGAGAACAAGATGATATCTTCTCCATGCAAGACCTGCGAAAGAAGGAACGACCCGAAGGATGAGTGCCTGAAAGACTGCAAAATTTTGCATGACGTTCAGGAATTCCATCTGATAACCGCAAAAAGCATCTATTACAGCGCCATTGACTGTACCGAGGAAAGCCGCTACCACATCAAATCACCATCTGCGGCCATGATGAGCGCATATTAGCGTTCTTGCTTTCCGTTTTAAGATAATCGGGCCCTGTCGGTGGCATCCGTGTGCAATGGTTTACGGCTCTTCGTCCGAATAACATTGCATCAGCAACGGCGGAAAAACGCATGTGGCCGGGTTATTCTCAGCTGTTGCTCTGTTTTTCAGGCAATCCGTAGCCTGCATCCATCGACGTATTTGTGCCCGTCGAAACAAACCGTGCCGTCTTATTCGGATCAGCGTTACCGTCATTACACCCCTGACCTTTGACCAACATCAAAAGAGCTAACGATGATGGATCAACATCGATCTTCCGTTCCAGAAAACCAGAAACCATTCCATTCCAACAGCCAACCCAAACAGACCGCAAAGGATGACATCGAAAAAAAGATTTGTCCCGCCGGACAAGTGGACATTATCGCCATGGTCCGGAGTCTGCAGCGAACGGCGGGGATGGCGGACTGTTTCAGAATGGGTAATGCGGACTGCGACAATATCGACTGCGACTGGCGTACCTATTGTCTGGGCGCGCCGGCGGACCCCAAGAAGAAAGGAAAGCCAACCGAACTATATTAGACCGGTTTGAAACCTTTTCTACCGGCGTCTATCCAAGTTCTTTCGTGGCAGGATATCCTTTTGGAGGGGCTGACAGTCAACTGCCGGATGACCAGAATCGCTTCAGCTGGTTTTCCAGTTGCCGCTGAGATCCGGCCATCGCCATTGCCCATTGGTCGGGCAGCAGCCCCTGGTAAGTGGCGCGGCAAAAACGTTGATCCACGAGCAGCAGTGCACCGCGATCATGATCGGTGCGAATCACCCGACCGGCCGCCTGCAGAACCCGGTTGATCCCAGGGAAACGGTAAGCAAAATCAAATCCCGCCCCCCGCCTATCGAAATAGCCGCGAACCAGGTCTCTTTCCGGACAGATGGCCGGCAAGCCCACACCCACAATGACGGCACCGCTGAGCCGCTCGCCCACCAGGTCGATACCCTCGCCGAAAATCCCCCCCATAACGGCAAATCCGACCATCGTTTGATCGTTCTGCGTTGAAAAACGGTCGAGAAACCGGACACGCCCGGCTTCGTCCATTTCGCGCACCTGCACCAGGACCTGGACATCACGCTCCTGTTCTTCAAATCGATCGACCACCATGGTCATGTATTCATACGAAGGGAAAAAGCACAGGTAGTTGCCTTTTTTGGAATGGATGAAGCTCCGGATCAGGGCTACAATCCGATCGACGCTCTGTTCCCGCTGGGCATAATAGGTGGATATGCCGCCAGCAATGAGCACCTTCAGGTTTTTTCGGGGAAAAGGGGACGGGATCGCCAGCATGGCCGCGGTCGGTTCGCATCCCAGGATATCCCGGAAATAGGGTGCCGGAGTCATGGTGGCGGAAAAAAAAATGGCCGACCGGGAACGCCGCAGGGCCAATCTCAGGTGGCTGGAAGGATCCAGGCAAAACAGTTTGACCTGCAGGTCCTTTCCGGTCGCCTGACGGCAGGCCACATAGCTGTCGTCAAACTGATCCCACACCCGCAAAAACCCACTGGTCTCGAAGTAGCGCTCCATGACGATTTCCCGGAAAGGCGTCGATTGATTCTTGGCCAGCCACCGCTCCGACACTCGCAGAAAAACACGCAACAAGGGTTCCAAGCCGTCGGGCAATCGGGTCTCGGATTGAAAGCCGCCGGTTTCCTGAATCCTTTTCCGGGCATCCAGCATCCAGGTGTTGATCTTTCCCGCCGCCCGATAAACCGCTGGCAGGTGCTTTTTCACCGCCCGCCTGAGCGCGAGAAAATCGCTTTTGCTCAGCCTGGCGGAAAACATGTCGCGTGAGCGGTCCACCAGATTGTGGGCCTCGTCGACCAGAAAGGCATAGGCGCCGTTTTCCTCATCGAAGAAGCGCTTCAGGTAGACGCGGGGATCGAAGGCGTAGTTATAATCGCAGACAATGCAATCCGCCCAGCGGGAGAGCTCCAGGGAAAGCTCAAACGGGCAGACCCTGTGGGCGTGGGCCACGGCCTCGATGGCGCCGCGATCCAGATTATCCCGTAAGAAAGCATCGTCCAACGCTTCCGGCAGTCGATCGAAATGACCTTTGGCATAGGCGCAATCTTCCGGATTGCAGGTGGCATCGGGACAAAAGCAGACCTGGTCCTTGGCGGTCAGGGAGACCCGCTTCAATCGAAGACCCGCCTCCTGCAGGATGTTCAGGGCGCTGATGGCTGCAGCCTTGCCGGTATTGCGGGCGGTAAGAAAAAAAATCCGGTCGATATGGCCCTCAGCGAGCGTCTTGATCGCCGGGAAGATCACTGCCATGGTTTTGCCGATGCCGGTAGACGCCTGGATGATTGCCTGGCCGCCATCGCGGATGGCTCGATAGACGGCGACCGCCATGCTGCGTTGGCCGGTTCGAAAAGGCATAAATGGAAAGTCGGCTGAAAGAATGGCGGCATTTCGAAGATGCCGCCACCGGACGAGGGTCGTGGCCCACTTCAGATAACGGTCGATCAGTTCCTGGAAAAAAATTTCCAGACCATCACGGGTCAATTCCTCGACCAGTTCCAGGGTGTCACCGGTATCCAGATGGCAGTAGGTCAGCCGGACGGTCACCGCCTTTATTTCCTGCGCACTGGCCAGCAGGTAAGCATACACCTTGGCCTGACCCCAATGGTGGGGATTCGGCGCCTTTTCAATGGTTTTCAGGTCTTTGGTGGTGGATTTGATCTCTTCGACGATGATCGTCCCATCGGATTCGACAACCCCATCGATGCGTCCGGCAACGACCAGGATCAGATCAGCCGTCTCCACTTCCATGGAAACCGGCACCTCCGCGCGATACCCCTCCGGCCGCTGTCGCTGGATTTTCTGATGGGCACGAATCCCCTCAAGGCGTCGCCCGGATAGGGCAAACCGCATATCCAGGTCGCCGGCTCGGAGCACGACGTCTACCAGTGTGCTGACGGCGATTTGATGTCGTTCCTTCACGCGTGTGCCACCCATCCTGAGTGCTTCTCCTTGCCATTGACCAAAACGGGCACTACTGTAAATATCGAAACACTTTTGGTCAAGCCGGCAAATCATCACAGCTGTTTACCATGGCCGGACAGACAGACAACGGGATCGCAAAGGGAGGGAAAATGGAATCAAGAGCGCTGGGAAATACGGACATCCGCCTGTCCCCGATAATCATGGGCACCTGGCAAACCGGCAAATCCATGTGGACGGGCATCGACGACACGCAAAGCGAAAAAGCCATCCAGGCGGCCATGGATGCAGGCATCACCACTTTCGATACCGCTGAGGTTTACGGCAACGGGCACTCGGAAAAAGTGCTGGGCAAGGCCATCGGCAGCCATCGGCATAAGGTGGTGCTGCTGTCCAAGGTGTTCTCCAACCATCTCAAATACGACCAGGTGATCGGTGCCTGCAACCGCTCCCTGAAAAACCTGGGAACCGACTACCTGGACCTTTACCAGATCCACTGGCCCCCGGGCGCCTTCGGTGCCAAACCGGTGCCCATGGAGGAGACCATGAAAGCCCTGGCGGATCTCAAGGATCAGGGAAAAATTCGCGCCATCGGTGTGTCCAATTTCTCCCTCGATCAACTTAAAACCATATGTGAAATCGGACCTATCGAGAGTCTCCAGCCGCCCTATTCTCTGTTTTGGCGTCATGTGGAAACCGAGGCCCAGGCATGGTGCCGTGAAAACCGGGTGACCATTCTGGCATACTCTCCCTTGGCCCAGGGGCTGCTCACCGGTAAATTTGGTCCGGACCACCAATTTGAGAAGGGGGACCACCGCAGCAGCAACCGCCTTTTCCAGGCGGATGTCTACCCGCATGTACAACAAGCCCTTGCCGCCCTTCGTCCCATTGCCGAAAAAAAAGGCATCACCATGGCCCAACTGGCCCTGGCCTGGGTGATTGCCAGGCCTGGTGTATGTGCCATTGCCGGTGCCCGGAATGCCCGGCAGACGGCCGACAACGCCAAAGCGGGTGACATCACCCTGACCGAATCCGAACTGGATGAAATGGAACACATCAGCCGTCCGGTCACCGATCTGATCGACGATAATCCGGTTCAGTGGAAATGGTAGCGAAAAGGTTCCGGGTTCACCGTTCAGGGTTAATTGTTTCGGGTATTCCTTTTTCCGGTGATTTGATGGGATGGAGTGGCTGAAAAACAACTTCTGAACGTTGAACGGTGAACCGATTTAACCGCGAAGTACGCAAAGGATGTCCATGGTGGACGGGAAGGACCCTCGAAAAAGCGCCCTGCTCTGCCCCGGATGCCGCAAACTGGTCAGCGCCGATGAACGCAAATGCCCTTACTGCGGCCTGCCGACACCGGGATCCAGGTGGAAAAACAGCTTTCTCACCAGAGGGTTCGGCAGCGATGAACGGCTGATCAACACCATCATCGCCGTCAATGCCGCCATGTACCTGCTATCACTGTTGATGAGCGGCCGCGGGTTGAATCTGTCGGCAAACCCGATGAGCTTTCTCTCTCCGGACAGCCAGGGGCTGCTCCTGCTGGGCGCCACCGGCGCCATCCCCATCGATCGCTTCCATCACTGGTGGACCTTGGTATCGGCATCCTATCTTCACGGCGGGATTCTTCACATCACCTTCAACATGCTGGCCCTTCGCCAGATTTCCCCCCTGGTAATCGGTGAATACGGCACCCATCGAATGATCGTCATTTACACGCTGAGCGGTGTGGGCGGTTTTTTGGTCTCCTATCTGGCCGGTGTCAGCTTTACCATCGGTGCCTCCGCTGCTGTCTGCGGCCTCATCGGGGCGTCGCTGTACTACGGCAAGAGCCGTGGCGGCGTCTATGGCAAGACCGTCTACCGCCAGGTGGGTGGATGGGCGCTGGGCATCGGCCTGTTCGGGCTGGTGATACCGGGCATCAATAATTGGGCACACGGCGGCGGCATGGCCGCGGGCATCCTGATGGGGCTGCTCATGGGATATCAGGAACGCAAAAAAGAAAACATGGGCCATCGCCTCCTGGGAGGTCTGTGCATGTCCGGCACGGCCGCCGTTTTGTTGTGGGCGGTGTTGACTGGCCTGTTTCACCAGTAAGGACGGATTCGTAAAATTCCCGATATCTGTGTTACGCTTCATCCTTCGTCACTGCGGCGTACCGTAAGTACGCCTCATTCCTCAGGATTCGCAAGCCTTGATCTCGGGAATTTTACGAATCCGTCGGGAATGTGACTTTTTACGAGTTCATCAATAATAATCGTAGAAAGCCTTCCCTATGCCGCCTGCACAGCATCCATCACCGGCATCGGCATCGACCAGGCGGAAAACGCAGAAACATTGTCCCGCCAGTTTCCCCTCGATGCCAGCTGACCAGATTACCTGGTCAAGCACCAACGATCAGCGTAAACATGGCGCCCAGCAGGACAATAATGATCATCCAGCAGCAGTCCACCACCCCGTATGCGATCTGTCTCATCTCCCTGTCCTTTCACCGTTGAGAAAAAGCAACCGTCTCCGCACCGGTTGATCATGGTCGACAGTTTATCGCATGGGTGTGACAGATCCGGTCACAGGGGATGTGTTTTTATTTGGGAATAAAAAAGGCGAACACCGAAAAATCGATGTCCGCCTTTAATTTTAGTAAAAACCGTTAATGAGGGTTTCTTCCTATTTCTTGAACTTTTTCCGGCTTGCCCCGGCCAGACCGATGAGTCCGGTGCCAAGCAGCAGCATGGTGGCCGGTTCGGGGACGGGGGCGGCACCTTCTCCCATTAAGTTATCATTGCCGCATTCCAGGGTGTAGTGGACTTAAATTCTTGGCCAGACCAAGATTAAATAGACCTAATCGACATCGAAACTCATGCATAATGGTTAGTCACCAAGACATAGTCCCACCGATGCCACTCTCAATAAGAATCGTTAGTCAGTAATCGTTTTCAGGATAGATCGAACCTATACTCTAGTTATCAGTTCCACCAAAGGCATAGATCCAGGGGCATATGAACCTTCGTTTTGAGAGTAAAAGGCCGTATTAACGTGCAGATGCATCGATTAAGTCGACGGTATATGATAACGAATCAGAATCAGATCTATGACATATTCATATCCGTAAGTATTGCAGTTCCTGTTCCTAACCCCATTAAGCTGTCCACTATTAAAGGCTCCAAAGTCAGCATCACCTGTAGTATCAATAAAAATGTCACCGGATGCATAATTCTGTCGACACCGGAATCATGGTTTCCAACTCGCCGTTGGTGAAGTCAAAGCCACCGACAAAGTAAGCGTTAACTTCCGTCCAGGAAAAAGCCTTCAATATCCCAAGTCTGATTATCCACCATGCTTGGGTTCTACTTCTTGATCTTCACCTTTGCCTATTCCAGCCAGAATCACTACTGCCATTTTATCCATCAAAAATAGTAATTTGGTTCCTGGCATGGCCAGAAAGACTTACTGAACCAGCTTCCGAACTAAACAACAACATTACTAAAAACGGTACAATAACAACTTCAGCCATCGATTCATCTTTTTCTCCTTTTTTGGCTTTTGCACGCTGCTTCGACCAACAACCCTCTGTCCGCATATTTCTCTTTAAAGCGTGAGAATAGCAATGAGCATACCAAAACAAAAAAATTGCCAAACAACTTTGGCAGAAATACTGTTTTTTATAATAATATTGAGTTGTTATAATTTTTAAAAACGATACATATGCTGAAAAAGGAAAGAGAAGTGGGCTTATTTATTACAGCGGTTTCCGAAGTAATGAGGAATCGAAGTAGTAAATAGGAGAAAAAGATGGTCTTTATTTCACAATTTCATCATAACATATTGGAATTTATTGGCAAGATGGTATATCGTTGTAGAATATGGTAGATGTTATGATTGCGATCACTTCACCGAATATTGGAAAACAGCGATTTTTTCAGTATTAATGCTGGATGCCGGATCACGGTCCTGCATCCAGGTTATACGAAGAAAAAAGGGCAGGATGAACGCAATCACCCTGCCCTTGGCCTTCTTTTAGATCACGATTTTAAGTATGTAAATTTTTACATAGTTTGGCTGCAACGATTGAAGCGCGAATGGAAAGTTCCCATTGGCAGCCAAAAGCCCATTCAGATGTTTTATCCTAACCACCTATGGCCTATAGCCTTTTGCCTATCCACCTATCCCTATAGCCCCAACAACCCCTCCCGGATCTTCTTATCCGCATTTTCTCCCACATTGTAACGGTAGTACATCTGCGCGAAGGTGTTTCCCGGGATGGTGCCCTTGACCTGACCCTGGTAGGTCAGCGTGATCCCTTTGCCGGGGATATAGACGGATTCGGAAGTCAATCCCGGTTTCATGTCCGCATCCAGCCATGATGCGTATTTGTCGATATCCGCGCGGTTGGCATCCACCAGGTCCTTGGGGTTGCCCGCCTCCATGAGTTCGATGAATCCCTCACTGATCTTCTTGGCGGTGGCCTTGCTGGTCAGGTAGTGGGTGAGCATGTATTTGACCTGTTCTGATTCGATGACCTCCTTGGGGTCTTTGGTGGGGTTTTCCAGGTAAAGGCCAACCGCGTAAACTTTCACGAAGCCGAGTTTTTTGAGGTAGGAGACCCCGTTCAATTTGAGGGTTTTACCTTCGATGGTCTTTTCCGTGGGAAATTTCACCCCCAGAATCTCCACCTCGTCGGCAACCCCGATGCCGGCAACGACGAATACGAACACAACGGCCAGGGCACATGCAAACAGTCTTCTGCTCATTATTCTCTCCTTTGATTGTCAGGGCCCTTTCGTTGGTGTTTCGATCGAAGGGCAGGTTTGGAAAACAATCCGCAATTCTCTGATTTCGGTCTTCGGTCCTCGGTCTTCGATCAGTCCACCACCAGGGTCCCAATCAACTGTTTTATGTCATCGATGCCTTCCTGCTGCAGCCACGTCTGCATGCCGTCGATGATCGCCATGGTGCTGCCCGGGTTGACGAAATTGGCCGTTCCCACCTGCACGGCCGTGGCGCCCACCATCATGAATTCCAACGCATCGGTGGCGTTCATGATGCCGCCCACACCGACAATGGGAATTTTCACCACCTGGGCCGCCTGCCAGACCATGCGCAGGGCGACGGGTTTGATGGCCGGCCCGGAGAGGCCGCCGGTGACGTTGGCCAGCTTGGACCGACGGGTGGACAAGTCAACGGCCATGCCGGTGATGGTGTTGATCAGCGACAGGGCGTCTGCTCCGGCATCTTCGACCACCCTGGCCATGAGGGCGATGTCGGTGACGTTGGGTGAAAGCTTGACCATCAGATGTTTGGTCGTCTTTTCACGGACGGCTCTGACCACCTCGTCAGCAATCTTCGGATCAGAACCGAAGGCCACCCCGCCTTCCTTAACATTGGGGCAGGAGATGTTCACCTCCAGTCCTTTGACGGCATCGAGGGGCTCGATACGTTCGGCCAGCCGCATATATTCCTCAATGGTCTTGCCGTATATATTGGCAATGGTCGGCGGGCGAAGGGTCTCCAAAAATGGCAGTTTGTCCTTGATGAAACCGTCGATGCCCACGTTTTCCAGACCGATGGCATTGAGCATGCCGCAGTCGGTCTCGACGATGCGCGGGGGCGGGTTTCCTTTGGAGGGTTTCAGGGAGAGGCCCTTGACGATGATGCCCCCCAGACGGTTCAAGTCAATATAATGATCGAACTCCCGGGCGTAGCCGAAAGTGCCCGAAGCGGTCATCACCGGATTCTGGAGTTTCAGGCCGCCGATGTCGACGGTCAGGTCAGGTGCGGTCATATGACGGTCTCAGCTGTTTATTGGGTTCGTGATGTTTCCGCGCAGCCTGCCATTTTCGCACGATGGTCTTGATGCGGGCCTCCAGGTTGAGCACATACGCCGGCTCGGGTTGCCGAAGCCCGGATTTGCCATCCCATTCAACCGCTTTGACCTGCTTCATCACGGCCGGGATATGCCCGTTTTCGGTTTCCAGCAACCGTTCGACCATATTGCGAAACCGGCGGCTTTGCACTAGGGATTCAGCCACATGCCGCCGGGCGTCGCTGCCGGTGCAGGAATAGACATGGCCCAGACACAGCGTTTCTATGTCTAGGGTGCTCAACCGCTGCATGGACCGGTAGTGGACATCATAATCCACAAGGCAGTCGGTCACGATGTAGCCGGTCTCATCCGGTGTCCCCAGGGCCTCTGAAGCAACCAACAGCTTGCGCTGGGGAATGGTATAGGAGAGAAAATCCCAAGTGTGCCCGGGTGTTTCCATGGCCTGGACGGTGAGATCCGCTGAAATCTCAAAACAATCCCCCTCCTTGGCCGTCGCATCCACGCTGAACGATTCGAAGGTCGTCTCGACAGGATCGACGCCGAAATCAACCGCCATCCCGGCAGCAAACTGGTTGAGATCAGATATCAGCGAAATCGCATTGGGTCGGTCGAAGATCTTGGCGGCCTTTTCCGAACAGACCACCTGCATCTTCGGGAACTGGGTTTTGAGATAGGCTGCGGCACCGCAGTGATCAAAATGGGAGTGGGTCAGAAAGCACCACGCCGGTTGGCGATTCCCAAGCACGTCCCGGATCTGTCGGGCATACACCGGTCCGAGAAAGGCCAGGCCGGCATCGAACAGGGCCGGCCGGTCACCGTCAACCAGAAAAATCGGAACGGCCCGATGCCCCAACATGTGAACGCCGTTGGCGAGTTCCCCGATCTGGTCAACAATCATATTCCCTCCACTTAAAATTGCGGTGTATTGATTGTCCGTAGCCGGGAAAACCTTAACCGTCGAAGCATTGCAGGGTAATATAGACGAGTCGGGGTGAATGATCAAGCTGGAGTTTTCGTCTGCATTTTTACCAACGTGCTGCCCAATCGTCTTGCCGTATGGCTTCCACCGGTTCAGAATTTGTGCTAAGGTGCTTTACTTAAACTGATCTTAACCTTAAGGAATGAAATCCCTTTTGTTCGATATAAAACTGATGATTCCCGGTTGAGATGAGAAGCAGCAATGCCGGACGTATTAGGAGTTGAAAAAGCCAAACCCAGACGTTTGCACCGTTGCACGATGGCTGACCCATAACCCCCTTCTCCTTTCAGGAAACAACATGAATATCACCGTTCAATACTGGCACTGGCTGGTGTTCGGCATGATCCTGATCATGGTCGAAATCTTCGTTCCCAGTTTCACCATCTTCTGGTTCGGGCTGGGCGGTCTGATGGTCGCCGGCCTGTTGTTGCTTTTCTCAGACATCAGCTTCACCTGGCAGCTGTTCATCTGGGCCATCGCCTCGTGTGTATTCACCTTTCTGTGGTTCAAATTCATCCGGCCGATGATGACTGATCGAACCCGCGCCGGTATTTCCCGTGAGGCGGCCATTGGCGAAACCGGACAGGTGATTC
This sequence comes from uncultured delta proteobacterium, assembly GCA_963697225.1. GTDB lineage: Bacteria > Desulfobacterota > Desulfobacteria > Desulfobacterales > Desulfosarcinaceae > Desulfosarcina. Next base: position 39,591 of record CAVONM010000024.1, read on the forward strand.
GAGCCCCTGAGAATGGCCGCCGCGGCATGGTTCGATTTACCACGCCCCTGCTGGGATCGGATGAATGGTCGTTCATCTGTGATTTGTCGGTATCCGTAGGCGATCGGGTGACGGTTGCGGACATCTCCGGCAACACACTGGTGGTAAAAAAAACATAAATCAAACTCTCACCAATACATCTGGAGGAAAACATGGAAGGATTAGTCGTTGTCACTGTCTTTGTCGTACTGGTGATCGTTACCCTGGTTCTGGGCGTCCGCATCGTTCCCCAGGGCAGCAAACACGTGATTCAACGGTTGGGCAAATACCAAAAAACCCTTGGCCCGGGACTGAATATAATCATCCCCTACATCGACTCGGTGGCTCACAAAGTCACCACCAAGGACATTGTAATGGACATCCCCTCCCAGGAAGTCATCACCAGGGACAATGCCGTGATCATTGCCAACGCCGTGGCCTACATCAACATCATTTCTCCGGAAAAGGCGGTTTACGGTGTGGAGAACTACCAGTTCGCCATCCAGAACCTGGTGCAGACATCCCTGCGTGCCATCGTGGGAGAAATGGATCTTGACGATGCACTCTCATCCCGCGACCAGATCAAGGCTAAACTCAAAACGGCCATTTCGGACGACATTTCGGACTGGGGCATCACCATGAAGACCGTCGAGATTCAGGATATCAATCCCTCCCAGACCATGCAGGCCGCCATGGAAGAGCAGGCCGCGGCCGAGCGTCAGCGGCGGGCGGCGGTGACCCGGGCCGAGGGCGAGAAGGCTGCGGCCATTTTAGAGGCTGAAGGCCGTCTGGAGGCTTCCAAGCGCGATGCCCAGGCCAAAGTCGTCCTTGCCGAAGCCAGCCAGCGGGCCATCCAGAAAGTCACCGAGGCCATCGGTGACAATGAAATCCCCGTGATGTACCTGATCGGTGAAAAATACGTGGAGTCGCTGAAAAGTCTCTCCATGTCACCGAACGCCAAAGTAGTACTGATGCCGGCGGAGATTCCAATGGCGATAAGGGGGATCTTGGGGGGGGCGAAATAACATTGCCCGGACCAAGGCCAAAGCAGCTGTCAAAAACAAGGTGGTGGCTGAAAACACGATGTAGAAACCCGTGGAGGTAATCATGCCCGGACAACCCCAGACAATCGAAAACCTGATGAAGGTCACCCTGACCATTCAAGCCGCCGACGCATCAGTTGTGGATAACGGCAGTGCGCCATTTGTATTTATATATGGTGTCGGTCCATCTGGCATTACCCCGTTTGAAAAAACGCTTCACGGAAAAGGAGTGGGCGATCGGATCAGATTGGACGTGACCCCCGGCACGCTTTGTGAAACCGTCGGCCATCTTGAACTTCCCGTGTGCAGGCCAACCGGCATCATGGCCCCTGTTTCGCTCGAGTTCACCGTGGTCGATGTGGTGAGGGCACAGGACCGGGAAGTGGTCAAGGCCATAGCAGCCGGTGGCAGCTGCAGCGACTGCGGCTGCGGCTGCGGCGGCCATTGACCCGAACCGTGACGCCAACCGGAGGAGAGCCGGCCGGTGTCGTTAAACAGGCATTTAAAAATTTAAGTTGGCAAGGATAGAGAGAGTAAGCCGCATCGTATGACGGCGACGACCGATAACGCCTTCCAAATTGATCGTCTAAACGCCTATGGTCTTGATTTGTTTTCGGGAACCCCATATACCTACTGGTGTTTCTGATGTAAACCGCTTATTCACCAGACGCACCAGTCTGCCGCCCGGAGACCTTCATGTATCGTGACAACTATATTACCGCCCTGCGAACCGAACTGCTGGAGATGGTATCCGAGCAACTGACGCCGGTGGCCATGCGCTACGGCTACAGCGAAGTACCCTTGGAAACAAACATTAAATGGCGCCCCCAGGTTCTGGTGCTGGGCAACTATTCGTCCGGGAAATCCACCCTGATCAATGAATTTTTGGGAATGGCTGTTCAGGGTACCGGACAGGCGCCCACGGATGATTCCTTTACCGTTCTCACCTATGACGAGAGTGAACCGGAGGGTGCACCGATTCGAGTCACCGATCAACGGGATGGCAAATTCCTGCTCAACGATCCCGAATATCCCTTCGAGACCATGAAGAAACACGGCCAGCGGTTCGCCTCCCATTTCAAGCTCAAGAAGGTCAATTCGCCGTTTCTGAAAAACCTGGCCATCATCGACACACCCGGAATGCTGGACAGCATTACCGAAAGAGACCGGGGATATAACTATCAGGAAGTCATTGGCGATCTGGCGCAGATTGCCGACCTGGTGCTGGTGCTGTTCGATCCCCACAAGGCCGGTACCGTGCGAGAGGCACATACCAGCCTGCGGGACACCCTGCCGGCCAAGACATTCGAAGACCGGGTGTTATACGTGCTCAACCGCATCGACGAATGCGCCTCCATGACCGACCTGCTGCGTGTTTATGGAACCTTGTGCTGGAATCTGTCCCAGATAACCGGCCGCAAGGACATCCCCATGATCCATCTGACCTATTCACCGTCGGCCACTGATAAATCCGGTCGTTCCGAAGATCCCCAGGCCGCCTATCTTCACTTTCTGGAAAACCAGCGGGAGGAGTTGAAAAAAGCGGTGCTCCAGGCGCCTTGCCACCGGCTGGACAACCTGGCCTCCTTTGTGGAAACGCATGGCGAAAGGCTTTGCCATTTTCTCGAGGGTATGGTCAGCTATCGCAAGAAAGCGCGATTGTTCCGGGTGAAGGGGTTTTTCACCGGATTGGCCGTTTCACTGGTCGGTGGGGTTTCCGGCGGGCTGGGCCTCATGGGCCTGCCACCATTTGCCGGCATGGATCCGGTGCTCCAAATCACCGGCGCAGGTTTGCTGAGCGCCGTGATCCTCATCTTCTGGCTCACCCTGGCACAAAAATACCTTTACTCACGGTTTCTGAAAAAATGGTTGCGGCAGCTGGACAGTCTGACCCCGCTTCCCAACCAGACCCGTCGTGACAGCTGGGCTTCCATACGCGACCTGCTCTACGTCAACCTGAAAAACAGCAACGGTCGATTCTCACTCTCGCAGGTGTTGGGCGAACATGCCTCGGTAAAACAGATCCACGACAGGGGATCCCGCGAAATTCGCGAGGCACTGAAAGAATTGACCGGAATTGCAATGGATGACAATGCCTGGACAGAAAAAGGAGCCGGGCCGGTTCCCTACTGGGCCAATGCCGAAGCGTCCCCGGGTAATCGATAGCGCTTTATGCAAACCGGTAATTTCTATCCGGAGGTCTGAATGAAAAAATCCCGTCTGGGCCCTGAAGCCCTGCTATTTCCAACCCCATCGGTTCTTGTCGGCGCCATGGTGGACGGTCGAGCCAACTTCATGACCGCCGCCTGGTGCGGTATCGCCTCGTCAAAACCACCAGCCATTTCCGTGGCCATCCGCGGTGAACGCCACACGCTCAAAGGCATCCGCGCATACGCTGAATTTTCCATCAATGTACCATCTGCCAGCATGGTAGAGCAGGTGGATTTCTGCGGCATCTATTCGGGTCGCAAAGTCGACAAATCGACAGTTTTCGATCTGTTCGCAGGCGACCTGAAGCATGCCCCCCTGGTAGCGTCATGCCCGGTGAACCTGGAGTGCCGGCTGCGCCACACACTGGATTTAGGCGCCCACACCCTTATCGTGGGAGAGGTGATCCAGACCCATGTCAATGAGAGCTGCCTGACCGACGGCAAACCCGACGCCACCAAAGTGGATCCGCTGGTCTACTCAATGGGAACCGGCAATTATCATCGATTGGGTGAAGTCGTGGGCATGGCGTTCTCCATTGGCAAGAAAAGAGAGGGAGGCAAAAAATGAACAACTTCCATCCGGAACAAGCCTTGTGTGAAACCCGCAGGGAGTTTGGCGAGCACGGCGGCATAACCCCATCCATATCCCGGTCATCCACGTTCACGGTGATGGACCCGGAAACCATGCCCGAGATCTTCGGCGGCATCCGCGGCCCTGAACAGGGGGGTTGCTTTCTCTATAGCCGGCACTTCAATCCGACGGTGGACACCCTGGCCCGTTATCTGTCAGCCATGGAGGGCACCGAGTTTGCCGTATGCACCGCCAGCGGCATGTCCGCCATCTCCTGCGCCCTGCTCCAGCTGTGCAAAAGCGGTGATCACATCGTATCCAGCGATACCATCTATGGCGGCACCCATGCCCTGCTGGGTGAACTGCTGCCGACGTTCGGCATTACCACGACCTTTGTGAGCCCAAGCGACACGGTGGCTTTTAAAAGGGCGATCACACCGAAAACCCGCGTCTTATATACGGAAACCATCGGCAACCCGACATTGAAAGTGGCCGACATTCGCGCACTGTCCAAACTGGCCGACGACCATGGCCTTTCTCTGGTTGTCGACAACACCTTCACCCCCATGATGATCTCTCCGGCCCGCCTGGGAGCGGACGTGGTGGTCTACTCAATGACCAAGTACATCAACGGCGCCAGCGACCTGGTAGCCGGCGCCATCTGCACCACCAAGGCGATGGTCCACCAACTCATGGACCTGCATACCGGCCGGGTCATGTTGTTGGGGCCCACCATGGATCCGCGCATGGCCTACGATATCATCCAGCGCCTGCCCCACCTGGCCTTGCGCATGCGCGAACACTCCCGCCGGGCCCTGGCCATCTGCCGCCGGCTGGAGGAACTGGGCGTACCGGTCGTCTATCCGGGGCTGGATTCCTTTGCCCAGCAAAAGCTGGTCACTGATCTGATCAACACGGGCTATGGCTATGGCGGCATGTTTACCATCGACTGCGGCACCCGCGAACGTGCCGACGACCTGCTGGACGAACTCCAGAATAAGCAGGACTTTGGCTACATCGCCGTCTCATTAGGATACTTCGATACGCTGATGTCCTGCTCCGGTGCGAGCACCTCGTCGGAAATCAGCCGGGAAGAGCAGGAAAAAATGGGGCTTTCTCCTGGATTGATTCGCCTTTCCATCGGCTACACGAGCAGCCTGGAAAAGCGCATCGAACAGATGGAGCGGGCGGTCAGGGCTGTGGGGCTGGTTAAGAAATAACAGGAAACAACAAATCGCAAACATCAAATTCCAAATTACCATATCCAAATCTCAAACAGAACTAAAAACCAACCGTTGTTTGGTATTTCGAATTTGGCTATTGTGATTTATTTGTCATTTGGTTTTTGGCGATTGTCTTTTATTGCTGTTTCGGGAGGATGGTTTGGCGACAAGCGCAAAATCGACACCCGATGACGGACGGGAAGACGCGCTGGCCCTGATTCAAGGTGAATCAACCCTGACCCTGGCCACATCCGGCGATTCAGGACCTTGGTCAGCACCGGTTTACTTTGTATGCGTCAACGGCAGATTCTACTTCTTCTCCTCACCCCAAAGCCGCCATATTCAGCAGGCCATAAATTCAGGAAGGACGGCCGCGTCGCTGTTTCACCCGGCGGGGTCATGGCAGGCCATTCGTGGTATCCAGATGGCGGGAACGGTGAAACAGGTTGATTCCATGGCCTTGTCGATCAAAGTGATTGCCGTGTATCTGAAGCGGTTCTCTTTTACCAGGGATTTTTTTCCAGACGACCCGACACCCGACCCGGCCGCCTTTTTTTCACGGTTCAAGGCACGACTCTACGCGTTTACGCCAACAGCGGTGTATTACATCGACAACCGCTTCGGTTTCGGCACCCGGCAACGGATTAACCTGGCGGCGCTGTAAACGACCACCGCCCCTCGCTGGCGCGGGAGGCGGCGGTACCGGTGCTGGGATAAGTTAATCAGACTGACCGGTATCGGATACCCGTCAGGGCCATGGCCTTAAGGCAACAGATTATTTTTTGACCTGTGAATTGTAGGCGTTCACTTTCTGATTAAACGCATCGAGCTTTTCTTCATAGCCGGCAATTTTGGCATTGAAGGCCTCCACCTTTTCGGTGTAAGCGACCTTTTCCTCAAAAGTCGCCCCCTTGGGCGGTGCCTTGGCCTCGAGCCCAGACCGTTCGGTCTGGAGCGCCTCGAAGGTGGCTTTCAAATCCGCCTGCATCCGATCCAGTTCTTGCTTTTTCTGAGCATTTCGCCCTTGCCAGGTGCCGCCGGACGGCTCGGTCTCTTTTCCTGCTGCGGCCGTGGACCGGCTCGCCTTTTCCTTGACGGCACCGCCGGTTGTCTGTTGAACCGGTTGGCTTTCAATCGATTGGTGCGTTTTTACATCCGGCCGCTGATCCGGCGGGACATTGGCCAGATTATCGGTAAAGCGCGACACCCCGTTCTGGTCGGTATATTGATAATATTCACAAAACGCCGGGGTCGCCCAATAGACAACCATGCCTGCCAAGAGTAAATTCCTGATCAACATCCACATGTTCACCACCCTGGTCAATGGGGTTCGTTGGAAACAATTTCGATAACCGTGACTTCTCCGGCCGGATTGAGCTTGACACCCACCTCGGTCCATTTGGCGATCCCGGACGCACTCACATTGGGCGCAAGGGTCAGTCGCCGGTCTGCAATCGTAATTTGATTGCCATCAATCGCATTCAACGTCCCGACGACATCAAAAACGTCCTGGGGACGAAGGGTGGCATCGGGGACACTCGATCCTCAAATGGTCTTGATCTGGCGAATGGCCACGTTTGCCGTGCCGGTTTTTTGCATGCGGATGCCCTCGTCGGCAGCCAGACCGGCCGTTGCCAGCCATCCCCCCGCGATCAGTATCCCGATCAGGCATCCCGCGACAGTTTTTATGCTCTTGCATGTGAAAGCCATGTGCCTATCTCCTTTATGCTTGGTGCCGCATCGCATCGGCGATGGTTTATTGTCCAATCACCCGCCAGAAAAACATTCCCGATCGGATGGGTACAACGGGCATGCTGCCGTGCCCACCCTCTGAATCCGGCAGATACAGCATGTCGCCGACTTCGAGGGGAGTAAAAATGATCAATGGTTTTTCCTGTCTGGATGGGGGTATGGGGTTGCCGTAGGGGTCCAGAATCTTATCGGTTTCGGTAATTTTATTATCCTTATTCACGTCGAACTGAGGCGAGTAGGGTCGACCGCCCGTGCAGGCGTTGACAATATTGATGAACGAAGTCCCGCCCGACTCGCAGGGAGAGGCCGATGGGTCCGTCGATACCAGGATCGCATGCCCTCCGCGCAGCAACGGATTATTAACCATGCGTTCACCGGCTACGGGCATGTCCCAATACCAGCCCACATGGGTGCCGCTGCCGGCGGCTTCATCATACCAATCCGCCGGCCTGTCGCTGAGGGCGCCGAATTCAGCGCCGATTGTTAACACCTCGAAAACCTGCTCCAGCAAGGTGATGCCGCCGGGCATATTCGACAGAGAGTCGCTAGCGGGATCAAAGATCCCCAGGTATTTGGTTCGGGCCACGGCCAGCCCGTCCGTGTCTTCGATGAGCGGCCCCCGGTCCCATATGCCGTAGAAGGACTGCACGGGCACGTTGGTAAAATCGTCAACGTTGAGGTATTGGCCGGTTCCGAAGATCACCATCAGTCCGCGAACGTCTCCGTCTGAGGCGCAATCCAGCATCACTTCGGGCGGGGTGGTGATGGGTTGGATATCCCCGTTGGTATTTTTTACGGTCACCAGCGGTTTGGGTGTGGTACCGGCCAGGTATGCAAATGACCAGTCACTGGTGCTTGTCCCACGCAGGTCAAACTTCCACATGTTGCCTTTCAGATCACCGGCAAAGACGTAATCCACGGTGCCGTCCAGCTCGACGTCCACCGCTGCCGGAGTGGCCAGCCCGTTGCAGCCGGTAACCCCGGTGTCAAATTTCTTGACTACCGCACCAGTCACCGGATCCACAACATACAGGACGGCGGAACCATTCTCACTGTCATAACCGTTGCTGAAAATCACCACCATGCCGTAGGCTTGCGTTTTGACGATGACGGCGCGACCGAAGGTGTACCCCAGGTCCAGATCACTGGCGGCCGAGGCAGAGTATTCCCAGAGAACGTCGGTCTCATCCATTGCAGTCGGGTTGGTCACATCCAGGGCAAAGTAGCCCTTACCGCCCTTGCCCAGTCCACAGACCACCACATCCCGGCTGCTGCTGATGGCTGCCGCCGTCGGCGTAGCGTCCACATAAAACTTGTGGCTGTAACTTTGGTCTGCCAGTTCAGACAGGTGACCATAGACCAGGTTAGGCACGTAGGCGAACAATTCCTCGCCGGTGAAGGCATCCAGGCCGTGGAGCATACCGTCATTGGCCCCGATGTAGACCATGCCCTTGAAGTAAATCGGCGCCGAATGCACGACATCTCCAAAGGGATGATTGCGATTGCGCAGGATGCCGCCGCTGTCGACGCTGTTGGATGGATCACCGCGGATGAAATCAACGATATCCCCGGCTGTCAACGGCCCCGCCCCATCAGGATCCAACAGGGCTTGCTGGGCGGGGGTCAGGCTGGCGGCATCGAAAATAATACCCGCGGTGCCATTGTAGGAAAGGATATTGCGGAGATTCCAGTCGGGTACAGAATCGCTGGCTGTCCACCCGTATGGGGGTATGGGGAGCCCTACGGTGCCGGTTTCCAGGTCGATCGGCAGGGCCGATATCTCGCCCCACCAGTTGGCCGAATTGTAGGTCCCCTGGTAGATCACCGAACCGACCTGGCGCTGGATGGAGTTGGTGGCCAGGGCCGCCGCCGATCCCAGTCGTCTGTCGATGTCATTGCCCAATGCCTCGAGGGCGGCAACTAACTCCTCGTTGTTGTTGGCGGCGATAAACTGGCCACGCCCGTTGACGGCCGCATGGAACATGTCGTCAATTTTTCCGGAATCCGAGCCGGTGCTCGGCCAGGGAACGGGGCAGGCACCCACGGGGCAGTTCTTGTAGAGCGTCGTATCAATACTGCCGGAGACCCCGAAGGCGATGGTAAACGTCACCATGTGCTGGTGGTCGGCCGGGTCCACAGTCGTGACGGCCACGTTGTTGGCCAGGTTGGTGTTGAGGTCCCTCTCGTAATAGTACATGGCCACATCAGCCAAGGTATTACTGGCACCATCGGCAAAGGGAGGGCCGTCAAAAGCCGTGTTGTTGTCACTGTCGGCGTCGCCGACACCGGGGTCACTGCCGTTGTAGAACCCATCGGTGAAGATAATGGTGAAGGCCTGCTGGCAGGTGCCGCCCTTGTCGGCATTGAAAAATGGATAGGTCGCGCTGCTGGTATAGCTCGAGAAGGTGCCCGGCTTTAGATAACTGCCCTGGAAAAACTGGCCGGCATTTTTCAGCCCAATGCGCAGGGGGGTCCCTTGTGCACTGATCGTCAGGCCGTAAAGGGTCGTCAACAGTGAAGCGGAGTCATCGTAGAACACGCCTTCCAGATCCACACGGACCGGCAGGACACGTTGGGCCAGTTTCCCATTGATGGAGATAATGCCCACATAGACCCCGTCCATGGTGCTGATCGATTTGGCGATGGCGTTTTTGGCCGTCAGTTCGCGCCGCCGGTAAAAGGAGTACCAGTTGGCGAAATTCTGGCTTTCCTCGGTGAAGGTGCGACCGGTGACGATGCCCGCGGCAGAAGCATCCGCAGCGGTCAGAGGCACCAATTTACCCGCGGTGACCACCTCACGGTTGTCGGTGGGATCCATCAGGTTGACCCGGTAGTATTCGAACACGCCGCCCAGCAGGTTGACCAGATAGGTCCCGGTGGCGTTTTGCACAAAGTAGTGGCGCCGGGCGATGTCGCTGATGGGGCTGTTTGCGGGTTCGAACTTGACGGCATCGGCGCACACTTGGCTTGCGCCGCCAGGCTCGGAGATGCTGACGACACCGATTCCCGTCGAAAAGGTGACATTGGTGGCTATCGGCATCCATACGTCGAGGTTCAACTGCTGGTTGACGCCAGTGTTCGCCACCTGGGTCGTATCGTCATAGGTTAGATAATGTACATCCGGTAAGCCGGGATGTAACGCCATTCGTCCAGCGGGCGTAAACGTTGTAGGTCGTTGACGGATCCAGATTATCGGCCGTCCATGTGGCCGTAACCGTGGCGTTTGTGCCGCTGGCAAACAGATAATTGTTATTCTGCCCGCCGGTGCCGTTGCTCCAGCCGGCTGATGCCACAAAACCAGTTGCATCGCTGTTATCGACGATCGTGCCAAAGTCCACCCATTCATGCCAGGTATCCGTCATGTCCAGGGTGTTGCCGGCGGTCGTGGGAGAGGAGCGGGGATTGTCGACGTCGGCATTGCCGAAGGTGGGCCAGGGCGTGTATTCGGTATCAGGGTTGTAATACATCCCGTTGTACCCCGACCACTGTGAAATCCAGATCATGCGATCAGCGGCGCTGTCTTCCAGGTTGGGTGCATTGTAGACATCATCGCCGGGGTTGGAGAAAACATAATAATACCCTTTAAACAGGCCGTCGGATTCCCCGGGTGATCCCGGCGGCGTCATGAAGGACCAGTCCATGGAGCCTGAATCATCGAGGACAAACATGATAAGGCCCGGGGCCGCCTGCTCCAGCGCGTCTAAGGGAATATCGGCAAGGTCGATGCATGATGCCGCATTGACGCTGCTGCCGGCCATCAGCATGGCCAGACAAGCGCCCATGACCAGAATGAACCGTTTCAGCCCATGCTTTTTTTTGCTATTGATTATGGATGGTTTCATACCTGACCTGCCTTTCGATATTGTGTGGGTCTAACGGTGCGCATACTCAGTCTCAACGCGCAACCTTTTCCAATAAACGAATAACTACCATTGTCGCCTGAGGCCGAGCTCCATGCGCAGCATGCCGTTGCCATTGTCGGCGCCGCCCGCATCTGCGGAGATATACTCCCCGAGAACCCGGCCGGTATGCCAGATCGGACCCGAGCCCATCACCAGGCTCGAACTGCCCCCGGTAGCGAATGTCCACGGCGCCCAACCCACCACGGCGTAGCGCAGCACGCCGTTGGCGGCCTCGCCCCGGGTGGCCAGGGTAGCCAGGGTGGCCGGCACATCTGAATTGCGTGAATTGTTGGCATCCAACATCGTGGTGACATCACCCCGGTTGTACCAGGCACCCGTGGTCCAGGCATCGGTGCGGTTGTTGATCCAGTCCGTATTGGATATGTCCGGGTCGAAGTTATCCGGATTGTTGTCCGGGACCTGCATGAAGGTCTGCAGGCCTTCCATGAGGGCCGACTCCACCAGATTGAGGTTCTCTTTGTGAATGCCGACATTGCGGATGATGTAATTCTCGGTAACGACCGTTTCGGAGGAAGTAATCGCAATCACCATCATCACAGCCATGATCATCAGGGCCAGGACCATCACGGAACCGTTGTCGTTGGCGATGAGAAAAAACGCGCGGCCCTGCGGATCGCTGGCAACCGGGGTAGAAGGTGTTTTCTGCTGGATTGGGCAAATCATTTTTTGGATCCTCATGGATTGACGGTTCAAAACGGGCAGTTCTGCTCGCCGGTTTCGGGTTTATGGAGGAGGAGCCGTGCCCCCCCAAACCACCTTGAAAAATTCCACCTGGGCCAGGGGAGCCAACGGGTTGCCGCCCGGCCGGATGGCGACCAGGGTAATCCGTTTGGAAACCGTGTAATTGCCGGCCGGCACGCCGTAACCAGGAGGCATCGCGGTCTCGTTCTGCGTCCCGATGGGCTGGTTGTCCACCACCAGCCATTGGAACGTATAGCGTCCGTCCGGAGAGTTCTGAGCGTGAAGCCCGGCTGTCAGGTCTGGAGAAAAGTTTTGGGGTGGGAAATCCTGGTAGAACGGCAGCTGCTTGAGCCGTTCCGCCTGCTCCGCGAGAAGCGCCCAGGCCTCGGTTTTTCGGGTCACATCGCCGGTCTTCATCAGCGCGCTGGTCTGAAGCGCGCCCATGGCCATCAGACCGATGGAGAAGATGGCGATGGCGACCAGCACCTCGATGATCGTGAAGCCTGAAGCATTGGAAACAAAACGCGTTCGTACCATATCGATTGGACTCCTTTGGGTCAGCCCGCTAATGTTATACGCCTAAGTTGCGGCAATTGACGGTGGTGGTCAGCAGCAGGCGCCGGAACGAATCGTTCGGTGGATTAGGAATACCATTAGCAAACACAAGCGCATCGCCCCGCTGGTTGGTATAGACCCTGTTGTCCACCGAGGTCTTCATGAATCCGGGCGCCGCCCGCCCGGCTCGGGCCACGATGGTGATCTCGATGCTGCGGATGGCCCCTAAGTTGGCAGCGGCCACTGGCCTGGGGATCACGACGGGCGGGTTGCTGCCATCCAGGTATACGAAGTCCAGGGCGTCCACATTGCGCGCCAGGGGCTGCAGGCCGGCACCATCCAATCGGTCCCGACCCAAATTACCGGCCCCGTTGATGGCATAGCTGATCTGTTCATTGGGGCCATCGAGCAGGCCGTCGGGCTGGAAAGAGGTGCCGGCGGTATTGCCGATGTCCATGGTAAAGGTCAGGTCATTGGCGTTGGCCGTCACGATCCCGGCGGTATCGGTATTGTTGGGATCGCAACCGGCTGTGCTCAGCTCCTGGGTCATGATCTCCAGAGCCGCCCGGGCCGTGGTATTCATGTCCGTGAGGGCCTCCTGGGTGTTTTTGCTGCCCACCTGGATCTGGTAGGCCGAAACCACCGCCACCATCAGGATGGATCCGATGACCATGGCGATCATCAGTTCGATGAGCGTAAACCCGAAATGGTCTAAGCGTCTCATAAGTCGATGTTCCTTTTGGATGATTGACATTATTGGACCTGTGAACTGCCGACAAGACTGACGGTAATGTTGTGGACCAGTCCACCGGGTCCATTGACGGTCACCGTACCGGGATTGGGCACGCCTGCGTTAAATGCCATGCCACGATTGTTAAAATTCAGTACATCGCCTGTAAACGTCGACGTCAAGGTTATACCGGGAGCCAACTGGAACACCTGGGCAGGAAGCGCTACGAGCACGCCGCCGACACGATTTCTCCTGACGGTCGAGAATGTATTGGCGCCGTCGACAAAAACGATGTCGGCCGGCAAATTGCTTCTGATGGCGAACATGCGTGTCCGCTCCATATTGGCCTTGACCAAACGCACGCCGGAATTGAACTGGGCGTTCCTGCGCCAGGAAAGGCCAGAAGGAATGGCAATGGCCGCCAAAATACCGATGATGGCAATGGTCACCATCATTTCCATCAGCGTAAACCCGGCCCGATTTTTCATATCACCGGCCTTTCTCGTTTGCATTTGCGAATATTCGAGGCCCATAAGGTGGTCATCAAATTTTGAACCGGATCTATCCTGCATGGTGTCTCCCCCGTGCGTTTTTTAATTCAAGCAAACAAGTTTTATGCCATATCGCAAGCACAAGGTGATTAGAAACAGTGAAATAATTGCTATCTGCCTTATTTATCATGATTAATGCCTGACCCCATTTCGTTTTCAACATCTGCACGTGTTCACCGCGGCGACGGCATTTATTAAAAATTTTTAAAGCATGAAGTGTCAACTATTAAAAAATTTTACAGCAAGCCCGTCGGACATTGCCGTTTCAACGCCATTCGCCGCCTATGGGCTCCGTGGGATTGAGGATAGTTTCGGGCTGGCGTGGGAAAGCTATGGGATCGTTCAGGTGGGTTGTCTGGCCAATGCATCGGAAAGGGTCTTTAGGAAAACACCTTCGTCCTTGGTCAGTTTGATGGTTACATCAACGGCAACCAATGCAACCGGAAAAGGCTTAAACGTTTCGATCTTCACAAAATCCTTAGCAGTCATAACCACTATATCAGCACCTTTGCCTCCAGCCGTTGCCGCGATCCGTTCCAAATCGTTGCGACCATACTGGTGGTGGTCTGCAAAGGAAAACGTGTGGACAAGCACGCAGCCTGCCTGCTCCAGTGAATCGAAAAACTGATCGTTGTCGGCTAATCCTGCAAATGCGACGGCTTTTTTTCCTTTCAACATCGAAATATCCATCGTATCGGCCCCAAAGCCGCCCTTTTCCTGATCGCTCTTTCTGATCTCCAGATTGTGGGTGGTGTAAAAAATCGGTCGGTGCCTTGGCAAGCGGTCACGGACGGGAGCCGTGAGGGCTTGTTCGCTGCGGGTGTAGACCACCGCATGCGCCCGACGCAGCGCCGAAAGCGGTTCCCTTAGCAGCCCCCGCGGAAGCAGGTGACCGTTGCCAAGTGGCGACTGGCTGTCCAGAAGGACCAGGTTAAGATCCCTTTTTAGCCGGAGATGCTGGAAGGCGTCGTCGAGCACGATCACATCCGGTTTGAACCGCTTCACGGCCATCATGCCGGCTTCGTAACGTCGTTGGCCCACCACCACGGGAATGCCCGTTAAGACCCTGGCCATCAGGTAAGGTTCATCCCCGGCATCGTCGGGGCCTTTGAATATCGTCCGGCCATCGCTGACGACGCCCCCCGTTTTTTCCATGCGTCCACGGTATCCTCTGCTGAGCACGACCACGCGGTAACCCATATCCCGGATCATCCGGGCAACCAGAATCGTCATGGGCGTTTTGCCTGTTCCACCGGATATGAGATTGCCGATCGACACCACACGGCATGGCAGGGTTTTGGACGGGAAAACGCCCATTTCGTAAAGACGGGCACGAACGCACACAAGGCCGCCGTAAACAACGGAGAAAACCATCAAAACGGTTTCAATGGAAAAAAACGGTGCGGGGTCCTCTCCCGTGGCAGCCATTTCAATTCGTCGTCTGAACCGTTCGAAAAAACTTTTTATCCGGGTCATGGATCCCTTCTGCCAGCCGGTGCGTCGATGACCGCAAGGGTGCGCGCCACAGCGCCCCTGTGTTTGGCAAACACCCCATATGCACAGCGGCCGACACGGCGACGGTCTGCCTCGTTTTCGATCAGATGGACGACCCGTGCGGCAAGCTGATCCACATCATGGACACGGATGGCGCCGCCTTCCTTTTCGAGGGTCTGGCAGATCCAGCGGAAATCATCGGTGTGGGGCCCGAAAAGAATCGGCTTGGCCACAGAAGCCGGCTCCAAGGGGTTGTGGCCACCCGCTCTCACCAGGCTGCCGCCGACGAAGGCAACGTCGGCCAGTGCATACAGGCTGCGAAGCATTCCGATGCGGTCGATCACCACCACGCTGGACGGTGCGGGTTGCCTTTCCATATGCGCCAGGGTCACGGCATCGGTTCCTGCGCGGTTGAAGATTTGGCACACCGCACCAGCCCGGTCCGGATCTCTCGGCGCGACAAACAGCACCGCATGGATGCCGGCCGCACATACATTCCGGTAGGCGATCGAAAGCATGTCCTCTTCTCCCTCGTGGGTACTGCCGGCCACCCATACCGACGCATCCGCCGAAAGATTGAATTTCTCTACAAGCTGTTTACGGTCGACGGTCGACATCCTGGCGGGGGCCTGATCAAATTTGATGTTCCCCACCGTCATCAATCGATCGCCATCAACCCCTATCGCCCGGAAACGCAGCCGATCTGCGTCCGTCTGCACACAGATCCGGCCGAACACCGACAGCAGCGGCGCCATCAGCCGGCCGGCACGCTTGTACCCGCGAAAGGATCGATCCGAGAGCCGCGCGTTTACCAGATAGACGGGGATCCTGCGTCTTTTTAGTTGGTAGAGGAAGTTCGGCCAGACGTCTGTTTCCACGATCACCACCTGGCGCGGTTTAATGACATTCAGCGACCGGTTCACGGAAAAGAGGGTGTCATAGGGAAAATGTCTGACCGCAGACACATGCGGCGCTATCAAACGCGTTGCCATTTCAAAGCCGGTTTGGGTTGAGGCCGTGAAGATCAGCGACCGGGCGCCGTGTTTTTGGGACAGTGCTTTAACCAGCGGCTCCGCCGACAGCACCTCACCCACCGAAAGGGCATGGATCCACCATTTCCGCCTGTCGGCTGCCGATTCAGGTTCGCTGCGGGGGAGGGCCGCCATGAACAATCTTTGGATAAAGGTGCGACGACGCTTTTTACGGGACCACACCCAAGGGACCCAGATCGGCCACAATAGAAAAATCGATAGACCCAATGAAAGATTATAAAGGTAAACCACGAAGGCCCTCTATCGGTCTGGAAATCATAGTAGACGAGCCGACTGCTCATTAATTGGCGATAAGCAGCAAAAAACCGGCAAAACTGAAAAACACCAGGTTGGCCAACCACGCCGCGATCACGGGAGGCATCATTTCCGCATAACCCAGCGAAAGGCAAAAACTGTTGAAAATCCAGTAAAGAAAGGCGATCCCCAATCCATATATAATGCTCACCGGCATCCCCTCGCGCCTGTTCCCCCGCAGGGCGATGCCGCCGCCGAGCACGCTGAGAAAGATGCAGACAAACGGTGCGGCGATCTTGCTGTGGTAGTCGACCCGATAACGGGTGGCGCCATATCCATCCCGCTCCACTTTCTGGATATATCGCCCCAGTTCGGCCAACCCCATTTCATCGGATTGTTTGGCCGCCTGGGCCAGGTCATCGGGATTCAGATCGATGTCGGCCGTTATCGTCTTGCGCAACTGGATTCGTGGGTCGCCGCTTTCTGTTTCAAAAACCTGTTGCACGACGTCGGCGAGCTGCCACCGACCGTTTTCAAACACGCCCGCCACGGCGTCGACCCGCTCAATCAGCCGGAAGTTTTCGTCAAAGGTGTATATCGTGATGCCGGCAACCCGTTTCTCTTCAGGCACGTATTGCTTGATGTGGATGATCTGCCGGGAGGCCCGCATCCAGATATCATTGGTCTTGGAAGCGTAGATGTTCTTTTTTCGGACCTCCTGAAGCCAGATCTGGTTGGCATTGCCCATAAAGACCGGCACAAGCATTTCGGCAACCAGAAACAACCCGGCACAAAAAAGCACGCCGAGTACCATCGTTGGTTTGAGCAGCCGGTTCTTGCCGATGCCGCAGCTTTTAAGGGCGATGATTTCATTGTTTTTGTTCATCAACCCCAATGCGACCAGAATCGACAACAGAAAACCCACCGGTGCAATCTGGACAAAAATAAAGGGGAGTTTGTACAGCAGATAGATGACACAACGGGTTGCCGGGACCCCCGACTCAATGAAATTATCTATTTTTTCAATAAAATCGACCGCCACATAAATGCTGAGCACCGCAACCAGCACAATCAAGAAGCTGGCCAGTATCTCCCTGGTAACGTAGCGGTAAAGAATCGTCATTTTCTAACGACCCGTTTCAAGATTCCATCAACAACCTGTCCCAGTCTATTGAACGCGGTCGCTTTTTCTTTCGCCGACAGGACCAGCAGATAAATGCCGAATCCCCCGAGGACGACGTTCGGCATCCACATGCCGACCACCGGCGGGTAGTTGCCATTTTCTCCAAATGCCGTGCCCACGGAAAGGAGAATATAATAAAGCAGAAAAAAGAGAAGTCCCAGCCCGATCCCAAATGTTTTTTTTGAATGGCGGGCCTGAATGCCCAAGGGCATGGCCAACAATCCCATGGCCAAACAGGCCACGGGTATCGAAAATTTCTTATGATATTTCAGCAGGGCGCCAAGGTATTTGACCTTGTCGGCCCTGACCCGTTTCAAATAGGCCCTGAGATCGGGCAAGGTCATTTCATCCGGGGCCTGACTGGCGCTGCCAGGCGTCGTAAAGGCATCTTTGAGGTCCAACCGGATGTCATAGGTTTCAAAATTGATCGTGTGAGAAGATCGGTCGCGCATGTCCATCTGGCTGATCGTTCCATCATACAGCCGCAGATAATACACCATTTCTTTAGCATCGCCGAAAAGCCTTCCTCTTCGCGCAACGACAGTATTGTTGCCTCCTGACGTTCGGCTGTCTTCAATCAGCACATTATGCAGCTCACCGCTTTGCGGATCTATTTTATTGACGTAAAGCATGATCTGTTTGAAATTATCGTTAAATGTCCGCTCTTTCAAACTGACGTTCAGGTTGGCGGCAGCCACATCAAAAAGCAACGTTTTGAACCGTTCGGCTCCCGATGGCACACCGAAAATGGTCATGTACCCGGTGATCAGGGTTCCCGACAGACTGAAGATCAGCACCGGCGTCAACAAACGGTATATACTCACCCCCCCGGCTTTGAGAGCCATAATTTCATTGTCGCTGGACATTCTCAATAGCGCCATCAGGACGGCCATCATCGTGGACATGGGGATGATATACTGAAGAAAATAGGGCATGGTATAGGCCAGCAGCAGAAATACCGGCACGACACCCACCTTGTGATTGACAATCATGTCCGTGATATCGAGAATCTGTTTCATCAGAAAGATAAAGGAGAAAAAGGCCAGATTGATAAAAAACGGCGGCAGCATCTCCAGAAACAAATACCGATTGAGGATGGAAAATGGATTGATCATCAGATATTTTCGCGGGGAGACGAGGCCCCATTTTTCTCATGCAGGATGGCGTCATCTTCAGGGGTTGCTTCTGGTTCTATTTCCTCTTCATCCCCAGGTCCGCCACCTTCAAGTTCATCGCCGTTGTCTTCCATGTGAATTCTCCTTTCCATCAGCGTTTGCCGAAAATGGAACCCAGAACGCCCCGGATGATCTGCCTGCCGATCGTGCTGCCGATTGAGCGTGCGGCACTTTTGATCATGGCCTCTCCGGCCGTCTGGCGCTGGCGTCCGCCGGAGGCCTGACGCCGCTCGGCCTGACGCTGATTTTTCTCCGCCTCCAGTTCTTTGAGCCGCTGCGTTTCGGCCGTCCGGGCGGTTTCAGCACGTTGCTTGAGCATCTCGTAGGCAGACTGCCGGTCCACGGAAGCATCATAGCGTCCACGGATGGGGGCGCGCTGCATGAGGGCCGCTCGCTCGTCATCCGTAATCGGACCGATGCGTCCTTCCGGAGGCGCAATCAGGGTCTGCTGCACCGGCTGGGGCCTGCCGTCATCGCCCATCACAGACACGAGGGCTTCACCGATGCCCAGGGTGGTGACCTTGTCGGCTGTCTGAAATAGCGGATTGGGCACGAATGACGCGGCTACGGCCCGAATGCTCTTTTGATCCTTGGGTGTGAATGCCCGCAGGGCATGCTGAACTTTAAGCCCCAGTTGGCCCAATACATTATCCGGAAGATCCATGGGGTTCTGGGTGATGAAATAGACCCCGACGCCCTTGGACCGGATCAACCGAACCACCTGTTCGATTTTGTCCAGCAGCGATCTCGGCGCTCCCGAAAAAAGCAGGTGCGCCTCGTCAAAAAAGAGTACCAGCTTCGGGGTCGGCGGATCACCTGCTTCGGGCAGCTGCTCAAACAGTTCTGACAGCAGCCAGAGCAAAAATGCCGCATAGAGACGCGGTGCGTGGTGGATCAACCGCCTGGCATCGAAAAGGCTCACGACCCCGCGCCCGGAAAAGTCCGTGTGCATCAGATCGGTTAATTGCAGGGCCGGCTCGCCGAAAAAGCGTTCGGCCCCCTGCTCTTCCAGCACCAGCAGCTCTCGCTGAATGGCTCCCAGACTGGCGCCGGTGATGTTGCCGTATTCCGATTTCAAAGAACCTGCGTTCTCGCCCATCCAGGCCAGCAGCGCCCGAAGGTCTTTTAGATCCAGCAGCAGCAGTCCCTGGTCGTCGGCCAGATCGAACCCGGCATAAAGCACCCCGATCTGGGTGTCGTTGAGTTCCAACAGGTTGCCCAGCAGCAGCGGCCCCATTTCTGAAATGGTCGTTCGTACCGGGTGCCCGTTTTTCCCGTCCATATCCCAGAACAGCGTGGGACAGGGCTGCTGTCGATAACCGGGCAAGGGAATTTTGGCCAGCCGTTCATCGATCTTTGGATGGGGAGACCCCGCCGCGGCAATACCGGACAGGTCTCCCTTGACATCCACGGCAAATACCGGCGTACCCATGCGGGAAAAACC
The DNA here is from genome assembly GCA_963697225.1 of uncultured delta proteobacterium. Classification (GTDB taxonomy): domain Bacteria; phylum Desulfobacterota; class Desulfobacteria; order Desulfobacterales; family Desulfosarcinaceae; genus Desulfosarcina. Next base: position 59,430 of record CAVONM010000024.1, read on the forward strand.
TTCTGCCAGGGTTTGCAGGGTAACCGTTTTGCCGGTGCCGGTGGCCCCGGCCACCAGGCCATGCCGGTTGCACATGCGGCCGGACTGGGCGATCAATGCGCTATGGGCACCGCCAATCGTGAGCATTGCAGGTGTCATCATGGTCTCCATTATGGGTTATGCGGCTGTCATCACCACGTTGGCTGTTTGACGTTGACTGCAAAAAGCGGGATGCCGTCCGAAACAACACTCCGATCCTAAAGCATCCCGGCGCAAAAGAAAATGGAAAAAATGTCAGGATAAAAGCTATTTGGCATGCCGGCCGGGTTGTGATAGATTCCCATGGGGGAAAAAAAATCGATCCATGTCCCGTAAAATTCCGACAGGAGCACGCCTTCATGGAAAACGACCAGCCACCGACAACGATACAGCCCGCTGATTCAACCGGCGGGCTAAGTGTCGTGGTCCGCCAGATGACCATCGACGATATTCCCGCCATTTACCATCTGGGAGAAATGCTGTTTACGGCACGCATCGCCCCCAATGCCCACCGGACCTGGGATGAATACGAGGTGGTGGGGTTTTTCCAGACCGATTGCGAGTTCTGCTTCGTGGCTGAGGATGAAAACCATACGGTAATCGGTTTTGCCCTGGGTACGGTTATCGAAAAACACCATTCATGGAACTACGGTTATCTGATCTGGCTGGGGGTTCGCCCGGACTACCAGAAAAGCGGCATCGCCCAGCGGTTGTTCCGCCAGCTCAAACCCGCGATGATCGATGCCGGCGCACGCATCATCATGGTGGACACCGATGCCGAAAATGCTGCTTCCCTGCGGTTCTTCCGCAAAATGGGATTCAACCATTCACGCCAGCATGTATACCTGACCATGAACGTTGACGAAGACCGCCGTCGTCTGGAGGGCCGGCGTAAAGACCGGATCATCCGCTATACGGTCGGCGATCATGAAGCAGACCGAGGCGACCATGGTTAAGCAGAAACTCCAAATCAACACGCGACGCCTTCAACAGCAGTTGCGTAAAATGGTTAATATCTACAGCCCTCCGGGCAAGGAGAAGGATCTGGTGGACTTTATCTACAACTACCTCAAGCGCCATGGACTTCCCGTGGTACGCCAGGCGGTGGATGAAGACCGGCACAACCTGATCGTGGAACCCGACGACGTGGAAGCCGAGCTGGTGCTGGTGGGGCACCTGGACACGGTTGAAGCCTACGACCTGGAGTCATATGAATTCAGCCTGGACGGGGATACCGCCGCCGGACTGGGCACGGCAGATATGAAAGGCGGCTGTGCGGCCATGATCGAGGCCTTTCTCACCCTGTGGGAAAACGGTCATACCAACCGACCCGTTGCCCTGGCCCTTGTCGTCGGGGAAGAGGACTATGGTGACGGGGCCCAGCGCCTGGTCAGAGAATACGACTTTTCGGCGGCCATTGTGGGAGAACCCACAGACCTGCGCCCCTGCCTGAGCCATTATGGCTATCTGGAAATCCAATTGACCACCCAGGGGCAGCGTGTCCACGCCAGTCTGGCCCCCCAGGCCAATAACGCCGCCACCGCCATGCTTCGACTGCTGCTGGCGTATATTCAGCATTTCGACCGGGAACTGGTTGACGGGGTTTACAATCTGCGGGATCTGACCAGCGCCCGATCCGGTTTTGCGGCACCCGACAACTGCGAGGCCTGGATTGACCTTCACCTTCCCGCATTGACCCACATGGGGCAGCTCACCTTTCAGTTGGAGGAACTGCATACCAACTACCTGAAGACCAATGCCCAGTGTGACGCCGCCATCCACTTCAACACCATCCACGCCGGCTATGAACTGCCCCAAAAGGGGCCGCTGGTGGATCTTTTAAAAACGGTATACGACCAGCATCATCTATCCTTTTCCCCCACTAGTTTTCCCAGCCACAGTGATGCCAACACCCTGTGGGCGGCTGGAATCAAGCCCATCCTCTTAGGTCCGGGACAGCTTGAAAAAGCCCACACCGCCGAAGAATCAGTATCGCTGTCCCAGGTGAAACTCGCCGCCCAGATTTACATGGACCTGATCCTGAATTACGCCAAAGGAGAGTAAAGACCGTCAGGTGATGTATTGGACAACGGCTTCAGCGACACGCTCCCCATCCACGGCACAGGAGACGATGCCGCCGGCATACCCGGCCCCCTCACCGCAGGGGAAGAGCCCCCGGACCGATACATGCTGCAATGTCATCGGGTCTCTGGGAATCCTTACCGGTGATGACGTGCGGGACTCCACCCCAACCACAACTGCATCGTTGGTAAGAAACCCCTTCATCTTGCGATCAAAAGCCTTGAATGCAGCCTGCAGCCGATTGCGGATGGGTTCCGGCAACCACAGGTGCAAGGGTGAAGTCATCACACCTGGCGGATAGGAGCAGGCCGGCAATCCGGTGGAGGATCGATTGTTGACGAAGTCGGCCAGGCGCTGGGCTGGAGCGATCACCCCGCCGCCACCGTTGCCGAATGCCGCCTGCTCCAAGGCCCGCTGATAGTTCAGGCCGGCCAACGGGCCCGATGATTCCAACCGGGGAATGTCGGCAAGCCGGATTTCCACGACGATACCGGCATTGGCATAGGGAGAATTGCGTTTGGAAAAAGACATGCCATTGACCACCAGGGCGTCGTCCTGCGTGGATGCCGGCACGATGAACCCTCCCGGGCACATGCAGAAGCTGTAAACGCCCCGGCCATCCACCTGGTGGGAAAGGCTATAGGCGGCCGCCGGCAGGTATTCGCCCCGGGGCTGACCATGGTATTGGATCCGGTCGATGAGCTTCTGGGGGTGTTCGACCCGCACACCCATGGCAAAAGGCTTGGCCTCCAGGGCAATCTCTTTGTCCATGAGCATCTCGTATACATCCCGGGCACTGTGGCCGGTGGCCAGGACCACCGCCCGCCCCTCGATGTGATGCCCATCCGCCAGGATCACGCCTGTCGCACGGCCACCGGAAACCGACAAACCGACCACTTTTAGCTGAAAATGAATTTCACCGCCGTGGGCTTCAAGGGTGGCCCGCATCGCCGAAACAATCTCTGGAAGACGGTTGGATCCGATGTGGGGATGGGCATCGGTTAGAATGTGTCCATCGGCGCCATGCTGATGAAATCGGTGGAGCACCCGACGGTAATCTCCCCTTTTCTTGGATCGGGTGTAAAGCTTGCCGTCGGAAAACGTCCCCGCGCCCCCCTCGCCGAAGGCGTAATTGGATTCACTGTCCAATACCCCCCGCCGGTTCAGCGCCGCCACATCCAGGCGACGATCCTTGACGGGCTTTCCCCGATCGATCACTACGGGTTTGAGGCCCAGTTCCACCAAGCGCAACGCGGCAAACAGACCCGCCGGTCCGGCACCCACGACCACCACCGGCGAAGCGGACCGCACATCCCGGTAGGCGAACACCGGCCGCTCCGGCATCAGGGTTTCGCCGTCGGCATAGATACGAACGCCCAGGTTGACCCGCACCGGCCGTTTGCGGGCATCGACAGAACGGCGGACGACAACCACCTGGTCTGCGGCAACAGAACGGCCAAGCGTCCGAGCCAGGGCCCGATGGATTCCTTCCGGGCCGGCTGCCTCTCGGGGGGACAGGTTTAAAGAAACGTCCTCAGCCATCGGCGTCAGGCCTTCTTGCGGCGACGGTTGTGCTCGTAACGCATCTGGAGCATTTCCACCATCAGGGCAAACCCCATGGGCAGGTAGATATAAGCCTTGGGCACGTGTTTATGAAGTCCCTCCATGAAAATGGTAACACCGATGGTAATCAGGAAAGCGAGGGCCAGAATTTTCAGGGCCGGGTGGCGCAGGATGAAGTCACCGATGGGCCGGGCGAAGAAGAGAATGCCGATAAAGGAGAGCACCACCGCCGAAATGATGATCCACAGCTGCTGGGTCAGTCCCACGGCCGTGATCACCGAATCGACTGAAAAGACGATGTCCAGCAGGACGATCTGGGCAATAATGGACGCAAAGGCACCCGGCGCACGCTGATCCGGTCCACCCTCCGCCTCTCTGACTTCAACGGTGTGGTGGATCTCATGAACGGCTTTATAGAGCAGAAACAACCCCCCCGCCAGCAGGATCAGGTCCCTTACCGAAAGATTGGCCACGATGGGACGGGTCAGGCTGGCCAGGGCAACGACCACGGCCAGCATGACGATGCGGGCCAGCATGGCCACGCTCAACCCCACGATGCGGGCTTTCTGCCGCTGGTTTTCGGGCAGTCGGCCCACAAAGATGGCGATCACCAGAACATTGTCCACCCCCAGCACAATTTCCAGCCCGATCAGCAGGGCCAGCAGCCCCAATGCATCTGCCATCAATCATCTCCCTTTTAAAATCTCAAGCACCTCGGTGCACTTTTGGGCCGCACGGGTCACCATCGCCTCAGCCTCCTGGGTGATGCGGGTTTTGAAGGCCTCGTCTGTAATATCCGTCATGTTGATCATCACGTTTTTATAAGCACCCCAGATCCCTGTCTCCAGGGCCCTGGCCCCCACCTCCACGTCCGACCGGGATGCCGGATTCCCGCTGCGGGCTACGTCGCAAAAGGCATCCCAGGCCCCGTCGCCCAATTTCATGGTCGCCAAGGGGATGTCGATGGCCTTCTTGAGCCCGGCCTGCATGCATTCGGCCCGCTCTGCCCGCTCGGCATCGGTGCTTCGGGGCATGCGCAGCGCCTCCATGAAGTCGTTGAATGCCGTCGTGTCCGCATCGATCAAGGGTATCAGCCTGGCCGCCGCATCGTGCAGCGGCGGGATGCTTTTTCTCATCTGGGCGTCCACCGATTCGAACTTTCGAACGCCGTAGGTCAGTTTGCCCACCATGGCCCCCAGTCCGGCGCCCATGGCCGCCAAGGCCGCCGACACCGATCCGCCGCCCGGCGCCGACGAACGGGATGCCACCTCTTCGATAAACGCTCTCAGACTCATGCCGGCCAGCGGTTCATCCCTTTCTCCGGCCACGCGGTATTCGATGATCTTCTCTTTGGGATCGAACGGCGCCACACTGTTAAGCCCCAGCCGTTCCACCGCCAGCCGGACTCGCTGGTCCTCGTCGAGGATGAATAGGTTTTCCTTCTCCATGTAGTAGTCGGCAGCCAAGAGGATCGATGCCAGGGGAATCAGCCCGACGACTTCCGAACCGGCAACGCCGACGTTCAATGCAGCCGCCTCCCGTTTGACTTCCTCGAACAGGACATGCATGGGGGTCACCTGGTAGTCGTTTAAGTTTACCGTTACCTGGGCCATGTTGTATTCGTTCACGAACCAGCCCATGCCCTTGACCGCCTTGAGCCGACCGGGAGCATCCGGACCCCGGCCGGCCTCACGCAGATTCAGGGCGATGCGGTGGGCCTGGTTGCTGGTGCCCAGGATATTGACGTTGTAGGCAATCAAGAAAGACCGCGCACCGGTCGCGGTGGCTCCCCACTGGGGAATGAATTCGGCCGGTCCGAAATCGGGCTTCCACTTGGGCTCCTTGAGGCGCCCGGCCAGGCCTTCATATTCCCCTTCGCGGACGTGGGGCAGTTTACGGCGGTAATCATGCACGGCTGCCTCCTCGTATAGGAAAAAGGGGACACCCAGCGCTTCTGCGGCCAGCCGGCCAAAGGTCTTGGCGACGGCCACACATTCGTCCATGGTGACGTTGGCCACGGGTATGAACGGGCAGACATCCATGGCCCCCATGCGGGGATGTTCCCCCTTGTGTGTGCGCATGTCGATTTTCTGCCTGGCTACCCTGGCGCTGTTCAGTGCCCCTTGAATCACGGCCTCCGGATCGCCGACAAAGGTGTATACCGTCCGGTTGGTCGACTTTCCCGGATCCACATCCAAAAGGGTGCAGCCCGGCGTGGTCCGGATGGCCTGGGCGATGGCTTCGATGGTCTCCTTGTTTTTGCCTTCGGAAAAATTGGGAACACATTCAACGATTTTTCTCATGATACACTCGCTTTGGGTTGATATGAATGGACGACGGTCCGCAGTCCTGAAGCGATGCTCAGGACAGTAGACAGAGATTGTTACTGCGCTTCCGGCCAGCCCATGTCGGTCGAAATGGTTCTGGCGGTCTTCACCAGGCACGCGATCAGATGGTCACGTACGCCGGGCGTTTCAATGATAAAATCGGGAACGGAAACATTGATGGCCGCCACGACAGTCCCGGTGTAATCCCGCACCGGTGAGGCAATGGCCGTAGAGAAGTCGGATCCGCTGACGCTGATTCCCGTCCGCCGTGCTTCAGCAACGGCGACCAACAGCTGCGGCAGTGAATTGATGCCCCCGTTGGCGTATCCGTCAAGGGGGACGCCGGAATAATGCGTACCGAGGCTTGCGTCGCTGAGGCCGCAGAGCAGCGCGCGGCCGATAGCCACGGTGTGGCACGGAAAACGGGCTCCCACCGGCACGTTGACCATCATGACCTGAGGCGATGCCGCCCGGTAGATGTAAATGGCTTCAATCCCTTCCCGGATGGCCAGATGGCAGGAGGCACTGGTTTCATCGCGCAATTCGTCCAGGTGGATGGCGGCCGTGTTCAGGATATCTCGTGAAGCGAGATAACAAAAACCGCGTGAAAGCACCATGGGGCCGAGCTCGTATGCATTCCGGCCAGCTTTTTTAAGATAATGCATCTCTGTCAGCGTCACGATGGTACGATAGATGGCCGAGGTGCTGACCTCGAGCCGTTCGGCCAATTCACCGATGGTCAGTACACGCTGCCAGACTGAAAACATTTCCAGAATCTGGAGCCCTTTTTTCAGGGCCGGGACCGTATAGTCCATATTCGTTTGTTGTCCGTCAACCACGATCCATCTCCCGAACGCGTTGCGGGTTTTCGCCTATCCGGCTGATGCGGGGATCGACCGACCGGTCTTCAGAAGATTGGGAATCAGAACCAGAAGCACCGAAACGGCACCGACAAGGATAACCGCAACGCTGCTGGAGACCAGAAGCAGACCACCGATGGTCAGGGCAATTTTGCCCATGAGCCCCACCTTGTACCTGAAAAACCCGATGTAAGCGGCCGACAGTGAAATGATGCCCAGCACGCCGCTGGCCATTGCGATGGAGAACTCCATCCATGAAAAATCGATGAACAGCATGCTCGGTGCATAAACGAACATGAAAGGCACCAACGCCTTGCCCATGGAAAGCCGGAAGGCGGTCATGCCGGTGGCCATGGGGTCCGCCCCCCCAATGCCTGCCCCGGCGTATGCGGCAAGGGCCACCGGTGGTGTCACATCGGCCAGCACGCCATAGTAAAAAACGAAGAAGTGGGTCGCCACCAGCGGGATTCCCATGTCGTTTAGGGCCGGCCCGGCGATGGAAGCCAGGATGATGTAGCATGGGGTCGTGGGGATTCCGGCCCCCATGACAATACAGGCAATCGCGACGAGCACGAGACCGAAAAAGAGAGTCGCTCCCTGAACGGTCAAGAATTGAAAGGGATCGATGGCGGCCAGAAGATTTCCGAGCATTGAGGCGATCTGAAGCACCGCACCGGAGAATTTGAATCCTAACCCGGTCAGGGTGATCATCCCTAAAATGAAACCTACGCAGGCGCAAGCCGCCCCGATAGCCAGTGCATAGCGAGCTCCATGATCCAGACCCTCGATCAGCCGGCGGGGCGTCAGGGTCTTGGAGTCGTCCAGTTGTCCGATCCCCATTCGCTTGGTGATCATTGGAATGTAAGAACACGTGATGGATAGGATAATACCCCAAAAGGCGGCCAGATAGGGTGTGTACTGCATGAGCAGCAGGGTCACCATGACCGTCAGCGGAATCATCAGGTGCCATGATGTTTTCATGATATGCATCAACTGGGGAATCTGCTCCCGGGAGAGTCCTTTGAGCCCCAGCCGTTTGGCCTCCAGGTGAACCATGCTCAAGCAGGCCAGGTAGTGAAACAAGGCAGGAATGATGGCGATGAGTATGATCTTGTTGTAGGGAATGCCCAACATTTCGGCCATGACGAACGCCGATGCGCCCATGATGGGCGGCGTGACCTGCCCCCCGCAGGAAGCCGACGCCTCCACCGCCGATGCGAACTGGGCGGAAAAGCCGTTTTTCTTCATCATGGGAATGGTGAATGACCCGGTAGTCGCCGTGTTGGCGATGGGGGAGCCGGAGATCATGCCGAAAAACCCGGAAGATACCACCGACACCTTGGCCGGTCCGCCGGAATATCGGCCGGCCAGGATCATGGCCAGGTCGATGAACAGCTGCCCAAGGCCCGATGCCTGGGCCAGGACGCCGAAAAGCACGAAGTGGAAGACATAGGTGGCCACCACGCCCACGGCGATGCCGTAGATACCTTCGGTGCCCAGGTAGAGATGCTCCACGATGCGGACGATGTCATACCCCCGGTGCCCCAGCACCCCGGGAAGCCAGGGCCCCAGCAGGCCGTACATCAGGGCCAGGGCGCCGATGACGGGCAGGGTCTCGCCCATGACCCGGCGGCAGGCCTCGGAAACCATGATGATAGCCAGCAGTCCCATGACGTACTCTTCAATCTGGGGGAACCCGATGTTCTCGATGAAAATCGATTTGAAAAAAACGATCAGGTACAGGGATATTCCACCAGCGGCGATGGCCAGGGGCCAGTCCGAGAAGGAGAGCCGATCCCCCTTGCCTTTGAGAAAGTCCACCGGCAGGGCGGTGACGGCGAGAAACAGCACCATGACCATCAGCGCCGGCGCTCCCCAAACCGGCAATTCGTCCTGGAACCGGTCGGTGAGCTGCCAGGCCAGAAAGAGGTAAAACAGGGCGAAACAGATCCCGAATCCCCAGGCGATCCCCATGCGTGTGGGCTGCCGCCGGGGAAACACCAGAAACACCAAGCCCAGCACAAAAGAAAGATGCACGGTCCGGTGCATCACCTCGTTGAGCAGGCCGAAACCAGCGGTGTAGACGTGAAACAGGCTCAGCGTCACGCATAAGACGACGGTGACCTTTGCCGTGATACCTTTCAGGTTTCTGAAATTGGACTCGGCATCGTACTTCTTGACGATGGCGTCCACATCTTCTTTGCTGAACGCCTTCTCACCGGCCTCTGCCAAAGGGGGTTTCGGTTCGTCTTGGACCCTGGGATCGGGAGGCGCGTTAACCATAAGATCGTCCTTTTATTATCGAAATTACAGATAGGGGTTCAAGGGGCCGTGCATGGCACAATGGCCAGTTCGAGGGCTTGGTCTGCCCATGCGTTGAGGTTGATTTCCCTGCCTCCAATGAGCAGGCGATTGCTATAATTCCGGTCGGTTCGTACGATGAGCCCGGGAATAGGCCGTTGCATACGGATGACAAAATGACCGTCGTGCTGCTCCCATCCGGTTGCACCGGGCTCATCGGTCCCGGAAGGCAAACCTGCACCATGGGCCTGGAACGTCTCGGCGGTCTGGACGATCCGGCAATCGATGGCCTGGTAGTGGTCCCGAACCGGTGTGTGGGAAACCGAATGGATGAATGAAAGCGAAAAGACACCGTCTTCCGGCAGCGGATAATGCCCCAAGGTCAACTGAGAAGGGAATCGGCTGATCGCCAGGCATTGGTGTACCGGATCCGAACGGTTACCGAAAATACTGCAGGCGGCCAGCAGAACGGCCAGCACGCCTGCAAGCAACCCCCTCATTATTTTATCAGACCTTTTTCCCGATAGTAGCGCTCAGCACCAGGATGCAGGGGAATAGATACGGATTCAAGGGCTTTTTCCAGTGAAATCTCTTTACCCTTGACGTGCACCTTGGCCAGGGTTTCCGTGTTTTCGTAAAGGGCCTTGACAATCTCGTAGGCTACCTTGTCATCCAATTTGTCATGGGTGGCCCAAATGGCGCGCACGGCAATGGTCTTCACATCTTCGGTCTGGCCTTCATAGGTGTTGGCCGGCAGGATCGTCTCCGCATAATAGGGCTGCACTTCCCGCAGCTTGGCGATGGGTGCACCGGTCAAGGGAACGATCTTGATGCTGTGGTGATTGGCCAGTTCCATCACGGAAGCGGTGGGGGATCCGGCGGTGATCAGGGAGGCATCAAGGTTGCCGTCCTTGATTTTTTCCACGGATTGGGAAAATGAGGAGAAGTCCTCGGATAGATCCTTTCGATCCATGCCGTGGGCGACCATCAGATCACCCAGAAGCTGCCACTGGCCTGAGCCCGGAGAACCGGAGGAAACCGATTTACCCTTGATGTCCATGAAGGTGTTGATTCCGGCATTGCCCCGAACCACCAGTTGAACCGTCTCCGGGTAGAGGGCGCCCAATGCGCGGATGTTCTTGATCGCCTTGCCGTCAAACTGTTTTTCGCCTTTGTACGCGGCATCGAGGATGTCGGCGGCCACGAAGGCGGATTCAATACCTTCTCTGCCAAGCAGGGTCGCGTTGGCCACTGACGCGTTGCCGGTCTCTGCGGTGGCTGACAGTTTCTTCCCGTCGATCTCAACGGCGTTGGAAATCAACTGGGCCAGCATGCCGCCCAAAGGATAGTAAGTGCCACCGGTTCCACCGGTGGCGATGCCGAAGAAAATCCGGTCGGCTGCCATGGTGCTGCCGGCGGTGCTCATCGTCAATGCCAGGGCCAGACAAACGAATAAACTCACTCTTTTCATCATACACCTCCTTTTGCAATTGTTTGGATATAAAATATGAGTTTTACCGACAAAAATAAGGAAGGCCAGGTAACCTTTTCTATGCACAATATATTCTCTTTTTTGTCAACATAATTTTGCTAATGAATATCGCCCCCTGCAGCAGGATTCGACCGCCGCCACCGACTTTGGGATAGGCGGTCCCAGAACCGTTGCGCCGGTGGAAGAAATCCAGACATCATCTTCGATACGAACCCCGCCGAAATCCAGATAGGATTCCAGCCTGCCATAATCGATCAAATCGGAAAATCGGTTTTCGCCCCTCCATTGTTGGATCAGCTGGGGAATGAAATAAATTCCCGGCTCCACGGTCACCACGAAACCCGGTGCCAGGGGTTTGGCCAATCGAAGCCGGTTGATGCCGAAGCGGCTGTCCCGACGGATATCGTCCGTGTACCCCACCTCGTCTTCTCCGAGGCACTCCATGTCGTGCACATCAAGTCCCAGCATATGCCCCAGGCCATGGGGGAAGAAAAGGGCATAGGCCCCGGTTTGGACTGCCCGGTCCACCTTCCCGTGCATCAACCCGAGGTCGTTGAGGTCCGATGAGAGCCGTCGGGCGGCAATCTGGTGAACATCCTTAAAGGGGATACCCGGCTTCATGGCCGCCAGCGCATCCGCCTGCATACCCAGCACCACCTCGTAAATCTCCTTTTGACGACTGGTAAACCGGCCGGCCACCGGAATGGTGCGGGTCGTGTCGCTGGCGTAGCCCATTGGCGATTCCGCGCCGCAATCGCAGATCGCCAGACGGCCGGCCTGCATCAGGTTGTCGTGACGGTGGTTGTGCAGCGTCTGGCCGTGGATCGAAAAAATGGTCCTGAACGGTGGTTTTCTGCCCGACCGTCCGTAAGCAAGGCCTTCTATTGCGCCCACCACCTCACGCTCGTATCGTTCCGGCGTGGCCATGCGCATGGCGGTGGTCTGCATGGCGGCATTGATCACCAGGGCCGCCTCTATTTGAGCCAGTTCCGCATCGCTTTTCACCGAACGTTGGCGGATCACAGCCCGGATAAGCGTTGCGGACGAACCGCCGGCAACGGCTGAAGGATCCATGGCGCAAAGTTCGGCCAGCTGCATCGTATGATCCATGCGGTACGGCGGCAGAAAATGAACCGGTCGTCCTCCCTTGATTGCCGCAGCGACAACCGCAAACAATTGACTTGAAGACGCACACCGGTCAACGCCGATGCCTTGGCATCGCTCCAGCAAGGAGGGTTGCGCACCGCTCCAGATCACGTCATCCAGGGACAGCTCGTCGCCGAACACCGTTTCCGCGTCCGCTTCCACGTCGATGACAGCAGCCAGGTTTGGCAGGTCGATGCCCCAGAAATACAGAAATGAACTGTCCTGGCGGAAAAAATGGCAGTTGTCCAAAGCGTTGATCGGACTTTGTCTATTTCCCAAAAACAGGATCAATCCGGAGTGGACATCCGCCTTGAGACAATGACGCCTGTGGGTGTATCGATCAGCAGAAAACATGCATGCATCCTCCTTTGTGTTGAGCAACCCTTGCCGGCGTCAGCCATAAGATAAGATGGGTTGTTTGCCGCACCATGGCGTGTGAAAAGCGTTGCGGCGCCGTTTCACCTCGTGTATATTCTTATTGTCCCTCGTATGCAACCCGATCGTTTCAAGCGTGAACAGGCAGGACCAACCCACCAATCTGCAACCCAGGAGGAGGAGTCAATGAGGTATCGAAAAGGATTTACAGCGGTATGTGTCGCGCTGGCACTGCTTTTTGCAGCTTCCGGCGCCTATGCCACAACCTGTGTCTACTGCTCGGAAGGCAGCCCCGAAGGCTTCACCCCGGCCTTGTATACGTCCGGCACCACCTTCGACGCATCTTCACGAGCCATTTTCGACCGGCTGGTGCTGTTCGAACGCGGCACCACCACGATCATCCCCGGTCTGGCCGAAAAATGGGAGGTCTCCGATGATGGCAGGACCTACACCTTTTATCTGCGTAAAGGCGTGAAATTCCACACCAAGAAGAACTTCACCCCTTCCCGAGAATTCAACGCCGATGACGTCTTGTGGTCCTTTTACCGCCAGCTGGACCCCAACCATCCCTATCACAAGATCTCCGGCGGAAGCTACGAGTACTTCACCGGGATGAGCATGGACAAGCTTATCGAACGCATCGAAAAAAAGGACGATTATACCGTCGTCTTCCACCTCACCCGCCCCGAGGCACCTTTTATCGCCAACATGGGAATGGACTTCGCCTCTATTCACAGCGCCGAATATGCCGATCAAATGATGGAAGCCGGCACCCCGGACCTCAACGACCAGGATCCGGTCGGTACGGGGCCCTTCGTCCTGGTTCAGTATCAGAAAGACTCCACCATCCGCTACATCGCCCACCCCGAATACTGGGGCGGCAAAGCAGCCATCGACAAGCTGGTATTCTCCATCACCCCGGATGCATCGGTACGCTATGCCAAACTCAAGGCCGGCGAATGCCACGTCATGCCCTACCCCAACCCGGCCGACCTGGCCCAGATGGCCAAGGACAAAGACATTCAATTGCTGGAGAAAGAAGGCCTGAACGTTGGCTACCTGGGATTTAACACGGAAAAAAAACCCTTTGACAATGTCGATGTCAGAAGGGCGCTGAGCCTGGCCATCAACAAACAAGCCATCATCGATGCCGTCTTCCAGGGCGCCGGCAAGATCGCCAAAAATCCCATCCCACCCACCATCTGGTCCTATAACGACGCGGTGAAAGACTATCCTTACGATCCGGCAGCCGCCAAGAAGATGTTGGTCGATGCGGGTTTTCCCAACGGTTTCGAAACCGACATCTGGGCCATGCCGGTTCAGCGGCCATACAACCCCAACGCCCGGCGCATGGCGGAAATCATCCAGGCGGACTGGGCCAAGGTCGGTGTGAAGGCCCAAATCGTCACCTACGAATGGGGCGAATACCTCAAACGCTCCAAAGAGGGTGAACACCAAACCGTATTGCTTGGCTGGACCGGTGACAACGGCGATCCGGACAACTTCCTGTCGGTACTGCTGGGCTGCGACGCCGTCGGTTCCGCCAACCGGGCCCGCTGGTGCTACAAGCCCTTTGAGGATCTGATCCAGAAAGCCAAGATCACCGCCGACGTAGCCGAACGCACCCGGCTGTATAAAGAGGCCCAGATGATTTTCAAAGACCAGGCACCCTGGGTCACCATCGCCCACTCCGTGGTCTTCGTTCCGGTGAGAAAAGAGGTCAAGGACTTTAAAATCGATCCTTTTGGCGGATTTGTGTTCTACGGCGTGGATATCCAGTAAACGTAACCATTTACAGGTTCAGATGTTCAGGGTTCTATAACCCTGAACATCTGAACCCTGAACCTGTAAACGCTTCACCTTTTTCGGCAAACGAATTCCCTCATGATCCGTTTTTTAATCAGACGACTGGCATTGGTGGTTCCCGCCTTTATCGGCGTTACCCTTCTGACCTTTGCCCTGATCCACTTGATTCCCGGCGACCCCGTGGTACTCATGGCCGGCGAACGGGGCATCGATCCCCAGCGTCATGCCAGACTGAAAGCGCAGCTGGGTTTGGACAAGCCGCTGCCCGTCCAATATGCCCATTACGTCAATGGCATCCTTCACGGCGACCTGGGCAAATCGATCGTAACGAAAAAACCGGTGCTCGTCGAGTTCATGACCCTCTTTCCCGCTACCGTCGAGTTGTCCCTGTTCGCCATGCTATTTGCCGTGGTCATCGGACTGCCTGCCGGAGTCATCGCCGGGGTAAAGCGGGGGTCAACGTTCGACCATACGGTGATGGGCGTGTCTCTCACCGGCTACTCAATGCCCATTTTCTGGTGGGGGCTGCTGCTGATCCTGTTTTTTTCGGTTAAGCTGGGCTGGACACCGGTATCCGGACGCATCTCCGCCCTGTATTGGATCGATGCAGATACGGGGTTCATGATCATTGACGCCCTCCGGTCCGACGAAAAAGGCGCCTTCATTTCAGCCCTTAGCCACCTGGTCCTGCCGTCCATCGTGTTGGGCACCATTCCGCTGGCCGTCATTGCACGCATGACCCGCTCCTCAATGCTCGAGGTGCTCCAGGAGGACTATGTCAGAACCGCCAGAGCCAAGGGTTTGGCCCCGTGGCGCGTGACCCTCATCCACGCCCTGCGCAACGCACTGATCCCGGTGATTACCGTCATCGGCCTGCAAACCGGGGTGCTGCTGGCAGGCGCCATTTTGACCGAAACCATCTTTGCCTGGCCCGGTGTGGGCAAATGGATTGTCGAATCCATCCGGCGGCGTGATTATCCGTCGGTTCAGGGGGGTATTCTGCTGATCGCCACACTGATCATTATGGTCAACATGCTCGTTGACATGATGTACGGTATCATCAATCCGCGCATCCGGCACAACCGCTGAGGAAGCCCCATGTCCGACATTGCCATCACCGCAGCATCCGCCCAGGCGCCGCCACACCCCTTCAAAGAGTTCTGGTCGTATTTCAACGAGAACCGAGGCGCGGTGCTCGGTCTCTATTTCATCCTCTTCATCTCCATCGTGGCCATCTTTGCCGATGTTATCGCGCCCCACAGTCCCTTTGAACAGTATCGCGATGCGATCCTGACCCCGCCGGCATGGCAGGACGGCGGCACATGGACCTATCCGTTGGGCACCGACGACGTGGGGCGGGACATGCTCTCGCGGCTGATTCACGGTGCCCGCCTGAGCCTGTTCGTCGGCGTGCTGGTAGTCACCCTCTCCCTGGCAGTCGGGATTCTGCTGGGGATCACCTCGGGTTATATCGGCGGGTATTTCGAAGCCATGGTCATGCGCCTGATGGATATCATGCTGGCCCTGCCCAGTCTACTGCTGGCCATGGCCGTGGTCACCATCCTGGGTCCGAGCCTGCAGAACGCGATCCTGGCAATCGCCATCGTGGTACTGCCCCACTACGTGAGGCTCACCCGGGCGTCGGCGCTCACCGAAAAGACCAAAGACTACGTCACTGCCTCCCGCGTATGCGGGGCCGGCCCCTTCCGGTTGATGTTCCTGGTCATTATGCCCAATTGCATGGCACCGCTTATCGTCCAGGCCACCTTAGGCTTTTCCACTGCCATTCTGGATGCCGCCGCACTGGGGTTTCTGGGCTTGGGGGCCCAGCCGCCCATACCGGAATGGGGGGCCATGCTGGCAAACGCGCTTCAGTTCATCCAGCGGGCGTGGTGGGTGGTCACCTTTCCCGGTCTGGCGATTCTATTTACCGTATTGGCCTTTAACCTGGCCGGCGACGGTCTCAGGGACGCCTTGGACCCTAAGTTGAAACGCTGATGGCACTACTGCAAATTGAGCACCTGTCGGTTGACTTTTCAGGCTTTATGGCCGTTGACGACGTGGACCTTACCGTTGGTGAAGGCCAGGTGGTGGGTGTGGTGGGAGAATCCGGTTCGGGTAAGAGCGTCAGCCAACTGGCCCTGATGGGACTGATCCCCTACCCCGGCATCATCTCGGCAAGAAAGCTCCGATTCAACGACCATGATGTCCTGGCCATGTCCGCCAAGATGCGGCGCAGACTCATCGGCAAAGATATCGCCATGATCTTCCAGGAGCCCATGACCAGCCTCAATCCCTGCTTCACCGTGGAATATCAGATATCGGAAACCCTTGCCGTCCACGGCGGCGGCGGTCGTTCCCAGCGACGGCAGCGCACGATTGAACTGCTGGACCAAGTGGGCATTCCCGCACCCGAACAGCGCCTGAAAAGTTTCCCCCACCAGCTTTCCGGCGGTATGAACCAGCGGGTGATGATTGCCATGGCCATTGCCTGCAACCCGAGGCTGCTGATCGCAGACGAGCCCACCACAGCCCTGGACGTAACCATCCAGGCCCAGATCCTCAACCTTCTGTTGGATCTTCAACGGCAGAATCAGATGGCCTTGATCCTGATCACCCATGACATGGCAGTGGTGGCCGAAACCGTGCAGCAGGTGGTGGTCATGTATGCGGGGCAGGTGGTGGAAAAGCATCCGGTTGACGAAATTTTCTCGTCACCGCGCCATCCCTATACAGCAGCCCTTCTCGATGCACTTCCCGAACGAAGCCCTGGGATGAAGCGGCTACCGACCATCCCCGGTGTGGTCCCGGGAAAGTACGACCGGATCGACGGGTGCCTGTTTCACCCCCGTTGCCGCTTTGCCCAACACCGGTGCCGGAAGGAGCCGCCCTTGTTGCGTAGTGACGGCACTGGCACCGTGCGATGCCATTTTCCCCTTGTCCATGGAGTGCCAGAGCAATGAGGAACGATGAGGTAATCAACGCCCGGAATCTTGCGCGATACTACCGGGTAAAAAAAGGGGGGCTGTTTCAGAAGCCTTTGATCTTGAAGGCCCTGGACGGGGTCTCCTTTTCCGTCAACAAGGGAAAAACCCTGGCGGTCGTGGGTGAATCAGGCTGTGGAAAATCCACGCTGGCGCGCCTGGTCACCATGATCGAGCGGCCGACGGCCGGAGAATTCGAGATCAACGGGATGGATGGTAACGCCGAGGATAAGGCCATTCGACGGAGATTGAGGCGGCACGTCCAGATCGTTTTTCAAGATCCTTATGGCTCGCTCAATCCCCGAAAAAAAGTGGGGGCCATACTGGAAGAACCGCTGAAGATCAACACCGACATGAACGCGGCCCAGAGGCAGGAGCGGGCCTTGGCGATCATGATAAAAGTCGGCTTGAGCCGGGAGCAATACTCACGCTATCCGCACATGTTCTCAGGCGGCCAGCGCCAGCGTATCGCCATTGCCCGGGCCCTGATGCTCAACCCGGCACTGGTGGTGGCCGATGAACCGGTGTCTGCACTGGATGTGTCGGTGCAGGCCCAGGCCTTGAACTTGCTCATGGACCTTCAGGATGAACTGAACCTGGCCTACCTGTTCATCTCCCATGACCTGAGCGTGGTGCGCCATATCGCCGACGACCTGATGGTCATGTACTTAGGGCGACCCGTAGAGCAGGGTGAAAAAGAGACCATCTTCGAGCAACCGCTTCACCCCTATACCCGGGCGCTTCTCGCGTCCACACCCAGGGTAGATAAATCGGCACGAAAAATCCGCGCAATCCTTAAAGGAGAACTCCCCTCCCCCCTCAACCCCCCACCCGGGTGCACTTTCCACAAACGCTGCCCCCACATGACTGACATCTGCACCCGACAGCGGCCCGGCCTTCGGCTTCTTTATGGTCGCCAGGTGGCCTGCCACCATGCGGAATCGGTTGCCGAAACGGGTGGATGACGCCGGCCTGCAGTTTTTACCGCCCAGCTCTCGTTTCGCAGTCAGGCGCTGCGTTCAGCCGCACCGGCATAAACCGGCATGAGGGTTTCAAAGAGGGTCGCCATGTCGCTGGCGATGGTTTGCTTTTTTTCAATGGCAGCGTCTTTGCCCATCTGCTTTTCGATGCGCAGGTCGATGACGCCAGATTTGCCGGCAGCGGTTAAAAAGGCACTCAAGGATTTAACGGGCGCATCCTTTTTGTCCGGAAGACAATTCACCCATTTATCTTTTTTGGCTTCCAGTTTCCCGCTGAATCCCTGATCGCTCAGATCACACAGATAGAGGTTGTGCGATGTGCACTGTTTATTGAGCCATGAATCGTTTTCCGGCTTGTTCAGCCACGCCATCAATGCATGCCAGTCGCTCTTTTCAGTTCCGGCCAGATCGGGTGCGGGGACATGGACACCAAAAAAAAGGCTCCCCTCTTCCACACGGGCATAGAACTTTGCCTGAAGCTTTAGATCGGCCTGCTTCTGACGAACGATATCAATCCAGGCGACTTCGGGTTTGCGCAGCACGGCCCATGAGTTGAACTTGAACTGTTTGTTTTTTAACCGCAGGGCAACCGCGCCACCAAGTTGGCCGCGACCGCGCCATGATGTCTTGGATACCGTATTGCTGAAATCGGTATCTTCGAGACCGGCAAAATGTTTTCCTCCTTTGGACGTCGATGCCTTGGCTTTTTTGACTTTCTGGGCAGCCTGGGTTATTTCCAGTTCTTTTTCGAATTGCATCCGTTCGAGAATGCGCTTCTGCAGATCGATGGATGTCGATATTTCTTCGCCATCTTCCCATCGAATATCCATGGAATCCCTTCGTATGGCGAGCACCTCAAAGGCCCCTTTCATATTTTCATATTTTTCGCCGATTTCAAATTTAATCTCTTCTGTCATGCAGTTCTCCTTGTGGTGAAATTACGAGAGGTCACGTAAACCTCAAAACCATCGATTCATCGGGGTATGGGAATCTCGGAAACAAACAATTCATTGTCGTCAAAAAACAGCTCAACGCAGCGGTCTTCATCCCCCCTGGAAAGGTCGATCACCGACTCGGCAATTTTTTCGGCGTAGGGCGCGATGGGGTAAAGGTTTGGGGTTCTCAATGTTTCCACCAGTTCATCACAGCCCGCGGCTGCAGCCCTGGCGATGGTCTCTCCATTATAGTCCTGATCGCATATCAGGTCAAAATGGTCCTCGCGAAGCATGGATGAGTCCACATTTTTGGTGTCTTTATCAAGCACGGCGAATTCTTTGATGTTCAATGTATTTTTCTTTTGCGACTGACAAATTCGGTATTTCTGTCTCATTTTTCTTTCTCCAGAATTTCCACCGACCCCACGCATCGAAGCCGTGACAGCCTGTCCAAATGATCAGAGAGGATAGAATGTGCGCACCGCAAGCGAGTTGTCCGTTGCCATCTTCAGGGCGACCCGGGAGTTGCAGCCCTGTTACGCGGGAGGAAAAGGGTCACAACCGAGGGGCAGGGCCGGAAATGGTTCAACACGGCGAACATTATCCTTTAGCCTATATGGAACCCAACCGTTTGTCAATTATCCCGCCCTTCGCCGGTGCGGAGACACCACCGGACAAACCGTCTTTTTTATGGACCGCGATAGCGAGCACATTCCTCGCCGCTTGCGGCGGGGTTAGCGAGCGAACTGTAAATCGATATTCATCCTTACGGTGAAGATTCCCCGCGGCTTGCCGCGGGGAGGGTTCAATCCGTCACTTGATGACCTTCAAGGTATTGCCGCGTCAGCAGCCGTTTCTGGAGTTCCTTCAAAATCACATAGGATGCCTGTTCGGGAGTGATCGTATTTACGCTTGCGGTGAACATGCATGATTTCATCAACGGATCGTTGCCCGGAAGGCGGAATTCGTTTCGCAGGAAAATGCCGTAGGCGTGGTGAAACCGGACCAGTGATGCCTCGTTCATGTTGGCCAGACGGGTTCTGTCTGCAAACGTCATATCCTCCGTGAGTTTGTCCACGACTTTTTCCACGGTGGGCGGGAATTTTTCCAGAAAATAGTTCATGATGTCACCCGACAAAAACCGCTCAACGCTTACAGGTAAAGGGATAGAAGTGAAAATAACAATACCCGCCTGGATCACCGTACATGACCTCGGTTTCCATCATACAGGTCCCGATCATATTTTTTGACGCTTCGGCATAATTAGGCTGTTTTTCTTCCGCTTGTTTACAGGTCAGACAAATGGGCTGGTGATCGAAGACGGACAGAATTCGCTGGTCCCTGGCAGCCAGTTTCGCGTTGCATCGATTGCAGGCAACCGCACAGGAGAGTTCGTGTTCCCAATGGTCTTTCATTGATTTTACCCCCTTGGATTGATCATTTTCACCAAATGACAGGCCCGCATACACCAATAATAACGCCGGCATGATCTTTTTCAACCCGCACAGCTCGATTGATCCGCATGGTAAGAGGTGGTGCACATTGCCAATTCCGCCATTTGACGCCCTCGCAAAAAGTCGCATTTCCGACGGATTCGTAAAAAAGTCGAGATCAAGGCCTGCGAGCCGCGAAAGCGAGCAAGGTCCGTGAGCGAACTTGAAATCGATCGTCATCCATACGGCGAAGATTCCTTAGGGAATCTTCAATCTTGAGGAATGAGGCGTACTGACGGTACGCCGCAGTGACGAGGGATGACGCGTAACGCAGATATCGGCTCTTTTACGAATCCGTCACCATTCGGATCGATACCATTTACTGGCAGGGACCGGTGCGCCTGCCACTCATTTCGGTCACCATGACCATCCCCATATGCTCCGTGGTCATCTCTCCCTCGAACCGGTTGCCATGGTAGGTTATCTTTCCCTTACCCTTCAGATTGCCGGCCTTTTCGCCGCAGACGACCGACCAGGACACGGTGCTGCCGATTGTCTTCATGTCGGAGACCTCGCAGTCATCCTGTCCGGGCGAGTTGGTCTGGGGGACTGCATTATCCTTGGTGATGCATTGGGAAAAGGTCATCGGGGGAATGGTCATGCCCTGCATTTTCACCTGAGAGGTAACCTCCCACATACCGTCCTCCATATTGAGTTCTGAACCGGCGTAAATGGCGCTGCATAAGCTCATGATCCCCATAAAGATCCCTATGGAAAGCCACTTGACCATTTTCATTCCCTCCTTGTTTGATAACCCCGTAGCAAGTCATCTTTCAGACGCTCAGAAAAAATCAGACCATCGCTGAACAAGCAATTGATAATTATGAATGGTCTGTTTTCCGGTCACAATACCCGTGATTTTTTTGAACCACAACGAAAAAAAAGGGAAAGGCTGTGACCGGATCTGTCACACCCGGGTGTTAGCCTGTGTTCAACAATTTGATTAAACCATTAAAGGAGGGACATCATGAGAAAGCACGAACTGACCACCGATTATCACGATTATTTCGAGTACTTCGGAAACACAGAGATCGAACGGATCAGGCGGCGTGCCGGTCGGACCCTGAGGCGGGACTGGATCATTTTTGATACCGTCGAGGAAGCCATGGACTATTTCAACAGCAAATGCGGTGAATTCGTTGGATATTACATGTAGTATTAGCGCGAAGGGGTATCACAAACGCCAGTAGTTGATGCCTTCCTTTTCGGCATCACCCGGTTCGAAAGCGCTTTTGACATCCACGACCACGGCCCGGCTGCCGCCGCACAATCCGGCAAGACGCGCCAGACCCATATCCCGGTATGGTTTGTGGGAAACGGCCACCACCAGGGCATCCACGCCTTTGAGTTGATCCAACGCCTTCAGGTCGACACCGTAATAGGCCTTGGCTTCGTCGGGGTCCGCCAGCGGATCGTGGACCAGGACATCGATACCGTAATCGGCCAGTTCGGCGATGATGTCAACCACCCGGGTGTTGCGAAGGTCCGGCACGTCTTCTTTGAAGGTGATGCCGAGCACACCCACCCGGGTGCGGTTGATCTGTTTGCCTTCCTGGATCATCAGCTTGACGACCCGCTCGGCCACATATTTGCCCATACCGTCGTTGACGCGCCGGCCGGCCAGGATCATCTCCGGATGGTAGCCGATCGATTCAGCCTTGAAGGTCAGATAATACGGATCGACGCCAATGCAGTGCCCGCCCACCAGGCCGGGCCTGAAGGGCAGAAAGTTCCATTTGGTGCCGGCCGCCTTGAGAACCGCCATGGTGTCGATGCCCATGATGTCAAAAATCATGGAGAGTTCGTTCATCAGGGCAATGTTCAAATCCCGCTGGGTATTCTCGATCACCTTGGCCGCCTCCGCCACCTTGAGGGAGGGCGCCACGTGGATGCCGGCCTTGACCACCCGGCCGTAAACCTTTTCCAGCAGCCGGGCCGTAGGAACGTCGGACCCGGAAACGATCTTCATGATTTTGTCCACGGTGTGCACCTTGTCCCCGGGGTTGATCCGTTCCGGCGAATAGCCCACGCTGAAATCCCTGCCGAAGGCCAGGCCCGACGCCTTTTCGAGGATGGGCACGCACACCTCTTCGGTGGCTCCGGGGTAAACGGTGGATTCGAATACCACGCAACTGCCTTTGGTCAGATGGCGTCCCGTGGATTCGGACGCGCTGCACAGGGGTGTCAGATCCGGAATGCGGTACTGATCGATGGGGGTCGGAACGGCGACGATGATCAGCCGGCAGTCGCCAAGGGACTTGGGATCATCCGTGTAGACCACGCTGGCGGCGGCCATCTCTTCATCGGAGACCTCCAGGGTGCGGTCCCTGCCGGACGTCAGCTCGGCGATTCTGCTGGATTTGAAATCGTAGCCCACCACATCGAAATGCCGGGAGAGATGAACGGCCAGAGGCAGCCCGACATAGCCCAGTCCCACCACCGCGATCTTCTCTTGTTTCGCCGCCAGCGCATCAAAGGTCAACATCATCCACTTCTCCTTGTGTTCAATACGTTTTGCAAATGTCGGCATCCGCCTGTATGTCGTCGACCACTCGCCATCGCGCACCAACATACATCATATCTCATCGAGATAAAAGAGCAATCAGGTCAGTTCAGGGCCTTAAGAAAATTGAACCCTCGGGGACATCTCGCCCCATCTACTGATCACCGATAAAAAACGGCCTGAAATCCGTTTCCGGCCGTTTCAGCGCATCGTCGATCTGCGAGAGCAGGCGGCTTCGGCACCCGGGCAGAAGCCCTTCCAGGTTGATGTAATTGGTGTAGTGATCGCTGGTCAGCTGCGACGGGGCGTCCAGCAGCCGGATCATCGTGGCCGCTTCTTTCAGCACGCCGTGCGGCCCCAGCATCTTGAAGGCGCCGCTTTCCACCATCTTGAGCAGGGGGGTGCTGCGCTTGGGCACGAAGGTCCGCAACCGGATGAAATCCGGGGCGATACGGTTGAGCACCTCGGCTGTCCGGGAGGCGTGCGGCAGCGTTCGAACCACACCGCCGATGCCCAGAACCACATAAAGGCTCAGCTGAATGCCGGCGGCCATGGTCCACCCCCCGGCCTCGATCTGCTGCCTGGCCGTGGAACCTTTCTTGATCAACCTCAGGATCACGTCGTCGCCGGACTCCAGCCCGACATGAATGCGGCTCAATCCCGCATCGGCCAGGCGCTTGAGCGCATCAAGGCCCTTTTTGTGGATGTACTGGCTGGAGCCGTAAACGGTAATGCGTGCCAGATGCGGAAAGATGTGCCGGGCATGGGCGCAGATGCGGCAAAGGGCATCCGTGGACATGGCGATGGTGTTGCCCGCCGGGAAAAAGAGCGTGCGGATGCCGCTGCCGTGAAGTCTCCGGGCCTGATCCAGATCGGCGACAATATCCGCCACCGGCCGCACCCGGTATCGTGGGCCGTTCTTGTAGACCATGCAGAAGGTGCAGCGGTTGTGGGGGCAACCGATGGTGGCCTGGACCAGCAGGGAGTTGGCTTCGCTGGGGGGACGATAAATGGGACCTTCGTAATGCAATGGGCAACACCTTAGGCGAATAAACTGGAATCCACAAATTGCAAATACCGACTGATGTTCGAATTGGATCAGACAAATAACAAACCACAAATGCCAAATCTCAAACAAATTCCAAATCTCAACATCCAACTCTCAAATAAGATCGAAAACCAACAGTTTTTTGCCATCACCGGCTGCAATTGCCTTTCGCACGGTTTGGAATTTGTTTATTGTGATTTATTTGGAATTTGTGATTTGTTATTTTCTGTTTTTTCTACCCTGTTAACTGCAGCTGATTCAACAGCTGCCGCGTCTCAGCCGGACGCAAATGCCGCCAGGATCCTTTCCCAAGGTCGCCCAGCTTCAAATCAGCCACGCGGATTCGATGGAGCCGTACCACCCGGTTGCCCACCTTTTTCACCATCCTACGGATCTGCCGGTTCTTGCCCTCCATCAAAACGATGCGGAAACGATTGCCGGAGAGGCGGTGAACCCTGGCCGGCCGGGTCATGACACCGGACAGTGGCATGCCTTTTTCCATGGCCGCAAGGGCCTGATCGGCAAGGGGCCACTGAACGGTCACATCATACTCTTTTTCGTGATCGAAGGAGGGGTGCGAGAGGCGGTGATGGATGCGGCCATCGTTGGTCAGCAGCAGCAGACCGGTGGAAGCCTTGTCCAGCCGTCCTACCGGAAAAAGCCGCTCGGGCAGGTCGACCAGGTCCGTCACCACCGGCTCCCCCCGGTGCTCGCAGCTGGCCACGATGCCTTCGGGCTTGTTGAGCATTACATAGATGAGCTGATCCGGTTTGCCCACCGGTACACCCTTGAGATGCACCACATCGGTCTCGGGATCGACCCTGGCACCTAAAGTAGCCACCACGGTTCCGTTGACGGTAACGTCACCGGCAAGGATGTGCGCCTCGCCTTTGCGGCGGGAACAGACCCCGGCTTCGGAGAGGAATTTTTGCAGGCGAACCAATGCCATGGCTGGGTAAGCGGCCTTTCGTCAGGACCGGTAGTCGGCGTTGATCTTCACATAGTCCAGGGAAAAGTCACAGGTCAGCATACTCGCCGTCCCCTCCCCCAGATTCAATTGCAGAGCGACGGAGAACTCCGGTTTCCTCAGCACTCCGGTCGCCTTTTCTTCGGCCTTCGGGCCGCAGCCCATGCCGTTTTTGACCATCTGCACATCGTCGAAATAAAGATCCAGCCGCTCCGGATCTAAAAAAACACCGGCACGCCCGGCCGCCGCGATGATGCGTCCCCAGTTGGCGTCTTCCCCGAAAAAAGCCGTCTTGACCAGCGGCGAGTGGGCAATGGTGTCGGCAATGACCCGGGCATCCTCATCGGAGCGGGCCCCGCAAACCGTCAGGTCGACCACCTTGGTGACCCCCTCGCCGTCCTTGACCATCTGCCGGGCCAGATCCATGCAAAGATCATCCAAAAGCCGCTGGAAGTCGACCCGATCGCTGTCCGTTTCGATCCTGGCCCCGGAGGCGCCGTTGGCCATGAGGATCACCGTGTCGTTGGTGCTGGTGTCCCCGTCGATGGTGATGCGGTTGAAAGACCCGTCCACCGACCGCTTCAACGCCGACTGAAGATCGGAAACGGAGATGTCGGCATCCGTGCAGATGAAACAGAGCATGGTGGCCATATCCGGCCGGATCATGCCGGCGCCCTTGGCTACGGCGACGATGCGATAGGAGACGCCATCCGCCGAACCTTCGCGCGATCCTGTTTTGGGCCGGGTGTCGGTGGTCATGATGGCGCGGGCCAGATCGGGCACCCCGTTTGGATTCAGGCCACCCGTCAGGGCTGGCATGGCCGCCTCGACCTTCTGGATGGGAAAAGGGGCGCCAATAACCCCGGTGGAAGCCACCAGCACCTGATCGTCGGGAATGTTCAACGCCCGGGCAGCTGCGGCAGCCATGGCGCTGGCGGCGGCCATTCCCTGCGGGCCATTGGCACAATTGGCATTGCCCGCATTGACGATCACCGCCTGGGCCGTACCGGATTTCACCCGCTCCCGGTCCAGCTTAACGGGTGCCGCCTGGACGTGGTTTTTAGTAAATACCGCTGCCACCCGGGCCGACCGGTCGGACACCAGCATGCCCAGGTCGAGGTTGCCGTTTTTCTTGATACCCGCGGCCATACCGAAGGCGGTAAACCCTCTACAAGTCAATGGAGCCATAGCGGTTTCTTTCGTTGGGTTCGTTGGGTTCGTTGGGTTTGTTGGGTTGGTCTTTCCCCTTGATCCTTGAACCGCGATAGCGAGCGCATGCCTCGCCGCTCGCGGCGGGGTTAGCGAGCGAACTGGAAATAGACGTTCATCCTTACGGTGAACCCTCCCCGCGGCTTGCCGCGGGGAGGGTTCAATCCGTGATTTCTCGAACCCGTCAATCCATTGTTTTTCATTGCTCAAATATCGCCCGTTGTCAATCGGGGAAAAGCGTTCACAGCCCTTGCAAACCGCTGGCATATGGCATAGAAAGCGCCTGTCTGCAAAAACGCACCGACTGCATTTTCCCCAATGTTGCATAAACCGTATGGATAAAGATAGCTAAATGATAGGTATCATAATGAAGATCGCTTACAGGTTCAGGGTTCACCGTTCTGGGTTCGACGTTCAAAACCTTTGAACCTCTGAACCCCGAACTATAGGAACTTAAAAAAATCCAAAAAACAAATACCAAAAGACAAACAAACAACAATACTCAAAACTAAAACTCCAAACCCCTGATAGTTTTTGACCTTGTTTGAGATTTAAAAATTGGAATTTGGAATTTGTTTGGAAATTGTGATTTGAAGTTTGTGATTTTTCTGAGTTTGAACCCTGAACGGCTAAGAAAAGGCAGTTGGTGTTAAACCAAGGAGCAACCAATGGTAATAAAGCCAACATGTGAGAATTGCCACACCCCCCTGACGCTGACACGAAGGTGACGGTCGGTCATTTTCCGCTGCACGGGCTGCAGCGCCGAATACCCGCTGGCCAAATTCATCCATCTCATGGACGATGCCATGGAGCAGCAGTTGGCCGGTCTGCGCTGTGACAGGATATAGCCATCATGATGATCCTCAACAACCTGTTCCCGGTGTTCGCACTGATCGGCCTGGGCACCCTGCTCAAACACCTTCAACTGACCAGTGAGCCTTTTCTCAGGTCCTCGGACCGGTTGGTGTACTTCATCTTTTTCCCGTCCATGCTCTTCTGGAAGATCGGTGCTTCTCCATCGGTGAACAGCAGCGCCACCGACCTGATCGCTGCCGCCATATGCGCCGTAACCACCATCTACCTCGTCAGCGCGGTCTGCCTGAAATTGTTCAAGGTGTCGAATTTCGCAGCCGGTTCTTATTCGCAAAGCTGCTACCGCTTCAACACCTACGTGGGGATGGCAGTCGTGTTGAACGCTTTAGGTGAGACGGGCGTATCGCGGTTCGGCATACTGATCGGGTTCATCATTCCCATCGTCAACGTGCTGGCCGTATCCACCCTGATCTGGTATTCCGGCCAGGCCATCGACGCCCGTGAGCGGCTGCGCATCACCCTGCGCGCCCTGGTTTCCAACCCGCTGATCATCGGCTGTCTCGCCGGCATGGCCTATTCCCGTGTCGTCGGCGAATTCCCGGTTTTCCTGGACAACACCTTTCGCCTGGCCGCCATGGTGACACTGCCCCTGGCCCTGCTCTCCATCGGCGGCACATTGACCCTGAAGAACCTCAACAACCACCTGGGACACGCATTTTTGGGGTCCGCCATCAAGCTGCTGGTCCTTCCCGTCGTTGGCTGGTTTTTCCTCAAGACCTTTGATGCGTCACCCTTGTCCTTTCAGGTGGGGATGATTTTTTTCAGCCTGCCCGCCTCGCCAGCCATCATCGTTCTCTCCTCCCAGCTCAACAGCGACACCGAATTTGCATCCGCTGCCATCGTCCTGTCGACGCTGTTGTCTTTCTTCTCCATGAGCGTTGTGCTATTGACGTTCTGACAGGAGCGGCATCTTGGGTGAAGTCACACAGCAGACATTTAAACTGGTCATCGAATATGACGGTTCGGGTTTCCATGGCTGGCAGCGGCAGAAAAAAGACCGCACGGTTCAGGAAACCATCGAAAACGCCCTGGCGGTCATGACCCGGGAAAAGGTGACCGTCATCGGCTCGGGCCGCACCGACGCCGGTGTCCACGCCATAGGCCAGACCGCAGGCTTTAAAACCGGTTCCCGCCTGGATGCCCGGGTTTTTTTGACCGGTTTGAACAGCCTGCTGCCCGGTGATGTGGTCGTCCGGGCATGCGAGGCGATGCCCGACACCTTCCACGCCCGCTTTGATGTGAGGTCCAAGCACTACCGCTACCACATCCTCAACCGGCCCATCGCCCCGGCCATCGGCCGGCAGTTCGTCTGGCACATCCGCAAACCGTTGGACACGGGGGCGATGACCGAAGCCGCCGTCATTTTGCTGGGCACGCACGATTTCAAGGCCTTCGAAGGCACGGGCAGCCCCAGGGCTCACTCCATCCGCACCGTAACCGATTCTACCCTGAGTATAACCGGCGACGGCAACCTGACCTATGATATTCAGGCCAACGGATTCCTGCGCTTCATGGTGAGAAATATCGTGGGTACCCTGGTAGACGTGGGTGTGGGAAAAATCGACACACAGGAGGTTCAGGCCATTCTGCAGTCGAAAGACCGCTCGCGTGCCGGCGTCACGGCGCCACCTCAGGGTCTGTTTCTGATGGACGTGACATACGCGTGAAAACCGGGACACCAATAAAAAGCCCGGGTCGCAAACCATAGCGGCGTCGCTCCCCATTCCGCCAGGCCATCAGCCGCCCAATTCCGGGTTCCATCAACGTCTGATTCGTTCTTGACACCGATTGCTTATCTGGACTAATATGGTCTCATCCTTCCGAATCCATTACTAATTTATGCCATCCAGCTAAAACGGCACCTATAGCAGGGTGTTGAAAAACGTTATGAGCGCAGGCAAGGCAAGGCAAAATTTGGCGAAAAAGCGGAGTTTATGAGTGATAAATGAGCATTTTGAGCCAAATTTTAACGCTGTATTGCCAAGCGCAATAGTTTTTCAACACCCTGATAGGGCCAATTGGTATTGGGAATGAATGGGGCCACCCACAACAAGAAAAAACGAACTGCACCACGCAGGCTTGCGGATAAACATCTTCATGACCAGTTCGAAAAATACTCCCGCCTTATCCAGGCCGGACAAATCATTACCTCCGAATTGAATGTTGGCGAACTGTTCCACGTCATATCCGATCAAATCAGAAAGATCCTGGATGTCGAACGATGCTCGATTTTTTTAATCGATGAAACTAAAAAAAATCTTTGCTCGTTCGTCTCCGCAGACATGGGATCCGATCAAATTCAATTTTCTACCCACCAGGGCATCGCCGGATGGGTGTTTTGCAACCGAGCGCCTCAGGTCGTGAATGATGCCTATGCCGACGCGCGCTTCTACAAAGAAGTCGACAAAAAGAACATATTCAAGGGATTCTTTCACACCCAGCCGACCCAGCACTATTCATCCAAAACGCAATATGCCTTTAACGCCGGCGGCACGGGAACCGACCTTCTGCGAATGCAGACCTATGCGGAAAGGCTTGGCTTCAAAATCGATTTCTCAAGCCAGCGCTGTCGTTTCATTCCGGATGATGCCGATGCCTGCCCGGGCAGCCTGTCCTTGTGCGAAAACATAACGGCTGAAACGGATTGCATGGTGCTCGGGGGGCAGTATTTTCACGGTCAGGTTTCCCAAAATTGGTAATGCATGGAGCGCGACATGATCATGAACCGTCTTCATCGGTTTTTAAAATCTCTGAATCCGGTGGATTGTGTCCATACGGTGCTTGCGCATCGAAGGATTACCCTCGCCGTCATTGCCGCATTGACGCTCCTGTTCGCCGCATTCATCCCCCGCCTGGCATTCAAGACGTCGATACACGACCTGATCATCGAGGATTTGCCCGAAAACGTGCACTACGAGTCATTCAAGGCGGTCTTCGGATCGGAAGCGATCATCCGCGTCGTGGTGGCGTGCAAGGATGTTTTCGACCCGCTTAACTTTCAAAAAATCGCCCAGCTGGAAGAAGCCGGAAAAAAGATCAAAGGCGTTCAGCGGGTCATCGGACTGCCGGGCATCAAGAACGCGGTGGACCTGTCCGGCAACTGGCCCATGGAAAAATTCGTGGCGTTTGTATCCGGGGTTGACCTTTTCAAACATAATCTGATCTCCGACGACCACAACACCACCTCGATCACCCTGGTGCTCGACAAGGATGCGGACCAGGACGAGGTCATCGGTGCCATCGGGCGATTGATCGATGAGACAGACCCGGATATCCGTCTTTACCAGATCGGTATGCCGCTGATTTCCCAGGCACTGGCGCAGTTCACGCGAAACGATTTTCTGCGCCTGCCGCCGATCACCTTTCTGCTGATTGCCGTCGTCCTTTTACTGATCTTCAGGAGCGTGCGCTATGCACTCATCCCGCTTTCCTGCGTGACCCTTTGCCTGATCTGGACCTTCGGTTTGGTTTCCATCCTTCAGGTTCCGCTTTCGATTCTGACCATGATCGTCCCGGTCTTCTTGATCGCCGTGGGAACGGCCTACTGCCTGCATATCCTGGCTGAATATCGTGCCACCGCCACGCCGTCCCATAGGCCTGTCGTTGCGGCCGCAATCACCTTCTCCCAAACCACCCTGCCGACCCTGCTGGCCATCCTGACCACCCTGCTCGGCCTGGGGTCCCTGTTTGTCAACCGGATTGCCGCCATCCGAGAATTTGCCCTCTTCTCGTGCATCGGGATGATCGCTTTTCTGATTCTGGTCATGACCTACCTGCCCGTCGTGCTCTCTTTGCTCCCATACACAGAAAACGCTTCATCAGAAAAAAAGGATGGGTCGCCGATTCTGGATCGCTTCATGGGTTGGATCATTGACCTGAATCTTAATCATCAACGCATCACCCTGATGGTGGTCGGGGGGATGACGTTGTTAGCCGGTGTCGGACTGCTGCGTCTCCGCGTGGAAACCAATCCGGTCGGCTATTTCAAGGCGAACACCCAGGTCGTCAGAAATTTCCATGACATCTACCAGAATCTGTCCGGCAGTTTTCCCGTCAATGTGGTTATGACCTCAACGTCGGAAGATTTTTTCGAGAATGCGCAAAACGTCGCCGACATCGAACGGCTTCAACAATTTCTGGACACCCTGCCCGGCGTCGACAAAACCATCTCTTTCGCCGATTACCTGAAACTGGTCAACTACGCCTCCAACCGCTTCGAGCCCGCCTACTATAAATTGCCCACCGAGTCCTGGGAGCTCAGGATGTTGATGAACACCTACAAATCCATGCTGGGCATGGACATGTTCAACGCCTTCATGGGGCCGACATTGTCACAGGCCAACATTCTGCTGCTGACGCACATATCCAGTTCCAGAGACTTTTTGGACCTGCGCAAATCGATCCTGCGCCACGTCGGCGAAGCCTTCAACCGGGATCTGACGTGGGACGTCACCGGGTTCGGCATCGTCATCTCCGCCAGCAGCCACCACCTGGTGTCCGGGCAGGTCAAGAGCTTTTTTATGACCATGGCCGTCATTTTCATCATCATGTTCGCCCTGTTTCTCTCGTTCAAGGTGGGCCTGATCGCCATCGTTCCCAACCTGTTCCCCATCGTGATCAATTTCGGCCTCATGGGGTGGTTCGGCATCGAGCTGTCCATGGCAACCAGCCTGATCGCCAGCATCGCCATCGGCCTGGCCGTGGACGATACGATCCACTACCTGGTGCGCTTCAACCGTGAATTCCATAAAGACCTCGACGACAAGCGGGCCCTGAAGGAGACCATCGCCCACATCGGACGCCCGATCATCTTCACGACCCTGACCATCAGCACGGGTTTTTTCATCCTGACCTTTTCCGGTTTCAAGCCCACGGCCATTTTCGGTACGATGATGGTCATTACCATGCTCTCGGCCCTCGTCGGCGATCTGATTCTGCTGCCGATCCTGATGCAGCGCGTCGAGCTGGTCACCCTCTGGGATCTGGTAAGGATCAAGATGGGCGGGGAAACCGACCTGGGCATCCCCCTCTTTGAGGGGCTGTCTCGGGCAGAGGTTCATTCCATCATCATGGCCGGCACCCTGAAGAAGGTCAACGCGGGGGAGTCCCTGTTCTACAAGGGCGACCAGAGTGAATCCATGTACGCGATCATATCGGGCGGTTTCGATGTCATCGACTACGACCCCGCCTGCACACTGAGCAGTCACGAGGGCATCCAGAAGTGCATCGCCAAAGTCGGCACCGGCGATATCCTGGGTGAGATGGGCCTGCTGCGCGCTGCGCCCCGCTCGGCCACCGTCATGGCAACAAAAGACAGCGAGCTGCTGCCCATCAACTGGAAGGTGATCCGGCGGCTGCAATGGCTCTACCCGCCCACCGCCCAGAAGTTCTTTGTCAACATGATGGGCATTCTCTGCGACCGTGTGGAACGCCTGACCACCTGCTTGGCCAATGAAAGCACGGTGGATGACCTGACCGGCCTGAACAACCGCAAGGGGTTCGTCCGATCCCTCGTGCAGGAAGCCAACCGGGCCCATAGGCTTAAGGACACCCTGGTCATGGTCATGATCGCGGTCCGCTTCGACGATGCTGACGGCAACCACGTTGACCACATTAAAAACGACGTTTTGTGCGGCATCGGCGACACCCTCACCGCCACGATCCGGCGCTGTGACATGGTCGGCCGGGTCGAGACGAACACCTTTGCGATCCTGATTGCCATCGGGTCCGGCAAAGACAGCGGCGTGGTCATACAGCGACTCCAAAGCGATCTGGAAAAGCTGCAGGCCCGGTTTGAGAAATCCCTCGTTTTCTCGATTGATATTAATCATACAACCCTCCACCCGGAGCCGCAAACCGATGGGGAACGGCATCTCGACGAGGCCCTGAAAACGCTGAGATCCGAGGAAAACCGGCTGTTGTCGTTTAATACCGAGTCCGCGAACTGAAGACCATTCGGTGTAAAAAACCCTGGACCAGACATTAGTTATCCTTAAATGGAATTTGCTTTGTTGGAAGTTCAAAGATTTATCGAAATCCCAAATATCAAATTACAAATATCAAACAATTTCCAATCACCAAAACTTGAAAATCCAAACAAGGTCTCGCCCCGGAAGGTTTTGGCTATTGAATATTGAAATTTGAGATTTGTTTGTAATTTGGTGCTTGTAATTTGTGATTTTGACAAAAACTGCCAAGGCTGCACTGCTGCCTTTCACTGGACCAGAGGAGCAGATTTTCCAAGGATCAAAACAAGGATCATAAAACCATGCTCAACCTTCAGAAAATCAAGACAGACTACTGCAAAACCCGGATCCAGGAGGCCTATCGACGGACTTACAGCGACATGGAGAAAGGCCTGGGCAACATCATCGTCTGGACGGCGCACCTGGCCCTGGAGAACATCGCCAATTCCGATGCGCTCTATCACGACATGGAGCACACCATCATGGCCACCCTCGCCGGGCAGTCCATCCTGGAAGGCAAACACCTGTCGGAAGGCGGGGTGACACCCAAAGAGTGGGCGCACTTCATCATCGCCCTGCTGTGCCACGACATCGGCTATATCAAGGGAATCTGCGCGGATGACGACGGATACCTGCTGGCCACCGGCAAGGGCAAGGAAACGGTCCGAATGCCCGAAGGCAGCACCGATGCGATCCTGGCACCCTACCACATCGATCGCAGCAAGCAGTTTGTGCGTGAACGCTTCGGGAAGATGCTCACGGAGTCGGGCGATCTGCTGGACGCGGAATGCATCGCCGACTACATCGAGATGACCCGCTTTCCCGTTCCCGCCGATGATTTCCACCGGGACACGTCCGGGCTCCCCGGCCTGGTGCGCGCCGCCGACTTCATCGGCCAGTTGGCCGATCCCAACCGCATGCAGAAATGCACGGCCCTGTTCTATGAATTCGAGGAGGTGGGCCTCAACGAGAAGCTCGGCTACAAGCGGCCCGGGGACCTGCGGGACTGCAACGCCAAATTCTACTGGAAGTCGGTCAGCCCTTACATTCAGGAGGCAACCCGCTACCTGAAAATGACCCAGGATGGCAAGCAGTGGATCGCCAACCTGCAGGCCAACGTGTTTGGGGACAGGCTATTTACGTAAAAGGGACGTAAAGGGGACGCCCATACATATATAAATAATTGGAGGTCATCTTCTTGGATCAAGCGGTATGCTTCGTAAGCAGCGTAGCGCGCCGGGGCGGAACACCACTCTCGTGAGAGGTATGGATCGTTCCGTATTGGGTGAAGACGCGACGAAAGGAGTTTTCGAGCGACTCGGTGATATTCTTCGCACGACACGCCGTATGCCTGGGCGTTGATGCCCAACCATTTTCATTTGTTGCAAAAACAGATGGAAATTAGTTCCCTTTGAAATGAAGGTTTAAGTTTGACCGATATGCGGTCTATAACGCGTGGCCAAGGTTATGGACATTCCAATGGAGATCGTGTTGGAAAAGAGTCGGCGCCCCCAAAAGGCAGAAGGGGTATTCTCTTTTGGATAAGTAGTTGTTTATATTTTTATGGGCGTCCCCATTATGATGATCAGAGTGTTCTCAAATAACGCAGCCACTTTTTGACATCCACACCAGGTATCGCCTGGTAGTTGGGCCGATAATACAAAGCATTCCAGATTAAAAACTCGGGAATCTTGAAAAGATTGTGTTTCAACATTCTTTTTATGATGGAAT
Organism: uncultured delta proteobacterium; assembly: GCA_963697225.1. Classification (GTDB taxonomy): domain Bacteria; phylum Desulfobacterota; class Desulfobacteria; order Desulfobacterales; family Desulfosarcinaceae; genus Desulfosarcina. The sequence goes on from CAVONM010000024.1 coordinate 94,089, forward strand.
CGAAAGAGTAAAACTTTTTCCGCAGATGTATGAACCCCTCCTGTAAATCGCCAGGAGAAATCCGTGCCGGCTGATGAACCAGTGTATACCCGTTATAATATTTCTCATCTTTGGTGATCAGGCGATTCTCCTCGTCCAATTTTCGATAATAATCCGTATGCGGATAGGGCGTGACAATGTGGCTTTGAAGGAGCGTCAGGCCCATTTTCTCCAAAATTTCAAGCGTATCGTTGAACAGGCTTTCCTTGGTATCCTCATCAAAACCGAACATCATGGCGCCGATCACATTGATCCCGCTATCGATCAGCGTGCGCGCCTGGAGAACATATTGATCGACACTATTGATTTCAGCCTTGTTCTGCCCGGCCAGGCTCTCCTTGGAAACCGACTCGATACCGGCAAATATCCCCTTGCACCCAGACGCCTTCATCAGCTTGACCGTCTCTTTATTGTTGGCGACGTTCAGGCACATCTGTGAGAGCCACCATTTTTTCAGCGGGATCATCTTTTCCAAGAGCTCGTGAAACCAATCCAGGTCACAGTGCGGGTTGTCATCCCAGAACATCACCATTTTGCGATCGCGCCAGCCGATGTTTGGGCGGGATGTTTGAAACTTAATCTCCTCGATGAGTTCATCGACCGGGCGCTTGAGATATTTGTGACCGTAAAGGTCCTTGATCGAACAATAGGCACAACTATTGACGCATCCCCGCGTCCCAATAATGACTGTAGAATAATAATATTTGCTGGGATCCAGAAGATCCAGGCGGCTGAATGGGATTCCCCTTAAAGAATCGACGGGCATCGAATAAGCAGGTCGCAACCGCCCAGCGGAAAAGTCTCTGAGCGCCTGAGGCAATGCCTTCTCGCCTTCGCCAAACACCACGCAATCAGCCACATCCTTGATGCGGTCATCATAATCATAGGCCAGGCTCGCATAGGGCCCGCCCAGGATGACAGTCGTACCCTTTTTTCTATAATATTCTCCTATTTCAAATACTTGGGTGAACTGCGCCATAGTTGATGTTAACAGGGCGATATCAGGGAGAGGTGCTTCTCGATCGATCTCTTCAACAGCCAGGTCGACGATCCTTATGTCTTCGGCATAGGGCGTTGCCAGGGCAGCAAGATAAGGGGCGGTTAGAGCTGGTGGAAGTGATTTCCAGTCAGGCCCTGGGTGCCCGGGTGTTACAACGACAACCTTCATCCACTAACCTCCGAATCGATGGTGATCAACTCCTTTTTCAGCCCCTTGAATTTTTTAAGGCAAGGAACAAAAAACAAAGTAGAAATAGCATATTGATGATGACAAAAACATCTCCATAACGGGTGTAAAAGGATTTTTTGTCAGAGATACTGATCTGCCGAGTCAGAAAGCCGTCCACATATATATCCTTCCCTCGTGTCTTAATCCGATCCACAATCCTGCCATTGGGGTCGATGAAACAGGACACTCCCGTGTTGGCAGCCCTTGATAGAGAAACCCTGTTTTCAACCGCACGGAAAACCGACATGGCCAGAAATTGATACGGGGCCGCCGATTCGCCAAACCATCCCTCGTTGGTGATATTGATCATAAACTGCGCGCCATTGTTCACGAACCGGCGGAAAAGCGTCGGGAATGCGTTTTCCCAGCAGATGATAACACCGAACCTGGCACCGGCAAGCTCGAAAAGGACCGCCTCCTCGCCGGGCATGTCCCAATTCCTCTTGGCATCAATGATGAACCGTGGCCAGGCAATGGTCTTTTCAAAGGGAATGTACTCACCGAAGGGGAGCAACCGGATCTTCAGGTATTGTCCGAGCACCTTTCCTTGAGGGGAGATAAAGAGCGCTGTGTTACCTGCCTGCTGACTGTTGGTATCGAGCAGCTGGAATTTAGGAAACTCCGAACTCCCAATTAGAAAATGGGTATCCAGCCTGCGAATCAGCTTTCTGAGTTGATTGTACAAGCCCATATGTTTAAGTATCAGGCCAGGAGTCGAAGCCTCGGGCCATATGATCAGATCCGGTCCTTCGCGACCTGCCTTTTCGGACAGTGCCGCATACCGTTGCATGATGAATGCGGCATGTTTTCTAGGATCTCTTTTTTTCTCCTGGTCAATGTTGCCCTGCAGAACAGACAGCTTAACCTGTCTTTCAGGAAGCGGTTGCTGAAGCGACCAATGCCCATAGGCCAACATACAGGCAATCGATAATACACAGGTTCCCGCCAGCAAGCGAAATCGCCGGTCAACGAACCATTTCCCAGCATTAGCGTCACGCGTGTCACCGAATAGGATTGGATGCAGTGCGGCCGCCAGCGTTGCGTTGACCAATACGATACTGAAACTGACGCCATATGCACCCGTGAACGAAGCAATCTGGATGACAGGTAAATGCTGATATTGAGAATGGGAGAGCAATGGCCAGGGCAGTGCAAGGATGGGGAGGTTGACGCGCACGTATTCTAAACAGGTCCAGATAACAGGCGCAGACAGGTAGGCGTGGTTGACTGTCAGACGGTTGGCCAGAAACGCAAATATCAGCCCGAAAATGGCGAAATAAAGACCCAGGTAGACCGCCAGGATGGCTTGATGCCGGATTCCATATCCCGGGATCTCAAAACTCCAGTTGAAAACACCACAAAAAAAAACGATCCCGCATGCGTAGGCCAGAAGAAAACCCATCCGGTAGCTTGCCTGGGCTATCGAAAGCAGCAGGGGAACCAACCCGACCCAGACGCACCAGGTCCAGTCGATTCGAGGGAATGCAGCGATCAACAGTGCAGCCGAGAGCAAGGAGGCAAAAACGGCAAGTGATCGGCCGCGGTTTTTTAATGGCAATGGGTCATGTCCTTGATGAAATGCCTCTTTGTGGTGTGGTTGCCTATGCTTTCACCGCCACCACGATCAAGGTCAAATCGTCATGCTGGGGCGCGTCCCCAGTAAATTGAGCGACCTTTTCCAGGATCTGTTTCAAAAGTGCCTCGGCATCGCTCGTGTCGGATTGCCGGATCACGTCCAAAAGACGATCAAATCCGAACATCGCTTTTTCTGGATTCATGGCCTCAACGATGCCGTCGGTGTAAAATACCAGCATGTCTCCTGGAGAAATCCGAATTTGCGTCTCCCGGTAGTCCGCTTCTGCTAGAATACCCAAGGGGAATGTATCGCCCTCAGTCTCGATCATCAGCGCCTGGTCGGTTTGCCTGGATCGCAGAATCGGTTGCGTCTGACCGGCGCTGCAGAGGCGGACTGTTAATTCCTTCGAATTTAGCACCGCATAAAGCAGGGCCACAAACATGCCGCTTTTAATATCGTTTTTAGTTCTGTGGTTGGCACGCATCATGGTTTCATCAACGGCGATGGATTCTTCCGAAAGCATGCGAAAGACACTTCTGGCGGCGGACATGACCAGAGCGCCGGAAACGCTTTTTCCGGTAACGTCGCCGACGATCATACCCACCCTATCCGACCCCATGGCAAAAAAGTCATAAAAGTCTCCACCCACTTCCCGCGCGGGAATGGATGAAGCCACAATCTGGAAGCCCTCTATTTCCGGGCATCGGGCCGGCAGCATACTCATCTGCAGGTCCCTGGCGATGTTCAACTCCTCTTCCATACGCTGCTTTTCCAGGTTTTCCTTGAACAGGCGCGCATTCTCAATGGCTACCGCCCCCTGATGGGCCAGCGTGCTCAAGAGTTCAACATCGTCGTGATTAAATACCTTGCCGGACTTTTTCTCCCCCAGGGTAATGATCCCGATAAGTTGATCCTGAAACAGCAGGGGAAAAACAATGTTGGCGTGAAGCGAGTCAAAGTCGTCGATACAGGACCGGGAAACATCACGATATTTTGGATCTTCCATCACATCGTACTTGGTCAGCGCCTTTTTCTGCCTTCCAATGATTTCCATGAGCGGATGGTGCGCATCGATCTTTAAGCCGCTGATCTGTTGGCCGGCATCGCCATCGGCTTGCTGCACCAGATAACCAGTCCCAGCGGTGTTCAACAGCATGATTGAACTGGTGCTGACGAACATGTCGTCCACAAAGGTCAGCGTCAGCCGCTGAAGAATTTGTCCAAACTCCATCAACGAAGTAATCGCCCGACCCACCCTTTCGACGATTGCGCCCCTATCGTACTCAGCCCTGAAAAAGATGCGGTCAACAACCCGTTGAACGCGAGCCCGCAGTGGGTTGAAGATCAAAATGAAGCCCAACGTGAACAATATAGGAAATGCCTGCGAATGGCCGACCTCATATTTCCCCATCAACAAGTTCAGGCCGGCACTGGTGCCTGAGTAGGCGCCGACGATGATGGCTGTGACCACCGCGTAGCCGACGGTACGGCGGATGATGGCATCAGCCTCGAACAGGTTGTGACGGGTAATAGAGTAGGCCACGGCAGCCGGGAAGACAATGACGAAAAAGACCAGGAAATTCCAGGGGAAGGTAAAGTTGAAGACCACACCCAGCATCATGATCAGGATAGGCGGGGCAAAGGCGATGGTCACGCCGAACAGGATCATGCGTGCACGCTGGCGGGCCTGGATCGCGTTGGCACGCACCATCGAATGCACCACGAATCCGATGGCACTGATGACGCAGAATAGACCGAACCAGCGGTTGACCGCTGCCATTTTTTTGTAGCTGGGCAGCCAAGGCAGTGCATTGGATCGCAGGATCTCCACAAAATGGAAGATATAGGTTTCGTAGCCCATGGTAAAAATCAGAGCCGGCAGATACACCAAGTACTCAGCTAATGGCCACCTCGCCAGCAAGCGCTTTCTTTCCGGAAAGATCAGACACAGGTGGAACAGGCAGGCAGGCATGAGACACAGGGCAAGGTAGTGGAATTCAACCAGCATGTAGGTAGATTGGATCTCGAAGGCGGTGATCATGTAAAGGCTGAGAAACAGACAATACAAAAAGAACACCCAGCTGGTAGATACATCCGGCTTGAGGAAAAACACTGCGAATCCAAGGCCAAATACGGCAACACCGCCAATGTAGGTCATCAGAAAAACAAGCAGGAAATCACGTAGACTGAACACCTCTACGGGGACCTTGAAGTCGCTCACTTCGCCGCCGGACTCGATGGCGTAGGTCACCGTTGTCCCCGGTTCCTGGTGCCTAACAGCATCCATCACATCCTTTTGGTGCCAAACCGGGTGTTCGTTGATCGAAACTATTCTCTGAAAAGGCTTTATCCCTTTTTCGCGGCCGCTCCAGTCCTTCATGCTATAAGACCCGGTGAAGGGGAACTCGTAAACCAGGAACCCGGGAAATGATTTGTTGATCCAACCGGACGCGCCAACGAAGGAGATAATCATGACCGCGAGCATGAAAGCGGTCAGCAGGTAGAAGAGCGGGCGGGAAAATCGAATTCCGGTAGGTTTTCTCATCTCACTCCCTTTATTCGGGGATCTTGATTGATACTGCCGCTTCCGGACCAAAGGCCTACCATGCCAAAGGGCCGTCGCATGGCGGCGGCCCGGACAAATCCCTGGCAATGATGTGAACGGTATATATTGGATTGAACGGGTGAATGCCTTTTAACAAAAATGGGGCATCCAAGCAAGAAAATGATGCGTTCAGAAGGATCATGATCCTGCAGCACCCATTGTCTGCCGATCGAGTCGATGACTTCCGCACGGACGACACCGCAGGATATTGGTCAGATTATACAGCCACCCATATGAACCGCAATGAGAAGGCTATTTTCAATACTTATGGTGTTGATCTGATCTGAGCGTCAAAAGAAACCAAATCTCCACCGTTCTTCAATTCAAAATTCTTAACTTTGGTAATGATAGGATCGCCAGTAATGCCCATCGCGGTAAGGTTTATTGCCTGAGAATCCATAATAAACCAAAGAACCTGGCTCACCGTACTGGGGCATTGCGTCCAAGAACTTAAAAAGGCATCGGTGTCCACGACACAATTGTTGATCGTCTTGACTCGCAACGATGCCTGATTTTGGAGGCAATCAATCACAACGACACCCCAGACTTCGGGCCCGGACACACCGGCTGCAGGCGGCTGCCCCTCGCCCCCCGCCCATGCGAAACTCCACGGCAGAACCAGCGCCAAGCCAATCACCAATCCGATAAGACGTTTCTTGTTCTTCATGACCTGTACTCCTCCTATGCGATTAATGGGAAAAAGTTGATTCTCACTTTCATATTCTTTGGGGATAATTATAGAACCGTTTTAAAAGCCGCTCTCCAGGTGCACGACCGTACCGATGCCAACAACCAGTCCCTGGGCGATGAAGCTGCCCTGGACATCGCTGTCTGCGTCGATGGCGATCGTGCCATTGGGTGCGACCATGCTTGCCTTGACCTGATTCTGCAATCCGATTTCGGCAGCCCTGGGATAGGCAAACAAGTCCCACAAATTGCCGTTGGTACCCTCGATGTAGAAAATTACGTCTTTTGCACCGAGGCCAGATTGAGGCGTGGGGCCAATCTTCGCTTTCCATCCCGGATACATGCGTTGTTTAATCCGGATCTCAGTGGGACCCGGACCGAGGCACAAAAGCTGCGCCTGGTAGCCAAGGTTCAAATTCCTGAAATGGTAGACACCCGCCCTGAGTTTCAGCGTAGCGCGGAAACCGATCGAAACATCGCGGTATTGACCCGGTGCCAGGGTTCTTGTCCTGAAAAACGGAACGGAATAATTTTTGTTGCCGGGGGTAATGGATGGAAGCGCCGGCATTTGAATGGGCAGCGGCAGATCTAAAGGCGTCACCTCAGACCCACGGATTTCGCCATCGTTGACCAGATCGTTGTGGTAAACTTCGTCAACCGATGCGCCGGGCCAGAGCTTGACGCTGTCGCCGTAAATCCGGACGCCGTCCGTCGTTTGAGCGTTGAGCCCGATGGAAACCTCAACACCGGAATCCAGCCAAAGTCCCGGACTGGCCAGCATGACACCCAGGTGACCGCTCTCAATTACAGCACCCGACTTGACCCAGATGCTATTGGTTGCAAACAAGCTGAATTCCCCGAGACCCGGCAACGGCGAACTGCCGAAAACGATGGCCTTGGCGATAACGCTGCCGCACCCAGCAGTCCACCCCTCCCCTGCTCCCGCAATGAAAGGGACCGACCTGTATTCGCCGCCGTAAAGTGCGATCGCCGTATACTGCAGCCCTGGTTCCGGCCGGCAGTAATCGCCCTCCCCCCATATGGCGATGCCATCGAAATCGGTCTTCCCGTCAAGTATAGGCTCTCTATCGGTCCAGGCTGCACCAAAATCCGTCGCGGCAAGGGCACCGCCGAACACTTTCACCGGCACCTGACCGACAGCGACGGGTGGCTGACTGGAGCCATCCATCACGCGAACCTGCAACTGGGCGCCTGCCGGCGGGGCGATGTATACCTGTATCCGGTTGGCCAGGACAGTCTCCCGGCAGGCATTGGGATCGTTGTCCACCCCTAAGAGGCCTGCGTTCCCGTATGCGATGGTCCAAAGGTAACGCACAAACTCCTGTTCCGCCTCGATCGTGTACCATCCTGGTGTTTCCCTCATCACCGGAAACAGTTCCCGCAAATCCTCGATGGTTACCGTCCTTACCCAATTGGCGGGCAGTGTTTCCGCAGGAACCCCGACCAGATTGTCGATGAAGTAAGGTGGCGGCATGTCGAATATAAGGTCCTCGTCGGTAAATCGACGTTTCTCACCTGATGGTGTAGTCAGGGTCAGCCCCTTTTGCAGTTCAGCCTGGGAGAACCCGCGTGTGGTGTTCAGATCGAAGCCCGTATCGTTTTTGATCACAAGCATGATCTTCACCGGATCGCCCAGCTGATAGTCCGAGGTCGCCTGATCGGCAAACAACTCCAGGCTCAATCCGCAAATCCCCGCCTGGGATGTTTGCACGAAGAAAAGGACGATCGTCAGCGCGGTCAGCACGCCCAATGAACTGAGCACCCGTTTGCGCCTATGCTGATCGAAACGCTTCATAAGCTATTCTCCTGGCCTCTCAACGAGTTCGATTGTGGATTCTGAGCAGGGCCTTGAAACCATCTGACAGGTAGTCGTCCCTGCTCCAGTTGACCGACCACGTGTACATCAGACAAGCAGGATCAACTAACGTGTGGCCGGGGCCTCCCAACGCATGTCCGATCTCGTGGGTGATCGTATGCTTGCGCACCTGCTCCATGGTGTACTCGAACGGTTGCTGCGAATTGGGATCGGCAACCTCGGGAAGCACCACCGTCGGAAGCTCCACGAGCCTGTCCCCGTCGACATCGAAAGGACTCAACTGATTCGGATTACTCCAGGTTGACTTGTCTGCATTGCGGTGATCGCCGTCCCACCGGTTGTTAGGGCCGTCCCCCTCCAAGATGCCATCCTCCGGCGCCATCAGGTCTTTCTGGTCTTCGACCATGCTCAGCGGGGCCAGATGGCCATCCTCGAATTCTATCCACTGGCCGTTGGACCAGGTGGTTCCATCGACATAGGGCCTGTCATTGAAATAGTGATCCAGGGGGATCTGCATATGGACGGCGAAACCGTACATGGCAGGCTGCTCATCCTCCTTGCTGGTCAGACAGTAACCCTTTGTGGTCCACCCCCAGTGGCGAATACCACTGGGCGACATCGTGTCGGGCGCCGTGGCGGAATTGAAAATGATATGACCGTCCTGGTCGAAGCGGATGGTCGCCCTGGCGGTGTCCTGCCTCACGATCAGCACGTTGATGTGCGGCACCGGCATGCGAATGGCGTATCCTGAGTTTACATTTCCACTGGTTCCACCATAGGCCAGATCCAAATAAAACCTGTTGGATTCCACCCAGGATTTAACCGGCGTCCAGGCATTTTCATTATCGCCATTCAGCTTGAATTCCCACTCGTGCCTCGGCCACGATTTGCTGCGCGACTCAGCTGTCTGGTTCGGATCCGGCCACCACCATTCGGTGCCCAGGCCGATGACTTCGTTGCCACTGACACCGCCGACTGAGGTAATCGTGCCTGCTCGGTAATAAGTGAAGAACGTGTCGTCCTCGGTGGCATCATGGCCCCAATCGGTCGTATCGTGAATATCGATCCCCGCATGGTAAAATGCCATTCCGATTTCGAGCGGGTCGTTGTTCGTGCCGAACCCGATCCCTCGGATGAACAGGTCCTTGCGCCTGGGATGGAGCCTAAGGTGCCGTAACGTGCCTCCGATGCCGGCGGTGTAAACAACCCCCCGGTACTCTTCGAAATTGGAGAAGTCATCACCAAGTTCGGGGTCTGTGCGGTATGGGGTGTCGAAAACAATAGCGTCCATGTCGGCGTTGGATGCCAGGCGCGTTGTCCCCGCGTCATGTTCCCAGTTGCTGGAGATGCCGTTGACGCCGGAGCCTCGTGGGACCCAGACCTGGGCCACATGCGCCGGGTTGGTTATTTGATCGGCTACCATGACGCGCACCCGGCCGCCATAGTCGTAGGATTGCAGCCATGCCTCGAAGACACCCGCTGCTCCGGCAACCGGCACCGGACCCTGGTCGTAGGAATGTAGGTTCGGGTCGACAGTCGGATCGGAGGTGGTAAGGCCGAAGTCCGGCCCGCTATATTGATACCACGCGGGGTAGAAATTGCCGATGCGGCCCGGATCCGGGTCATTAACGGCACGCCCGGGGTACTTGGAGGTATCTTTCAGACTGAAGTAAGCCGTCGCAGGCGGCGTCACTCCGCCGATCCATGTGGCCCGGATCTTGACCGCTCCGGTAAAAGCTGGCAGCCAGTTGGCATAGACGTCGGAATCGTTGGCATCCACCACCGCGATCTGGAACCCGCCCGCCTGTGCTTGGCAGGGATTGGTGCCGTTCTGGAACTCTTCCAGGTTGGTAAGCGTGTCTCCATCGGCGTCCAGTCCGGCGTCGCCGGCATCTTGTGGATCAAGGCCGCACATGGCATAGCTCAATTCAAATTCATCGGTCAGGCCGTCCAGATCGTCGTCCGGGTTTAGGCAGTTGGGCCAACTATAGCCCGCCTTGGCGTGGTTGGCGGGATAAACGGTTGACAGCAGGTTCGCGGGCATCGATCCGGCATCATTGGGATTACTGTTGCAGGCCGTCTCGTCAGCGTTGAGATACCCATCGCCATCCAGATCCAGGGGATCGCCGGCCGGTTGAACCCCTTGGTCGGAAAGATCCACTGGTTCGTTGGCGATGGTTGTCTGCCGAACGACAACCAGCGATTGTGTGCCGGTCTTGCCGAATGAGTCGGTCGCCGTGATCACGATCAGGTTTTCTCCTGGCACCAGGGGTATGCCGGAAGCAGACCAACTGACCGTATTGGCCGGTGTAAACGGGCTGCCCCCGGAGGAAGCACCCGATGACCATGCCACGGAGCTAACCAGGCTGTCATCACTCGCCGAACCACCCAACGTGATAACCGAGAGCGCGGTCTTGTATGTCTCGAAAGTTGTCGGGCTGGTAATCGCCACCACGGGGGCCTGACTGTCACGCACCACCGTTCTCGAGGCAATGTATACGCCCTGTCCCCCGATTTCCGTCGCCCTTGCGGTTATAATGTTCTCACCAGAAAGCAGGGGAATGCCCACGGCGGTAAAGGTCCAATCGGGTTGAAGCACCACAACAGGCATGCTTACGTTGCGGCTGCTAGAAAGCACAACTCTGGCAGCGTTATTCGCTACGCCGCTAAAATCGACGGTACCGGTATCCAGGTGGGTCAGTTTAGACAAAGGATTAGTGATCCGAACCAGAACATTGGCTACGGTGGGATCGGTGTTATGCTCCCATTCGTCGTAGTTGCTGATTCCATCATTATCAAAGTCGTCACTGGCCAACACGTCAAATACATCCTCGATCGCATCGGTGCCGTCGGCATTGACGATGATCATTTCAAACGCATCATCCATGTCATCCTGGTCCGTGTCGGCAAAACGCTGGCTCTCGAACGCCCCCATGTCCCAGGTGTTGCCCTTGGGTCGGGTCACACCGGCCAGGTCTCTTCCCGCATCGGTCAGGGTGGTCGCATCGATGCAGGCAGACGCAGCGTTGAGGGTATAATCGCCAGCAGTCGGATTACTGAAAATGGGATTCAAGTGCATGTTGGTCGGCGGCAGGCCCGGCAGGTTCGTCGTGCCGATATCATTATAGGCCATTACGCCATAGGCGCCGTCCACCCGCAGATCAGGACCGATTTCGATATTATCCCAGATAATGTTGTAACGGATGTCTGGTTTGGAGCCATTCTCCACGATCAGGCCACGGTCGTTGCCCGTTATCGTGTTGCTGGCCACCTGTCCGCCCGTGGTAAACCCCAAACGGATGCCCACGTCGCTGCCGGTAATCAGGTTGCCGCTGATCTCGACACCCGATGCCTCGTCCACATGAACATTGGCGCATTGGTTCCCTTGAATGCTGTTCCAGCGGATCTGCGCACATCCATCGGTGACGGCAATCCCGCCGAAGCCGTTCATGCTCAGGTTGTTGTCGAATATCCGACAATCCGTCACCCGGTTGCCCGATCCGGCCAGCAGGGCAACACCGGTACTTTGGCTCGTATCGATCGTTACACCTTGAATCACATTGTCGGTCGGCGGCGACTGGCAGGCATCGATCAGCAGACCGTTGCCGGCATTCGAGGCCACACGGCCGTTGATGATGCGGTTGCTGGATCCGCCGAGGATGGCAACGCCCGTCTGCCAGCCGCTGACCAGCGAATCATCCAGGTCGATATGGATCTGATTGCGTTCGCGAATTTCGATGCCGGTGTCGCAGCCGTCCTGGCAGCCGGTGATTCGTCCATTGAGAAGGTTGAGACAAGCGGCATCCGTGTTGAAAGCGATTCCGGTTTGGAAATTCACAATTCGAATGTTCTCGAGGGTCACATTGGCCGCACCCACCGAGACAATCAGGCCCGTAGTCCACGCGCTGGCACCGGTGCCGTCAAGGGTCACGTTCAGTCCGCTCAAGGTCAGGTTCTGCTCGACCACCAAAGGCGTGTCTCCATCGGCCACACTGAAAGTCGAACCGTCGGCCAGCTCAAGGGTGTAATCCCCGGGCAGGCCGCTGTTGATTATGTCGATAGCAAAGTGCAGGGTCCGCCAGGCGCCGGTCCCGATTGCACCGCCATGACTCAGATCGTCGCTGCCGTTTGTGTTGTCCACGAAGTAAGTGCCCGGTGAAAGCTGGGTCTGCCCGACCCAGGGGGTGAAGACGACATACTCGCTGACCGCGTTGCCCGTGCCAAAACCGGCACCGGAAGGACCGCTGGGATCACCCCATTCGTTGTCCGTGGCATCCACCGGGGACTGAGACAGGCTCTCGTCCGCGTAGACCCCGAAGCAGGCGTTGCCGCTGATCGTGCTCTGGTGGACGGAGGTGCAGCCACCGAACACGGCCACGCCGCCGTAGCCGCTGCCGGCCGTGTGGTTGCCCGTGATCGTCGCGCCGGTCACCCGGTTGCCAGACCCGTCAAGAATCAATATCCCGTTGCGGCCGTTGGCCGTGATTGACGTAAATTCGATCAGGTTGTCATAGGGCGCACCGCCGCAGGCGTCCATGAGGATGCCGTCACCGATGTTCAGTGTCACGGACCCGTTGCGGATCGCGCTGGAGCTGCCGCCCAGCAGGATGCCGGTCTGGTTTTGAGTAATTATGGCGTTGCCCAGATCGATGTCGAGCATGCTGGCATCGCAGACCGCAAGTCCCGTCTGGCATGCCCGAACGGTCACGTCCTGCAGATCCAGGCAGGCCGCGTCGGCCTGCAGCGCAATGCCCTTGTCGAAGCCCTGGATCGTCAGTCCCTCGAGGCTGACCTTGGCCGCTCCGGTGGAAAGCAAAAATCCCGTGGTCCATGCTGTGGCGCCGGCACCGTCAATGGTCACACCCACGCCTCTCAGGATAAGGTTCTGCTCGATAACCAGGGGCTCAGGTTCTCCGCCTGCCCCTTCCGTCGTAACGTCGTAAGTCCCAGTTGCCAGTTCAAGGGTGTAATCCCCGGGCAGGCCGCTGTTGATTGTGTCTATGGCAAAGTGCAGGGTCCGCCAGGCGCCGGTCCCGATTGCACCGCCATGACTCAGATCGTCGCTGCCGTTCGTGTTGTCCACGAAGTAAGTGCCCGGTGAAAGCTGGGTCTGCCCGACCCAGGGGATAAAGACGACATACTCGCTGACCGCGTTGCCCGTGCCAAAACCGGCACCGGAAGGCCCGCTGGGATCGCCCCATTCGTTGTCCGTGGCTTCCACCGGGGACTGGGACAGGCTCTCGTCCGCGTATATCCCGAAGCACTGGTTGCCGCTGATCGTGCTCTGGTGGACGGAGGTGCAGCCGCCGAACACGGCCACACCGCCGTAGCCGCTGCCGGCCGTGTTGTTGCCCGTGATCGTCGCGCCGGTCACCCGGTTGCCCGACCCGTCAAGAATCAATATCCCGTTGCGGCCGTTGGCCGTGATCGACGTAAATTCGATCAGGTTGTCATAGGGCGCACCGCCGCAGGCGTCCATGAGGATGCCGTCACCGGTATTAAGGGTCACGCTGCCGTTGCGGATCGCGCTCGAGCTGCCACCCAGCAGAATGCCGGTCTGGTTTTCGGTAATTATGGCGTTGCCCAGATCGATGTCGAGCATGCTGGCATCGCAGACCGCAAGTCCCGTCTGGCATGATAGAACGGTCACGTCCTGCAGATCCAGGCAGGCCGCGTCGGCCTGCAGCGCAATGCCCTTGTCGAAGCCCTGGATCGTCAGGCCCTGCAGGCTGACATCGGCCGCACCGGTGGAAAGCAGCAATCCCGTGGTCCACGCGCTGGCGCCAGCACCGTCTATGGTGGTAGTTAAGATGCCTGCGCCGGTGATACTCAGATCCTGCTCGATGGATAGTGGCAGGTTGGCTTCCCCGCTGGCAAAGCTGAAGGTGCCGGCAGCCAGGCTGAGACCATATGCCCCGTCTGCAAGGCTGTTGATGCGCGAGACGGCCGCATGCAGGGTCGCCAGTGGATATGTTGTATCTCCCAGGTTCAGGTCCGACGCCCCAGGGCCGCCAACCGTGAAATCAACAAATATGGGGAAAACAATTGGGTCGATCGCGCTGGTATTGGCCTGGATTTCCTGAAGATCTGACCAGCCATCATCGTCGCTGTCGGTGTCGATCGGATCAGTGCTATTGTCGAACTCTCCTTGATTGTTCAAGCCGTCGCCGTCGAAATCGTCGTCGAAAAGGACATCTGCAACCACTAAAATGGTATCGTTTGCATCTGCATCGACAATCCGCTGCTCCCAGTCATCGGGCAGACCGTCGAGGTCGCTATCAAGAAATCCTGAAGTGGTGATGCTCACCTCGGGGGTGTAGTCGCTATTCAGGAAATTTTGGTTGTTCGTGTGCGGTTCGGTGGCCGTAAGAACCCGCAAAAAGTATTCTCTCCCTGATTCCAGATCGTTTATGGTGAACGCCGACTCCGATTTGCTCGCGGTCGTCCCGAGGGGATTAAAAATCCCACCGGATGTCTCGGCATATTCGATTTCGTATCCCCCGCTGTCACCGATGTAAAGAATGGGTGTCCAAGAGAGTTCAACGGTGGTATCCGTAACCGTGGTCGCCGAGAGATCAGTTGGTGCGACGGTCTGCGTGCTCTCCCAGTCGCCGTCGATCTGCTTGGCGTTGAGAAATAAACCTGTTCCGGTTGAGAATGTATAAAGCGCATTCCAGCGGAAATCGCTGCTGTCGTTCACCAGGTTGCTCAGGCTGGTAAGTGAATCTGGAACTTCGCCGGCCAACGCATTTCCGTAAAGATAAAGTGCCTGCAGACTGGCCAGGTTGCCAAGTTGCGTTGGTATGCTACCGCTTAGTCTGTTTTGGTTGAGATAAAGCGCTTCCAAATTCAATAGATTTCCGAGGCTTGCTGGAATGCTGCTGTCCAATTGGTTGTTGTTGAGATACAGATGGGTCAGCAGTGGCAGCTCTCCGGGGTCGGCAAGGCCGGACGGAATGCTGCCGGTCAGCTGATTGTTGCCCAGGTATAGGTGAACCAGGGCAGACAGATTGCCCAGTTCAGTCGGTATACTGCCGGTCAGCTGGTTGTTGTTCAGGTAAAGCGCCTGCAGGTTTGACAGGCTGCCCAATTGAGTCGGTATCGTGCCGCTGAGTTGGTTGCTATATAGATAAAGGTGCGTCAGGGCAGTCAGGCTACCCAGTTCAGGCGGGATGGGGCCGTCAAGGTTGTTGTTGTCGAGATAAAGATGTGCCAAGGCTGGAAGATCCCATGGAGTACTCGGATCCGTCGGTATGGGGCCGCTGAGCAGGTTGTCGTCGAGATAAAGATGGATCAGGCTGGAGAGCCCAAACAGCTCGATTGGTATACTGCCGGTCAGCTGGTTGTTGTTCAGGTAAAGCGCCTGCAGGTTTGACAGGCTGCCCAATTGAGTCGGTATCGAGCCGCTGAGTTGGTTGCTATATAGATAAAGGTGCGTCAGGGCAGTCAGACTACCCAGTTCAGGCGGGATGGGGCCGTCAAGGTTGTTGTTGTCGAGATAAAGATGTGCCAAGGCTGGAAGATCCCATGGAGTACTCGGATCCGTCGGTATGGGGCCGCTGAGCAGGTTGTCGTCGAGATAAAGATGGATCAGGCTGGAGAGCCCAAACAGCTCGATTGGTATACTGCCGGTCAGCTGGTTGTTGTTCAGGTAAAGCGCCTGCAGGTTTGACAGGCTGCCCAATTGAGTCGGTATCGGGCCGCTGAGTTGGTTGCCTGTGAGCACAATGTTCTGGACGTAGTTGCCCGAACAGGTCACGCCGAACCAGTCACACTCACTGACGGTATCACTCAGCCAGTCGCTGCTGTCTGTCCATTCGCTGCCGGTGGTGCTGTTGTATAGCGCTATCAGTGCATCCCGTTCGATGTCCGGGATGCCGCTATAATCCGTATCCAGGTTTGGGTTGGTGCCCTGGGCCACCTCACGGCCGTCGTTGCGGCCGTCGCCATCCGTGTCAGGATTGTTGGGGTCGGTGGCGTTCTCGTACTCACCCAGGTTGCTCAAACCATCGCCGTCCGCATCTGCGTTTGGATCGTCCACGCCATGCAGCGTCTCCCAAGCGTCGGGCATAAGATCGCCATCGCTATCAACCAAAGGCGTGGTAGTAAATGTGGACATGTTCCAGAAGTCGGAACTTGCAGAATTGTTGTCCGTGTTTTCACTGAAATATTCTCTTCTGGCCTTTACCCACCAACGGTAGAAAGTCTGGTTCTTGAGAAATCCGGCCGCCAGCGAAAACTGGCTCTGTTCAGTGTGGAAAGTGTAAATGCGGTTGAAATCGTAATCGTAGATATCGAGAGAGTAGAACGCCGCACCAGGCACATCGGTCCAGTCGAAAAGGACGGCTGTGTCATTGATGGTCGCACCGTTTACCGGGTTTTGCACCACCGGTAAATTAAGCACATCGGGCGTCAACGCTTCGGAAACAGTATAGATATGACCTTCAAGGTCCTCTACGGTAAAAATGTAGTCACCGTTTTCTATCGGTTGATCAGATCCTTTGCTGTAAATACATGATGTTGGAGAAGACGGCGAGTACGAGTCCGAGCAGGATGCATCAAGGGTAGTGATCCATCCCGACGGGTGTTCAACGGAAACTGATCTGATATTATTGGGAACACCTTGGGCATCGTGGACAATTACCCTAAACAAGAGAAATGCACCATTGACTGAGTCGTTCCAGGTGCGAACACCAGAGTTGTCAAATTCGATATACGGATCAACGGCTTCCTGGTCGTCGGTGTAAAAGCTATAGTTGCCATCATTTGAGGCCGGTGTCTTGGACACATTGTTGACATTCAAGGGACTATGCGCGTCCCAAGCCTCTATGCGGAATCGGTAATAGGAATTCGGGTTTAATACCCCCGGTGGAACCGTGTAGGAGGGCTCATTGCCAGTATACCCATTCCCGACGGTTCTATTATTGTTATAATTATAGATTCTAAGCCGGTAACGATCTGCGCCGGTAACCGGGTCCCAAGTAAAGGTAGGGGTGGTGTCGGTAACCAGATTGATTCTGGTTCGCAGGTCTTTATAATTTGAGATTGGCGGGCCGACATTTCCAGAAACAAAATAATATGTGGGGGCACTCCCGTTAGCTGTGAAGGTCAGCGTAGAGGATGCCTCATCCCATACAATCTCAGCGGTGACAGGCACATCGACGAAGTTACCGCTCAACAAGGCTCCGCTCGCCAAAGTATCCCATTTGGCGGTTTCCTGTTCATTGATATATTCCTGGGACACTGAATAATAGACACCGGTACTTGTCACTCTAATCCTGCCAATGACATCTCCGAGCCCATTGTTACACCAAGTTCCACCAATTTCCGCCCTTGGTGCTTCAGTGCTTGCATTGGTGATGGTGACAACCGCTTTGATTGCATTGATTGATGATGGATCTGCAAAATTGAGTTGGCCGTTGGCTCTACCGACTGAGTTGCCGACATCAAGCACCAACCAGCCGTTGCCATTATCCCTCTGGATGGAGGCATTGTCGTGCCAGTTCCATTTGCTCCAGTCAATGTCATTTATTGACGTGTAGGAATCGAAGTCCTCGAAGGCCGTGGTCAAATCTCCGTTAATGTACACATTATCAAAACTGGCAGTGATGTATTCCGTTAATAGGTTAGGCGTGATCGAACTCTCGACGGGAGGATCGAGGGGGTTTATATCTGCTGCACCCAGTGTTTCCATTAACGTAGCTGAATTGCCGTCCGGGTCAGTAATTGTAAAGGTATAAGTTCCTGCTACAGGCGGACTATCAAACCAGCATTCAAAGCCGGCGGAAGTTGGACCTTCGGAACGCACAAAATACATCGGCGTTGGCTGGAGGTCACCCGGTCTTTGAATCGTTACAAAATGAGATGAACCATCGGATGCAACCCCATCGAGATCATAGACCCGCACCCACACCTCGGTCCCAGTTTGCCCGATATTCCATGTCCAGCTCAGGTTTCCCCATCCATCCAAATCGATGGCGGGCGGAGAGGCATGAGCCACCCAAGCAGCCGGCGTCGTGAAACTCAACCATGCGCTGTCGGAACGGTTCTGGACATCTTCCCAACGGCTGCTGTCGGTCAACCGAATGCGCCAGCGGTAGGTTGTGTTGAATTTCAATACATTCAACGGCAAGGTGAAAGAAGACAAATCCTTGATGCGACCAGTGGCGAAGGCACGCTGGTAGTCGGCGCCCACCTGTTCATCTATCTCCAGGCGGTAGTAAAGCGGGATGTTTTCCGGATAATCCACCAGCCGCCACTGGAAGGAGGGTGTCTTGGAACTGACCACCGCTCCGTTAGCCGGCGAGAATCGGCTTGCATCCGGGATGGGCAGATCGCGGGTCGTGTATTGATGGTCGGTGTCAGTGCCGACCAATGTGCCGCTTTGCACCTGGAAGGAAAAAACCCCATTGACCGTTGGTTCACCGTTAAGGCTGATGAAGAAATCGCGCCACTGCGGATAGAAAGTCCAATCCCCGGGAGACAACGCGTATTGCACAACAACGCTGTTGTCGGGCGCCCGGACGATGATGTCAGAAACATCATCTGGCAACGTCCCGACAAACCCATCGAGGATCTCCACCTCGATGTAAGTCTTGAGACTGCCATCGTACTCGGTCACCCGATGCAGAACGCTGGTGATGGGAATCGGAGGCGTGCTGGTATTGCTGGCTGGGTCGGTGCCCATCTGGAACTCGTAGCCATCGCTGAGTTTGTCGCCGTCGCTGTCAGAGTCATTGGGATCGGTGTTGTTCCGATATTCATCGCGGTCGGTCAAACCATCATTATCCGTATCTGCATTTCCATCGTGTGATAAATCACCGAAGTGGGTGATTTCCCAATCATCGGCCATTTCATCCCCATCCGCATCCTTGGCCAGGGTGAAATCAATATTTTGCTTTTCTTGTGGAGGGTTGACGATAACTTCCGCAGCCTGATCCCAATCAAAACTATCTTGAAAAAACTCCAATAGATATCCTGGAGCCGTTGCTTCTAAAATATAGCTGCCTGCCTGAATATTGGTGAAGAGATAACTGCCATCGGGATTGCCACTGGTACCACCGATATGCTCGCGATTGTCATACCGAAAAAGGTCGACATTGATTCTATCCTCCCATCTCCCCATCGTGCTGTGCCCGCCATACCAGCCGGCAACCAGTTGGTTGTCGATAACGATTTCGGAAGCATCGTCCGAATCGGTGCTGAAAAACCAATCCCCAGCGTTGTTAACGTAAAAATAACCCTCATAGTATGAGGTATAGTTGTCATCCTCCCCGTGGACATTCTGATCCTGATTCACGATGCTTACAATACTCTGGCCATACCATCCGGCCTCTTCCGTTGCCTCTACATCAACGCATTGCACCATCTCCTGGTGATTTCCCGGATACTGATCTTGACAGGTATGCCTCTTGTTAACGAGCGTGATTCCCGCTTCGGCATTAGCGTCAGGTAAAACCCGTACATTCAGTTCAGAAGTTGAAAACCACCTCCATTCAATGTCCCCGGGGGCCTTGAAAGCAGCGCGAGATGCCTGGCCTCCCCCCACTTCAATCTGACGATACACGAACTTATGCCAACCAACATCGAGCGTTATACTTCCATAGCTCGTATCCTCCACCGGTTGTCCGGTAAGCTGATCCAATACCGTTCCGGAAATGGAGCCCCCCAAACCCAGACTGAAGTTGATACCGGATGTGGTCCCCCCTGCAGGAACACCCACCGCAGCGGCCGCATCCCAGCTGAGGACGTCGTCATAATACTCGCTGGCGTATGCGGTACCCGTGGCTCTGGCCATCAACCGATAGTTTCCGGCCGCAAGGCCGCTTATCGTATACCTTCCGTCCGATTGGGTTTGAAAACCACCCCGGCCCTGACCGCTTGAATACTCCCATACCTCTACGGAGATGCCTTCTATGGGCTGGTTGTCCGAATCACGGGTGACAACGCCTGAGATCGAGCCTCCCGTTTCCAGTTGGAAGTCGTTGCCACCGCTATTGTCGCCGGCAGTGACATTGATTCCTAATGCGCCATTGCAATCGGCAGTTCCTCCGGCACCATCCCACCACTCGTCGACATAATTGAAACCGCCGCAGCCTGCGCAGGTCTGCAGGTACACAGTTCCGGCCGGAAGGCCGCTAATGGTGAAATCCCCATTTGAATCCGTTTCCGCACCACCCAGCCACGAACCGCCACAAGCCGCCGTAAAGACATGCATCCACAAACCATCAATGGGATCTGAATTCTCATCAAGAACCCGGCCAGAGAGGCTGCCTCCTGATTCAAGATTAAAATCAGTGTCGGGCACCAGACTGTCAGCAGAAACTGTAACGAGCTGTGCTGAGCTGCAATCAAGGTCGCTCGAATCAGGACTGCCACCGGTCCACCACTCGTTCACATAATCCGATTGGTTCATGTGGTTGGTCGTTAGGTAGTAGGTCCCAGGGGTAAGCCCAGCGATACCATAGGTCCCATCAATGGAATTCGTTTGGACCGACACGCGGTCGCCTAAATCACCACAAGGATCACCATTGATCGCCTCCACTTGGATCTGGACACCTGTGATTGGGTCGCCATTTTCCTTCTTCAGAATACCGCTTATTGCGCCAGTTCCGGCAGGAGTAAAGGAGAGAGGATCGGTGGGGCTAGTCCCATTGGCAACTTCGTCACCGTCATTGACCCCGTCATTGTCGGTGTCGTGGTTGACCGGGATGGTGCCATTGGCGAGTTCCTGCTGGTTGCTCAGCCCGTCGCCATCGAAATCGTCACCAGGAAGGACGTCAGCAACCGTCACAATTCCATCAGAAGGATCCGCGTCGACAATTTGCTGCTCCCAGTCATCGGGTAATCCGTCGCTATCCGAATCAACGCTTGAACGCACGGCAAAATGCGGCCGAAGGCCCCTGAACCACGTGGATGAGGACATGTTATCCATGTCTTGGTTGTTGGGATCTTCGCGGTGCGCCCGAACCCGGTAGGAATAGGTCTTGTCCATCTCCAGGATACCCGCCGGAATCGTGTAGGATGTCCCGGTCAGGTATGGCCGATGGACGCGGCCGCCGGATTCGTTGTATATTTCCAGGCGGTAGATGGCAGCTCCGGGCACCGGATTCCAGCTGATTGTAGGGGTGGTGCCATAAACATCGGCTTCCGGCATTGGCAGCAGGCCGGTCGGCTGGAGAAGGGTATTACGTGTGAACTCGTCCGTGACACTGGCCGATACATTGCCGTTCACGTCCACGGCTGTAAAGGTGTAAGTCCCTTCCTCCATTGCCGAGGGGTCGGCAATGTCTTCCATGTACCAGTAGTAGGCTGAATCGCTTCCCGCATTGCTGTCATAGCTCATCGTTCGCTTGGTCGTGCCGTCCGGGAAGGTGACCTCCACCTGCTGAATGCTGTGCGGCGGGCCGTCGGCATCGGTCACCATCACTTGGAAGGCCCTCCAGTAATACGAAGCGCCGGGATTGTCCGGCCGCGGAAAGTGCCACAGCACGGCGCCCCAGTTGACGGTGTCGATAGAGGGCGACGCGCTGCCTGACGTGGCAGTCGTAATAAAATTGAATCGATTGTCAAGGTACCAGGGGGATGAAGAGCCGTTGTCTGTGTTCTCGTCGAAAAACTCGCGGCGGGTGGTGATGCGATAAGCGTAATATGTCCCTTCTTCGAGGTAGCCTTCGGGCAAGTTGAACTGACTCTGCGTCGTCGCGAACGTGTAAATGCGATCAAATGCTCGGTCGTAGATTTCCACACGGTAGAAGGCCGCATCGGGCACATCCGCCCAATCGAAATTGACGCCGGTGGATCCAACAAGGGTGCTGCGCAGCGGAACAAAACTGCTTTCTGCAGGAAAACCGATCGGGTCGCTGTTCAGTACTTCGATGGTTTCATAAAAATTGCCTTCCCGATCTTCCACCCGCAGGATGTAACCCCCGGAGGTCAGCGCATCGTAGGTGTCAGTCTGGTAGATGGCGGAGGTCGCGTCCTCATTGTATTCGTAGCGCAAGGGCACTTGCCTGCCGCCCGGTAGAATAGCTGTCACTGATTCGATGTCGCCGGGAACGCCCTGGGGATCGAATACCCGCACCCAGAATGAAAGCGTGGGTCCGAAGCTGTTGCCACTCCACGTCTCGACGCCGCTGTATGACCAGTCAATGTAAGGATCCGCAGACTCCGTACCGGTCGTAAAACGAATATAGTTGGCCTGATCAGCCGGGGCAGTCGAAACGTTGTCATTCTCAAAATTTGTGTTTGCGTCTCTGGCCTGGATGCAATAGCGGTAGGCGGTATTCGGCCCCAGTACCCCCGGCGGGACCGTGTAGGTGGTCTCCAGACCCACATTCCATTGCCAGACCGATTGGGACAAATCGTCTGAATAGATGCGCACTTGATAGCGCCTGACATTGCCGGCATTGGTACCACTCACCGGGGCCCAAATGAGTGTCGGTGTTGTATCGGCAATGGTGGTTCCATCGATCGGTTGAAATGACGCCACATCGGGAACCGGCAACGGTGCCACGGCCAGGGTATCGACAGTAGAGGAGGTGTTGCCGTCCGGATCGGTGACCGTGAACGTCCAGTCTCCGGCGTAATTTTCGATCGGTTCGATGAGGTCGCCCAGACTCGCAAATTCGTTGAAATAGGCTGTATTGCCATTCTCCGCATGATGGAAGTTCAAAGGGACGGTACCGATCACTGGATGGGTAACCGTAACGGTATGTGAGACAAAGCTGTCGTCAGCGCCGCCACCGTCATGATCGATGACCTTGACCCAAACATCGAGTCCGGTGCCGTCTTCCGTGGTGTAGGTGACAACCCCCCAGCCGTCTAAGTCCACCACCGGCATGGCCGAATGATCGAGCTGGAAATCGATCCCGGGAGTGTTAGAGGCGGAACTCACCGCCACCGGCGCCGCTTGGTCTATACTATTAACATCATTATAGTAGACAGTCGGATACCCGGTGTAATCCACCGAAACCCGGTAATCACCGGTGCCCAACTGGCGGATTGTGTAGTCACCGGAACTGTCAGTAATCGCCGACAGGATCTGGCCACCGTCCATGGGTGAGGCCTGCACTGTGGCTCCCACGAAGGGGTCACCATTGAAATCGGTCACATTACCGGAAAGGGTCCCTTCCACCTCGAGAGCAAAGTCGATCCCGCCGACGCTGTCAGGCGCTGCGATGGTAATCAGGATGGAAAGCGGGTCGTTGTAACCACCATAGTATGTGGTACCGTAACCTTGACGGCTGGCAACGATATGATAATTGCCGTCCGCAAGATTCGTGATGGCAAAGTATCCACTCGTACCTGTGTAAGCTTCGGCTATGTAATTCTGGAAGTCTTCGCTCAGCGCATAAACCCGAACCCCCGCCAGAGCCGTCAGCCCCAGATCCGTCACCCGACCGGCGATGGCCCCTGCATCAGGGCTGATGGGCGATGTGCCGCCGCTGAACTCAGCGGCGTTGGCGATGCCGTCGCCATCGAAATCGTCCCCGGGAAGCACATCCGCAATCGACGTGATGCCGTCGGTTGGGTTCGCATCGATGATCTGCTGCTCCCAACCGTCTTCCATTCCATCGCCGTCGCTGTCTGCAGAAGGTGCCTCATAAGCCCCGATATCCAATCCCGGCCCCTGGGGCCTCGCTGTGAAACCCAAATCCATGTTCACCGGATCATTGGGCGGATTGCCGGTGGGAATCGCATCGATGCAGGGCGAACCGACTGCGAGGTGGTAATCCTCAAAGCCTGAAGTCGTATTGACGAATCCTGGATTCAAAGAGCGATTCGACGCATCAACCGTTGCCGGGCAGTAATTCGTACCATTGCCCCATGAGTTGTTGTATAGGCCCACGGTGCCACCTGCAGGCCCGATCCCGCATACGTCGAAATCCGCAATTATATTGAAGCTGATGTCGACTGGCGTTGCGCTCGCTTGATAGATACCAGTTCCAGTGCCAACATCCGGATCGGCAACGATGGTATTGTGATAAACGATTGCTGCTGCTGTGGCCCCGGTATCGCCTTCGATATAAATGCCCATTTCGGAATTGTGGATGAGGTTGTTCCAGATGACGGGATCCTCTGGCGCACCGGAGTCGTAATGGAGACTGATACCGATCAGGCATTCATAAATCGTGTTCTGTTCGATATCGGGGGTGCCGTTGGAAACGCTGATGCCGACAGCAACCTTATCGGCATCCGTCCCACGGATCACATTGCGGGCGATCCGATTGTTCACACCGGCATATAGACCGAATTCTCCGACCATGATGCCATAGTCTTGTCTATAGGAAAGATCGCCTGACCAAAAAATGGTATTGTCACGAATGAGGTTGTCGTCAGCCCCGGTCACACCGTTGCGGGCAATCACGAGGCCGATGGCGTTGTCAAGAATGACCGTATGATGGATCTCGTTGCCGCTGGCCCCATCAATCCGGACACCCTCGCCGTTGTGAAAGATTTCGCAACCGTTGCGCAGTTCGCTGCCGGAGGAAAGGACATTCAATACAATCCCCTTATCGCTTTCCGTCACATGGCAGTTGTCAACAATGCCCCCCCCACCCGAATATATCTCTATACCCGCATAGACAAAGTTGCTGACGGTCAGATCCTTCACAAGCACCGAACTGGGCGCAATGATATCGGTGCCAATCTGAATGCCTGTATTCCATTTGCTTCCCGGATAGGTCGACGACATACCGTCAATAAACGTAAGCGACGGTCCTGCCCCCTGGATCGTCACCTGGCTCTGGGTCACCTCGGCTAAAATGCCGTTGTCGAAAAACTCACCATGCGCCTCGTCATAGGTCCCGGCGGCCAGGTTGAGCACGTAGCTGCCCGGAGTTCCCCCGTTGATTCTCGATACTGCATGGTGAATGGTTTTCCAAGGGTTGACGGAGCTTCCCTCACCTGAGATGTCGCTTCCGGTGGAGATATCTAAATAAAAAGCGCCGGGGGCATAGGTTGGCGTGGAGGTATTAACAGTGGGATCACTGCCCAGGTTGACTTCTTCGCCGTCATAGTAGCCGTCGCCGTCGCTGTCGGCCACGAGCGGGTCGGTACCGTTTTGAAACTCGTCAAGGTCGCTTAGGTTGTCGTCGTCCACATCACTGGTGCCATCGCGCGAGAGATCTCCAAAATGGGTGATTTCCCAGTCATCGTCCATGCCGTCGAAATCGCCATCGATGGAAATCAGCGATAAGGCAATATCATCGGGATCCGCCGTGAGTTGAAACTGCCTGACGTATGCCAGCAGGGCATTTCCGGAATCGCTGTTAACCGCACTCACGGGAAAATCGATATCTGAGACAATACCACTCGCCACTAATGAATTATAGACTGGTCCGACGATAGGGCTGTTAGAGGTGGAATTGATATCCACTGTTCGACCGCGGACAGAATTAAAAGTTGTCGTTTGGAATTGGTACTGCGCCTCATAGGTCACATGGAAGCCACCCGCCAAATTGTTACGAACGATCGATGGATTAAAGGTATCGTCCCTGGATTGGGAAATATTGAAGTCATCCTCAAGCCTTAGGACAATAGTGCTTCCTGCCGTGGGTGCACCCACGATAATTCTATGAGGTGGGGTTTGAGTTACTAAACACCCTAGTTGGCCACAATCTAATCGATTAAGCCGTTGGCCATATATTTGAGAATCTATGAACGAGGGATCGTCACGGAAATCCTCCCACACGACGATGAATTTGTTGTTCAGGCTGTCGTAGCCGACGGTCGGATTATATTGTGGCACGTCAACTTCATCGCCCGAATTGCCAGTGACAAGTCGTACATCCGCCACGGGAAAATCGCCGGTATAGATGCGATTGCCAGAACTGTCCAGAAACTGGCCGAGTATCCAGGGGACCTCAGTTTGAGAGACGCCACCATGAATCTCGTAATCTTCCCACACGACGAGTAATTCAAACCGGTTCGAATCATAGGCGATGGATGGATTTCTTTGAACATTGGCAGCATTGGTGACGGCGTAAAAATCTTGAGGTCCACTGCAAGCGGCGTTAAATGGATTGCAGCCTTCAAGTCGTGCCCCGTAGATGTCGACATCCGAGGGCCCCAGACGGCCATCCTCCCAGACGATCCAGAAATCTCCATTGTTGCTGTCAAAGGCAACTGCAGGCTTTTCTTGGTCGCCGGAAACAACATTGTTCACGGTAAACCCACTATCGAGGTTCACGGATCCATCTGCATTAACCCGCGCCCGCAATCCGTAGATATCAGAGTCTCCACCCAGACCCGCGTAATGTTCCCAGACAATCAGGAAAATCCCGTTGATGCTGTCGTAGGCGATAGCCGGGTCGAAATTGCCTACGGGTCCATGAAAAATCTGAAGGTCGGGGTTGATTATCGATCCGGCCGCATCGACAACGTGCCCTCTGATCTGGGTAGCGCCAGAAAGGTCGATGGCCTGGGTGTAAACAATTAGATAAAGGTCCGTTATCGGATCGTAGCCCACCACCGGTGTGCCGCGCCCGTAATTCGGGGAGGCTGATCCATAGGCTGAAAAGGCCAATTGCAGATGCTGGTCCTGCACATTTTCGGCAACGCCGGCTTCATCCAGGGGGATCTTGAAGTTGAATACCTTGTGCTGGTAATCGACCTTGTCGGTATAGGTGAATTGGGATTGCCCCCATTCATGCTCAGAAGCCGAAACCTTGAAAGATTTCAGTCCGGAATCAGTCTTGATGTAAACCTTGGCATAGTCTTTGTCCGCGGAAAGTGTGTTGGCCGGGGTAAAATCGATTTTGACATACAGGTTATATTCATCATGACTAACCCACCCGTAGGTATTGCCCGAGGGATGGCCGGACCCGGTACGGCAATATTCTTTGAACAGGAGGGCTGCGTTTTTTGAGAAGGCAGCCTCAACTTTCGGTCTTTTTGTTAGATCGAGATTGTAAGAATAAAAATGGGACGATTCGTTGGTGGGCCGGTAAAGGTTCGTCAAAGGGAACTGAAAGGGAGTATGGCTGACGTTGTCGGGTTCCACCCTTGCGCGCAATTTGAGGATCCCATGTCCGTCTGAGGATGGGAAGGCGATCTCGTAGGTTTTGTCGTGGGCTTCCAATAGGTCGAAGTCAGGCTTGATTAGCTTGTTCAACGCTACTGGATTGTGCGCCCCATCCAATCCAACCGGCGGATGACCACCCAGCGAAACCATATCGATGTGAGCGTCACCGCCGCCCTTTTGGATGACCCTGAGCAATATCCTGGTGTCGCTGCCAATGGGGTATGCATCAACAGCGAGCTCTTTTTCCTGCAAATACTGGTCGAAGGCCAGCTCACCGGCTTTCTGCCACTCACCATTTTTCAAAAAGTAGATGAGATATTCACCGGCTGCGTTACTTTGAATGGTGTTTGTGGCTTTCTGGGCCAAGCCGGTGTTCGGGTGGTTGACAGCGGCCGTGGCACCTGACATTGCACATACCAGCCAGGCGATGACCACACTTACCAATCCTGATAGTAGCCTGCCTTTCATCGTTTTCCTCTTTCCTGTGCGAAAGAATACAAAATCGGCTGATATCGAAGGCAATCACGCGTGATCCGGGTTTTAAAAAGACAAGCTTAAGGTGAAGACACCCCTTCCAGCTCTCGCACATCGTTCAGATGAATCTGCACAACCCAGAACGACCCCACTGCATTCAATTGATCTTCAATATCACTGTGCTGGCCATGCCTCCTTATTTAGGAATGGGCCCGATGGTCGATTCGAAAAAATACGAATATGACACCCCGGCCGATGTGGCCGAATAATGGCAGGAAGAAAAAGTCGGCGAGCGATAAGACATCATTTAATGCTCAAGTGCTTGAAGTAAAACCAGAGTATTCATCGCAAACTGAAATCCGATAGTGAATGCGATGCCAATGCATGCCGCTGATCACTTTTGAAAATTACAGACCCTTCAAACTCATAATCTGACAATCTTTGTTAAAGCAAATAGCCATGCCTGTCGGTGTAGTCCTGACAACACTCCCCTCACATTCGATCAGGCATTGGGACCCGGTGAGTTCGGCGATCCGTTTATTTTGCGTCGCCAGACTCATTTTTATGGCGATGCCTTCTGAAAAGGGACTGTTCGTGCTTAAAAAAGCGCCGGAAGCAGATATGTTTTTGGTTACGAATTCAAATACCTGTTTTTTTTTGGAAGAGACCGTTTCCATTCTTGCAGGCAGTTCGATGTCAAACCTTTCGTATTTTCGTTTATTCATCGCAAATCAAACTCTTGAGGGGTATGTAATCCTGCAATTGAATATTAAAACATCTCATAAAGAATCGGGTTGCTGCTGGTCTTGAATTTATGAACCACGACATCTGGACGGCTATCTTTATCCAAATGATATTCGATTAGGCGGAAAATGGAGGTGGAGAATCTGATTGGTGCGTGTCGACCGTCAAGGAAAGCATGTTAGAGCAATCTTATTCTCCACGATGTTATTTAATTTAATTGATTAAGGTAAACTGTTCAATCCGCTGAAAGCATGAAATTGCTTAACAATTAAGAATGAAAGTTGTTCATAAACAGTATAAGTCGAAAGTAGTATGCTTTGCTTATAAGTAGCACTATGGTATTAAGCAAAATTGATGACTGTTGGTTCGGAATCATCGAAGTGCGAGAGGGTTTACAAATTCTTGGCGGCCCACAGGGCTGCCTGGACGCGATTGGGCACGTTGATTTTCTTGAAGATGTTATAAAGGTGGGTTTTCACCGTGTGCGGGCTGATGCAGAGCTTGTCGGAAATTTCGTCGTTGGTCGATCCGACGGCGACCATGGCGAGTATCTCGACCTGCCTTTGGGTCAATACGTCACCGGTGTTCTTGGAAGACTGATCCTTGTCAATACCTTCGAAAATACACTTGGTCATCATTTCCCGGGAAAGCCACAGTTGACCGTCGATGACCGCCTGAACCCCTTTCAGGAAGTTGTCAAGGGGATCACGATCGTAAAAAAAGCCGTGGATTCCCTTTGAAATGAAATCTTTGTGAAACTCCACATCGGCCGGCACGTTAAAGAGCACAATCCGGTTGTCCAATCGATTGTTATTGATGAATGGACTCAGTTCGGCAAGAATCACATTCAGATTTTTTCCCTGGCAGTCCAGGAACAGGAGCTTCTGCCGGTTTTCGTCTTTCGGGTCATCTTCTGGAATCTGACGGATATCATCCACAGCCGAACATTCGTTGCCGGTTTTTTCTTTCAGGTACGCTGCCATCAGCTCATTTTGCAGCCGCATGGGGCCGACGATGTAACATGATGCCTTACATTTCTTAGACGCTATTTTCTTTTTATTTTTTTGAGTGTTAGCCGAATATAAGTTTCTCACAATGAAAACACCTCTACCGGCTCAGAGACATTTTTCAATTCCAATGCACCGACCGGCTGCAGATCAAACTGGTCGCTGATGCGGTCGGCGGTGTTTCTGGTGAGATAAATTCCACCCTTGGTCGCCTGGGCGCCCACGCGGGCGGCGATATTGGTGACCTGGCCGCGGGCGGTGTACGTCCAGCGTGACCCGGTATAGCTGTCGAACTTGGCCGCACCCACCAGGGCCATGCCGGAATTGATGCCCATGTTGATGTCCAGGGGACGATACAGGGATGCGCATTGGTCGCAGATCTCCTGGGCCTTGCCGCGGATGGCCAGGGCGGTGCGCACCGCCTGCAGGGCGTTGGTTTGTTCGTCCTCGTCCAGAAACAGGACCATCAACCCGTCGCCGGCGGTCTCGTTGACATCCCCGTTGTTTTCGTGGATGGCATCCATGAAGGCAGAGAAGTGCTTTTCGATGATCGAATGGGTCTCCTGGCCGCCAAGCTTCTCGCACAGGCGGGTGTAGCCCTCGATGTCCAGAAAGAGGACCGACAGATCTCTTTTCCGGCTTTCCGGCATGACGCCGGTGGGGGATTTTTCGATCATGCGCGTGACGGTGACCGGCACGAACTTGCTCAGGTTGTCCTTGATGCTCTCCAGCAGTTCCACCTTGCGCAGGGACGCCTGGAGCTGGACGTTCTTGGCTTCCAGGTCGGCGTTGAGCTGCTTGATCTCCTCGAAGGAGCGGGCGTTTTTAAGGGCGATGACCAGGTTGTTCAGCAGGGTCACCAGCAGTTCCCGGTCATTTTCACTGTAAGGATCGCCGATTAATTTCGGACCCAGCGCATAAAGGCCGGCCCAGTCCTCGTCCAGACGAAACGAGACGGCCAGATCGATCGCTTCGGGCAACTCCTCGGACAGGAATTCACAATGGGTCAGCTCGCACGTACACGGCTGCCGCAGCACCGCCTCGACGCTCCACGGTTCAAGCTGGGAACGGTCGTGGGCGCCCAAACCGATGGCAATCAGGTGTTGACGCAGCTTTTCTCGGGCAGATTGACCAGGGTGATGATGGCTTCCATGGCGCCGAAGTTGCCCATGGACATCAACAGGAAGCTGCGAAGGATGGTTTTGGTATCGGTGCTGCTGTAGATGTCCTTGCTGACATCATACAGGGTCTTGAGATGAAAAACGCGGCGGTCCAGTTCCTCCTGGATCTTGTCGGCTTTCGTTAACGATTGCCGGACCTGTTCAATGTCTTTGTCGAGTTGCATCGTGGTTGATTTTACTTCATCATGCCTGCATGGCTTCCAGCGCCTGCTCGGTGCTCGGGTATATCTGAGCAAACTTGGTGATGCCCACCATATTGAAAATTTTCTTGAAATGTTCGGACAGCCCGGTGATCCCGATGCGCTGGTCATTTTTTCGCGAGAGCGCCAAGAGTTGAATCAAGACGGCGATACCGCCGCTGTTGATGTAGGCTTCCGGCTCGAATTGGAGCAGAAACCGATCCGTGCCTTCCTGATTGGCCTTCTGGTAGGCCTCATTCAGGAAGGATTCGGAAAACGCCGTGATGTCCCCCTGGATCTTGATCAGGGTCACCGTTGCGTGGTTCTCCAGGCTAATTCCGTTGGGGTGTTCCATATGATTTCAGGTCCTTTGTTCTATCTGTCGCTTCAACGTCCTCGATGAAAAACAATACCAGGCCGCACTGTTTCCAGGGCAATGCATCAGTTCTTCTTGACGATCATTTTTACGACATGGCCCTGGCTGTCAATTTTGTTGAATTCGACTTTGTCCACCAGCTTTCTGATCAAAAAGAGGCCGAAACCGACCATGGGGTCCATTTGATTGATGATGTTGTCGATATCCGGATCGTTAGGGAATTTGGCGATCCCCTCCCCTTTGTCCCACACTTCGACCTGGAACGAATCGTCATCGTAGTTCATGACAACGATGACGCGCGCATCCGCCTGCCCCTTGTTGCCGTGTTTCATGGCATTCAGGCAGGCCTCGGCCACCGCGGTTTTCAGGTCTTCGATGCGTTCGCGCCTGAAGCCCAGGTTCTTGGCAAATGTTTCTGAACAGCCCATGGCGATGCGCTCGTACCCGACCACGTTGGGCAAACTCAGCTCCACCGTTTTATCGTTTATCATTTTCGATCACTCACTCTATAGAATCAGCATTGTAGCCAAGATACACGGAACACCAAGCATAGACGAAGGTTACTGAATGGCTAACCATTTCAACACGATCTTATGATAATAAAAACCGTCGCCCCTTTCGGACGGGGAAGTATTCTTTTTGTTTTCTACGTGTTGTCAGTCTAAACGGAGAGAAAAAACCTGTCTATCTTCCAAGCATCTTTTTTATACATCTCACGCCATTGAAAATAAACACTAAAAAAGCACTGATATAACCTTTAGTTAATATAAGGGTTCTCTCAGCATAGAGTCAAGTGAATAATATAAGCGAGGCTTCACCGGCAAGCCGCGGGGAATGGTCACTGTGGGGATAAACAATCGGTTGTTTCGATAAGCGGACCATCGGCCCCCTGCAGCGGCGGGTTAAGGAAAATTGATGGAAGAACTGTTAAACAGAATGGTATACATCGTTTTTATTTCTACTCGTTGGCTGATTACTTGTCGATTCCATCAAGATGCTAAGGTGGGTTTGTAAATTGCTTTTTTTATTTTTTATGCCAATTTTTTTTCGTATATTCATTCTATGAACTTCAACCGTTTTGTATGAAATATTCCTAATTTTAGCAATTTCCTTCGTTTTTTTGCCCTGTCTTATCAGATCGGCAATTTTAATTTCTGTAGGGGTTAATCCATAATAATGTGAAGAAAGTTTATAAGAAAAAGGAGATATAATTTTATTTATATTTGATTCGATAATATCGATGAATAATTTTTGGGTTTCATTATGATTTATTTTTCTGAGCTTCTGAATATATGGGATTATTAATTCTTTTACATTCGACAATATGTAATTTTGTAAATCTATCCTGTCGCTTTGTCTTTTATCGAGCATAACTTTCAAGGCTAAATTAATCTCTTCAAGTTTATTTGCCTTTTGCTTTAATTCATTTTCTTTTTCAGATAAATCATTTTCGACTATTTTGTTTTGTGTAATATCGATCATGATACCATTTACAAATTTTGTTTCACCCTTTTTATTAAAAATTCCCTTAGACATACAATGAATCCATCGATGCTCTTTTTTTTGAGGGTGATAAATCTTAAACACCTCATTAAATTGATGCGTCTGGAAAGCTTGTAAACTGGCCTTAATGATTCTTTCTCTGTCACCATCATGAATATTTTCAAACCAGGTTTCGAAATCGTGTGGACGGGTAAGCCCCATAATATCGACGATGGAGGGGCTTACAAAAACCACCCCGAGCTTGAGGTGATTCGCACCGCTTGTGGCTAACCTGTAAATTGCAAAATTTTCAGCGTTTTGCATTAAAGATTTTAGATGCGCTTCGCTCTCCTGAAGTGCTTGCGTCGCTTTTAGGCGGGCAATGACATTTCCAGCTTGAGTTGCGATTGTTTCAATAGCCATACGAGATGAAACATTAAAATCCTCAAATTGGTGAGAAGCGATATTGATACAACCAATTACCTTTAATTTGTCAAACAAAGGTATGGTGGCCAAGGCCTTCAACCCTTCATTCTGTTGCTCCTTTTTCAAAACCAGGTCCAATTGATTTACCAGTGTATAAATCGGTTTCCCTTCCTTGACCAAGAGAGACATTATTGGTATTTTTATCATAGGTTAAAATACTGTTAACGAAATCTTTACTAAGTCCTTTATGAACCATCAGATTTAGATTTCCGGTCGTTTCATCAAATAGATAGACACCACCACAATCCACACCGGAAACTTGCAGACAGGCTTCGAGGCAACAATTTAATCCCTTCAAAAGATCGTCAACATCAGCCAATGATTTAGATAAAATACGCTGAATATCAATTATTTGCCCTTCCAGCGTATCAATTTTAACCTTCTGACTCGATTCATTATCAGTTTCGATTAGACTTTTAATTTTATTAGTCATCATTTCTCTGCTTGCTTCAATTGAATTGCCACAAGGTAAATGTTGACAGCGTTCTATACACGGGCAGAAGATCAAAGTTGCTGAAGATATCATTTCAAATGAGCAAAAGGGCGATTGAAACGCTTGTATTACCGGATCAGGGTGATATGGTTCACGTATCTGGGTACAGTGTCCTTTTCGCTTGAGACGTTCAATTTATTAATTGAAGGTATGTTGATTGTCAACGCTGATCAACGGCCACTGGTTGTCATTCCAGCGAAACCCAGGCCCGATGCGAAGTTTTAGCGCTGTCCAGGAATAGACTGGATGCTGGATCAAATCTGGCATGACACTGCCGGCACATGTGGTTGTTAGAAACTATGGAACCGAAAGGGTATTCTGCGGTGACGATAGAACAAGGCGCTGAACTTTTCGGCACCACCTACGGACGGAGTGAAGTTGTTTTCCGGCAGGGCGAACCCGGGGACAGCATGTATATCATCCAGTCCGGCGCAGTCGAGGTCTCGCAGCATCAAAACGGCCGGGAAACCATCATCGCCATTCTCGAAAAAGGCGATTTTTTCGGGGAAATGGCACTGCTGCAAAACGACGTTCGAACCGCCACCATTACGGCGTTAGGCCGTACCCGCCTGATCCCACTAAACAAAGAAATCCTGATGGACCGCTTGAAGCGCGATCCGGAGGTGTCCTTGCATTTGCTGAAAAAGTTGATCCAGCGAATTCAACTGGCCCATGGACGATATCGAAAAGCATGTCAGGAAAACGATACGTTCAAAAATGAGATCGCAACCCATACCGACACCGTTTTGGCCAGTGGAGAAGCAACGCCCGCCGATGAGGGTGGCGACAGTATGCCTGATGTCAGGCATATGGCGCAAAAGCTGCTGGGCGCCCATGCCGATATCGATCCTGATAGCTCCAGACAGGTTGCCGATGCAGGTGAGACCATTTTTCGTGAAGGTGAACCCGGCGACACCATGTATCTGATAATCAGCGGCAGCGTGGGCGTCAGCAAAGGTGAAACCCACTCCGCACGTCCCATCGACACCATCGGCCCGGGTGAATTTTTCGGTGAAATGGCACTCATCGCTTCCATCCCAAGAAGTGCCACGGTCACGGCGCTGGCGCCCACAGCGCTGATTGCCATCCACAAGCATCATTTATTGGCAAGCATCCAGAACGAACCGCAGCTGGCCATCGATATCATCAAGGCACTTATTCTCCGGCTCGCTTACCTTGAGAGCATGCTTTCCAATCCCGGCCGCATGCGGGTCCGGCACCGCTCACCCTGGGTGCCGAAGCTGAACGAGCGGGATCGCATATCCCTTTCCATCGTCTCGCTCTCGACATGCGCCGGCTGTTCGACGGTCATGCTCGATTGCGCCACGCTCTCTGAGATACTCTCCATGGCATCCATCAACTACTGCCAGATGCTGATGGACCAGGAAAATCTGCCGGAATCGGATGTGATATTGATCGACGGTGTGGTTCGGCTCAAAGAAGATGAAAGACGCTTGATCGAAGCCCGTCGCCGATGCCGGCACCTGGTGGCCTGGGGAACCTGCGCGGCATTTGCCGGCATACCGGGCATAGCCAACCGGTTTGAAGTGGAAACGATCATCGAGGAGAGTTATGGAACCACCGACGATGCCTTTTCCTACTATTTTTCCGGTTCGACCGGTGATGACGGTTCAGGTGCCTATCAACACAAGGGTGTCGAACTCCAGCGCCGGGCCTTCGCCGTCGACAGTTTCGTAAAGGTTGACACGTATCTTCCCGGATGCCCACCGGCACCATCGATCCTGTTGAATTGGCTGCGCGGGTTTACCGGCGGTCAGCGGCTTAAAACCCCGCCGATTGTGTGTGCCCACTGTGGGCGAAAACCATTGAAATGCACCGAAGACACGGCATCGTTGGCGGATGCTGCCATGTCTGACGGCTATTGTTTCAATTCAGTCGGCAGGGTTTGTCTGGGTTTTATGACCCGCGGTGGCTGTGATTCGGTCTGCCCCAAAAACGGCGTGCCATGCTGGGGGTGCCGGGGCCCTTCAAAGAAAACGGTCACGGGTATTAAAGCCGGTTATACGCTGGAAGAGATTGCCACGAATGGATTCAGACGACGGTATACAAACCACGAGGGCCGTTTTCGCGCAATAATCAAACGGATCAGGCAGAGTGGCCACTTCATGTTCGACATCGACAGCGATGCCTCAGAAAAACTGCTCAGGGTGAAATGAAACATCAAATCCTGCTCAAGAAAGCCACCCGGATCGAAGGCAATGCGACGATCCACGTCGAGATCGATCAGGACCGGGTGCAGTCGGCAAGAATCATGGTCGAAGACTTTCGTGGCTTTGAAAAGCTTTGTCAGGGCAAGGCGGTCGCCTATATCCCTCACATCGTCTCACGCATCTGCGGGTTGTGCTGCATGGCCCATCAGACAGCCAGCGTGCGCGCAGTCGAGAACGCACTGGAGATCGACGTCCCTGAACCGGTCAAACACCTTCGCCAGGCGGCGGTGTATGGCGAGTGGATCGCCAGCCATGCCATCAGTTACTTTTTCCTGACCCAGCCGGATGTGTTGGGCACCAAGGAGGGTATTTTTGGCCTGATTCAACACTATCCGCAGGTTGCCGAAGTTGCCTTTTCCATTCAAAAAGCCGGCAGCCGGATCGTCGAGATCCTGGGTGGGCGGTCCGTTCACCCCATCGCCATGCAGGTGGGAGGATTGTCTGTCCTGCCGTCATTGGGTGATCTGAAAGAGATCCTTTCAATTTGTGAACGGGTTGCGGATCAAACCCGTCAAATACTGTCCGACCTGAATGGCCGACCGCAGCCTGAACAACAAATCGTCTTCCCCGAACACAGCCGGGTCAATTTCCTATGCTGCGATGACCCTGTCGGATCGGACACCCGTTTCAATGTCTATGGCATGGATGGTGGCCGTGAAAATACGTTCGATGCGGCCGTCTTTGAGGAACATGTTTCCGAAATGCGCGCCGACTGGTCATTTGCCAAATTCCCTTATCTGTCACGATTGGGTTTCCCCGACGGAATTTTTCATGTCGGTCCTCTCGCCCGTGCATTTTTAGACCATTCCGCGATCAATATGCCGGAACTCCAGGATTGTGAAATCATCGATCGGGCCAGGGCATCCAGGGGCGTTCATATCGAACACATCGATGTCATGCGACTGGCTGAAATCTTCTGGGCGGCAACCCAGATAAAGGCGTTGCTGCTGGATATCGACCTGTCGGCGGTCAACACCGTCCCCATCGATTCAGAGGAGAGCGGGAAAGGCATCGGTGTCGTCGAAGCCCCCCGGGGTGTTCTCATCCACAGCTATACCATCAACAGGGGCAGGATCGAACGAATGAAGCTGTTGGTGGCAACCCAGTTCAACAATCCGCTGATCAACTTCATCATCAAGGACCTGGCCGAAACCCACCTCGAGCAGGGCACGCTTACCGAGTCCGGCAAGGAGGAGATCGGCCGCTGCATCCGTTTGTTCGACCCGTGCCTGACGTGTGCCACGCACTAGCAAGGCTTAGTCGAGATATCTCAAACCGATGCCGTACCCGATGGCGTTTTCGCCGGCCAGTTCCTGCCGCCATTTGACTTCGGCAAGGCAGATGGATCGCGGCCGTTCTTCATCGGCGATGGATGGCGGCATGGCGGGGTAGCGGACCATCCGCATGATGAGGATGGTCCCTGATTTATATTTATGCGATGTTTCGATATAGGACCCCTGGCTTGAAAAATTACGCATGACACCGGCCGAAGCATAGCTGGTGCCGGTGCTGGCATATGGCCGGCAAGTGATTGCCGCCTCGGTGGGATTTCGCGGAGCAACCCGCTGAATCTTTTCTTTTTCCATCGACGCTTGCATGTTCTCACCATGGAGCCAGTGGCATTTTTTGCTCTTTCCGACGGACCCTCTCGCGACGGCAGATCCATCCCACGGTACTGACATAGGTGAACCCCTCGCAAGCTTCCTTGCGGCGATCGTCTTCCCGTTGGTGTTCAGGGTGGGCCATCTGCGCGACGACTAACGGGTTCTTTTTTTTGTCCTTGGTTGCTTTCATAAGACACCTCTCGATCATTTCGCCGGCCAATCATCGTTTAGACGCATACGCAATCAGCCTTTTATTCCTTCTCCTGCTCTTTTTTACCACTGATGGTCAGCGAAGCGGGCACGCTAAAGGCTGATCACCGAATTATAGCTGTTGCCAAAGGGAGTCCGCAGAAAGTCGTCGGCATCGGGATCGTTTTCCCAGCGAGAGCCTCCCAATAGATAGCGGAACTGGTATGACCGGCCTTTTTCCAGTTCAACCGTGGCGCTGAAGCCACCGGTTTTCAATCGCTTCATGGGTGTCGCCGAGGTCGACCAGTCGTTGAACTCACCCACCACGTGCGCCATGGTCGCCCCGTTGCCCACTTGTTCAGGAATCTTAAAGGTGACCTTGCACACGGGTTTACGTTTCAGAAACTGTTTGCTAATGCCCATGGTTTCCCTCCGTTAATTAGATCGTCCAAATAATAAGCAAAGAGAGTACCAACATCATGACTATTTTCAACATACTATAATAAATACAATTTCACTTTATTTGCCCTGCCGGCAGTTAATCATAGCTGTCAGCATTTTTTACAAATGGGAAAGTCTTGCTCTCATGGTTATCGATGGTTTGTCATTCTTGCCGACATGACGCTGACGATGACGTCCATCCCCCAAAATGCGGCTGTATCGCCATTTCAATTTTCTCTTTCATGGTTTTCAGGTTGAAGGGCTTCAGCAGCATGCCGTCAACAATTCCGGATCCGTCCAGCAGATCCTCGACCTCCTTCTCACAGTGGCCGGTCATGATAATGACCCGGGTCCCGAAATGATTCTCCTTGATCTGATCGGCCAGCTGGTATCCGTCGATGAAGGGCATGGCATAGTCCGTGATGACCAGGTCGTAATGCGCCTTGGTCAGATAATAGAGCGCGTCCACCCCATCTTCGGCAACGGTGGGGCGATAGCCCAGGCTCGCCACCATTCTGGCCACCAGTTTGAGGATGACCGGGTCGTCGTCCACGATCAGGATCCGGCTGGCATCCGATTCAAGCGCCAACCCATCGGCCGACTGCGCGGGCTGATCGCCCATCGTTGGGCGAGAAGTTCCGGGTACCGGGGGCAACCCGACATCGGGCGAAGATTCCCATGGCTTTGTGATCAACGCTGGCATGGTCAACCTCCTTTTTCATCGGCTTTAAATATGAAGAATCGAAGCATCAGGAGGAGAAAACGTCATCGGGGCAGGAAGCGATTCCGCTGGTTCACTTATAACGCAGCCGAGGCAGCAAAAACAATTCGCACAACTGCCCAATTTTTGGATGGCCAATAGGTAATTATGCCCACGGTGGGGGCGATTCGGGCGGGTTATGAATGGTTGGTGGTATATCCCTGGGCGATGGCGTACCTTACCAGGGCGGCAGTACCCTTGAGGTTGAGTTTGGATCGGATATTGGCGTGGTGGCGATGGACCGTGCGAACGCTGATGCAGAGCTGATCGCTGATCTGCCGGTCCGTATTCCCCTCTGCGATCATCTGCAGCACCTGGCGTTCTCGGGGGGTGAGCGGGTCTGGAGCGGCTTTAAAGTCGCCTTGACAGATGGAAATGATGGCCGCGGGAAATTCACTGGCCAACTTTCTGGACAGGTAGGTTTTCCCCTTGCGGATCTGGTCGATGGCCTGGAGCAGTTCATCCCCAGAGTCCTCTTTGAGCAGATAGCCTTTGGCACCTGCCTCAAGTGACATGGATAGAAAGTCTTCGCTTTTATGCATGCTCAGCATGAGTATATGGATCTCGGGATACAGGGAGTGGATTTCGCGGGCCGCTTCGATGCCCCGCAGTCCGGGCATGGAGATATCCAGGATCACCATGTCGGGCAACGATTTTTTGAGCATTTTCAGCAGCTGCAGGCCGTCTCCGGCCTCACCGGTTACCGCCAGTCCGGGCACGTCATCGATCATGTTTTTGATGCCCTCCCGCATCATTGTGTGATCGTCGGCAAGGATAATATGGTAATCTTTCATTGGATGGCCTTCAGGTTCAGGCAGGGCACGAGGATGGTCAGCCGGGTGCCCTTACCCGCCTCACTGTCAATGGAAAGGTCCGCTCCGATCATGCGACAGCGCAGTGCCACGGCTGACAGCCCCATTCCCATGTGGCCATTGGCCCGATAAAACTGCTTTTGAGCATTAAAACCGATGCCGTTGTCTTCGATGCGGATGTGGAGGGTGCTGCCTTCGCGGCTCGCAGCCAGCACGACCCATGTGGCCTGTGCATGTTTATGGACATTGGTCAGCGCTTCCTGGAAGATGCGGAACAGGCAGATCTGGGTCATCGGATCCTCGATCCGGTCAAGAAGATCGATATCCGCCTCCACCTGAAAATTCGCGTAGGTTGAATATTCACGAATCATCTGCCTGGTGGCAGCGGTGAGCCCGAGTGTCTCCAGCGCCGCCGGCTTCAAGCCGTGGGCAATGTTGCGGATGTCGTCGATGATCTTGTCGGAATAAGTCAGCAAGCCATCGCATTCTTTTTTCAAATCGGCTGCATCGGCCGGCAGCCGGCGCTGAAGGCTTTTCAATCGTAGCTTGAGCACATTCAGGTCCTGGCCGCATCCGTCGTGAAGCTCTAAAGCAATGCGGCGCTGCTCATCTTCTTGAACCGTCAACAGGTGACCGGAGAGATCATTGAGCGCATCCACCGATTCGCGAAGCTTTTCCTGCAGGTGAAACCGCTGAACCGCCAAACCCAGTCGCGAACCGACATCTTCCAGGTTTTCGACCAGCCGCAAGGGAAAACGGTTTTCTCGACGGTCGGCCACATGGATCAGCCCTTCAACGGTGCTGCCGATACCGATGGGAATCAGGGCAACGGATTCGTAACCGTGGGCATTGCACACATTTCTGGTCGCACCCAGATCTTCCGGGGACACCGTGGCTAAAAACCGACTGGTTGCATTGATATAAAATGACCCGTTATCCGTAAAAAAAGGCTGGCTGGGGTCGGTGGTGCCTTTGACCACCGCGATGCACATGCACTGATCAGTGTGAAGGCACAGCGGGCTCTCGGATTCGTAGAACGCCTGGCTGAATCCCTCGTAGGCCTGGTAGGGAATGTTGCCGGCATCATCGCGGATGCGGATGCCCACTGCATCGCATTGAAGATATGATTTCACCCGTTTGACATAGCCCGCCAGCAGTTCCTGCATGGTGGCAGCGCGGCAGGCCAGTTCGAGGCAGTATTGCTGCAATATAAAGCTGGAGGAGAGCTGCACATGTTCGCTGATATCCACGATCGAGACCGTGTATCTCTGTTCGTCGCTACGTGCTTCGGAAAAAGATTGCATCTGGAGCTGGGCATCGAATAAGTAACCGTCCGCACTTTTCATTTTCAGTTCAAACATGGAACTTTCCGTACTCTTCTGGCAGGCCAGCTTTTGATAATAGAAGCAATCCTGATCGTCCCGGTGGATAAAGTCGGTGATGCAGCGGCCGGTCAGTCTGCTGCGGGGGGCATTGAGCAAGATGGCAGCGGTGAGGTTTATCTCCTGGATCACCCAATCCCGGTCGATAACCAGGTAGCCGATGGGGGCAAAGTTGAACAAGCCGGAATAGTTGCGATAAAGTTTTTCGTATTTCTGCCTGGCCGCCTCGACGGTGTCGCGGCTTTTGGACAACTCATCATTTTGCATCTCCAGTTCGGTCTGGTTTATCTGGATCTCGTGGATCAGGCGCTTAATTTCATATCCCTCCTGATTGTCCAGATCCGAAGATGGCCGCCCCACCAAGATTTCAGCCCGGTGTCGCAGTTCCGTCCAACGGGTGTCTTCGTTTTTGTGCC
The DNA here is from genome assembly GCA_963697225.1 of uncultured delta proteobacterium. Lineage (GTDB taxonomy): Bacteria > Desulfobacterota > Desulfobacteria > Desulfobacterales > Desulfosarcinaceae > Desulfosarcina. The sequence goes on from CAVONM010000024.1 coordinate 135,345, forward strand.
TAATCATGTTTATCCTTAACGTTCCCAACCAAATTGCCCATCCTGCTCACCCAGGTCCTGATTGCGATCCCGCCGGTCTTTCATAGGTGGCAAATTGGACCGGCCGGCGTGCTTCGTCCACCAGGGTGGTTACGTGCAGCCGGACGACAATCGGTTCGCCCGACTTGGGAATTCGCGTGATTTCAAAGGGCGCCACCATTTCGCCGCGCTGCAGCCGGCGGGCCACCGCCGCATAATCATGGCGGTTTTTCTCCGCGGTGATTTCGGTGACGTGCATGTGGGTGGCTTCCTGTTCCGTCCACCCGTAAAGCGTTTCCGCCGTCCGGTTCCATGAGAGGATGTTGCCGTCGAAGTCCTGCACGGTGACAGCGTCAGACGCGCATTCGAATACGGCCGTGACCCGCCGGAGCAGGTGGAGCTCCCGCATTTCGGTGATGTCGATAAATGCAAGGGTTACCCCGTCGATGACATTGTCGATGGTTCGATAGGGCATGATGCGCATCTCATACCACCGCCCGCTTTTATCCTTGACCTCCAGCCGCTTGCGATCCAGCAGCTCGAGCACTTCACGGGCGTGTGCGTGGACGTTCATCGCCTCCATCAGGGTGGTGATGTCGCCGACCGGACGCCCGATATCGGTCTGGCGAAGGTTGATGATCCGGGTGACGGCCGGCGTGAAGCGCCGCACGCACAGGTTCAGGTCCAGAAACAGGCAGGCGATCTCCGTGCTTTCCAGCAGGTTGTTGATATCGTTGTTGGACTTGGTCAGCTCGTCGATCTTCTGCTGGTATTCAGTGTTGACGGTCACCAGCTCCTCATTGGTGGACTGAAGCTCCTCCCGGGAGGTCTCCAGCTCTTCATTGGCACTCTGCAGCTCCTCATTGGCGGCCTTGTACTCCTCGTTGGAGGTTTCGAGTTCCTCGATGGCCGTTTGCAGGTACTCCCTGGTGGTGTTCAGTTCATCTTCCAGCCATCTGACATCCGGGATCGTTTCACCGAGATCTCCAGCCGGTGCCTCGGAGGCATCTCTGGGTCGGCCGCTTTTGGCCTCCTCGAACAAAACGATCAGCAGTTCTCTGCCCGCCGGCTTTTCCGGCAGCGGTCGAACGGTAATCGTCGTACTGAAGAAGGCTTGGTCGGTCTTGACGGCTACCCCTTCGATCCGCTGTGTCTGACCGGTGTCAAAGGCACGGCTGAGGCCCTGGGTCAACTTGAACGACAACCCTTCACGGGCCATTTTCATGATGTTGAAACTGGCCTTGCCTTCGGGCACCTCCAGGTACGGTTCGGTATGACCGAAAAAGTGAAGAATTTCGTAACTGCGATCGACCAGCACAGCGGGCGGGGCATACTCATCCAGAAGGATTCGTTCCGTGTAGTTGCAAATATCCGTCAAGGACAGCCCTCTTTTCTCAGGGGCCGCAGTGGGGAAAATCAAATGACCAGCGGGCTCGTGTAGATGATTTCTGGGGTAGCGGTCCGCCAGCACCATGTTGCGATGTTTAAAGATCTTGTGTTTGAGCGATACCGCCGAGAAACAGCCGGTGCACTCACCGATGGTCTCCGAGGGGCCTAAAAACAGGTACCCATCCCGGTTCAAGGCAGAGTGAAACATGCGCAGGATTTTTTTCTGCGGCTCGGGTTTAAGGTAGATCAGCAGGTTGCGGCAACTGATCAGGTCGATTTTGGAAATCGGGGGATCCTTGATCAGGTTGTGGATCGAAAAAACGATGGTGTCACGGATGCTTTTCTTGATGTGATAGGAGGTGTCGCGATGGTTAAAGAATCGGGACAAGCGCTGCCTGGAGACATCGGCAGTTATGTTCTGCGGATAGATACCCAGGCGCGCCGTATGGATGGCATCGGCTTCGAGGTCGCTGGCAAAGATCTGGACGGTCAAAGGGATGCCCAACCACTCCATGACTTCCGCAAGCAGGATCATCATGGAATAGGCCTCTTCACCGCTGGAACATCCCGCCACCCAAACACGGATGCTCTCCCCGGGCTTTCTGGATTGGACCAATTGCGTCAGCACCTTCTCCTGAAGTGTCTCGAAGGCGTCGCCATCCCGAAAAAAACGGGTCACCCCGATGAGCAAATCCGTGACCAGACGACCGGGCTCGGACGGGTCTTTGGCCATGACCTTGACGTAGTCTGAAAACGCGTTGAGCTGGTGGGCCGCCATGCGCCGCGCAATTTGGCGATTGAGCGTCGTGGTTTTGTAACTGGAAAAATCGTGGCCGGTTTTGCTTTGAATGATAGAAAATATCTGATCTAAATTAAAGGTCGGATCCTTTTTTTCCGTTGGGTTCGAGTCAAGGATGCGGATACAGGGGTGCTTGAGAACCGCCAGCAGTTTGGGGGCGATTTCCGCAGCCGGCAGGATAAAATCGACCATCTGGGTGGCAATGGCGCTGTCCGGCATACTTGCATACGTGGCGTCGTCCGGAGATTGGACAAAAGTCAGACCACCGGCGGCTTTGACGGATTTCAGCCCCTGGGTTCCATCGCTGGCCGAACCGGAAAGGATGATACAGATGGCTTTCTCCCGTTTCTCCGCAGCCAATGCCTGGAAAAAGTGATCGATGGGGAAAAAACTCCTTTTTCCCGGCGCTGTTGACGGGGTCAGTCGAAACTTGCCCTTGGCCATGGAAACGAATTTTTCCGGCGGGTTGAGATAGATCCGGCCGGGTTCGATCTTCAAGTTGTTTTCGATCTGGAGGACGGGCAAGGCCGTGGCCCGGGAGAGCAGTTGATCCATTGTGCTTTTATAGTTCGGGCTCAGGTGCTGGATCACGACAAAAGAGAGTTCACAGTCCGCGGGCAGGTGTTTAAAAAACTGCTGCAAGGCTTCCAGACCGCCGGCGGACGCCCCGATCCCCACGACGGGAACTTCCGTGGGATTCGGCCCCGCCCCTATTGGCCCGCAGGTGCCGCTGTCGGGTGTTTTCTTCTTGCCTGGTGTTGCCTCTTTCCCTTTGGCTGCGGGTTTGCGTTTGCCTATTGGAGGCCGTTTATCAGGAGTAGGTTTCCCGGCCATTGAAAGATCCTCTCATCGGCTTGAAGGGTCGGCGAGGCAGAAGATCGATATCGAAAATCAGTTGCGTTTCCGGCTTCAGGGGCAGGTCGAAGATCATCACGACGGTGGACGGATCAATATCAGTTTCAGGGTGGGTCAGGTGCATGCTGATTAGACAAACTTTATAGACAAGAAGCCGGTAATGTCAATTGATTTCATGTGTTTTCACGCTGCCACAGACGTCTGAAAAGAGGGAGTAAAAGACGGGCCGATGCATTGACGCAACAATCCTGCAAGGTTAAGACCCCATCGCTGCTTCCCTGCTGCGAATCCCAGGCATGTTCGTGTTTTGACAGGAATCGCCACTGGCTGGCAATCTGTAAGTTTACCCATTCTGGTCGGATGAAAATGAGTATTGTTAACCATTCACAGTGGATCAAACAAAACCTAAAGAGACAATGGGCTGTGGTCCCCGACAGCCGTTCTCGACCCGTCCATTGCAGCATGCCGTGCCTTTCAGAATCGGTATATTTTGTCTACCCAATCCTTAAACCATTTGGGTTTCTGGAACAGCACCATGATCAGCAGCATGGCGGTGATAGGAATGGGAATGACGGTATCGACGACGGCGAGCACGATAAGGTTGATCAGGATTTGCGTTTTTAATGACACATTCATTATCCTTTGACGATAGGGGTTTTAAAAACGGGTGTTCACATCATTGTACAAAGCCATGTGGTTCGGAGAGAATGGGTCAGTATACGTCACCCATTCGAAGATTGCCATCAACAATCATCTCCATAGCGGCCTCAACACATCAACAGTTCAACCGATCGGGAGGACCAGCCAGTGAAAAAGTTAGGGGTTGCCAGCGGTCAACCGCATGGCGTAAATAATCGGTAAGCGTTGACAGGTACTGGGTTCTGGGTTCGGGGTTCGGGGTTCTGTTTTGAGCTTTGAGCTTTGAGCTTTGAGCTTTGAGCTTATTAGCTTATCAGCTATTTGGTTCCGGGTTCTGGGTTCAAATGTTCTGGGTTCAGCTTTGAACTTTCAGCTTTGAACTTTCAGCTTTGAACTTTCAGCTTTGAACTTTCAGCTCTGAGCTTTCAGCTCTGAGCTTTGAGCTATTTGGTTCTGGGTTAAAAAACCTATGAACCCTGAACCTATGAACCCTGAACCTCTGAACCCTGAACCTTTTAACCCTGAACCGTTGAACCCATGAAATGCGGTGGCAATGGACCGGAAAACCGAAAAATCTTCCTCCCGTGGACGATTCAAGTGGATACTGCTTCTGCTCCTCGTGTCTGCCGCGGTTGGGGCCTTCTGGTATTATACGCGACCGAAGCCGTTACCAGTGGCCCTCAAACCAGTCACCCGGGGGCTGGTTGAACACACGGTGGCCAATACCCGGGCAGGCACGGTAAAGGCCTGCCGGCGGGCCAAGCTGTCTCCCAGCATCGGCGGCCAGATCGCCCGGCTGCCGGTCAAAAAGGGGGACCGCGTCAAGGAAGGCGCACTGCTCCTGGAGCTGTGGAACAACGATATCGCCGCCCAGGTGATGCTGGCCGAACGGGAGGTGACCGCCACCCGGTCCAGGGCCCAATCGGCCTGTTCGCGGGCCGAAGTCGCCGCCAGAAATGCGGATCGCCTGTCAACCCTGCTCAAATCCAATGTGGGCACCCAGGAGCGCATGGAAAATGCCGTGGCCGAGGCGGCCGCCCTCAGCGCCGAGTGTGACGGGGCCCGCAGTGAAGTGCAGGTCCGCGAAGCCCAACTGGCCGTGGCCAGGGCCAGTTTCCAGCGCACCCGGCTGCTGGCACCCTTCGATGGGGTGATCGGCGAAATCAACGGTGAACGCTACGAATATGTCACCCCCTCCCCGCTGGGCGTGCCCACACCGCCTGTGGTGGACATTATCGAATCGGGTTGCTTTTACGTGATTGCCCCCATCGACGAGGTGGATGTGTCCGGCATCCGGACGGGCATGCCGGCCCGCATCACCATGGATGCCTATGGCAGCCGGATATTCCAGGGCCGGGTGCGCCGGGTCTCCGATTACGTACTGGACGTGGAGAAACAGGCCCGCACCGTCGACGTGGAGGTCAGTTTCATCCACCCGGAGGATTTCTCGCTTTTACTGGCCGGCTACAGCGCAGACATCGAAGTGATCCTGGACGTTCGCACCGATGTGGTGCGGGTTCCCACCGAGGCCGTCATGGCGGACCAGCACGTTTACGTCTTCAACCCTGCCCTGGGCAGAATCGAGCGTCGCCGCATCCGCAGCGGCCTTTCCAACTGGGACCATACCGAGGTGACCGACGGACTGAGACCGGAAGAGCAGGTCGTGGTCAACATCGATGCGCCGGATCTGAAAGACGGCGCGTCTGCCGTTCAAATCGAGGAAGCCCCGTGATTCGCCTGGACCATGTCAGCCGGGTGTTTCAGGTGGGGGGTGAACCCGTGCATGCCCTGGATCGGGTGAACCTGGTTGTGGAAAAGGGCGAGTACCTGTCCATTATGGGGCCGTCCGGGTCGGGAAAATCCACGCTGCTGAACATCCTCGGGCTGCTGGACCGCCCGGACGAAGGCACTTATCGCATCGACGACAGGGACACCACCGCGTTGACCGATGACCAGCAGGCAACCGTCCGGCGCTACAAAATCGGGTTTATCTTCCAATTCTTCCATCTGGTCCCCCGACTCACGGCTGCAGACAATGTGGGCCTGCCGCTGGTGCTTGCCGGCGTCGACCCAAAGGAACGGCGCCATCGGGTGAATGAAGCCATGGACCGGTTCGGCCTTTCCAGCCGTGCCGGACACCGGCCGGATCAACTCTCCGGTGGACAGCGTCAGCGGGTGGCCATCGCCCGGGCCGTGATCATGAACCCTGCCGTCATCCTCGCCGACGAGCCAACCGGCAACCTGGATCGCACATCCGGGGATGAAATCATTCAATCCATCGAGTCCCTCAAGGAACAGGGAATGACGGTGCTGATCGTTACCCACGATCCGCAAATCGGGGGCCGTGCCGAGCGCGCGATCCGGATGGTGGACGGTCGCATCGTCTCGGACAGCCAGGGGCAGGCATGAGGACCACGGATGTGATCGGCTTCTGCCGGCGGGCCGTATCCGGATATCCCCTGCGCTCGGGGTTGATGCTGCTGGCCATGGCCATCGGGGTGGCGTCGGTGGTGCTGCTGTCGACTTTAGGAGAGGGAACCCGTCGCTATGTGGCCGAGCAGTTCAGTTCCCTGGGCACCCACCTGCTGATCGTCCTGCCGGGTCGATCCGAAACCACCGGCGGACCGCCGCCGATGATGGGACAGACCCCCCGTGACCTTACCGTCCAGGATGCCATGGCCTTGGCACGCAGCACTGCCGTGCGCCGGGTGGCTCCCGTTGTGGTCGGTTCCGCCCCTGTTTCCGTGGGCAGCCGGCAGCGGGAAATCACCATCCTCGGTTCAACGGCCGAATTCCTGCCGATTCGCCACCTGGCCATGGCCCATGGCCGATTCATTCCCGCCGGGGAGATCGCCCGGGCGGAGGCGGTTTGCGTATTGGGTTACCGGGCCAGAAAGGAACTCTTTGGCAACCGGTCTTCCCTGGGCCGGTTCGTGCGCATCGGCGAGCGCCGGTTTCGGGTGATCGGCACCATGTCCCAAAAGGGTCAGTCCTTAGGGTTGGACACCAGTGATGTGGCCATTATCCCCGTCGCCTCAGCCACCGCCCTGTTCAACACCGAATCCCTTTTCCGTATTCTGGTGCAGGCCCGAAACCGGGATGCCGTGTCCCGGGCCAAGCGAAACGTGCAGGAGATCATCCGGGCTCGGCACGACGGGGAAGACGATGTGACCGTGATCACCCAGGACGCCCTTCTGGCCACCTTCGACCGTATCCTGAGGACCTTGACCCTGGCGGTCGCCGGAATTGCCGCCATCAGCCTGGCAGTGGCAGGCATCCTGATCATGAACGTAATGCTGGTTGCCATCTCCCAGCGAACGGGGGAAATCGGCCTTCTCAAGGCTGTCGGGGCCACCCGCGCGCAGGTATTGATTCTCTTTCTCGTGGAGTCGACGCTCCTCTCTATCGTCGGGACGGCAGCCGGTCTGCTGCTTGCCGCTGCCGGATTACTGGTGCTGCAGGAATTGTTCCCCGTGTTTCCCCTGGCGGTTCCCTGGTGGTCGCCGGCGGCGGCCACCGCCACGGCCGTATCCACCGGCACCCTCTTCGGCATACTGCCGGCACGGCGCGCCGCCCGATTGGATCCGGTGACGGCACTGGCTGAAAAGTGAGGGATTGAGGGATGGGGATTGGGGGATTGGGGGATTGGGGGATTGGGGGATTGAGGGATTGAGGGATTGAGGAATAAGCGATGATTTTTCGTGACGCACTTAAATGGGCCCTTCAGTCGCTTGCCGGCCAGCGCCTGCGCAGTTTTCTTACCATCCTGGGCATTGCCGTGGGCATTGCCGCAGTGGTACTGCTGACATCGCTGGGTGAAGGCGTTCACCGTTTCGTGTTGGGCGAATTCACCCAGTTCGGCACCAACCTCATCGGGATCACACCGGGAAAGACATCCACCACGGGAGTTTCCGGTGCGGTGATCAGCAATGTGAGACCCCTTTCCATCGACGATGCCGTGGCCCTGTCCCGGATTCCACGAGTTCTGGACACCGTGCCGGTGGTGCAGGGCAATGCGGCTGTGGAGTTCGGCCCACGCACCCGGCGGACGTATGTGTTTGGCGTCGGCGCAGCCGCACCGACGGTCTGGCAGATGGCCGTGGCCCAGGGCAGGTTCCTCCCCGAGGATTATGCGGCCGGTGCACGCGCATTCGCCGTGTTGGGCAGCCGGGTCAGCCACGAGCTTTTCGGAGGGTCGAACCCACTGGGAAAACGAATTCGCATCGGCGGAGAACGCTATCGCACCATCGGCGTCATGGCCGCCAAGGGTCAGATGCTGGGGTTCGATCTGGATGACGCAGTCTACATCCCGGCTTCACGGGCCCTGGCGATGTTCAACCGCGAAAGCCTTATGGAAATCGACGTGTTGTTTGCCGCCGGCAGCAGTGCGGAAAACATTTCAGACCGAATTAAATCCCTTCTCATATCCCGCCACGGCAGCCAGGATTTCACGATCGTTACGCAGACCCAGATGCTTGACGTACTGGGCTCGGTGTTGGGTGTACTGACCCTCGCCGTCGGGGCTATCGGCGGGATCTCCCTGCTGGTGGGCGGTGTCGGTATCACCACCATCATGACCATCGCCGTACGCCAGCGCCGAGCGGAAATCGGCCTGCTGCGCGCACTGGGAACCGGGCGGCGTTGGATCATGGGCCTGTTTGCCATCGAAGCCACCCTGTTGGGCGGAATCGGTGGGATCGCAGGCGTCATCCTGGGAACCGGTGGCGCATGGATGCTGGAAACGCTGGTGCCCAAACTGCCCACGCATACCCCCATGTCCTATGTGGTCCTTGCGGAGCTCCTGGCGGCGGTCATCGGCCTGCTGTCCGGCATTCTTCCGGCCCGCCAGGCGGCCCGGCTGGATCCCATCGAGGCCTTGCGCACAGAGTGAAGGGCCGGCGGATCCAGGCCTTTTTATGGACGATGGCCTGAATTAATGCTAAGTTGAAAAGCCTTTTTCATATGCTGTTGTAAACCCAATTGAAGATGGAGGGAAAGATGAACATCGCGCAAAACGTTGAACGTGCCGCCAGGCTATTCCCGGACAAAACGGCCATCGTCTTTGAAGGGACCCATGTGACATACAAAAGTCTGAACGCCCGGGTAAACCGGCTGGCCAACGCACTGATTGCGGATGGGATCGCCAGAGGCGACCGCGTGGTCCTTTACCTGCCAAACATTCCCGCATTTGCGATTGGCTACCTCGCCACCGTGCGCATCGGTGCCATTGCCGTTTCGGCGAATGCCATGCTCAAGGCTGAAGAATTGAAGTACATACTGGATGACGCCGGGGCGGTGCTGCTGTTCACCACGGGGGAACTGTTGGCGAATGTCAGCATCGACCAATATCCACAGTTACGGAGCATCGTGGTCTGCGAAGGTGACGGGACCGGACATCCAACCCTCGACGACTGGCTTACCGCCAGTCAGGAAACCTTCAGCGGAGCGGACATGGATCCTCAAGACCCTGCCGTATTGCTCTACACATCGGGAACCACGGGATTTCCCAAAGGCGCGACCCTCACCCATGGGAATGTCGTTTCCAATACGTGGACAACCGTTCACCACGCGGGTTTTACCGCCGACGATCGCATGATCCTCTTTTTGCCCCTGTTTCACGTGTTCGGGCAAAACTTCATCATGAACGCCACCTTTCTGGCCTGCGCAACACTGGTGCTGCATCGCCGCTTCGTGCCCGACCAAATCCTGGCATCCATCCGGGAGGACAAGGTGACCATGTTTTTTGCGGTTCCGACGATTTACATTCACCTGTTGAATATGGATGTGGACCCCGCGGACTTCGCCTCCATCCGGTACGAGTTCTCTGCCGCCGCCTCCATGCCGCAGGAAATTTCGTCCCGGTGGACCAAACGCTTTGGACGCCCGGTGTACGAGGGTTACGGTCTCACGGAGTGTTCGCCCTTTGCCTGCTACAATCACGATTTCAATCACAAATTCGGCAGTGTGGGCACCCCGGTGGAGAACTTTGAAATCAAGATCTTGGATGAATCCGACCAGGAGATGCCCTCCGGCAAATGGGGAGAAATCTGTGTTCGAGGACCCGGCGTCATGCAAGGATATTGGAACAAGCCGGAAGAGACGGCCCGCGCACTGCGCAACGGTTGGCTTCACTCCGGGGATATCGGTACCATGGACGAGGAGGGCTACGTGTTTATCGTCGATCGGGTCAAGGATATGATCAATATGTCCGGCCTCAAGATCTGGCCCGCTGAGGTCGAACAGTTTCTCTATCGGCATCCTGCCGTCATGGAAGTCGCGGTCTACGGGATCCCACATCCGGAAAAAGGAGAAATTGTCAAAGCGGCCATCGTCTTGAAAGAAGGGGCAAACACCACCGCAGAGGAGATAACTGACTACTGCCGCAAGCATCTGGCGGTTTACAAGGTCCCCGCTGAGGTAGAGTTTTTAGAGGCACTGCCCAAAAGCCCGACAGGCAAGATCCTGAAACGGATATTGCGGGACAAGGGCTGACAGCATTAGGCTATTCGCCATAATGCGCCAGGCGCTGCGATTTCATCTCCTCCACCTTCTGATTGTAGAATGAGATCACCTCCCGGCGGTTGAGCATGCCCAACAGAATCCCGTGATCGTCTGCCCGCACCACCGGCAGGCTGTCGATATTGCGTGTGGTGAATTTTTTCAGCACGGCGTTGAGGTCCTCTTCCGGCGTGGTGACGATGATGTCGGAGCTTCCCACGTCCTTCATGACCACCAGCTGTTCGATTTCGGGTGCGAAGAGAACGCCCCGAATATCGTTGATGGAGAAGATCCCCACCAGCCGTTTCTCCTCATCCACAACCGGAAAGTAATGCTGCTTGGTCTCGGAAAAATAGTGTTTGAACTCCAGAAACGGCATATCCTGGGGAATCAGGGTCACCTTTTTCACCAACGGCATGAGGTCGTTGACCGGGATCGCCTGGAGGATATCCACAAAAAAATCGCCGGCGTGGGCCGGAGAATCGACCTTGCTCTGCACCTGCTGCTTAAAGATGGTCCAGCGCCGAGATGCCATGTAGGCCACCGAACAGACCAGCAGGCTGGGCAGCAGCAAATGGTATGAATTGGTCATCTCGCTGACGAAAATAATCGTGGAGATAGGGGTGTTGGAAACGGCCGTAAAGAATCCGGCCATTCCCACCACCACGAAGGCACCTGGTTCAGTGACAACGCTGGGCATGATGTCGTGGAAGATTTTGCCCACGCAACCGCCCATGGCCCCGCCGATCACGATAGAGGGGCCGAAGACACCGCCGCTTCCCCCGGAACCGATGGAAAAGGATGTCGTCAGCACCTTTCCCAGGGCAAGGGAGAGCAGGAAGGGCACCGCCAGTTCATTGTTGATGGCCTTTTGCGCAAACCCATAACCAAAGGCCAGGGTGTGGGGTAAAAAAAAGCCGATGATACCGGTCAGCAAACCGCCAATGGCCGGTTTGATGTGATTGGGGATTTTCTTTAAGGATTCAAAAACATGGATCGTGCCGTAAAAAGCCTTGATGTAAAATATACCGGTAGCCACCAGCACCAGGGCCAGTACGAGGTAAGGTCCAAGCTCGAGGGGGTTACGGAAATGGAAAGGTGGTGAATCGAACAACGAGCCCCAGCCGAAAACCAGGCAGAAGACACAGTAGGCCACCACCGATGAGATGCCTGCCGGTATGATCACCTCCGATTCAAAATCAGGATCCCGGTAAAGCACCTCGGCGGCAAACAGGGCGCCAGCCAGCGGGGCCCGAAAGATGCTGCCCACGCCGGCGCCGATGCCGGCGGCCATCATGATCCGACGCTCGCGGTGGGAAAGCTTGAGGGTGGTGGCCAGAAAAGAACCGAAACCGGCACCGATCTGGGCAATGGGCCCTTCCCTGCCCCCGGACCCCCCGGTGGTCAGGGTAATGGCTGACGCGATGGTTTTAATGACGGGCACCCGGTTGCGAATGAAGCCACCCTTGTTGTGGTAGGCGTTGATGGCGGCGTCGGTGCCGTGTCCTTCTGCCTCCGGAGCGAATGTGTAGACCAGCCACCCGCTCAATACGCCCCCCATGGCAGGCAGGAACAGCAGCAGCAATCGGTTGAATGGAACCGATGTGGGCGGCAGCAGGTGGTGTTCGCCGGCCGGCGTCGGAGGGCGGTATCCGGCGAGCATATCCAGAAAGTAATGTAGTCCCAACTGGCACAGGTAATGAAAAACGACGGAACCGAGGCCGGCGATCAGGCCGATGGCGATGAAATAGACTGACCAGCGGGTGGCCTGGGCAATATTCAGGCTTTTCAGTCGTCCATTGATTCGCCGGTACCTACTCGGTTTCGTTTCCGTCTGCGGCATGATCTATTATATTTTTCCCAGTTCGTTCACTCCCTGAAAGATGGTATCGAACAGTTTTTCAACATCGGCCTCTTCCAGGCACGAAAAAGCGACGCGAAGGTTCGATTCCCCCAGTGATATCAATCCAACGCCGTATCGATCCAACAGATGAACACGCAGGGTTTCCGCGTCCACGGTTTTAAGCCGGATGCACATGAAGTAACCGGAGTTGAATGGGTAGACATCCCACGCATCGGCATACTTGGGATCATTGGAGACCGCTTTGACCCGTTTTGCCCGGGCCTTGAGGATGTCGAACTTGGCCTTCTTTTCGGCGGGGTTTTTCTCGTTCTGCATGGAGTTGAGCAAAATGGTCTGGCTCAAATGCGAGGCGTTGGAAATGGTCCCCCGGATGCAACCGGCCGTTTTACGTTCCAGTGCATCGAAAAGCGGCGTCGTGTCGCCATTGAACGAGCCACCGTAGGTGATGAAGCCCACCCGCAGTCCCCACACGTAATTTTCCTTGGTGGCCCCGTCGAGCTTTACCGCCAGGATACCGGGGTGTGCCCCGCACAGGCGGGCAAAGAGGGATTCCTTCAGCGTTTCCGGTTCGTAGAAAAGACCGAAATAGGCATCGTCGGTGACCGCCAGGACATAGGTGCCGGCGGCAGCTGTATCGGTTAGGATGCGGACAATCCCGTCAGCTTCTCTTTCGGAAATGGTATACCCCGACGGATTCTGGGGAAAGTTGAGGACCACCGTAATCTTGCGGTGGTCCGCCGCCTCCTGGCGGACCGCCTGTTCGAAGGCGCCGAGGTTGAAACCGCCATCCGGGGTAAACAGTTCGTAGTGGCGGATGCGTGCATCTTTTCGCACGGAAAAAATCATGCTGTAGTTGCCCCACATCATCTCCGGCAGAATGATCATATCCCCCGGGCTGGTCCAGACATCCGCAAAAGTGGCAATGCCGTGAGTAATTCCGCAGGTGACCACCGGCAGGCTCACCGGTTTTCCGGCCAGGGACGGATTCTTTGCCACCATCTCGGTCTGCCACTGTCGTCGCAAGGCGGGAATGCCGAAGGAAGGGGCGTAGGTCAGCGACTGGCTGGCGCGGATATTGTTGAGGGAGGCCATCACACTGTCAAACCGCATGGTCCGGCCGCCTTCTTTGGCGATGCCGATGGTGGCATTGATGGCATAGGCCTTTTCCTTGGCCTCCGCGCTCTGGCTGAGGATGCCTTTTGGAAAAAATAGTTTTTTGCCCACATCGGACAGCATGTCGAAAACATGCGGGGCCGCGGATTTGATTGTCTGATTGAGTTGCTCAGCTAAAGGATTCATGGGCATCCATCCTCAATGGGGTTGATCCTGCCGCGGAATTGGTAAAAGGGATATCTACTGCCTGAATACGCAACATGTCAAGGGAAAAGCGCTTGAAATATCAGGAGGATGCGAACGGCATCGGTTTCCATCCCATGCCGGGTGAACCTTCGGCCGCAGCGCAATGCAAAAAACCCCGCCACACCGGTCCGGTAGCGGGGTTTTCGACAGATCGATCGGGTTGTCGGCAGACAGACTACTTTCTGGAGCGCTTGGAAGCCTTCAGCGGATTGATCTTCTGGGCCGCTTCTGAGACGCTCGAGCCGACATGCGTGGCCAGATTGCAGTTGCCGTTTTTCCATTTGGTCGTAGGCTCAGGGCAGGCAGCGCAATACCATCCCGAAGCAATCTCCAGGGTGCGGCTGCACCCTTTGCACTGCTCCACGATTTCAAGGCAGACACCACCGTTGTATCCGCAGCCTTTGGCTGTCATGAAGGCACATTCCATGCCTTTGCGAACTGTTGTACATTTCATTTGAAACACCTCCCATGATGGTCTGAACAATGAAAAAGGCCAAAGAGAAAGGTTCCTTCGGCCTTTTCAAAATTGGGCGATTTATATTCAGGTTAAATCGGCTTGTCAAGCACTTTTTTCTTGCGCCGCGCCACCATGCTGGTACACGTGAACGTCGCGCTGGGGGAACGGAATGGAGACCCCGTTGGCGTCGAAGGCTTTTTTGATCTTTTCGGTCAGGTCGAAATGAACCCCCCAGTAGTCTTCCACCTTGACCCAGGGGCGAACCACGAAGTTCACGCTGCTGTCCGCCAGTTCGGAGACGGAAATCTGGGGTGCGGGCGTCTTTAGAATCCGGCTGTCTTCGGCAATGATTCCGGCCATCAGCGATCGGGCCTTGTCGATGTCGTCATCGTATCCGATGCCGAACACCATGTCCACCCGGCGGGTTCCCTTGACCGTCCAGTTGACGATATTATCGTCGGTGAGCTTGGCATTGGGGACGATGACGGTCTTGTTGTCGGCCGTTTTCAGCTGGGTGGTGAAAATCTGGATGGCCTCCACCACACCGAATACGCCGGCAGCTTCGATAAGGTCACCCACTTTGAAGGGCCGGAAGATGATCAGCAGAAAGCCGGCGGCAAAATTGGACAAGGATCCCTGCAGGGCCAGACCGACGGCCAGACCGGCAGCACCCAGAATGGCAATGAAGGAGGTCGTCTGGATGCCCAACTGACCCAGTGCGGCGATGACGATAAACGCCAGCAGGCCAATGTAGGCCATGTTGGATGTGAAGGTAACCAGGGTGGGGTCGACCTTGCCCTTGGTCATCATGCGTTCCACCAGTTTCCGCACACCCTTGGCCACCCATCGCCCGATGAAGAATATCGCCAGGGCGGCAAGGACTTTCAAGCCGTATACAGTCAACAGTTGATAGATCTTGTCGAGCATCTCTTCCATGTTTAGCTTACCTTTCTATACCCAAAGAAATAGGAACCAACAAATTTCAAGCACCAAATATCAAATAAATTCCAAATTACAACATCTAAATCTCAAATCAAAATACATTAACAACACGAATTTCAGGATTGAAATAATAAGTATGATGGTGCCGTCTACATGGTCTTGACAAACGCATCGGCCTCTTTGATCGAGCGGTTCATCTCCTGAATCAGGGAAGAAACTTTCGTTTCGATGTCCGTCATTTCTTTTTTCAGTGAACTGACCGCCTGGGCATTGAGGTTGTGCTTGAGAACGACCGCGCACCGGTGCTGTCGGTATGGCCTTCGACCAGGACCTTCAACGCGGGACGGGCTTTAAGGGCTGCAACAATCTCATCCAGAATGCCATAGGAAGAGGATTTTATATCTGCCTTGGCCACTTCGAAATTAATGTTATTGAACGTCCACGTCGCAGCACCCGCCCCCAGTATGGTAATGGGGCAGCCGGAGGCATCCACCTTCACACCGGCAGGCGTTTTCGGACACTTGTCCAGCGAATCCGGCACACCGTCGCCGTCGCTGTCCATCATCTCGCCGACAAACACTTTTTTTACAAATTCGGCCATCTGCTGCCCGTTGGCCAGATCATCGGCGTTGGTGGCAAAGCCGCAGCCGCCAGCCCTTGCGATCTCCTCCATCAGTTGCTGCCCGTCGGCATCATCACCCACGAGAATGGGATAGAGGCAAGCATGGTGACAGGGTGTTTCATGGCAATTCCTATCTGTTGTCAGGAGTTTATGTTTTTTTCCATTTTTTGGATGTGGGAGTTGAGAGCAAACGTAAAAATAATTTCTTTTAAGAAAAAGTCCAGTGCCGAATATAAAAAAAAGCCGCTTGGGGGGCCATGAGTTTGATTGACTTTTCAGGCAAATTGGCTATTGTTTGACCACATATGAAGCATTTAACGCAGTCCACCAATCCAAATCATCATAGTGACAGTCACGCCCATCTTTCAACCATATAAACGATCAAACAGGAATCCTCAGTCATGGTCTTAGATGAAGCGCGCCAGGTTCTGCAAATTGAAGCTGACGGCATTTTAAATCTGATCGGTCGCCTCGACCACCGGTTCGATCAGATGGTGGAAGTCATCCTGAAAGCAACCGGCCGGGTCATCGTCAGCGGCATTGGAAAATCAGGTATTATCGGCCGAAAAATCACCGCTACCCTTAACAGCACCGGCACGCGATCGCTGTTTCTGCATCCGGTGGAAGCGATGCACGGAGACCTGGGAATCGTTGGTCCGGACGACGTCTTTCTGGCCATGTCCTACAGCGGAGAGACGGATGAATTGAACATACTGATGCCCAGCATCCGCAACATCGGGTGCACCGTGATCGCCATGACGGGAAACCCGGCATCTACCCTGGCCAAACACAGCGACATCGTCATTGACGTCGGGGTGGAAAAAGAGGCCTGCCCATTGGGCCTGGCCCCCACGGCCAGCACCACCGCACTGCTGGCCATGGGGGATGCGCTGGCAGTGGTGCTGATCAACAAGAATCAATTCAAGACCAGCGACTTCAAGCGATTTCATCCCGGCGGGGCGCTGGGTCAGCGGCTGTTCAGCCAGGTGAAGGACATCATGTTCACCGGTGATGCCATTCCCCTTGCCACCACATCGGTATCCATGCAGGAAGCCGTTGAAGAGATGGACCGCCACGGATTGGGTGCCCTGATCATCGTTGGCGAAGACCAGCGGCTTGCGGGCATCCTCACCGACGGCGACCTCAGGCGGATGATTGCCCAAAAGAAGCCGGTTCTCGAACAATCCCTGACTGCTGTGATGACCCCATCGCCCCTGCATGCATTTCCTCAGGCACCTGCCTTTGATGCCCTCACCATTATGGAACGGCATGAAATCACGGTTCTGCCAATCATCGACAATGACCACCGGGTGCTGGGGATCCTGCATCTGCATGACATCCTCGGCAAAGGCGAATTCAAGTTCAATGGGCTCGATTCCGAAAAAAGGCCTGGCTTGACAGATCAACCTGCAAGGAGTTTATATGATTCCAGAAACCATTGAAACCAGTATTCAAACACTGGGTGAAGCCAAAATTCCATCGCCGATGCTGAAGGAAGATCATGGCGGGGTTCACCACCTGTTCGTTTCCGATGAGGATCAGGTGATGATCAATATCAAGCGGGTCAATATCGAAGCGATGCTTGCAAAAGGCATATCCCCGCCGGCCTTCGAAGTGGCCGGCCCACGACGAAAAGTCTATTTCGACGCGTCCAAACTCAGGTGCGCCATCGCCACCTGCGGGGGACTGTGCCCGGGTTTGAACGACATCATCCGCGCCATTGTGCTGGAGCTGCACTACCGCTACGGCGTGAAGATCATCTACGGTGTACGCCACGGACTGGAAGGATTCATCCCCGAGTATAACCGCGATTTTCTTGACCTGACCCCGGCCCGGGTCACCACCATCATGAACATGGGCGGTTCCATTCTCGGGTCGTCGCGCGGGGCACAGGACATCGATCGGGTGGTGGACTGCCTGGAGGTGAACAATATCGGCATCCTCTTCATGGTGGGTGGAGACGGCACCCTCATGGCCGCGTCCAGGATTGCCGATACCATCTCCAAAAGGGGACTGAAAATCAGCGTGGTGGGTATCCCCAAAACCATCGACAACGATATACACCTCGTTTCCCGCTCCTTTGGATTCGACACCGCGGTGGATGTCGCCCGCATGGCGATCCAGAGCGCCCACAACGAGGCCATCGCCTACCCCAACGGGGTGGGCCTTATCAAACTCATGGGGCGGCACTCCGGTTTCATTGCCGCCACGGCAGCCCTGGCTCAGCAGGATGCCAATTTCGTATTGATTCCTGAAGTTGACTTCGACCTTGAAGGGCCCAGAGGATTGATGGCCGCCCTGCAGGCACGCGTGACCAGCCGGGGCCATGCGGTTATTGTGGTGGCCGAAGGGGCCGGGCAGAAATTTTTCGACCATGTGGATGAGCGTCGGGATCCCTCCGGAAACATCCGGCTCAACGACATCGGTCCGTTCCTAAAGGAGGCGATCAAGGCCCACTTTGCCCAGAAGAACATTCCGCTGAACATCAAATACATCGATCCCAGCTACATGATTCGCAGCCTTCCGGCCAATGCCAATGACAGTGTGTTCTGCGGGTTTTTAGGCAGGGATGCGGTGCACGCGGGAATGGCGGGAAAAACCAAGCTGGTCATCGGCCATTGGAACAATCATTTCGTGCATTTGCCCATGGAAGCCACCGCGGGCAGGAGAAAACAGGTCAGGCCCAACGGAAAGCTGTGGACAACGGTATTGGAATCCACCGGTCAGCCATCGCTTAAAAACGAAGAGCCATAAGGGTCTCTGGCCTCTGGTCTCTGGGTTTCAGCTTTGAGCCTTCAGCTTACCAGCTTACCAGCTATTTCGTCAGGGTTCAGTATCTTAATCCCGAAATTTGGGTTTTATGTCATAAGATAAAATACAATTTCCAAAAACCAAATTACAAACAAATCTCAATCGCCAAATTAAAAATTCCAAACCGTAATGGTATGGAAGAAACGGCATCTGAAAAATCAAACATAAAATGACAATCAACAGTTGGTGGTTGCCCTTTTGAGATTTGGATGTTGCAATTTGGGATTTGTTTGATTTTTGTTATTTGATGCTTGTTATTTCAGATTTAGTGCATCCTACTTGTTGTTTCCAATTTATCCGGTTAACCCTAAACCTCTTAACCTTCCACCCTCAACCTTTGAACCCTGAACCGCTGAACCTCTGAACCTCTCAACGCTGGACCCTGAACCTTTTAACCTCTGAACGGCTCTCGATGTCCGTCAACAATTCAGCCACAACCTGTGCATGACGGCGGGCGGCCCCCTGATTGGAAAGCACCGCCCTTTTTGCCAAACGGCCCAACCGACGGGCTTCATCGGGATGCATCAGCAGATGGACAGCCCGGTCGGCCAGTTCCATTCCGTCTTTCACACAGATTCCACCGCCTGCTGTCTCGAGCAGGGTTCGCGCCTCTTCAAAATCCTCCATGGAGGGGCCAAAGAGTACCGGTTTGGACCACACGGCGGCCTCGAGTACATTCTGCCCGCCCAGCGGCACGAGGCTCGCCCCGCAAAACACCACCGAAGCGATGCTGTAGACGTCGCGCAGTTCACCGATGGTGTCCAGAATCACTACCGGTGCTGATCGCGCGACCCCTGTTTCACCCAGTTGCGTCCGATATTGCCACTCGATCCCTTTTGCGCGTGCGATGTCTGCGATCCGGGATAACCGGTTCAGGTGCCGCGGCGCAAGAATGAATACCAGATCCGGGATCTGCATGGCCAGGTGTTCATAGGCCTCCATCAGAATATCCGCTTCCGCCCCGCGAATACTTCCCGCGATGAACACCGGCGTGTTTTCATTCACGGCGTAGAGCCGCCTCAAATTCTGAACCCCGGCGTCATCCCGGTCCAAATCCGGAGCGTCCATCTTGGCATTGCCGTTAACTCGGACCCGATGGGCCGGTGCACCCAGGGATATGATCCGTCGGGCATCCGCCTCGGAGATCATGCTGAAAGCATCCACCTTCTCCAAAGCTGGCTTGATCAGCCGCCGGATTTTCATATACGAACGAATCGACCGTTCAGAAATGCGGCCATTGATAAAGACCATTTTAATCCCGGCCCCATGGGCCTTGGCGATCCAGTTGGGCCAGATTTCCGTCTCCATGCAAACCAGAAGGTCAGGCCGGTGCGTGCATAAAAACCGCCTGGTGGGCCCCCATAAATCCACCGGTGCGTATCGCACGGTGGCCCTTCCGGCGAACCGCCTGCACGCGTCTCGCTGGCCGGTCATCGTTGTGGTGGTAAGGAGAATGGATGCGTTTTTACCGGTTATGTTCAAGGCGTCAACGATGGCTTCAGCCGCCTTCACTTCACCCACAGAAACGGCATGAATCCAGAGTCTCGGGCGTCCGGGCATGACCGGATCCAGTTGATGCAGATCGTATCCCAGCCGCTGGTTCAGCGCCGCCTTCCGTTCCGGCTCTTGCTTCTCGTGGCACCAGATCGCAGGAAGGGCGATCAGGGATAGCCCGAATGCAAAAAAGTTATAGGCGAAATGGTAAGGGTTCACAGGTTCTGGGTTCTGGGTTTGGCTTTGAGCTTTCAGCTTTGAGCTTTGAGCTTATTAGCTTACCAGTTATTATGTTCTGGGTTCACTGCTCATCGCTCACTTCTCACTGCTTACTGCTCGGGTTTCCAGCGGTTCGCGTGGCCTGAACGAACCGCCCCCGATTGATCCGAAGCATTTGCAGGGTTTTTTGCGCTTCCCCGTTTTGGGCGAAGCCGGTCCGGCCGGAAACGCCATTGAAATCGTCGATTTGCAACAGCGCCTCTTTCAAGTCTCGCCTCGAATCAGTGGCGGTTTGACGCATGGTCTGAAATACCATCATGGCACTGTCGTAGGCGACGGCCTCGATGAATCCCGGATCCCTGCCGTAGGCAAGTTGGAAAGCCGCCACGAATTGTTTGACCGTTTCGGACTGGCTCTCGGCAAAGAAGCCTTCGGCAATCAGCGTGCCTTTCATGTAGTCGCCGGACATTTCTAATAAGGTATCGGAGTTCCACAGGTTGGTGCCCAGCAGATACACATCACGGATATCGTAATAGGCCAGTTGCGGTATGATCAAACCCGCTTTTTTAGGCGCATCAGGAATGAAAATCGCATCAAATTCCACAATGGGGTGCCATTGATCCTCCCTGTCCGAATTGTGGCGCCCAAGATTGTCAATCGCCTTTCGATCCAGGGGAATGCCGCTGATCCGTTCCACCGGGTCGGCGATCACATCTCGGGCGTAGCGGTTTGTGCTTTCCATGAAGGGCAGCGGTAACGGTTGAAGCCGCGGTATGGCAGACACCCTCAAATCCTTGGGGACATCATAGAAAATACCGGTTATTTTTTTTATGGGTTTGGCGAAATCCGTTCCCTCGGGGTCATACCTCTCAACGCCGTTAACCACACCCCCATAATTGACCACCTGGTCCCAGAACAGGTTCATGTAGCGCCGACCGTAATTTTCATCGGGATACAGGATGGCAAACCGCCGGGCACCCAATTCTTCCACGGCGAATGACACCAGGGACCGCACCTGCATCTGAGGCGTGATAAAATTTCTGAGCACATAAGTGCCGATATCCGGGATCCCATCTCGCTGGGTAAAAACGAGGATCGGAATCCCCCGGGCCTGTGCGCTCTCGGAGGCGGCCTCGGCTGCGGACATGGGCCCCAGGATGGCCCCGACCTTTTGCTGATCGAGTTGATCCACCGCCTGGGTGGCCGCAGTTGGATCGGACCGGGAATCCTTGACGATGATGGTGAAGGGAATTCCGCCACCGGTCTGGCTGATCTGGCTCAGCGCCATTTCGATGCCGTTTAACGCACGTTCGCCGAACACGGCATAGGAACCGGAAAGGGGTAGCACACAGCCAACGGTAAAGGGAGTAAAGCGGGCACGTTCCGTCAGGGAACGGATCATGTCTGACGCATCTGAGTGGTCCGGGTGCTCGGGGAATCGCTCCACAAAAGCCTTGAGGACATCCATTGCATCATCATACTTTTCATCCAGAATAAATGCCATACCAAGCCGGTAAAGCAAGAGGCCCGTAAGGCGTTGATCCGTCACCTGCGAGACCAACTGCTGGAGGTCATCGGCGCTGAGTTGTTCGGCTGTGTGCTTTAATTGGTTCCAGGCAACCTCCACATCCGCACCGGAGGCTGTATTCCAGGCCCGATAATAGAATCGAGCGGCTTCCAAATGCGCGCCCATCGCCTCATAAGCATCGGCAACAATAAAGAAAAACGGCGTCCGCAAAAGCGTGGGGTCGGTGGGTTCGACATAGGCGAGCCCATAGTTGACCACCGAATCGAAATTGCCGCCGTCGAACAGGGTCTTCAAGATTTCGAGCATGGCCCCGGAAACCAGGGCGCTTTCTGGAAATTCACGGTTCAGCCTGGAGAAAACAGCGATGGCGTCGTCATCGCGGCCGGCAAGACGGTATAACCGTCCTATTTTAAACAGGGCGTCATCAACGAAAGGGTCGTCATAGGCTTCTTGTAAAAACAGGTTATAACCCTCCAGCGCCTCGGCGTACAGACCGTTGTCAAAGTCTCGCTCGGCGTCTTGGAACGCCTGATTGCCTGGCATGGCGGGAACCGGGCCGGGGATAGACACAGGCAATGGTTTCGGCGCACAACCCGAATAGACAATCAATAATAAGAGAATCACCGTTCGACGAATTGATGCCATTTTTGTTATCTTTCTGATACGTCCCCCGCTAATGGGATCCGTGCATGGCGGTTTCATGTGAACCAGCAAAGAGGCCTCGCTCAATCTACACAAGCCGATTTCATTGTCAAACAATAGTTCATCCTATATCCGATTGTCGATGGATTGTTTTAGAAGCCGTCGTCGGTGCTTGACATCCGCCCGGCAACGACATTATAGTTGGGCATTCAAGTGGTTACCATTCACCGTGGATCTATTCCACCTTTATCTCACGACAAAAGGTTCCCCCATGAAAAAACCAATATCGGCCCTTGTTCTGATCACTGCTCTATTGCTCGCGGCACCGCTGTGCGCTGAAATCTACAAATATACCGATGAAAATGGTCAAAAACGCTGGACGGACGACCTAAGCCAGGTGCCGAAGGAACAGCGGGCCGCGGCCCAACGGATTGAGGCCGAAGAAGAAAAACCGGGGCAGGCAACGGCCGGGAAAGCGAAAAAGTCGAAACCGGCCCCCTCCCTTGAAGGCAAAGTCGCCGTTCCGGATGGTGGTGCAGCGGACGAAACCGCTGAACTGAGCCGGGAAGCGCTTGAAAAGGAAAAGGCGGACTTAGATCTCCTGTATCAGCAACTACTGGAAGAAAGGGCACAGATTGAAAAAATGACTCCCGAGGCGGTTAACTTCAAGGCCCGGGCAGAACTGAACTTCAGAATCAACGCATTCAACCAAAAAACGGAGCAGTACGAAGCAAAATCCAACACATTCAAAGAAAAAATAAACACCTATAATCAAAAGATCATGTCAAAGCGACCATCGCAAACCGAGTAAAACACCCAACCATAACCATCGTTATCATGAGAAATCTGCCTAAGGAGGAAAACCATGACAGCATCATCCAGTGACTTCAACAAAGCGGTTTCAGTGGGCCGCCCCCCCAATATCCAGAAACGGTTCCCCAATTCGAAGGCACTGCTGGTCAGTGGGAAATTCATCGACCTGGCGATGATCAAAAAGAAAAACGCCATCTGCATGGCTGCTAACGGCAGAAATATCTTTGTCATCAGGGGTGCGCTGAAAGCCGCCCAACGGGCAAATTCTGCATTGATCATCGAGATTGCGCGTTCCGAAGGGGGAGCCGATGCCTATTGTGCGGTCAATTATTGGAATATGGCCCGGATTGTGGATGCGATGTGCAATGAACTGGGCATTACCATTCCTGTGGCCCTGCATGCAGATCATTACGGCATAAAAAGCAAGGACGATATACCGGATGCCAAGATCGAAATCCCCACGATGTTCGAAGCCGGCATCACCTCGATTGCCATTGACGCATCCCATCTCCCGGATGACCAAAACCTGACCACCAATCTGGAGTTGATGCCGTTCATTCCCGACTGGTCCGGGTTGGAGACAGAGATCGGTGAAATCAAAGGAAAATTGGGACTGTCAACCGAGGCTGAAGCCCTTTTCCTGATTCAGGGGCTCAACGCGCACGGCATATTCCCCAACTGGATCGCCCTGAACAACGGGACCGTCCACGGCATCGAAGCCAGCGGCCAGGGCATCCAGATAGACCTTACCCAACAGATCCACGACGCGCTGGCGGATTACCATGTCTCGGGCGCACAGCATGGCACCTCCGGCAACAGTTCACAGCGCCTTCGGGAAATCGCCAACCGCACCCACACCACCAAAGCCAACGTCGCCACCGCACTGCAAATGATTTCGTGGGGACTCGAGGTCAATGATGACGGCAATGCCGCCTTGGATGGCAACGGCGACTTTATCAAAGTTACCGATCAGGGCGTCACTGAGGCCATGTGGGCGAAGATGATGGGCTATGCCGCAGATAAAGGATGGAAGGGCGGCAACTATAAAAAGCTGAACCTGCCGTTCGAAAACAAGCTGCAGGGACTTCCCCGAGAAATCCGGGACAGAATGGCGCAGCGGGTGGAATCGTTCGTTTACAACATGCTCGTCAATGTATTCAACGCGCAAGACACCGCCGATCTCGCCATTGAAACCATCCTGGAGACCAATCGCTTTGACCCGGGTCCCAAAGCCAAACGAATGGAAGACCCGGAGGAATGGACACCGGAAAAGATAGCCCAACGGGCCGCTTTAATTGTGAGCAACGAAAGTCCCGAGGGAAACTTTGACGACTGATTGAATTCTCAGAATCATGCCCCCCATTATACCAACAAACCACTGCCCGGTGTGTTTCACCCGGCAGTGGTTTGTTGGTATTTTTTGTTCTATAATTGCCCCCTGATTTCCAACTTCATGCCCTTGTTGTGGACGAGACCGTATTTTCTTTTTTATCCTTTTTGCTAAAGGTTTTTTCATGACCTGCCGATAAGGGTATCGGAGGAACACATATGTATATTCAAAGCTATCAAATCCATAACGTCCTGAATGTCTATCGAAGGCAGTTAAGCCTGGGAAGAGCGGATCACCCCCAGCAGGTAGGCACCCGCGATGCCAAATCGGATGCGATTACGATTTCAAAAGCGGCGAAAAACCAGTCGATAATGGAAAAAGTGGCTGCCGGCGTACTCAGAAAGATTACCAATGTTGACCCCGGATCAGACTTTGGCCAAGAGCTGATCAATCAGGTTCGAGATACACCAAAGGATCTGAAAACGGGCCAAAAGGACAATACGTTTGTATTCAACACGATCGTCGGAGACAATCAAAAGGAGGCCCGATCCATCGCCGTTGACAACTCGCAGGGCTTGATGAATCGGCTCGATGAACTGGCCAAAGCGGCCATTAACCGTAAGGCTGAATAGATAAAAAAGGACTGGCCGGCACTGGTATTGCGGAAAGGGCAAAATCACCAGGAACGGCAATCACATTTGTAGAAAACAAAGGAGGTATGGCCATGTTAAACACAATTGGCGAATCAGCCGTCAGAACGACGACACGCGTAGACAACAACCTGGCTATGGAAAACAAGGATGTCGCCCTTAAAAAGGTTGAAAAAGCAATTGAAGAACGCCCCATCGAGAGCTCCCAAGAGAGCGCAACGCCTGAGGCCGAGATGGAGAAAAAAACCGGTGGCTACAAGGCGGATGACGGGGGTGTTTTCTTTGAAAAATACGATAAAAACGGAAACGTGATTTTTAGAACGCCACCGGAACAAAAGCCGATAGACGAGCACGTTTAAAAGGTAAGTCTCGTTTATGAGATAAAAAGCCGGCTGCATAGCCGGCTTTTGTCACTGGCAAAAGCGGGCGTTTTCTCCAAAAGAAGCAATCTCCGCGGAGCGATCACCCCACTTTTTCTTTGGCCTCGTCCCAGAAGTTGTGCATTTCCCGCATGGTGAGGCTGACGATATCCCTCCCCGCTTCAATGGATTTTTCTTCCATATAGGTAAAACGCTTTTCAAATTTTTGAATCGACAGGATCAATGCGGTTTCCGGATGAATGCGCGCGAACCGGGCGACATTGACCATGGTAAACAGGATGTCCCCGAATTCCATGGCCGCTTTTTCGCCACCGGATTCACATTCAGGATTATTGATCTCCGTTGAGAACTCCTCCCACTCTTCCATGGTTTTGGCCATCACGCCGGAGATGTCATCCCAGTCAAAACCGGTTTTGGCTGCCCGTTCCGAAACCATCGATGCCCTGAGCAGCGCAGGCAAACTCTGGGGGATGGAACTGAGGATCGAATGTGGCCCCGCCCCACCCTTTTCTTTCCGCTTGATTTTATCCCAGTTTTCACTGACCGTTGCAGGGGTTTCAGCGGTAACATCGCCAAACACATGGGGGTGTCTGCGAATCATCTTTTCTATATTTTTTTCAACCACGTCCCGAAGGCTGAATTTTCCCGACTCCCTGAATAGGTTGACGACAAAAAGAAGCTGAAACAGAACATCTCCGGCCTCTTCGCAAACAGCCGTCGAATCCTTGGACATGATGGCATCCACCAGTTCATGGACCTCTTCGATCAGGTAGCGGGCCATGGAGTAAGGCGTTTGCTTTTTATCCCACGGGCAGCCATTTTCTCCTCTCAGGGTTTCAATCAACGCCTCGAGGCCCTCAATGGGTGTCGATTGGCCTGGTTTTAGCGGGTCTGCCAAGATTTTTTAAATTCCTTTAATTTTATGATAAAATTTGCTTTCATTTCCTTTGAAATCACCTTGGCCATCACTTCCGATACCATTGATACATGTGGCGATAGGGTCGCATTTTTGACGACCGGCGCACCTTTGGGTAAAAAGGCGGTCAGGACGATAAACACCACACAGACCACGAGTCCGCCTTTGAGGAGCCCGAACAGGGCTCCACAGACCCGGTCCACCCATCCCAGGTAAGCGATATTGAGAAGATACTTGATGACCACGGCAAGGATTCCAACGACAATCACCACAAGGGAGAAAACGGCCATGTAGCTTACAATATTCAGATAAGCGACATCGGAAATCCAAACAGAAATCAACCTGGCCACATGCGGATAATAGGTATAGGCGGCATAGAATCCACCCAAAACGCCGACGATCGAAGAAAGTTCTCTGACCAGGCCCCGGAAAATGCCACGAATCAACCCATAGGTCAGGATGGTGACAACAAGAATATCAAACGGATTCATGATGGTCCCTTGAATGAGGCAACACCGCTGCCCGAAACAGACATCTGCCAGTGGGGTGAAAGGACTCGCTATGCTTGGCGAGCATCCCTCTAAAAAAATAATAATGTCAATAATTTCAGAATGTTTCTTATTTTTTAGGTGGGTAACGTTAACAGAGCAATATTTCCCAGTCAAGGATTTTCACCGGGGCAACAAGGGGAAATTTGGCGTTTGCATTCCCCTGAAAAGTCGGATATTCCAATGACGGTATCGCTATTTAGGAAAGCGGCCTGACCGGCGGTTTGACAAATCAACGGCGTCGATTCATATTAACTGGCGGCGACGCGTTTAAACGAAAGACACTTGCCCAACTTATGGATGAATGCACGCAAAGCAAACAAACCCGACTGACCTTTTCCGACATTGAATTGGCCCGGCAGCTGTTTGGTGAACAAGACGGGCACCTCAAGCGCCTTGCAGATCTATTGGCTATCCATGTTCATGCCCGGGGCAACACCGTGCATCTCAAAGGCGAAGAGATGGCGGTGGACCTTTCGCGGCGGGTGTTGGAGCAACTCTATGGCCTGCTCAAGGAAAAGTACCCCGTCTATCCCAATGATATTGACTATGCCTTGCGCGTATTGAAAGAAAACCACACCGCTGACCTGAAGAAGATCTTTCTGGATACCGTTTTCATTACCTCGAAAAAACGGGCCATCACACCCAGAAACCAGAGCCAGAAGGCCTACATTGAAGCGATCCGCAACTATGACATCGTTCTTGGCATCGGACCCGCCGGTACGGGAAAAACCTACCTGGCCATGGCCATGGCCGTATCCGCGCTCGCCAAAGGGACGGTCAGCCGGATCATCCTGACCCGACCTGCCGTGGAAGCCGGTGAATCCCTGGGTTTCCTGCCGGGAGACCTGACAGACAAGGTCGACCCTTATCTCCGGCCGCTCTATGACGCCCTTCATGACATGATGCGGTTTGAGAAGGTGGCCGCACTGATGCAAAACGGGGTGATCGAAGTTGCGCCTTTGGCCTTTATGCGGGGAAGAACGCTCAACGAGGCGTTTATTATCCTCGATGAAGCCCAAAACACCACCACAGAACAGATGAAGATGTTTTTGACGCGGATCGGTTTTAACTCCAAGGCGGTGGTTACCGGAGATATCACCCAAATCGACCTGCCGGCAGGCAAGTCTTCAGGGCTTGTTGAGGCCAAAGCGATTCTAACCCCCATATCAGGCATACAGTTCATCCACTTTACCAAGCAGGATGTCGTTCGCCACCGACTGGTCCAGGATATCATCAACGCTTATGAATTGCTGGAAGCCAGTCGCATCAAGAAATGAATCTCCCCGCCGCAAGCGGACGGGGTATCAGCAAAGGGTCCGATCATTCATAGCGTCGCAAGCGACGGGGTATTGGACCCAAGGCTTCGCAAATAAATGGCCCCAACGATTCTGCCGACGATTTCATCGGCAACAGGGCAAATGGGTTGATCGGCTGAACCAAGTGACCAAATAATGATTCGTGACCGGAAAAAAAAATCCATCAACCATTTTTTCAATCTGAACCCGCATATCCGTTGGGCCATGCTGGTGCTCATCCTCGTTGTATTTACAACCGGCCTTTACCCGGGGTTAGTCATCAAAAAACACCGCTATAGCAGCGGTGACGTCGTTAAAACCGATATCAAGGCCTCAGCGGATTTTTTCATCGAAGACATTTCCGTCACCGACGCCCGCCGCCGCCAGGCGGTGGACAACGTGCTCTCCGTTTATGACCTCAATCCGAAGATCCTTAAAGGCACGGTTACCCGCCTGAATGATGCCTTCGATCAACTGCGGTCCATCTACGAATTGGAAACCAAAACCCAGGAAGCGGACGCAAAGCGCATTCCCGCCCCCCCGTCGGCTCCGGACAAGTTACCGGTTGAACCCGCCGATGTCCCTGACCTTCCGCAGGTGTCCCTCGCAGAGCGAATGCTGGCCAGGAAAAGCCTGTTGGAAAAAGCTACGGGTTTCGAAATCAGTAACGGGGCGTTTTCCATCCTCATCGAAAATGGATTCGCAACAGACATTCCCAAACTGTTGAGCACCATTATCACCCAGGTGCTCTCCGCCGGCGTGGTCGCCAACAAGGAGATCCTGCTGAAGGAATCAGACAAGGGCATCACCCTGCGTAACGTGGAGACCTTGACAGAAACCCATGTGCTGAACCTGAAACAGTTTTACGGACCGGACCAGTCCAGGGCCATGGTTCGGGTTGTCGGCGACCCGCTGCTCAAAGGGATGAATTATGCCCTATTGAACCTCATGGTTGATTTTTCCCAGCAGCTGATTCAGCCCAACGTCACCTTTAACAGCCACGAAACCGAAGTACGCAAAGACGTCGCGGCAAAGCAGATCAAGCCGGTCCTGTACATGATTAAAAAAGGAGAGATGCTGCTCCGTGAAGGCGAGCGGGTCACGCCGCTCCAGCTTCGCAAACTCGAGGCGATGGAAGGCCAGGCCGACGCCCATCAGGTGCCTCTTGCCGGTTCGGGCGCCGTGGCGCTGCTGGCCGCCATATTTATCATCCAGTACCATGTCCGGCTCAAACGTCGGATGGAATTCGCAAAATACGGCAACAAGGACCTGCTGTTTCTATCGTGCATCATGGTCGCATTTATTATCGTGGTCAAAATTTCAACCACCCTGCCCGATGCATGGTTTCTCGGCCTGCCCTGGTCCCGTCCGGTATCTCCGGTGGGTTTCGGCATTCCGCTGGCCGCCGGGGCCATGATCGTCTGCCTGTTCATGGGGCGGGAAACCGCGCTGATTTTTGCCCTGGCCCTTGCGCTATGCACATCCATGCTGCTTCAAGGCGGCCTGGAGACGTTCATCTATTTCATTTTGAGCTGCACCATGGCATCCTGGTGGCTTCAAGATTGCCGCGAGAGAAAAATCATCATCAAGACCGGTGCAAAGCTGGGACTGCTCAATGCCGTTCTGGCCGTTGTCATCCATGTCTATATGGGTACCGCCTCATGGAGCACGCTGCCTTTTGACCTGACGGTGGCTTTTTTAGGTGGAATCGGTTCCGGCATCATCACCGCAGGCATGGCACCGGTGGTGGAGATGGTGTTTCACTACACCACCGACATCACCCTGCTGGAACTGGCCAACCTGGACCGGCCCATCCTGCGCCGGCTGATGCTGGAGGCGCCGGGCACCTATCATCACTCCATGGTGGTCGGGTCCCTGGTGGAGGCGGCGGCCGCGGAAATTGGTGCCAATCCTATTTTAGCCAAAGTGTGCGGTTACTATCACGACATCGGCAAATTGAAACAGCCCCTTTATTTTATCGAAAATCAATCGGATGGCAGGAACAAGCACGACAAACTGGCCCCGTCCATGTCTGCCCTGATCCTGATCGCCCACGTCAAAAACGGCGTTGAAATCGCCCGAGAGCACAAGCTGGGGCAGGTGATTATCGACACCACCGAGCAGCACCATGGCACCAGCCTGATCAGTTATTTTTATGAAAAAGCGAAAACCGTTAAGGGAGAGGATGCGGTCAACATCGATGATTATAGGTATCCGGGGCCACGGCCCCAGACCCGGGAGGCCGGACTGGTCATGCTGGCGGATGTGGTTGAAGCAGCCTCACGAACCCTGGAAAACCCAACCCCCTCGCGAATCCAGGGGCTGGTTCAGAACCTGATCAACAAAATTTTTTCCGATGGCCAATTGGACTATTGTGAACTGACCTTAAAGGACCTTCACCGAATTGCCAGAAGCTTCAACAAGATCTTGAATGGCATCCACCATCACCGCATAGAATACCAGGACAGCGCCTATTTGACCTCTGGAAAGGCGAAAAATGGAAGTGCTGATCGAAAACCGGCAAAACCACCACAGGTTGTCAAAACAAAAAATTCGTACGACAGCCAGGCGCATTTTAAACGCCTTGGGCTATCCTGACGCCCAGTTGTCCGTTCTGATCGTGGATGACGCCCGGATTACGGAACTCAACCTGACCTATCTGAACCATGCAGGCCCGACCAACGTCATCGCATTTCCTATGCAGGAGGGCCCGTTCTCCGAAATTTCGCCGGACCTTCTCGGCGATGTGGTGATTTCTGCCGACACGGCCTACCGGGAAGCCGTTGAAGCCGGCATGGAGATGGCGGAGCGTTTCAATCAGCTTCTGATTCATGGAATTCTTCACCTGACGGGCTACGATCACATCCATTCGGAGGAAGAGGCGGCAGTCATGGAACTAAAGAGCAATGAACTCATGGAAAGCATTCAAGAGGAGGAGTGAGCATGGCAGGTCTGGCAGTCGGTATCGATCATATCGCCACATTGAGGGAAGCGCGGAAAGCGAATTATCCGGATCCGGTTGCAGCCGCCATAATAGCAGAACTGGCCGGCGCGGATGGCATCGTCTGCCATTTGCGCGAAGACCGGCGACATGTTCAGGACCGCGACGTCCGGCTGCTTCGTAAAATGGTCCAGACCCGGCTGATCCTGAAAATGGCAGCCACCTCGGAGATGGTGGGCATTGCCCTGGATGTGCGGCCGGAGTTGGTCACCCTGGTGCCCGAAAACAGCGAGGAGATCACCACCGAAGGGGGGATGGACCTGATCCTTCACAACAACATCGGCGAGACCATCGGCGCCCTGCAGAACAATGGAATTCCCGTGAGCCTTTTCATCGATCCGGAGCCGGAGCAGGTCAAGCTGGCTCACCAGGCCGGTGCCAACATGATTGAAATCCATACCGGTGTTTTCTGTGAAGCCATCGGCAACGCCAAACGCAAGCAGGCTTTCGCCAGGATCGTGGACGCCGCCAAACTTGCCAAAAAGCTCAAACTGGGCGTCAACGCCGGCCATGGACTATGCTACAAAACCATCAAGGCATTTAACGGGTTGTCGGAAATCGATGAGTACAGCATCGGTCACAGCATCGTTTCCCGGGCGGTTCTGGTGGGATTGGACCGGGCGGTAAGGGAGATGCGCGAATTAATCAGCGCACTTTAGGAGAAAAAGATGTACTTGGTCACGGCAGATGAAATGCAGCGGATGGATCGGGCGACTATCGAATCGTTTGGTATCCCGGGCCGTGTGCTGATGGAAAATGCCGGCCGGGGGGCGACGGCTTTTTTTTTGGAAGCGATCCACCGCGATCACCCCGGCGCCGTGGGCATTGTTGCCGGACGAGGCAACAACGGCGGAGACGGGTTTGTCATGGCCCGCTACCTTCACCAGAAAGGCATCCAGACGACGGTGTTTCTGCTCTCGCAAAGCGACCGGATCAAAGGGGATGCCGCTGCCAACCTGAAACTGCTGGACGCCATGGGCGTGCCGGTGGTGGAATTGGCCGATGCTGCGGCTTTTGAATCCAGTAAATTGCTGATGCGCCACCAGCACACCTGGATCGATGCGATCCTGGGTACGGGTCTTTCATCGGACGTAAGGGGGTATTTCAGGACGATCATCGATTTCATCAACCGACAGGCCCGGCCTGTCCTTGCCGTGGATATCGCCTCCGGCCTCAACGCAGACACCGGGCGGGTCTGCGGAACCTGTATCCAGGCCGCCGCCACAGCCACCTTTGGCTTTGCCAAGGTCGGCCACCAGTGCTATCCGGGACGAACCTTCACCGGTCGGTTGAAAATCATCGACATCGGCATCCCTCCACTCCTTGCCGCAAAAATAAGCTGCCGGCAGCACCTCATCACGCCAGGGGCCCTGAAAAACGAAATTCCTCAACGATCGGCAACGGCCCACAAAGGCCACACGGGACACCTGATGATTCTGGCCGGTTCACCGGGGAAAACCGGGGCCGCCGCCCTGACCGCCATGGCTGCCATGCGCGCGGGAGCAGGATTGGTGACACTGGGGATACCCAAATCGCTGAACCCGGTGCTGGAGACCATGGTCACCGAAGCCATGACCGTCGGATTGCCCGAGACGTCAGGCGGTGCCCTGGACGAATCCGCCCACGAATCCGTTGCTTCGCTGATGGCGGGAAAAGGCTGTCTGGCCTTGGGGCCGGGGTTGGGGACCCACGCATCGACGGGCAGGCTGGTGGGGCGATTGATCGAATCATGCCCGGTTCCCCTGGTTATCGACGCAGACGGCCTTAACCTGATTGCAGCGGAACCCTCCATGCTTTCCAGGCGACGCGCGCCCATCGTGCTCACGCCCCACCCCGGTGAGATGGCCAGGCTCTGCGGCCATTCAACTGCAGATATTCAAGATGACCGCATCGGCCATGCGCGGGCATTTGCCGAAAGGCATCAGGTTCATCTCGTACTCAAAGGGGCAGCCACGCTGGTCGCCCTGCCGGACGGTACCGTTTTCGTCAATGCCACCGGCAATCCGGGTATGGCCACCGGCGGGATGGGAGATGTGCTCACCGGTCTGATAGCCGGCCTGGTTACCCAGGGCATGGCGCCCGGCGCTGCCGCCCGAACCGGGGTGTATCTCCATGGATTGGCCGCAGACCGGATGGCTGCAAAAAAGGCGCCGGTCGGCTACCTGGCCACGGACGTCATCCAAACCCTTCCAGAGGCGATGGATGAACTTCTCACCGGAGGGGACCATCTTCCCTGGCCCGAACGGGACCTCCTGCTCTTTGCGACGGATCATAGCGGGGGAAATGAACACCCCCCCATCATTCCAACATCACGAAAATGCCCGTGAGTATGAGACCCATGCACACGACCAAACCGTTGCCATGGGCCACGCCATGGGCCGACGGATGAATCACGGGCTCGCCCTTTTGCTGTTCGGCGATCTGGGCAGCGGCAAAACGGCATTTGCCCAGGGACTGGCCCGCGGATTGGATGTTCCGTCTTCCTTTACCGTTACCAGCCCCACGTATACCCTGGTCAACGAATACCCCGGCAGACTGCCTTTTTCTCATGTGGACCTCTACCGGCTGCCCACGCCTGTGGATCCGGATGAAATCGGGCTGCTGGATCTTTTCAACGAAGACGGCATCGTGGCTGTCGAATGGGCCCAGCGGCTCGATCCGGCAGACCGGCCCGCCTGTCGAATGGAACTGTTTTTTACCGTCACCGGCGATACCGCCCGGTCGATCCGCATAATTGCGTATGGACTTGACCCAACGGATCTGCTAAATGACATCGGCATTTACTCACCGCTGTAAGGGATGGTGGCAGTACAACTGAAGGTGAAAGCTTATGGCATTGATCGTTCAAAAATTCGGCGGCACATCGGTCGCCGACACGCGGCGAATCCGAAACGTCGCCACCCGTGTGGTCAGAACCCATGAAAAGGGAAACGATGTGGTGGTCATCCTGTCAGCCATGGCCGGTGTGACTGACCGCCTTATCAGTCTGGCAAACGAAGTCACTGAAACCCCGGACCGGCGAGAACTGGATGTACTGCTGGCCACCGGCGAACAGACCACTGCTGCTTTGCTGGCCATGATGCTCAAGGGCATGGGCCACAAGGCCCAGAGTCTGCTCGGGCACCAGGCGGAAGTGGTTACCGACTGCGAGTACGGCAATGCCCGCATCCTGGAGATCGGAACCGACCGGATCAAGCGTTTGCTGGAAGACCGGAACATCGTCGTGGTTGCCGGCTTTCAGGGCACCGACATCAAAGGCAATATCACCACATTGGGCCGAGGCGGGTCGGACACCTCGGCAGTGGCCATTGCTGCCGCCTTGAACGCCGACGTCTGTGAGATCTATACGGATGTGGACGGCATCTATACGGCGGATCCGAACATCTGTCCGCGGGCGAGGAAAATCAAAGAGATCTCCTACGACGAGATGCTGAACATGGCCAGCCTCGGTGCCAAGGTGCTGCAAATTCGTTCAGTGGGATTCGCCAAAAAATACAATATCCCCGTGCATGTCCGATCATCATTTTCAGAGGAGGAAGGCACCATGGTTGTTCAAGAAGATTCCGTCATGGAGCAGCTGGTCGTTTCCGGAGTGACCCATGATCTGAACCAGGCGCGCATTACCCTTAAGAAAGTCCCCGACCAGCCGGGGATCGCGGCCAAGATCTTCTCGCCCATCGCCGAAGCCGGGATTCTGGTGGACATGATCATCCAGAACACCCGGGCCGCCGGTCAAACGGATCTGACCTTCACCGTACCCAAGGCGGACTACAAACGGGCCATGGAGATGCAGCAGCGCCTGGCGGAAATAATCGGGACGGAGGAGGTCTTTGGCGACCCCCATATTGCCAAGGTATCGGTCATCGGAGTGGGAATGAAAAACCATTCCGGAGTGGCTTCGCTGATGTTCAACGCCCTGGCTCGGGAAAACATCAACATCATCATGATCAGCACATCCGAGATCCGCATCTCCTGCATCATCGAGGAAAAGTACACTGAACTGGCCGTCAGGGTCCTGCATACGGCCTTCGGCTTGGACAGAGAAGATTAGAAGCATCTCAAAAAGGTCTTTTAGCCCAATCTCTGCGTTGGAGCCTCGTTTCAAGTCCTCGACATACGCCAGTATGCCTGCGGGTTGAAACTCGGATCCGCCTTGACCTTGAACTAAAATCCTATTTTTGAGACGCTTCTAAAGACTAGCCTAACCGCAACAACAGCGACTGGATGAAGCGATTCTCACCCGGGCAAATCCGTTTCGTTATCGTGACCTGCGCCGTGGTCCTGGCCCTGGCCCTGTGGCGCTATTTTGCCGCTTAGTCTGGACGCACACCAGCTACTGTTCTTTCAGAGAGGTTGATGAATTCGTAAAAAGCTTTATGAGGCCCTGCATGGTCATATATCCGAAAAGAAACGGAACGAGAGGTAGGAGCGGCTTCCAGCCGCGATAATGCCATGTGATCGCGGCTGGAAGCCGCTCCTACGAAAAACGAGCCTTCTTATTGGGGCACGCTTCCTTTGCAGTCACATTTCCGACGGGCTCGTAAAAAGTTCGAGATCAAGGCTTGCAAATCCTGAGGAGTGAGGCGTACTGACGGTACGCCGCAGTGACGATGGATGAAGCGTAACGCAGATATCGGGCTTTTTACGAGCCCGTCAAGGCTCCCTGAATCTCTGCAGCAATACCCCTTGCAGCCGCCCGGGGATCGGCGGCATCCCGTATGGGTCTGCCGATCACCAGATAATCCGATCCCCGCTGCACTGCCATGGCCGGCGTGACGATCCGGGACTGGTCGTCCGCGGCGACACCACCGTGGATCGGCCGGATGCCCGGTGTCACCGCCAGAAAGCCATCGCCAAAGGCTGTCTTGATGCCGTTGACTTCCTGGCCGGAGCAGACAATTCCAGCGCAACCGGCGTCCCGGGCCATGGCCGCTTTTTTCATCACCAACTGCTGCAGATCCCTTGAATACCGTTCCCGGTAGCCCGCCTCGGCCAGTTCAGCGGGAGAGATACTGGTCAGCACGGTGACCCCCAGCACGTTGACCCGTCCGTTGGCCCCTTTCACGGCAGCCTCCAGCATCGCCCGGCTCTCGCCGCAGTGGACCGTCGCGAAATAGACGCCCAGTTCGGCCACCTGGGCCATAGCCCGTTGTACGGTTGCCGGGATATCGTGAAGTTTCAAATCTAGAAACACCTTGGCAGGGCCCGCCTGTTGAATCCAGCGTACCAGTTCAGCGCCTGACCGGATAAACAGTTCCAGGCCGACCTTGAACAGTCCCACATCGTCGGCAAGCAGACCGACCAGCGACCTGGCTTCCTCGGCGCTGGACACATCGAGGGGAAAGACAATATAATCTTTGGCTGTTTTCATCATTTATCCTTAATATCCTCATGCTGAACCGCGTTGCGGGATTGCCGGTAATGGCAGTGTTCATTACCTCAAAATCGCCAATCGATAAAGGGATTGTTGGCCGATTGAAGCAAAAGCGGGTTGTCCGCAGCCAGCGGCAATCCGTCGAGGCCCGGTCATCATGCTCCCGGTGCGCAATTTTGGCCGCCTTTGCACGGGTTCATGTGCCGTTGACACACAGCCGCCAGTTGTGCCATTTTCACGGCTGGTGTATTGCTGGATCGCTTGAACCGTGAAAGCGAGCGCATTCCCCGCGGCTTGCCGCGGGGAGGATTCAATATATGACCATCACCCCCGGAGGCCTTGCGGTGTTCGGTTTACTCAAAAAAATTCCTTATGCCATCCTGGTGCCGTTGACGGCATTCATGTTGCTCGCGCCGTTCAAACCCATGCCCCATGTCTGGGAGAAACTGATCATGATCAAGGAGGGAACCCTTTCCCGCCCCATCGACATGTTCGATCTGATCTATCACCTGGCGCCGCTGGTGATGTTGATCGGCAAGGTGCTGGTGCATAAACGCAACAAGGAAGAAGGACGGGATGGATAACATCAGCATCGTTCTTGTGGAACCCCAGGGACCGATCAATGTGGGGTCGGTATGTCGCTGCATGATGAATTTCGGTTGCTCGGACCTTCGCCTGGTAAACCCCTGCTCGGGTTACCGGTCACTGAACGCCCGGCGGATGGCACTCAAGGCCGAATCGATTCTACAGCATGCGCCGGTTTATCAAACCCTGCAACAGGCCTTGGCCGATTGTCACCTGGCCTTCGGCACCACCCGCCGGTTCGGAAAGTATCGTGAGGATTTTTTAGACCCGGAACAAGGCGCCGGCCATGCGCTGGCCCAGTCACCCGGCAGCCGGGTGGCCTTCGTGTTCGGCCGTGAAGATCGGGGCCTCCACACCAGCGAGCTGGACCTGTGCCAGTTTTTCATAACCATCCCCACCCACAGCGCCTATCCCTCCATGAACCTGTCGCATGCGGTCTCATTGCTGCTTTACGAACTTCGCAAAGGGGCGATGGATGTCGCAAGGCTCTGCAATGACGACCCGGTACCGGCACAGGCCGCCGATGTGGAGAACATGTTCCAGCACATGCGCCGCACGCTGCTGGAGGCCGAGTACCTGGACCCTCAAAACCCGGACCATGTCCTGCGGTCGTTTCGGCGGCTGTTCGGCCGCACCGGCCTCAATGACCGGGAGGTACGCATCCTTCAGGGATTGTGGAGCCGGATCGACTGGATCGAAGGGGAACGGAAGCGGCTGTCTGGAATAAAATAAAAAAAAGCAGAAAGAAAAAGATGAAAGAATCAATTGAATATGTGTTGCGGATTGCATAATATTACGATGTGTGGATATGAAAATTGCAGTGACAAAGTACCCGACAACCCAACAACGCGTCGAAAAACCACAAATGCCCATATCCCACTTCAGGAGGATAAGACATGCAAATTCATGGTATTAAAGAAGAGGCCCACCGGCTTTTGGATAGTTTACCCGACAGTGCCACCTGGGATGATATAATGTATCGAATCTATGTACGACAAGCCATTGAGGCAGGGTTAAAGGACAGTGATCATGAACGAACGGTGGATGTAAAGGAAGTACGTAAACGGTTCGGATTGCCGGCATGAGCGTTCACTGGACCAACAACGCCATTGAGCACCTAACCAACATCTACGAATACATTGGGCTAAACTCTCCCACCTATGCCAAAAAGATGGTGGACCGGATCACTCGTCGTTCAGTTCAAATAGTCGACCAGCCGTATTCAGGCCGTAAGGTTCCCGAATATCAAGCCGAAGATATACGTGAGTTGATTGAGCCCCCATACCGTATAATCTACCGCATCAAAATGGATCAAATCGACGTGCTGGCCGTTATCCACGGTGCCCGGTTGATGACTGATGAGATTTAATGCAACAATATTGACCGGATAGTTAGAAGTGTAAGCGTAACGCAAATATCGAATTTTTTACGAAACCGTCAATTACGCCAGTTTGAAGGCCACCACCACCAGTCCCACCACGATGCTGATGATAAAGAAAAAGGTCTCGTTGTTGCGCATGGCGTCCACCAGGGTTCCCCCAGTGCGTTTCACTTCGGAGTAGGCCGACAAAAAGGCCAGGCCCATGATCAGCCAGAAGACCAGAACCGTCAGGATCAGCGTTTGGGTATTCATCGGGGATGTCTCTCCGCAAGCATAAGGTTTACCGATTCCATATTTAATGCCAACGGGGGGCGCTTGTCAAAATGAAAAAACGGAACCACCCGCGCATCCGGCCTGACCGCCCACTGACACCACGGCCATGCCCGGGCTACCCTCGCGAAAGAATCGTCCCCAACGCCGCCGACAGCTCTGCACTGGCATCGTCGGCCGGGACCAGGTCGATTTCCGACGCGGCGCAGACACCGATTCCCAGTTCGGCGGCCCGTTTGATCTGGCGCAATTCGAAGATGCCCGGCTCCGTGACGGCGGGATTGCTGCCCAGATGTTTGAGCATGGCGACGCCGACGGCATCCACGGCCACCCGGTCCGTGGACGCCAGCATCACGTTGCCCTTGACCCGTTTTCCGGTGGCGGGGCCGCCGTCGACGAAGGTGTCGACCCCGTCCATCACAATCAGGGCAGGAGAAAAAGGGGCGTTGATCTCGGCGATCATCTCCTGTTGATAGGGTGAACCGTGAAGTTCCTGCATGTAGGCAAACCCGTTGCGAAAAGCCGGCACCACACCCACATGCAGTTTGAGTGAAAGCGTGATGACCCCGCCGAACTGGTGGGTTTTCAGGCATCCGGTGGACACCAGGCACTCGGCATCAAGAATCGGTCGGGCGACACGGAAGCCGTCTTTCCAGTGAGCGTCGGCCGGCCGGCACACCACCCAATCTCCGGGTGCCAGGTCGTCGAAATCGATCACCTGAACCTGGCGTTTTTCAAGAAGCGCCCCGACCTCTTTTTGTTGCATGACCTGGCGGGTCGGCGGATAGCTGCGCTCTCCCAAACGGATGGAAGCGGCCCCCATCTCCCAGAGCTGGTCGACCAGCGCCGCCAACGTGTCGTTATGGGTCGACCCTGGCGCCGGATCGGCCGTATTGAAATTGGGCTTGATCAACACCGCCTTGTTTTTGACCGGGTTTTGCGCCAACGCGGCAAGCGCACCGCGAACCCCTGCGCTGCGTTCCTCACTTTGCATGACCGACACACGAGCCATTGTTGTACCTCCTTTTCAGGGTTCAAAGGTTCAGGGTTGAGAGGTTCTGAGCCTCGGGCGCAGAACGGTAAACCCGGAACGCCGAACCCAGAATATAATAGCTGATAAGCTGATAAACTCAAAGCTGAAATTCAAAACCCACAGAGCCGGAGGCCGGAGGTCGGAGGTCGGAACCAGAGAAACTTAATAAAATTTCAATAGGCAAATAACAAAAGACAAACAAACGACAATACTCAAACTCAAAATTCAAAACGGTTGGTTGTTGACCTTGTTTGAGATTTAACAGTTGGAATTTGGAATTTGTTTGGAAATTGAGATTTGAAGTTTGTGATTTTTCTGAGTTTGAACCCCGAACCCCCGACCCAGAACGCCGAACCTCTGAACCCAGAACCCAGAACTCCGAACCCTGAACCCCGAACCCCCAACCCCGAACCCAGTCCTTCACCGGACGGCTTCTTCGATGGTGACGCCATCGGGGAGTATCCCCTGAGCACGTGTCAACTCCTGAATCGTGGTGTTGTAGTCCGCAATGGCACGTGCATAGCTGCGGCTTGTCATGGCAAGCAGGTCCTGGGCCCGCAGAAGCTCTTCATTGCTGGTCTGTCCGATGTCGAATCGGGTAAATTCACCTTCGACCACTTTTTGTGCGGCCTCCTTGGCCGACCGGTTGGCTTCGATCTCCCCGCTGGCGGTGGCCAGTCGATACAGAACCTGCTTGACGTCCAGTTTGATCTCGTCTTTTACACGCTTGAGTTGGGCATTGGCCTGCAGGCGGCCCAACGATTTCTTGCGATACTGGGCATCGGCGGCACGATTGCCGAAGGCCCATTCAAACTGAAGGCCCACTTCCCAGATATCATCATCATTGACCGACACATCGCTCCACGCACGATCGTGTTCATTGCCGTACCCACTGACACTGTATCGCCCAAACGCATCGAGCGTCGGCAGCCGTTGGTGGGCGGCGAGCTTTTCGTCAACCTCGCGGATCATCAATTCCTGCTGGGCTTTGATGATCTCCGGGCGGTTGCTCATTGCGGTTTCGATCGCTTCGGTTTGGTCCGGATCCAAGGATGTCGTCTCGGGCGATTCAATCGGGAGGATCTCGGCATTCGAATCGATATTGAATTCTTGCCAGTTCAGGAGCAGCTTGAGCCGATCCATGGCCAGCTTGTATTCCTCCTGGGACCTCAACAAGGTGCTGCGCCTGACCTG
Source organism: uncultured delta proteobacterium (assembly GCA_963697225.1). Classification (GTDB taxonomy): domain Bacteria; phylum Desulfobacterota; class Desulfobacteria; order Desulfobacterales; family Desulfosarcinaceae; genus Desulfosarcina. Next base: position 176,254 of record CAVONM010000024.1, read on the forward strand.
GGCATTGCTTCTGGCCCGTTCCACATCCAATTGTTGGGACAGCCCCCTGGCGTAGCGCTCGGATTCACGGCGGTGGACCTCCTCAGCCATGTCGAGGTTTACCCGATTGATGTCGATCAATTCTTTGAACAGGAAGAGTTTCCAATAGACCGATGCAACGCTGGTGGTCACGTCGATCACTTTGCGGCGGAACTCGGCGGCAGAGATGTTCGCCCGAATATTGGCTATTTTAATCGCCGTCTGTTCCTTTTTGCTGCCGATGTTATTGAGCAGCGGCTGCTGCAGTTCGACGGTCGGCGCAACGATGTACCTGTAGGTTCTTGGGAACGCGGCATTGTTTAAATCCGCATATCGCGTCTCAAGATAGGTCGAGATCGTCCCGCCGGTTTTTAACGGTTTTCGAAAACCCGCCCGCGCACGCCCGTCATCTTCGGTGACGATATCGGTTACGCTGGAGTCTAAATTGGGGTCGCGGCGAAACGTCGAATCGGCAAACAGCAGCGGGTCGTAAACCGATTCCTCGCCTTCAATCTGCGCCTGTGCCTGCTTCGGGTCATAGGCGGCGACACTGATCTCCCGGTTGCCCTCCAGACTGTAGCGGATGGCATCCATCAGCGTCAGCCTGACGGCCGTCGATCCCGAACCCGGGCTGCCGGCCCGGTCGGATCCTTTCCCCAAAGCAGTCTGGACCGGCGTGCCGGGGATGGCGGCGCTCGATCCCGTCTGCACGCGGTTTGTGTCGGCCGGCGCCTGCTCAGATGCCTGGAGCGGTGCGGACGCCCCTTTCTGATCACCCTCGCGGTCAGCCGATGAAAAACCGGTGCCCTGGGGGGGGACCGAGTAGAAGATGTCCTTTTCGGCCAACATTTTCCGCAGCAGGTAGGATTTAACCACACGCTGCCCGATCAGCCGTTCGGCTGTTTGTTGGGCCTCCTTTTGGGTTGGGTATTTGCCGACATAAACACGGTACCACATCCCCTTGCTGCCGGTATCCTCGAATCGGTAATAGGGATCGTAACCCTTTTCACGCAGCCTCGACACCTCATTTTCAGCCTTAGCCAATTCAGGAAGCGCGGATACCTGAATCGAAAACCAACTGGTCAACGGCTGGCCGGCTGGACTGTCAACGGCATGGCTGGTGGGTCCGGATACCGGTTCGTTCCCGCTGACCGCGGCCGGCAGAATGGTCATGAGTGAGAAAATAGATAGACAACAAAATGTCAACGAAATTCGTGTGGCCGCCATGGGTTCAATTCCCTTCGTTTATAGGTCATTGGCCGCAAATCCGAGGTGTTGATCCAGCCAATGATCTGCGGACAGAACATCCCTGCGCCTGCGAAAGGATACCCGTTCCGCCTGTTTCTGTATCGCTCCAATCAATTGCCGCCAGAACGCCGATGAAATCTCACGGCCCTGTCGACAATGGAATCGCCGTAATGCAGCAGCAATGGTTGGCGTATGTTTGTTAATCAATTCGTCTTCCAGACTGACAAATGCCTGGGTGCTTCCCGGATCGCCTTGTCTGGCACAGCGCCCTGACAACTGCCGGTCGATTCGCCGGGCCGAGAACCGTTCGGTGGCGATGACATGCAGGCCGCCCTGTTCGGCGACCCCCTGACCCAATTGGATGTCCGTCCCTCGCCCCGCCATGTTGGTTGAAACGGTGATCCGCCCCTTTTGGCCGGCACCGGCGATAATCTGGGCTTCAGATGCATGCTGCACCGCATTGAGCAAACGATGGTCCATGCCTTCGGCGATCAGGCGGCGGCTGAGGTGTTCGCTCTCCCTGATGCTGCCGGTTCCGATCAGAATGGGACGCCCGGTGCGATGAACGGCGCAAATCTCTGCGATCACGGCCTGAGACTTTTCGGCGGCAGTGGTGAATACCCGATCAGGCATCACCGTTCGCCTGCACGGACGATGGGTGGGGATGGGGATCATCGGACACCGATAGATCCCCCACAACTCCGCCTGCGCTTCGGCGACCGTGCCCGACATGCCCGACAGATGGCGATACAGACGAAAAAACCGCTGGAAACTGATTCTGGCAAAGGTCTCTTTGGGCAGGTTGATCGGGACCCCTTCCTTGGCTTCGACGGCCTGGTGGAGGCCGTCGCGCCAGGTCCGGTCCGGCATAAGTCTTCCCGTAAATTCGTCGACGATCACCACCTTGTCCCCTTCAAGGACATAGTGCTTGTCGCGAACGTACACCGCGTTGGCGACAAGCGCCTGAACGACCAGCTCTTCACGCCTTCTGGCACCCTGCCACAGTCCCCCCAGAGGCTCGGCCAGTTCGGACAGGTGCTGTTTACCCGAGGAGGTCAGGCTGACGCTGGGTTGATCGCGGGCAACGCGATAGTGAATCGACGGATCGAGTCCGGCGGCCAATCGGGCGGCCTGTTCATAAGCGTGGCTGTGTGCCTGGTTGGGCCCATCCCCGGAAATCAGCAGCGGGGTCGATGCGTCGTCGATAAAAACCGAATCCGCTTCGTCAACAATCGCGTGCGCCAACCCCCGCTGGACCAGCCGACTGATCCGATCCGATCCGCCGCCGATCATCTTGGAAAGAATCAGCGCCGGCAGCCCCTTTGCGCTGGCGTTGACCAGCCGGTCACGCAGAAAGTCGGCAGCGACCTCCTTGTTGGTGCAGTAGGTGACATCCGCGTCGTATGCCTGTTTGCGATCGAACGGACCCATGTCCGGGGTGATGCAGCCCACCGTCAGGCCGCAGAATTCATAGATGCCCTTCATCAACTCGGCGTCCCGCTTGGCGAGGTAGTCGTTGGCCGTGATGACGTGACAGCCGCGCCCCCGCCAGCCGGCAATAACGGCAGGCATCGTGGCCACCAGGGTCTTTCCCTCACCGGTGGCCATCTCGGCCACGCAGCCGGCATTCAGAGCCAGTGCAGCAGCAACCTGTTCCCGGTAGGGTCGCAGGCCGACCGTTCGCGTGGCCACCTCGCGCAGAATGGTGAACGCGTGCCGGCAATCCGCATCGGTGTCGCGGCCAAGCAGGAATCGATGACGCAAGGCTGCCGCATAATCACCTATGTTGCGATCGGAAACGTCCCGATAGACCTTCTCCTTGGCGATGACGAGATCGGCCTGTTGCATAAAATGAGTCGAACTGCGCGACAATCGCCCGGCCAGCCTCGTCGCCTGCAGCCACAGCCGGTCAAGCCCGCGGGGAAGCGGTTCGACCATCGGCGGTTGCGAAAGCATGCGCCATTGCGTGCTGAGGATGGTGTCCATATCAGGCCTGGCTCCTTGTTTGAAAAAGCTGCAGCAGCGTTCGCCACCCCTGCACCAGCAGGGGTTTGGGTGACGTCTCGAATCGCAATGCCATGGTCTGCCCGGGGCGCAGGACAACCGATGCCGAGGCCGACGGTGCAACCAGTATCTCAAAAAACGGTTCCGCCGCCTGTCTTCCGGTGGAATCCTCCTGGTCGATGCGTGTCGCGCCACCGGCGGCATAACCCAGTGCCGCCGAAGGCAACTGTTCCTGTCCGGCCGGAATAATTTTTTGAATGCGGCCGGTAAGTTCGAGGTCCGGGCGGTTTTTGACCCTGATGTCCACACGGGTGCGGGCAGCCTCGATGAGGCGTGACGCCACCTGCTGACTGGCAACGGCCCGGATGTGCAGGCGGTCCAGATCGACGACGACCCCAATGCGCTGCCCCTGGTCCAGACGCCTATCAACCAACCGGTCGGCATCGGGGACGACCCAGACCCCCGGCATGGGGGAATGCAGCGCCAGGTTCTCCAGATTCCGTCGTGTACGCACGATCTGCTCGTCGAGGGCCGCGATCTTTTCGTCCATGATCTGGGCGCCGGCGGCGTCCTGGGTCTGGGCAGCCTGTCGACTGAGCTGGAGCCTTTGATTCTCGGCCATCAGCTGGTCCCGTTTGGATTCCAGTTCGGGACTGGTTGCGGCAACCAAAGGTGGCCCCTCCGGCTCGGTGCGCGCACCGGATTCGAGGACCATACCAACGAAGCCGGTCGTTTTCATGTGAATGACCGCATAGTCGACCGGCTCGACAACCCCCTCGATCCGGCATCGATCCGGCATCTTGACCCACCCGACGGCAACGAAAAGAACACCGGCAGCCGCCACACAGGTGACTCCTGCGCGTGCCCGGTGACGCGCCAACTCAGGGCTGGTGGTCAGAAAACGAAACAGGTGAACCACAGGCAACAGCCCCCAGCGAAACATCAGGGCGGCTGCCAACAATGTCCCGACCAGGACATACCGGTTCATCAGCATCAGGGCGATGGCGCCCATAATGAACATCCGGCAAACCGTCGAGGAGATGGCATAAAACGTCAGCCAGCCTCTCTCCCCTGAAGTATGACTGGGGTCCACCGCCTGGTCCAGGCCCCAGACATACCGTTTCACCAGGTAACTGACGTATAATTTCGACCGGGATTCAAGATTGGGGATCTCCAGCAGGTCCAACAGGATGTAGTAGGCATCATAGCGCAGGAAAGGATTCCCGTTGAAAGCCAGGGAGGAGACACTGGCAATCAGCATGATGTTGTAGGCGATGGCGTGCACCGTGGAGCCATCGGCCGTTCGCGTCCAGAGAATGGCGGCAAGGCCGGCAATGGCCAATTCGGCAAGCATCCCGCTGGCGCCGACGATGATGCGGTGCCATTTGTCACGAAGGGCCCAGGCGCTCGACGCATCCACGAACGGCAGCGGCGTGAAGAAAAGCAGGGTCAGGCCCATCTGGTGGACCTCACCGCCGGCGCCGGTTTTTTCTCCGAAATGTTTGCATGAAAACGCATGGCCCATTTCGTGAAACAGCTTAACGATCAGGATGGCGACATATAAAAGAGGCAGATTCTCGGGGTTGAGGACGTCCTGCGCGTTTGCTGCCAGCGTGCCCACGTGGCCGGCAATTGACCACAGACCGGCCAGCAGGATGGCCACCCACACAAGCAGGCCTGTTTTGGAGAACACATGGCCAACCCCCCCCACCCATCGGCCCAGGAAGCGGTCCGGGTCCCACAGGGGAATGCGAATGAAAAAAAGATTCCCGAAGGCGCTGCGCACATCCCGCCAGACCCGTTTTCGGTGTCGCTTGAAGAGCGCTTCCGCGTCCGGTGCCAGATTGCCCTGCAGCAGGTTCGAACCGTGCAGCTGGCAGAGCAGCTGGATCACTTCACCTTGTGTGGGTGCGACATCGCCAAAACGCTCCATGCAGGTCTGCCATACCTGGCCCACCGTGCGTCGGCCGTCCAGCATGGCGGAAAAATGGTAAGCCGCCTCACTCAGGCGAAAGAATCGCACACCGGCCGGGTCCTGTAGAACAAACCATCGCACGCCGCGAAAGTGTTGACGCTGAACGTTCACCGCGCCGTGCAGTCGCGGATTCAGTTCCGAAATCCGGTACCAGGACTCGCTGAATGTGGGACGATTAATGCTCACCTGGTTCCTCGCTCATATCCACAGTTTCATGCGCAACCAATTGACCAGACGATGGGTCGCCATCCACAGGTAGGTTTTTGTACCCGCAGATATCCTGGCCTCGCCTTCCATGCCGGGGCGCATCCAATCGAGCTGATCGATAATGCGGGCACGAACCCTGAACACATTCTGGTGATCGACCACCTCGGCAATCGGATGGATTCGTTCGATGACGAAACCGACTTTCTGATCGGGATGCCCCACCGAGGCCATCGTCCCGGCTTGTCCATCGGCCACGCCGGCGATCGAGGTTTCCGGGACAAACAGTTCGGCTCTCAGTGAATCGACGCTGGCAATCTCGAAAAGGATCTCGCCGGCGCCAACCGGCGCCCCGATTTCCTGTTTGCGGTCTTTTGAAATCACCCACCCGTTGATCGGGGCCACCAGATTGGCCTGTTCGATGCTCTTCTCGATCATTCGGATCTGGGCGGCCACTTTTTCGCTTTGCGATGCGGCGATGTGTGCGTCCACGGTTTTCCGGTCGCGCATCGAGGCCGTCATCTGTTTCTGGTAACCCAATTGTTCCGCTTTGAGGGCAGCCAATTTCAGTCGGAGCTCAGCCGTCTCCAGTGTTCCCAAAATCGTCTTCCCTCCCTCGACCCTGTCCCCTGGTTCCACCTGCACACTTTTGGAAAAGGTATCGAATGGTGCGACGACCACCTGCTGATGCTGTGCCTTCAAGGCAAACGTGGTGTTGATGCGGTACTCGCCTTTCAGGGTCGCCAGAAGAATCCCCGCCAACACCACCAGGACGGCAGCAAGTTTTATCCCGGTGTGCTCATGCCCCAGCAACAGCCCCACCTGTTGTCGTGCCTCCGACGCCATGCGTGCACCGACCCACCGGTCGCTTCGATAAAGGCCCAAGAGCCGGGGGGCACATAGATCGACGGTCAATCGAATCGCCTCGATCTCCTCCAGACGGTCGAAGGGCTGCTCGGTTGGACGTTCGAGCGTCACCACGGCCAACACATCCCCCGCCTGACGAATCGGCAGACTCAACATGGCCGATGGCCCGTGCTGTTCTGAAAGTCGGGCGGCCGCCCGGCAGGAAACGATGGCCGATTCCGCTGCGGGGTGAATGATCTCCAGATCCTGGTCAAGGCACTCCTCCATGGCCGCTTCGATGGCCTGGACCACCTGCATCTCGCGGTTGAAGGTGTCGGTATGGCTCATGGCCCGCACCTGCAAACAGCGACCCTCGAGGAATCCGATGCTCACCCGGTTGCAACCGAGCCATGCGGCAATTTCATTGCACAATGCCATGGCAGTTTCCAGAAACCGCGTAGATCGATTGATCGCATCCAGTACCTCCATGACACGCCGCAGGCGATTCATAGTCTCAAGATGCATGGTCGCGGTCAGCTGCAGTTCATGGTGGTCGACCAGCAAAGGGGTCGTTTCCAGGCGGGCGTGGCTCAGCAACAGTTCATGGGGGCGTTGCACCCGGATTCGAAAGGCGGCCGCGGCGCGGACAACGCCCTGGTTCTCGATCGGGATGACCATCAGGTACCGCTGGGATCGGCCGTCACCTGTCGATGCGGCATCCTGGCGTACGGTTACCGTCCGGCCGCTTTTGATGGCTTTGCGAAAAGGTTTGTCAGCCTTGCCGATCCACTCGGGCAGGCTGCCAGGGTTAAGCGGTGGGGGATATACGGCCAGCACCTCGGATCGGTCCGCCGGGCCTGATCGTAAGATGGCGGCGGCATCCGCGTGGGTCTGTCGGCACTGGGAAGCCAGCAACGCATCCAGGAACCCACCCGGCGTTTCCTGCAATGCAAGCCATTCGGCGATGGCCTTGACGCCGGAAAATTCGTTCGCTTTCGGGTCGTCCGCTGGTATGCGTTTGCGTGTGCCACCCATAAATCATTGTATTCCGTCAACCTTGAGTTCGTCTTTATGCATTCGGCGCCCCCGGTCGATACCGCGGCGTCCACAACACGGGAGACGATGGAACCGGGTTATTGTTTGTCCAACTGGGCCATGGTGTTGTCGTCCTGGGTCGCTGAAAAGGCCACGGCAACACGCTCACCGGCCGGTCGCTTCAGCGGATTGGGCACTTCGATTCGAATCCGCAGGGTTTCGCTGGCCGCATCCGCCACGGCCGAAATGTTGATGATGCGTCCATTGGGCGACGCGTCGCGGGTGGCACCGGGAAACGTGATCCAGACATCCTGACCCAGCGTCAGGTCCCGGGCCTGGGCCAGGGGCACGGGCACATCGATCCAGAGCGGATCGTTCTGGACGATCCTGACGACCGGCCCGAGGGTCCCGATGGATTCCCCCACCTCGACGCTGACCTCTTCAACCAGCCCGGCAATCGGCGCGTCCAGGCGCATGCGCAGCAATTGGCTGCTCGCATGATCATAGCGCTGCCGATACTGCTGCTGCTCGAGGACCGCCGATTGAAGGGACAGCTCGGCGATGCGGACGTTGAGGTATAGATGTTCGACTTCCCAGACGCTGGCCGCACCTTTCGCCTTGGCCTGCTCCAGTTTTTTAAGATCCACCTGCTTTTGGGCCAACTCCGCCTGTGCGGCATGGATTTTGGTCCGGTCCTCCGACAGCATTTTCAACTGCTGGCATTGGATTTTCTCGGGTTCATCGAAAAGGTGCACGAGCGGCTGGTCCTTTTCGACCGTCGTCCCGGGCTGGACCAGAACATCACTGACCCGGCCCGCCACGACAAAAGAGAGCGTGATGTCGGCATTGGGGGCCGTGATGCCCTGCAACGCCTCTGCGCGGGTCAACACAGGGGTACCCATCATCAGGCCGATGAGCACGGCCGAAAAATAAGCGGTTCTGAATCTGGTAATCCTCGCAGGTCCTTTCATACGCGTATTATCCTTTTCGATTCACCGTTTTCAGGCGATGATCATCGGTAACAATTGGTTCCCAATGACCTAGCAAATCAAATGCCAACACAGTAAACAATGTTATACTTAATATATTCAATAGTTTGTTTTCGACCAGCGTTTCACGTTTTATTTTATGCCAGTAATTTGACACCTGCGGTTCACTTATCCATGGGGAACTGACAGGGGTGAAAAATCGATTTCCTGTTCGCTCGCTAACCCCACCCCAAGCGGCGGGGTTAGCGCTCGCTGTCGCGGTCCAACGCACCTGTTTCGCATCGAATAGCGCTGCAGCGGCTGCCGCCCAGTGGGCCACTGTCTGTCGACAACCCACCGCTATCCATTGGCGGGAGGCAGCATCTCGAACAGCTGATCGGGTGGCAGCGGCCGGCTGAACAGGTAGCCCTGGTATAGGTCACAGGCACCCTTTTTCAGAAAAGACAGCTGTTCATCTGTCTCCACACCCTCGGCAACCGTGGTCAAGTTCAGGCTGCGCGACAGATAAATCATGGTAGAGACGAGTGCGCTGCTTTTGGCGTCTTTAAACAGATCGATAAAAAAAGAGCGATCGATTTTCAGTTCGTCCAAGGGTAGTTTTTTCAGATAGCTCAGGGAAGAATACCCGGTTCCAAAATCATCGAGGGCCAATTTGATGCCTTGGTCCTTCAGGCGATGCATGGATGCAATTTTTCGATCGATATCGTCTAAAAACATGTTCTCGGTGACCTCGAGGGTCAAAAATTGCGGGGATACGCCGCTATTTTTGATGATCTGTTGGAAAACATCGGGCATCTGCTTGTTCTGAAATTGAGCTGGAGATAGATTGACGGCCATACCGATGGGCGATTTGCCGACCCGCTGCCAGGCTGACAACTGCCTGCAGGCCTCGCCCATCACCCATTGCCCGATGGGAATAATCAGACCGGTCTCCTCTGCAATGGGGATAAACTTGTCCGGTGGTATCATGGTCGCTTCATTGACCTGCCAACGCAGGAGGGCCTCGACACCCGCAATGCGATTGGTTTGAACATCTACCTTGGGTTGATAGTACAGGATCAATTCATTGCGATCCAAGGCTTTGCGCAGCCTGGCTTCAAGACTGAGGCGCTGCTGATACTGGGTGTTTATCCGGCGCGAAGAAAATTGAAAGGACCCCCCGCCATTGGCCTTGACATGATCCTTGGCACTCGAAGCCAGTTGCAGCATGGAGTGGCTGTCGCCATCTTCCGTGGGGTAGGTCGCGATGCCGATGCTGGCCGTCAGGTAAAGCTCGGTGTTTTTAACCAGCAGCACGGATCGAACGGCTTCCAACAGACACGCTGCGACCCCGGCTGCATCGCGTTCGCTATGGATGCGGTGCAGAATCAGGGTGAACACGCCGCCGTCGAGACGGAACAGATTGACCGGGACATATTCATCGACCTCCATCCGCCCCATCATATCGATGCCTTTGATGACCTTTTGGAAACGCAGGGTAAACTGCCGCAGGATCTCGTCGCCGGCCAATAGCCCCATGGTATCGCGGATCTTGTCGAATTGGTCCAACTCGATACACATCAGTGCCAGTTTTTCCTCGTCGTCTCGGGCCGAGGTCAAGCCCCAGTCCAGGGATTCCATAAACAGGTGCCGGTTGGGCAACCGGGTCAACGGGTCGTAAAAAGTGAGCCGATCCTGGTATGCCTTGGCAGCCAGGGTATTGCGCACGCGCAGCCGAAGTTCGCTCGAATCCACCGGTTTGGCCAAAAAATCGGTGGCGCCGAGGTCCAGGGCATGCAATTTATCCTGGTTGTCTGACGATGACGTCAAGATGATGACGGGCAGGTGGCTGAGTTTCGGATGCAGCCGGATGTCTTTCAACAGGTCGAAACCCGACACCTGCGGCATTTTCAGGTCGAGCAACAGCAGGTCGGGCCGCTGTCGTTCCAGGGTGGCCAGGGCGTGGATCGACTCTTCAATCAAAACGAAGTTGCGATAGCCCGTCTCCTCCAGATAGGCCTTGACCACTTCCATGGTGGTGGACTCGTCGTCCACGATGAAGATGCTGGCATTTAACAGCTGATCCTTATCCTCTTGAAAAGCCGGCGCGACCTGTCGCTCCGATGGATCCTCTTTTGCTATCGCTGATTGCATGTCTGCCTGTTTCCTATTTTATTCCTGCCCATGAATGGGGTTGTGGCACCTTACACGATAGATGCTCACAATTGTATTGTCGGCATTTCAAGCGTATACCTGAGCGAAAAATCATCAGTTTTGTTGATCTCACAAATAGTTCCTCTGCGCTGGACAGACACGCGCTTGTCTTCCAAATATCCAAAAGACAAATAACAAATAAATATCGGTGAGTAACATCGTAAATGCTAAATTATTGGTTTGTATTTTTTTGAGATTGGGAATGGAAAGCGTTCGAAGGTTTTGGGGTTCTGCGTTCTGGGTTCGGGGTTCAGCGTTCTGGGTTGGTTTGGCGTTCTGGGTTCAAACTCAGAAAAATCAAAAACTTCAAATCACAATTTCCAAACAAATTCCAAATTCCAATTGTTAAATCTCAAACAAGGCCACATACCAACAGAGTTTGGAATTTTGAGTTTGAGTATTGTCGTTTGTTTGTCTTTTGTGATTTGCCTTTTGAAATTTTATTAAGTTTCTCTGGTTCCGGGTTCTGGGTTCCGACCTCCGACCTCCGATCCTGGTTCGAGCTTCTGACCTCAGAGCTTTGAGCGTCAGACCTCAGAGCCTCCGACCTCAGACTTCCGACCTCTGAACCCTGAACCTTTGAACCTGCTCTGATCCCGCTTAGAGTCTACTGTAGCCGATGGCTGTGCTGCTGCTGATTCCGAGCCCGGTTGCGTTCTCCACTGACCCTCCCGGCAGTACGATGGCCTCCGAGAGGTGCTTCACCTGCTCGAGCACCTGGCCGGCCTGCTCCGGTTGTGCGGTTTTGGAAAAGGTTTCCAGCCGGGCGGCAGGCTTGGTGAAATCGTCGAAACCCACCGTGCCGCCTGATCCCTTTAACCAGTGCGCAAACAGGGCCAGCTCTTCCAGGTTGCCAGCGTCCAGGTCCGATTGGGCCTTGACCAACTCTGCGTTGAGCTTGTCGGCAAACTTGGCAATCACGTTCTGGAATTGGGGCATGGATGCCAACCGCGACGTCACGGGTTGGCGGGTCGCCGGTTCCGGTCTGCCGGTCGCCACCACCGGTATGCCTGATGGCTCTGGTGGGGTGGTGCCGGATGGTGCCACCGCATCCATCGGCCCGGCGCCGGGAACCACCAGACGGGCCGCCAGCCCGTTCAGGCATTCGATCGACTGCTGAATATCGGCGTCGCTGCTACCGTTCTTGGCGAGTTTTTCAAGGTTGCCCGCCGGCACCGTGAATTCGTTGAAACCGATGGTCCCGCCGGCACCCTTGAGCCAGTGGGCAAAATCGGCGATCTCCTGGCGGTTGCCCTGTGCCAGGGACCGCGCCACGATTTTCAAGCGTTCTTCCAACCGCAGGGCAAATTGAGCGATCAACTTGCGAAATTTTTCATTCCCTTCCGGCAGTGTGGAATGGATGGGTGCGGTGTCTGCTGTCGGGGATTGGTTCACGCTGCTGTCGGGTGCGGACGCCGCAGCCGAAACGGCAGCCACTGCCGTTTTGGAGGATACCTGTCGCCCCCCCAGCAGTTCCGCCATCAGCGCCATAAAGCGATCCAGATCGACCGGTTTGGAGAGATATCCGGAGTAGCCCACGTCCAGACACTCCTGCTCATAACCGGCCATGGCGTTGGCGGTCAATGCGATGATCGGTGTCTCGATACCCTGCTGCCTGAGCTTTCGGGTTGCGCTGAACCCGTCCATGACGGGCATATTGACGTCCATGAGAATCACGTCGTACCGCTGGCCTGTGGCTTTTTCCACCCCCACCTGACCGTTCTCCGCCTCGTCCACCATCAGCCCGGCGTCCTGCAGCAGCAGCTTGAGCAGTTCCCGGTTTTCGGCACCGTCATCCACCACCAATACACGCGCCTCGGGGAACTGCCAGGCTGCCTGTTCCGTGACAACCTGCACCTGCGCTGCTTTCTCCACCTCGTCCGGCTGCAGGAGTGGCACCGCTTGAATATCACCGGTGGCCACGGCCACCGTGAAGGTGCTGCCCTTGCCCGTCTCACTCTTGACCGTGATGTCGCCGCCCAATGCGCGGGCAAACTTGCGACTGATGGAAAGGCCCAGCCCGGTTCCGCCGAAACGGCGCGTGATCGCCGAGTCGGCCTGGGTGAACGGGTCGAAGATGGTTTCGATTTTATCCGCGGCAATGCCGATGCCGCTGTCGGTGATATCGACGAGCAATAAGGGCTTGGAAGAAGATGGCTTGAAACGGCAGGCCACCGTGACCTGGCCCTGCTCGGTAAACTTGATGGCGTTGCCCACCAGGTTGAAGATAATCTGCCGAAAGCGCGCCGGGTCGGTCTGGATCTGCTGCGGCAGGGCGCTGTGTGCCTCGAAGGTCAGCCGGATCCCCTGCTCCTGAGCCTTGAGTCCCAGCATCTGCAGCACCTCGTGGATGATCCGGTGGGGTTCGGCCCAGGCCGCCTCCATTTCCAGCTGACCGGATTCGACCTTGGACAGATCCAGGATATCGTTGATCAGTTCCAGCAGGTTGGTGCCGCTGGCGTGAATGGTATTGAGGTACCGCAGGCTGTCCGCCGGGTCTTTTCCGAATCCCCGTTTGAGGATTTCCGTGAAACCGAGGATGGCGTTCATGGGCGTACGGATTTCATGGCTCATGTTGGCCAGAAAGGCGCTCTTGGCCTGGTTGGCGGCTTCGGCCTGCTCTTTGGACTGGCGCAGCTCGATCTCCTTGTTTTCCAGCTGGGTGATATCGTCGAAACTGACCAGCACGCCGGCATATTTGCCGCCGGCACCCAGTACCGGGGAGCAGTTGACATTGAAGGTCAACCAGGTCCGGTTCGCGCGGCGCAGTCGCAGGCTACGGTTGATCTGGGCTTCACCGCTCGTCAGTGCCTGCACCCAGGGTCGGTCGGGTGGCTTGATTTTCTTGCCCTTTTTATCCATCCAGGGAAGGTCACCGGCACGGTACCCGAGAAGATTGTCCGAGGCCTTGCCGAGCATGGTCGCGAAAGATTTGTTGGCCAGCACAATCTGCTCTTTGTGATCCAGCACCAAAAGGCCTCCGGCCAATGTGTCCAGGGCCGAGCGAACCCGTCCCGGAATGGCCCGGGACGGATCCAGTTGTCGCAGCACCTTGCCCAGATAGAAGTAAAAGCCGACGTAGCAGAGCAGGCCCATGAACCCAATCATCCGAAGCATCGGAGGTTGGGTCAGCCCGATGAAACCACCGGGGTCCAGGGCCTCGAAACGCAGCTCCAACTGCCCCCATTTCTGCTCGCCGGACCATATGGGCAACCGCACCTGTGTGTCCATTGAATGTTCACCGCTCATTGCCTGCCAACGATCGGCATGCCCGGGTGTCGTGACCAGTACCGCCCCGTCGTGCCGGCGCAGGCCCAGCGACAACAGATCGGGGTTTCTGTTTACCAACAGCTCAAAATCGTTTTTCAGGTACTGGAAATCGGTGGACAGCACGGCCGATGTCGTATGCACGGCGATGGCCTCGGCCAACGCCGTACGCCCCTGTCGCACGGCAATGGCGCTGTCTGGCACAATACCGAGAAAAAAGGCCAGCATGACAACACTGATCGTCAAGCCTAAAAGCCCGATGACTACCCGGTGTTTGACATTCAATCGTTTCATGGCCTGTTATGTTTCTCCTTGGTTTGCCAACACTGCTCCCGTGGGTTTCTTTTTAGGCGCTTTTGCCTCTGGCTTACGGTCGATGATGGACGCCAGGGATTCATCGTCATCGAGATCGTCTTCGCCTTTTCTTCCCGCCAGAACCGGCAGCGGATCCAGGATCTGCCAGGCGGGAATCGAGGAGAGCAGAGAACTGAGCAGCATGCCGCCCCGGATCAGCCAGATGACATAGCCCACCGACAGGCCCGTGGACACGGCGATGGCGGAACCCAGAACCGTTTTATTGAAGAGCAATCTCACCGGCCATCTCTTTTTTTACCTCGTCCAGGGAATTGACCATGTTCAGGTAGGCGCGCGCCGCCATCCGATGGCGCAGGTCTGCCTGTTGATCCGCCTGTTGTGAGACCTTGTCTGTGGGTTCGGCTTCCCGCAAAACGCTTGGTTTGTCTGAACTGGCGCTGTACGATCGCTTTCACCGTGGTGTCCGTTGCCAGCATCCGAGTAAATTGACCGACGGCTTTGATCAAATACGGGGTTCGCGCCGCAACGAAACTGCCGGCCTGCGACACGGGTGCCTGGACGTCAATACCGGTCACCGGCGTGGCGACTGCTTCGGGTACAGTCTCTACCGGTTCCGCCTCCGGTTCGGCGATGGGTTCGATCGTCTCCGCAGGTTTGTCGGGCCCAGGTTCTACCGTGTCCCCGCTGTCTGTAGGATTGTCTACCACCGTTGTGGTTGGAGGTGGCGTTGCAGCAACCGCGGCAGTCACCGAGATGGTTTGGAATGCCCAGTCATCCGGCACTCCACCCACAGCGGTGTCGTCCACCGCCACGGTCACATCCAGGTTCGGGTTGCTCACGGCATCGAGAAGGGCGCCGGCCCTCAAATACAGTGCGTTCCCGCCGACGATCTCGAACATACCGGCATCGGCGCCGCTGATGGACAAGCTGTTGATGCCCATGGCATCGTCGGCAATTACGATGTCGGCCACCTTGATGGCCGAACTGGTATCCGTGTTGTCTGCAAGCGTGGTCGTCGTATTGATCAGGGAAATCGTGGGCACATCGTTGACCGGGGTGACCGTAATAGCAAAGCTTCCGCTGCTGGCAACACCGACCCCGTCGTCCACACTGAAGGCGAAGCCGTCGCCGACTGTCTCGGAACCGTCGTGATCGAAGGTCACCCGGTCATTGTCGATGTCGTCCTGGGTGAAGGTGTCCGTGGCGACGAGGGCCACACCGCTCAGACGCAAGGTGCCGTTGGCCGGAGCGACAGTAATCGTATAGATCAACTGATCGGCCGTGTTGTCGGCATCGGTGGTGGCCAGCATGGCGGCAGCCAGGATATTGCCGCTGCTGCCTTCCAGCACGGTAGCGCCGGTATTGACCGTCAGCACCTGCTCGACGTTGACCGGGGTGACGTCGAGGCTGATGGTGCCGGTCAGCGGCCCGCTGGCGTCTTCGTCGCCGTCGTCGATCACCACGCCGATGGTCGTGTCCACATCGTTGTTGACGGCTGGCGTGAACACCAGGTTGGCCAGGGCCAGATTCACGTTGGCCACCGTGTCCGTGATCGTCCACACACCCGTGCCGGCGGTATAGGTGGCCCCATTGTTGGCCGAAAGACTGCCCGTGCTGGTGTCGGCCAGGGTCAGCGTGGCCGTGATCGTCTCACCCGTATCCGCA
This sequence comes from uncultured delta proteobacterium, assembly GCA_963697225.1. Taxonomy (GTDB): domain Bacteria; phylum Desulfobacterota; class Desulfobacteria; order Desulfobacterales; family Desulfosarcinaceae; genus Desulfosarcina. The sequence goes on from CAVONM010000024.1 coordinate 192,013, forward strand.
TCGCTGACCACGATGTCGGTGATCGCCACGGATGCATCACCTTCGTTATAGGCACTCGTACTGGTCAGGTTGGTCGCCGTCGGCGCATCGTTGACCGGCGTGACGTCGAGGGTGATGGTGCCGGTCAGCGGCCCGCTGGCGTCTTCGTCGCCGTCGTCGATCACCACGCCGATGGTCGTGTCCACATCGTTGTTGACGGCTGGCGTGAACACCAGGTTGGCCAGGGCCAGATTCACGTTGGCCACCGTGTCCGTGATCGTCCACACACCCGTGCCGGCGGTATAGGTGGCCCCATTGTTGGCCGAAAGACTGCCCGCGCTGGTATCGGCCAGGGTCAGCGTGGCCGTGATCGTCTCACCCGTATCCACATCGGACACCACGATGTCGGTGATCGCCACGGATGCATCACCTTCGTTATAGGCACTCGTACTGGTCAGGTTGGTCGCCGTCGGTGCATCGTTGACCGGGGAGACGGTCAGGGTGACATCGGCCGCTCCATTGAGAAAGTGCCGGTACCACCGGAGGCAGGCACCGTGTCAGCCAGCTCCGGCGTTCCATTAATGGATGCACTACCCGCTGTTTGATCCCAGGTCTTGAAGTCAAACCCCACAGCCTCTCCATTTACGCCATCGGGAACATAGCGCACCCATGTGGTCTCTGACAGCAGCAAGGCGGCATTGGGATTGACCGTGCCAAAATCGGTCCAGCCGCTGGCCCCGTTGGTGGAGTACTGCCAATTGCCCAAGCCGGTCTTGGCCAACACGGCGATGCCCAGCATGTCACCATCCGGATCGTTGGCAGTAATAGAAGCGTCGGCAAGCATGGCACCGACCTGAACGGCGGTGCTGGTGGTGTTTTCATCCGTGGCCGGCATGGTGAAGGTGCCGCTGGCCGTCGGCGCATCGTTGACCGGCGTGACGTCGAGGGTGATGGTGCCGGTCAGCGGCCCGCTGGCGTCTTCGTCGCCGTCGTCGATCACCACGCCGATGGTCGTGTCCACATCGTTGTTGACGGCTGGCGTGAACACCAGGTTGGCCAGGGCCAGATTGACGTTGGCCACCGTGTCCGTGATCGTCCACACACCCGTGCCGGCGGTGTAGGTGGCCGCCATTGTTGGCCGAAAGACTGCCCGCGCTGGTATCGGCCAGGGTCAGCGTGGCCGTGATCGTCTCACCCGTATCCACGTCGCTGACCACGATGTCGGTGATCGCCACGCAGGCATCGCCTTCGTTATAGGCACTCGTACTGGTCAGGTTGGTCGCCGTCGGAGCATCGTTGACCGGCGTGACGTCGAGGGTGATGGTGCCGGTCAGCGGCCCGCTGGCGTCTTCGTCGCCGTCGTCGATCACCACGCCGATGGTCGTGTCCACATCGTTGTTGACGGCTGGCGTGAACACCAGGTTGGCCAGGGCCAGATTCACGTTGGCCACCGTGTCCGTGATCGTCCACACACCCGTGCCGGCGGTATAGGTGGCACCGTCGTTGGCCGAAAGACTGCCCGTGGCGGTGTCGGCCAGGGTCAGCGTGGCCGTGATCGTCTCACCCGTATCCGCATCGCTGACCACGATGTCGGTGATCGCCACGGATGCATCACCTTCGTTATAGGCACTCGTACTGGTCAGGTTGGTCGCCGTCGGCGCATCGTTGACCGGCGTGACGTCGAGGGTGATGGTGCCGGTCAGCGGCCCGCTGGCGTCTTCGTCGCCGTCGTCGATCACCACGCCGATGGTCGTGTCCACATCGTTGTTGACGGCTGGCGTGAACACCAGGTTGGCCAGGGCCAGATTCACGTTGGCCACCGTGTCCGTGATCGTCCACACACCCGTGCCGGCGGTATAGGTGGCCCCATTGTTGGCCGAAAGACTGCCCGCGCTGGTATCGGCCAGGGTCAGCGTGGCCGTGATCGTCTCACCCGTATCCACATCGGACACCACGATGTCGGTGATCGCCACGGATGCATCACCTTCGTTATAGGCACTCGTACTGGTCAGGTTGGTCGCCGTCGGTGCATCGTTGACCGGGGAGACGGTCAGGGTGACATCGGCCGCTCCATTTGAGAAAGTGCCGGTACCACCGGAGGCAGGCACCGTGTCAGCCAGCTCCGGCGTTCCATTAATGGATGCACTACCCGCTGTTTGATCCCAGGTCTTGAAGTCAAACCCCACAGCCTCTCCATTTACGCCATCGGGAACATAGCGCACCCATGTGGTCTCTGACAGCAGCAAGGCGGCATTGGGATTGACCGTGCCAAAATCGGTCCAGCCGCTGGCCCCGTTGGTGGAGTACTGCCAATTGCCCAAGCCGGTCTTGGCCAACACGGCGATGCCCAGCATGTCACCATCCGGATCGTTGGCAGTAATAGAAGCGTCGGCAAGCATGGCACCGACCTGAACGGCGGTGCTGGTGGTGTTTTCATCCGTGGCCGGCATGGTGAAGGTGCCGCTGGCCGTCGGTGCATCGTTGACCGGCGTGACGTCGAGGGTGATGGTGCCGGTCAGCGGCCCGCTGGCGTCTTCGTCGCCGTCGTCGATCACCACGCCGATGGTCGTGTCCACATCGTTGTTGACGGCTGGCGTGAACACCAGGTTGGCCAGGGCCAGATTCACGTTGGCCACCGTGTCCGTGATCGTCCACACACCCGTGCCGGCGGTATAGGTGGCCCCATTGTTGGCCGAAAGACTGCCCGCGCTGGTATCGGCCAGGGTCAGCGTGGCCGTGATCGTCTCACCCGTATCCACATCGGACACCACGATGTCGGTGATCGCCACGGATGCATCACCTTCGTTATAGGCACTCGTACTGGTCAGGTTGGTCGCCGTCGGTGCATCGTTGACCGGGGAGACGTCGAGGGTGATGGTGCCGGTCAGCGGCCCGCTGGCGTCTTCGTCGCCGTCGTCGATCACCACGCCGATGGTCGTGTCCACATCGTTGTTGACGGCTGGCGTGAACACCAGGTTGGCCAGGGCCAGATTCACGTTGGCCACCGTGTCCGTGATCGTCCACACACCCGTGCCGGCGGTATAGGTGGCCCCATTGTTGGCCGAAAGACTGCCCGTGGCGGTGTCGGCCAGGGTCAGCGTGGCCGTGATCGTCTCACCCGTATCCGCATCGGACACCACGATGTCGGTGATCGCCACGGATGCATCACCTTCGTTATAGGCACTCGTACTGGTCAGGTTGGTCGCCGTCGGCGCATCGTTGACCGGCGTGACGTCGAGGGTGATGGTGCCGGTCAGCGGCCCGCTGGCGTCTTCGTCGCCGTCGTCGATCACCACGCCGATGGTCGTGTCCACATCGTTGTTGACGGCTGGCGTGAACACCAGGTTGGCCAGGGCCAGATTCACGTTGGCCACCGTGTCCGTGATCGTCCACACACCCGTGCCGGCGGTATAGGTGGCACCGTCGTTGGCAGAAAGACTGCCCGCGCTGGTATCGGCCAGGGTCAGCGTGGCCGTGATCGTCTCACCCGTATCCACATCGGACACCACGATGTCGGTGATCGCCACGGATGCATCACCTTCGTTATAGGCACTCGTACTGGTCAGGTTGGTCGCCGTCGGTGCATCGTTGACCGGCGTGATCGTGATGCTGAAGGTATCGCTGGTTACTGCACCCTCCCCGTCGTCGACTTCAAAATCGAAGCTGTCGGTAAAGTTCTCGCTGCCGTCGTGGTCATAGGTGATGCGATTGTTGTTGATATCGTCTTGAGTAAAGGTGCCCGTGGATGCAAGGGCGACACCACTCAGGTACAAGGTACCGTTGACCGGAGCAGTGGTCACCGTGTAGACCAGCTGGACGACGGTGTTGTCCACATCGGTGGTTTCAAGCATGGCCGTCGTAATCAGATTGCTCGTACTGCCCTCGGCGACTGTCGTGCCCGTGTTGACCGCCAGCACCTGCTCGCTATTGACCGGCCCGGGTGCGCAAAATTCCGACGTGCTGCCATAGCTGCCGCCACCCAGATCTTCGGTTGCGGTGGCCGTCACGCTGCCAATCGCCGTGGCGGTCACACCGATCAGGGTTTCGCTGAACGATTGGGAGCCGCTGCCGGCATGGGTCACGGTCACGGCACCGAGAAAGACCTGCCCCTCTCCGAGGCCGACGCCGCCGATGCCAGCCGGATTTTCGAAGAACTCGATGCGGTAGTCGCCGGCCAGCTCGACGTCGAGGTCGAAGTCGATGTCGAGGTCCGCACCATCCTGCGTGACGCCGGTCAGCTCGGGATGGTTGAGCAGGTCGTTGGGGCCGCTGTCACCGTCGCCAGCGTCGTTGGTGGTGACCTGTTCATTGTCAAGATCGATGGCCATCTCGTTGACGGCAAAGATCTCGTTGCCCAGGATGGCGTTATCGAGTGGATCTGCACCGGTGTTGTCGTCGACCACTACACCATTGTTGTGCCCGGCGATGCGGTTGCCCTCGCCGGGGTTGTCACCGCCGACCTGGTTGTTGTACGGCCCGTCCCAAATCACGACACCGTGATCTCCGGCGGAAACCACATCGCCGTTTTTATCGAGGCCGATCCAGTTGCCGACGACCCGGTTCTCGTCCGTGCCGACTTCCCAAATCGCCACGCCGGCGTAGATGTTGCCACTGATGAGGTTGCGGTCGACCGCGTCGGAACCACCGATGGTGTTAAAGTCAGCCCCGTCACGCAGCATGACCCCGACATCGTTGCCGGCCACGGTTGTGCCATTGGTCGCCAGGCCTAGATAGTTGCCGACAATGGTGTTGTAATCGGAGCGGATCTCAATGGCATCGCCGCCGGAGAACCCGGTGACGGAAAGCCCGCGGATCGTCGAACCCGTGCTGCCATGCTCGAGTCGGAGCGCATCTTCGCTCGTCAACGCCGAGCCATCGATCCGGACAACCGGTGCACTGCCATAGTCCGGCTCGCTGGTACCGTCGATGACGATCGTCCCGGTGATATTGGGCAGTGCCGCGCTGAGGTCGATGGTGTGCGGGCCCGATCCAGTGATGTCGAACTCAATCGTGTTCAGGCCGGCGGTGTTGTTGGCGGCGATGATCGCCTCGCGCAGGGAGATCTCGCCGTCGGCACCCGGGTCGCCGATCAGGGCGGCAACGGAGGACGTATCGCCATCGGCCACATCGTCAACGGTCGTAACGGTCAGTTCGCTGCTCGGTGTAGCCGTTGGGTTGCCGCTGGAAACGACAGTTAGTGCATCCAGGTCTTCTTCGTTGCTGTCCAGACTCAACGGCGCTCCATCCATCAACAAGGCGGCATCCGCTACCGACGTTCCGGTCACCGCTGTCGTCTTCACCACCTGCAGGCGAAAGATATCCCGCTGATCGGCCGTAATACCACTCGTCCCGATGAGGTTGTCCAAAGCATCGACCGAAACCAACAATTCACCGGCCGCAAGTGTCTCGTCACCCAGGGTCGTGTTCGTTTCAAGCAACTCCAGACCGCTGATCGCCGCGGTGATACCAACATCACTTCCGCTTATCAATAGTTCAGACGTGCCGGCCGTTGTGCCGTCTCCCACATCAACAGTGTGGTAGACGTAGATATCGTTGCCGCTGCCGACCTCCTGGCTGAACAGGAAGTAACCCGCCTGCAGCGTGGTGTCACCGAATGTCGTGTCCTGCTCAATCAGCGTGAAAGACTTCAGATCCACACCCCCAATCGGCCCCTGCAGCACGTACGCAAAGGTCCCGCTGCTGTAATCACCAGGAGTATCCGGACGGAACAGAATGATATCATCCCGCTGAACACTGCCCAAAGAAGCAATGGTTTCGAGACCGTTCGTGGAGAACAGCAGGTCGCCCGGCTGCAGGTCAATGGTGTGAGTTGTGCCGAGCGTGATGCTGCGCGTCACATAGTGCAGGGCATCGACGTCCAGGTTGGTGCCGGCAAGTGCTTCCAGGTTTGCAACAGACGAAAATGTGCCATTGGTCGTCCCCGGGGCGAACTGCAGGTTGGGATCCGCCAATTCGATCACTTCACCGTTTTCCCACGCGTTCAATCCCGGCGCACCGCTGGGGCCGACGTTGCCGGTCGTCGACATCCACAACGCCGCCGTATTAGTGACAGTCGCGGTGCCACCGCTGTAGGTCACGATCAGTTGTGGCGGTGTAGCCGACTCGCTGCTGGCGTAGTCGAATACAACGGTGCCGGTATCGACACCGGCGAGCATCAGGCCATTATTGGTCTTGGTTCCCGAGACCCAGTCCTGTACCAGGGCCGTCACGTCCCAGCTGTGACCGCCGACACCGGAAGCCTCGAGCGAAGGAGGACTGGACGGGCTGGTATCGGGTGCACCAGGTTCACCACTCCACGGGAAAAGCCACGTGGCGGTATTGTCGTCCCAGGCCTCGGTGACCTCGTAGACGTCGATAACGGATGTCTCGACCGCAGTGCCCGTCTTGCCGGTAGCCTCCACCTGCAGGATGGCGCTGGTGATTTTTGCACCTACCGGGACAGAGCCAAGATCAAACTGCATCAGCACCCGGCCGTCACCCAGCCCGCCGGTGGATTCGTCCACGCGGATCACGGTATCAGAACCGAAGTTGCTACCCGCGTTCGTACTGTCAATGTAGGTGTCCTTGAGCGGCGTCAGCGTGGTGGTTGTTGGCGTCGCCGCAGTTAGATTGATACGGACATTATCAACAAAAAACTCTCCATTCAGGATTGTTGATTCAAATTTAATCCGGGTGTTACTGTCGATATAGGCACTGATATCATAACTGATACTTTGCAAAGCACTGTCCGACCCAAAGTTGTCAATTACATCCCAGTTATTACCCCCATCGGTTGAGATTTCGACAGTAATAGAATCGGAGGCTCCGAGGCTTGCCGCCGCCCAGTCAAAACTTAAGGTTGCCGACCCCGCACCAGAAAGGTTAGCTTCTCGCCAGGCGCCAACAGGGGCATTAAAGAGATACAACCCTTGACCCCATGACAGACGATTGTATACGCTGACACCCGGCCCGCTAAAAAAGGCACCATCAGATTCGCCTATTTCCTGCCAGTCGTTGCTCCAAGGCAATGCACCGTCATCACCATTATAGGAAAGGGCGTTAAATTGGTCGAGATAGTCGGCAGTAGCAGAGGCGCTTGTGCCAACTTCATATGCGCCGATATCCGGGCTGCCGTCCCCTCGCAGGAAGCCGCGTGCATCGGTGGTCGGTGAAAGGGTCCGGTCGGCCGCATCGATCGCCTCGGGCGCTGCCGGGGCGTGGGTCATCAGGTCGCCGCCGTTGTCGGCCAACCCGCCGAGCAGCGGGTCGATGCCGCTCTGGTCCCCGGTGTTCGCGAAACCCGCCGTTCCATCGGAGTCTATGTTGTAGCCAAGCGACGTCACGCCGCCACTGACGTTTCCGCCGCTGTTGTCACTGAGAATGCTATTGACAAGTGTGGGGGGGGTACTGCCTCCGGAATTGATGCCGCCGCCACTCGAACCGGCCGAATTGAACGCGATGGTGCTGTTGACGATGTCAACAGGACTATTGAAGATATGAATAGCTCCTCCATTGGCACCAGCCTGGTTACCGCTCAAAGTGGAGTTAGTGATCGTCCCCACACTGCCGACGGAGAAGCGCAAGCCGCCGCCATTGTTGGTCGCAGTGTTGTTGTCCACAAGCACACGATCCAGGTTCAGCACACCGCGCGCATAGATGGCGCCACCTCCGTCCGTTGCGGTATTCGCAGTGAGCCGGACGGACTCCAAGGTTAAATTCGATGCGGACTGGGTGTCGATGCCCCCACCAAGGCCCGCGGTCCCGTTCTGGATGGTGAGGCCGGATAGCGTCACGGTGCCGGATCGCACGTCGAACACGCGATCCAGATCAGCGCCATCGATAGTGGTCTGGTTAGCACCGGCACCGGTGATGGTGATATCGGTGGTAATATCGAGATCGCCGGTCGCCGCCAGATCTTCTGAAGCTCCTGCGATAGAAAGATCGTAGTTGTCGCTTCCGAGAGCGATCGAGTGACTGCCGCCCAGCGCATTGGCCTCCATGATGGCCGCCCGCAATGAGGTATTCCCGGAAGCGTCTTCGGCCACACCGTCACCGGGGTTGGCATCGACGGTGTCCGCCGTCGTGTCGACGATGAAGGCCGCAAGCACTCCGGACCAGCGCTGCTGAGCCGTGGAGTTGAGGACCAGCTGGCTTTCAATATCGCCTTGCCTGTATTCCAGGTCCCAGTCACCGCCCAGCCAGGTACTGCCGGTGAGATCGTCGCTGGCGGCCACATCGGCGTCGGACAACGCGCCAATTCTGGTCAGCAGCGTCTGCCCGACCTCTCCACCTGCCAGGTCACAGCCGTAAAAGAGGATGTCGCCCTGGGGCGCCAAAGAGTCCTTCCAGCCGGCAATATCGTTTGCATAGGCCTGGACAGAATCACCGTCCAGTCGCGTGGCTCCGAGCGTTATCCCGTCCGCATCCCCGTGGGTGAGAAAATGGATCGCATCCAGGTCCTGCCGGTCGGCCAACGCCCGGCTGACCTGGTCCACACCATCACGATCAGCCTCCAATACGATCACCTCTACCGAACGATGGTCATCGGCGTTGGCCATGATATCGTCGATCAATTGCGCGTAATTCTGGATACCGGTATCCACAAACACGAGCTCCCTCGACCTGACCACGTTCACTGACGATGAGGGTGCGTCAGTCGACGTACCCAATTCACCATCGCCTGTGGCTTTACCTTCCGGAAAACCATTCAGCACGGGTGCATTAGCCAGCAAATCGACGCGCCCGATGATCTGCAGCCGATGTTGCTGCCAGGACTGTGGGTCAGAAATGTTGGCGTCTGCATGCAGCACAGCTATATCCTGGCCGAGTCCGCCTGGTTCGTTGGCCTGGGATTCGGCAGGAGAAGCCTCCACCCCCGCACCCCAGCTTCCGGATAGGAGCAGACGGGGCTCTAGCGGCTCGAGTAGGATGCCGACTGAGTTGGATTGGTATGCTCTTTTTATTCGCGGTTTCTTCACGATTTACCCACTACTAAGATGGTTCTCACCGAATAAACAAATTACAAAATACAAATTTAAAACAAATCCCAAATCTCAAATCATAAATCTCAAATAAATCTCAAATTCCAATACCTAAATTTCGAATAAGCTCCAAATTGCTACATCCAATGATTGAAAAAAATTCTTCAAGTGTTATTTCTAAAAAATTATAAATTTTTGAAATTTGTATTTTCGCCATTACTATTTATTTTTTGTCATTTGAATATTGTAATTTATTTGTTATTTTTTTTAGTTATTGAGATTTAATTATTATTTGTTATTTTTCTTTTGTAATTTGTTTGTTAATTGTGATTTATCATTTTCTGTTTATCATCGATGCTATTTTGATTTCTCCAATATTGATGAAAGTATTTTTGTCAATTCAATGGCCTCTTGCATCAATAACTCGGCATCATTGCTGTTCTTTAAATCATTAGATTCATGAATCAGCCTCAGCCAATAGGCGCTTTCCTTTGCCTCTTTGCGACTGATTTTGATCCGCATCAAAAAGTCTTTTTTACCTAATGATTCATTCGCCTCTCTGTAATTCGCTCCGACCGAACCTGAGGCTCTAATCAATTGTTTACTATCATCGATATTGGCAGCTGTCTTTTGCAATGTTTTAATAAATAGCCTTATTGCTTTCGCAAATTGAAACGTCCTTTCTTCAAGGTCGTAAGGTTTGGAGTTTTGAATTTTATTCATTGTAATTCAGTTGTCATTTGTTATTTGATTTTTGTTTATTGAGGTTTGTTTGTTATTTGTCATTTGTATTTTGTGATTTGTCTTCTTGTTGTTTTTTGGATTTTGTAATTTGTTTGCTATTTGTATTTTGTGTATTGAGATTTGTTTGTTATTTGTTATTTGATTTTTGTTATTTCTCTTCTTGTTGTTTTTTAGCTATTGAGATTTATTTGCTATTTGTAGTTTGAATTTTGTTATTTGTATTCATTAGGCCGCCATTTCATCCTCCTGCTCCTCCCGAACATTGATCCCCTTAATGGGTCCGCATACGCCCAGCAGTTTGGATGCCAGCTGCATGATCTCCATCTGGCCGCGGTTTTCAACGACGGCGAGTTTTATTTCCTTGGCGGCTTCAGCAACCCGGTCCAGGCCGTACTTGGCCGCCAGGGTAGCCAGATGATCGGCTGAAAGGGAGAGGTCTCCCCAGGAGGCGGTGTTCACCGAGATGAGCAAGGTCTCGACTTCACGCCCGATCTCTAATTTGACCGAATTGGAAACGGACAAAACCCCTTCCCTGCGGCTTTCGTCGCGGGCCTTGACCACGTCGACGAAATGCTCGACCAGTTCCGGGTCGAACTGGGTCCCGGCGCAGCGGCGAAGCTCCTCGTAGGCCGCTTCATAACTGCAGGCCCGCCGATACGGCCGATGGGAGACCATGGCATCGAAGGCATCGGCAATTTGGAGGATTCTTGCCCCTAAAGGAATTGCTTCTCCTTTGGGCTGACCTGCTTCTGTAGATGAGCTGCCGTCGAACCAGTGGCTGTGGTATTTGACGATTTTGACCAATTCGGGGGAGGAGAACGTAGACGCTATCACGTCGACGCTGCGACGTTCGTGATCCTGCATGATCAGCCACTCCGCTTCCGTAAGCGGCCCAGGTTTGAGCAGAATGGAGTCAGCCACACCGAGCTTGCCGATATCATGCAGGAGGCCGGCGATTTCGAGCACGGCGATTTCGTTGATTGACATCAGACCTTGGGCCGCCGCCACGCAAAGGTCGCCGACTTTGCGGGAATGCTCCGCCGTGGGTACATCCCGGTGCTCCAGGGCCAGCATCAAAGCTTTGACGACGTGGTGAGGAATGTGTGCATTGGCGCCAGTGGTTTTTGTTTCACGGGCATCGCCATCACCGGTGCCGCTTTCAGAACGGTCTTCGATCGCCTTGCTGTATTCGATCACCCGGTTTCTGCCGCCGTTTTTGGCCTTGTATAGCGCCTTGTCAGCCTGACTGAGCAGTTCGGAGGGATTGCCGGGCGCCTGCTCCAAAGAAGAAACCCCGAGGCTGACGGTGACTTGGATCCCGAATATGGGATTGGCAGAAATGGTTTGGCGAATACGTTCGGCTGTTTTCATCGCGCCCTTCATGCCGGTTTCGGTCAAGGAGAGGCAAAACTCTTCGCCGCCATACCGACAGACCACGTCGCTGCCCCTCAAACAGTCACGCAAGATGTGGCTCACTTTTTGGAGGACCTTGTCACCCACAGGATGGCCATGGTTGTCGTTAACCGATTTGAAATGATCGATGTCAACCATGATACAACCAAAATCGTGGCCATATCGCCGTGCCCGATGGAACTCGATTTCGAATCGCTCAAAGAACGCGCGGCGGTTCAGGCATCCGGTCAGCGGGTCCTGGGTCGCCAGGATCTGCAGGGCCCTGTTTTGCCTGCGGATTTCATCGCGGGACACTTTGAGCGCGTTGAGCATTTTTTGGAGCTTGGAATTCTGGGCCTCGATATGGGTGACATCATCGAACGTGGCCAGGGCGCCGCGGGTTTTGCCCTGAGCATCGACAATCGGCGCCCCATTGACCATGAAGGTGCGCATTTCTTCCCCACCGCGTTGCATGCTCAGGGGAATTGCCGACTGGCTGACACCTTCGCTAATGGCCTTTCGCCAGGGGAAGTCGACGGCACGCTCCCGGGTTTGCGGAAAGCGCCAGTTCAGTTCCGAGGCCTTGCGCCCCAGAAATTGAGTTTTTGCATCCCCCATATTTCTTTCGAAAGCCTTATTGGCTAAAACGATGCGTTCCTGGTGATCCATGAGGACCACACCCTCCACAAGGCTGTCCAGCGTAAGCTTGACCCGCTCCGGCACGACCGCCGAGGGGTCTAAATGACGCAGGGTTTTTTTCATCAACAGGAAGAAACCAAGAAAAGCCAGTGGAATGACCAGCGCCATGATTTTGATCATTGGCCGGCCCCACAGGCTACCCAGCACATGGGCATGCATGGACGCAAAACTCACCTCGAAGGCGCCCCAGCGATGCTCGCCCTTGAAAACGGGAACCTGAACGTTTTGCTGGGTTGACAAATTCTCTTTGGTGTTCTCCCAGTGACGCTCATGGTCACCGGCCGTCGCAAGGATTTTTCCATCTTCTCTGCGCAGGGCCGTGGAAAGGATATCTTCATTCCTCTCCTTCAACACGTCCATGGTGGTTTGGATGGCATGGTAATCACCCTTTTGAATGGCCAGCGCGGCATACACCGCCAGAGACTCACAGGTCTTTTTGCGCGAATCCAGAATCGCCTGCTGCGGATCGGGAAGGACCCCCAACATCTCCACACCGAGTAAAAGTGTCATGACGAACAGGGAAAGCCCCAAACTCAATCGAACGGTCGGATTCATGCGAGGTCGCTTCATGTCAGTCTTTTCTCCCGTTCAAGCTTTCGGTGTCAGCCGCCGCCTGTTCTTCACCCAGCAGCTCCTGCACCGTGGTTTCATCTTTGTCCAAATCGGGCTCGGTCGATTTCGCTTCGTCGCGGTCCCGGCGCTTTTTATCGCTGCCCATCAGAACGGGCAATGGATCGAAGCACCGCCACATGGGCATCGCCGTGAGCGCGCCCAGCAGCAAAGAGGAGCCGCGGAAGGCCCAGATCACGTACCCGGCAAACACAGACGCGCCCAGGCCCGTGGCCGCCCCGATGATCAGTTGGCCCCGCTTGCCGTCCACTTCCAGCGTATCGCCAAGCTGCTGCTGGATGTGATCCAGGGTCTGGGTCATGGCCTCGGCTGAAAAGAGCGCGCTTACTGTCGAGGCGACCCCTTCGATGGTCTCAGATGCCAGCTCCCGCTGCAGGTACTTGACCATGCTGACTACGCCCGATGGTGTACCGTCGTCGGCCGCCAACACGTTGTCGGTTGTCAACATGGAAATCGTGGGCACGAAATAGGTCGGATCAGCCCACTGCAGCGGTGTCATAACGGGCAGCTTCGATGAAGGCGTATCTGAGACGGCCAGTTCTTCGCGGGGCGGCAGTTCATCTTCGACCGGCACAATCTCCTCCGGCGGTATTTCGGGCTCCACTTCAGGGTCGGGTTCGATCGGATCGGCAAGAGGGGCCGGTCCGGGGTCATCGCCCCCCTGGTCAACAATGGTGGTCGCCCCGTTGATCGTGATGACGATGCTGTGGGTCGTGCCGTCGGCGGTGGTCACCGTCAGCACGTCACTGATGCTTTCGCCCGTGTTCAACTGCTGGATGACCGCCTGGGTGTTGTCCGCGGCATAGTTCCAGTTGCCGGCGGCATCGATGGTCAGGCTGCCGTATGCACCAATCACGGTCGCCGCCTGAAAGCTGGATTCAGCGGGGTCAAGATCGCTGATAGTCAACGCGCCGCCCACCTCGAGCATCCCATCGCCATCCGGGTCGACATCCTTGGTTAGCGCACCCGTGTTGGGACCGGCGATGGTCGGTGGATTATTGGAATTTCCGACGACGATATCGAACGTGTCGGATACCGTGCCGCCGTTGCCGTCATCGGCCGTGACCGTCACGGTGACCGTGCCCACATCGCCGTTGGTCGGAGTGCCGCTAAAGGTTCTCGTGGCGGCATCGAACGACAACCAGCCGGATGCATCCGAGGTGTAGGTTAAGATGTCTCCCGCATCCACATCGGCAAACGTGTTGGCGGAAAAGGTAAAGGTAAAGGGTGTGTCCGCTGTCGCTGCCTGGTTCGGGATGGCGTTGGCCACGGTCGGCGC
>CAVONM010000025.1:0-21448 GCA_963697225.1 uncultured delta proteobacterium
CGGCCGATATCCAACAGTCCCATGTAGGCGGTAAACCCCGGCATGCCCAATATTCCCAATGCACAGGAGGCATTTTGGGGGTTCTGCCCCAATCGGGTCAGGCCGGTACCATCGGAAAGCGCATAATCCTGCCAGCCGCTATAGGCAAGGACCCACTCTCCCACCTTATAGTCAGGGTGCCGGGATGCTTCAATCCGGCAAACCGTGCCACCCACCATCACTTCGCCAACCTCAACCGGTTCTGCGTAGGATGGTGCATCGCTCATTCTGCCCCGCATGTAGGGATCGAGGGAGAGATACTCGGTGCGCAGCAGCACCTGGCCCTCAGCCGGTTCAGGCACAGGCCCTTTCTCCAGACGGAAGTTTTCGGGCACCGGCGTGCCCTGAGGACGCTGTGCCAATACGATACGGCGATTGTGTTCTTTACGTTGCGGCATGGGTCGCTCCCTTCTCCTTTTTTCAGCACCCCAACACAGTCGCCAGGGGGATGTCATTAAAACGCAAACTGTGAACGAATATCTGTTTTGTCAATCTGGATTGTGTCCACTGGCTTGCGAATGGACATCATGCCAGTTGCTTGCCGGCTCCCGGGCCCGGTGAGACGCCGAAAATCTCTTTGATGTGAAGGATGACCGCTCCTTTGGACTTAAGGGGAAAACCGGCCTTCTCGCTCAACTCCTGGATCCATCGGGCCGTTTCCTCATAGCGCTGGCCGCTGGTTTCGATGGTGACGTTGCCTTTGAGCTGATAGCCTTCACGGCCTTCCCAGAATGTTACTGCCACCTGGGGATTGGCTTTCATGTTGGCCAGGGTTTTGTTGAAGAACTGGTCGGAGATGAGAATGGTTTGGCCGTCGATGATTTTCTTGGCACCCACTGGGACGGCGTTTGGCGTTCCGTCTGCAGTGGCGGTGGAAAGTATCGCAGTGCGAACCGTGTTGAACAATTCCTGCATGCGTTGGGTCATTTGGGCCATTTTAAGTGCCTCCTTTGAAGAACGGGTTGAGATGGTTGGTAAGAAATTGCATGGGGAGTTATATTTTGGCCATGGGGCCCTGGCTGGCGGATCGGCGGCGGTTCAACCACACCCCTGGGCCCGGATGCCACAATGCCTGTCAGTCGGGTTTTTTGGCATCGATGATCAGGGATACGAATACTAATTGTCCTCCTGGATTGCGACGGTCCAGGCGCAGGGAACGGTAAATGGGACCCTGTTCCGGCGACCACTGGTGGTAATGAAACCGGCCTTGTTCGTCGCAATACTCCAACAGGTCAACGGAAAAACCCGCCTGAACAAAGACCTCTGCAAAGCGTCGATAGTCATAAACGATTTTATGATCCGCGGCTGGGTAGCTTTTAGGACCCGGCCCGCCGATTCGGGCATTACGCTGGTAAGACGCATCCGGGAAATTGGCATCGGGAACCGCACAACGCAGATAGCCGCCCGGTTTGAGCCAGCGGTAACACAATCTGGCGGCTGACCGTCCCTCGGCTTCAGTCAGGTGCTCCCACACATGCTCGCACAACAACGCATCCACCAGGCGGCAGCCGAAGCTGCGTTCCCAATCGTCGGGCCGCAGCAGATCCAGCGTTTCCTTGTGGGTGGCAATCCACCCGGGCCAGCGCTGATCGCCGGCGCCGATGATGATCCGCACCGGTTCGGTGGGGGGTATACGACTGATGTCAATCAACGCTGATCATCCATCCGGAAATCTGATCCATCCAGATTGCGGCCCGGCCAGATTGGAGTCCGGCCGGATTGCGATTCGGGATTCAGCATCCCGTAAAAAACCAAATTTCGCATATCAGAAAAACCAGTATTAAGCAAATGAGCAAAACAAAAGTGATTACCGGAATTTCTATGCACAGACCTTTTCATGCATTGACTTATCGGTTGATCGAAACTACACCTCTGAACAGGTGGCGCGAGGTGAACATATTGCCTATGCTCTGCAGCGTGGATCCTATTTACATTTATAAAGTTATAAGGATGGGTATATGCGAAGGGTAATTTTCAACCAAAAAGGTGGTGTCGGCAAATCGACCATTGCATGTAATTTGGCGGCATTGAGCGCCTCCGCCGGACAGAAAACCTTACTGGTCGATCTGGACCCCCAGGCGAATTCATCTCAGTATCTGCTGGGCGAGAAAGCTGATTCCCTCGAGTTGACGCTGGTGGATTTTTACCAAGAGACCCTCAGCTTTACCTTTTTCCCCAAACGCGCAGAAGAATACGTTACATCCACCCCCTTTGACAACCTGGCGCTTTTACCTTCCCATGCGGAACTCGGTGAGTTGATGTATCGGTTGGAGTCGCGTTATAAAATTCGTAAACTCAAAGATGCACTGGACCAATTGGACGGCTACGATGCGGTCTACATCGACACACCACCGGCCTTCAATTTTTTCACTTTATCGGCACTCATTGCCGCCGATCGCTGTTTGATCCCCTTTGACTGCGACGATTTTTCGCGCCGCGCCCTGTATCAACTTCTTGAGCGTGTGCATGAACTGCAGCAAGACCACAATCCGGGTCTTCAAGTGGAAGGCATCGTGGTCAATCACTTTCAGCAGCGCGCCAACCTGCCCAAAGCGCTGGTGTCTGCGATGATCGAAGAAGGGCTGCCGATTCTCGACACCTATATTTCTCATTCGGTTAAAATCAGAGAATCGCACCAAAAGGCCACCCCACTCGTCAACCTGGATCCCAACCACAAGGTTGCCCAAGAATTTCTTGCCCTGTTCAATGAGTTGAACAGGATAATGGAATAAGGGAGCACCGATTGAGATCGAACGGAAAAAGAAAATGCACTCACGCCGGATACAAAAAGGATAACGGAATCAGGGTCCCCGTTGGATGTTAATTAACGAATTACGTGCGAGCTATTGGTGAAACGTCAGTGAGACGAAACGCATGATGAAAACCCCGCTACCGGTAATCGACGCACATGCCCACTGCGGCATCCTTGACCGCCGTCCGCCTCAGTCATTCGAGGCGTATGCGCGGCATGCGGCCGAAACGGACATCGGCGGCGTGGCCCTTTTCTCACCGGTCATGGAGATCTACGACCGCTATGACGACGGCTTTGTGGACACGCCTGCCTGGCGCCTGCGCCGCAAAGAGAGCAACGCCTATCTGCTCTCGCTAAAACCCGTTGAACAGACCGTCTATCCCTATTTTTTCATCTGGAACGACTTCGCCGTGGAGCAGCTTTCGGCGGCCCACTGCGGCATCAAGTGGCACCGCCATGCCGATGAACCGGTGTACCGCTACGATGACCCCCGATGCCGGTCGGCCCTGGACGAGATCCGGCGCAGAGGTCTGCCGGTGGTTCTGGAGGAGGAATTCGACCAAACGGTGCGTTTCATCCGGGAACTGGCAGACGGGATCACGGTGATCATCCCTCACCTGGGGATGCTCAACGGCGGTTTTCGATCCATCGCCGAGGCCGGACTGTGGGCGCAGGAAAACGTGTGGGCGGATACCGCACTGGCCGACCGGGATGAGATTCGCGAATACCTGCGTTCATACGGTCACCGGCGGTTGATGTTCGGATCGGACTTTCCCTTCGGTGACCCGGATTCGGAACTTCAGAAAGTGCGCCGCCTGCAGCTGGATCCGGCCATGGAGGCCGCGGTGCTGGGCGGTAATTTTATCCGCTTACAGGCGCGCGTCAGCCCCAGGTAGCATCCATCTACGGATGCCTCTTTCACGTGATGTCAGTGCGGGCTATCACGGCTCCGTCAGCATGGCATATCTGATTTCAAAATAACGAACACCTATCAAACAGATACTAAATCATTGTCATCAAAAAACAGCTCTACCGAATTATCTTCGGATGATTTGTATAACACCATTACTGATTCGGCAATTTTTGTGACATATGGTTCGATGGGGAATATATTGTGCGTCCGAAGGATTGCAATCAGGGCGTTCATTCCTTTGGAGATGGAACTGATGATGATCTCGTTTTCATAGGTTTCTTCGCAGAGATATGCGTAATTTGCCGTCTGCAGCATCGAAGACGCAGCCTTTTTCAAATCCCTATCGATGATTGCATATTCTCTGATTTTAAGTTTATGGCTGGCACCATCTCGAGAAATCAAATATTTTTGACGCATATCTTTTTTCCTTTTTGTCCGAACGTCTATACTTAAGGAACCATCTCCTTCATTCTGCGATATAAATCCAAACAAAAAGGCACCCCGTCTACGGTAGAAGGGATGCCTTTTCTTACTCAGAACATAAGGTTAAATTACAGTGACATTGGTAGCGGAAGGGCCTTTTGGCCCTTGCCCGATGTCAAAGGAAACCTGGTCGCCTTCATTGAGGGATTTAAAACCGGTAGCATTGATTGCTGAATGATGAACAAACACATCTGCTCCGTCTTCCTGCTCAATGAAACCAAAACCCTTTGAGTCATTAAACCACTTAACAGTGCCATTGGACATGATAACATCCTCCTTTCTTAAAAATTTTCAACGTCGCAAGCTGGAGGGTGCCATTTTGACAAATGGATTGTTCCTGCAGAAAGAAACTGTTCTGTAAATCAAACACAGAACTTAATTGATTAAACAAAGATAATCATATCTAAAGAGAAGGCAATCTATTTATTTGTTATTTTTAGAAATATTTTCAACCTGCTGGCCTAACGCAAAACCGGTTCAAAAACCCTTCACGCGCAGCGTATCTTGGATCTGATCACGCCATGCTGGGGAAACGCCGGCTTCATCCGCATAGTCCCGCCAGCGAGATGCGGTTTCTATCACTTCGTTGACAATGGTTTCGGCGCGTCCCCGCTTCATCGACGCCGCTTTGGAGCATGCCTTGAAGTCTTCCATGGCAAAGTCGTTGCGCTTGCCGTTCATCGTCATCTGGTGGCTGGCGGTCCATTGGCCGGAAGCATTGAAGCTGTAAGTCATGTCAAAGGCCGGTGAAAGTGACCACCGGCCGGTTTTGTCCATCAGAAAAGCGATATTTTTCGCATGATCGTCCTGGTTTCGGGCAACGATGTTGAAAGCCATCCGGCGAAACTGCTCCTCGACCGCACGCATGGGCAGGCCGAGCTGCCTGATGACGTGCAGGGCCTGCTCGTAGGAATAGGCGCCGGCCATGTTGAAGTCGTAGTGCGCCAGCGCACACAGTGACTGCAGATGTACCTTCTCCCCGTTGTCACGCCGGTCGAAGCGTCGGGTCATGAAATGCCGCCGGTCGTTCTCTTCGAACAGACGGCTCGGGCTCATGGTGATGCCGGCGTCGATTGCCATCCGGTAGTAGGCATATTCGATGGTCCCGTACCCTTTGGGTTCCTCCAGTTCTTTGTCCCGGTTGCCCGCAACCCCATCAAATTTGAGCAGCCAGTGTTCGAACCCTTCCCCCGCCGTGATCGGACCGGAGCGCACCTCATTGGTCGACGGGTTCCAGGCAATCACCGCCTTGGCCCTGGCACCGCCCGCCGAGGTGCCGACCCTCAGAATGTCTTTCAGGGCCCGTTCCCTGCTTTTAGCTGCCAAGGAGGCCTTGAGATGGTTGCGATGCACCAGTATTTCCGATGCCAGCGCAACCAGTTGATCGACCTGAATACGGGTTGCCTTGCCCGCTTTGGGCCCGATGGCCGGCACGAACTCCAGGGCGCCCATTCCCCGTTTGCCGATATAGCATAGTCTTTCAACGGCATTGAAGGACTCGGGCGTCCGTCCACGGGTGGCCAGCCAGGCATCGATGAGCGCATTGCCGAATCTGTCGGGCAGGGAATCCGCCAGCAGTCCCGGCAGACCTCGATAGGTTTTCCGGGATAATTCAGGGAAGGCGTAAACCTGATCGGAAAGCGGCATGGTTAGCGGTGCGATCTCGATCCTGCTGCCGGCAAATGCGCGATCAAACTCAAAATCGGCCACCTCGCGGCCTTCCTCCAGGGCGACCGCACCGATCGTGCGCCCCCAGAGTCGTACTTCACAGACCGAACTCATGCGTCATCGCCCCAGGACCAGCCGCCGCCGGACGGGTTTGCCGAACGGCTCGATGCGGCGCGTTTACGCACGTTGCCCTTATGTTTGAGCAGATCCATGGGTCTGGGTCCGCTTACAGGAATCAGCCGGTCGAGACCCGGCAGGAGGCCGAGCACCCTCAGGATCCGAATGAAGTTGAGCGTTTGTGTCGCTGCCCCGGCCTCGATTCGTTCTACTGTTCGCTTGGATACGCCAGCCTCGAGGGCCAATTTAGCCTGGGTGAGCCTCAGCGCAATCCGCCGCTGCGCCAGTCGCCTGCCGAGCGTTTCAAGAACCGCGTCATCACCCATTGCTTTTAATTCTGACATAGTCGTCATTTTTGGCGAATTATAAATATATAAAGTTATATATCGGCATTTATGGCGAATTGAAATAATATTTTTTAAATCGTCAAGAATGGCGAATAATAATTTATAATTAAATTAATTCGTAATTTTTGGCGAATTAATTAATAGTAAAATATTAAATGGCGGGACTCCTTTTCCGTGTCCACCCCAAGATGAAAAGGCCAATTTCACCCCGCTGTCGTTGACGATGGGCCGGCGGATGGTAATTTTCCAAGAACATTCCAATTCACATCGGGTGTCGGCATCATTGTCATCCCGTCAACTGGCGAACATAAGGAGAACGAGCATGAAAGATTCATACAGTATGCATAAAAAAGTGCAGGAGATGTGCGATTGCTATGCGACCAATGACCCCCTCAAAGAGATGTCTAAACTTAAAAACGATTCCGACACCGAGGCCGCTGCCGTAAAGTGGTTGGCCCTGGCAGCCCTGCACGGGGTCAATAACAATGCCAAGGAGATATCCATTCATCGCGGGGATGACGGTAAGATCACCGTTCTTGCCGAGTACCGGACTACCGAACTGCCGTCTCCGGGCCATGATGCGGGTCTCAAGATTTTCGAAACATTCAGGGAAATGACGCACATCGACACGGATAAAGGCAAGACGGCCCTGGCCCTGGGCATTCGCGACAGCAGCATCGAACTCGACGTTAAAATCAGAATCAAAGAGGGTACCGAAAAAATCAGCATCGGTTTTCCCAAAAAGTGATCACTCCGATTGCGTCGGCGCAGGTCTCCTTTGCACTCAATTCATCACGGCTGCGTACTTTTTTCAGATTTTGACGGTCGGTGTTCATTGCCTTCAGCCTGAACAAAAAACGCATCGGCCCGGAAACGCAAAAAAAGGGTTGATGGCTCGCGTGCGATAGGCTATAAACACGGGTCGCACGAACCACGGGTTGGAACGGCCCGTGGTTTTTTATTGTTTACCCGATGAGGAACCGATTATGATCAGCGCATCCAACATCGCGCTTGCCTATGGCAAGCGTGTTTTGTTTAAAGACGTCGATATCAAATTCACCCCCGGTAACTGCTACGGCCTGATCGGCGCCAACGGTACCGGAAAGTCGACATTCCTGAAGATCCTATCCGGGGAGATAGAACCCGACAAGGGCACGGTGAGCACAGGGCCCGGCGAACGCATTGCCGTCTTGAAGCAGGACCATTTTGCCTTTGATGAGGAAACCGTCATCGACACGGTGATCATGGGGCACGATCGGCTGCATGCCATCCTGACGGAACGAAACGCCATATACGCCAAGGCAGATTTCACCGAAGCTGACGGCATCCGATCCGGTGAACTGGAGGCGGCGTTCGCCGAGATGGACGGCTACGAGGCCGAGTCCCAGGCGGCGATTCTGCTCAAGGGCCTGGGCATTGCCGAAGAGGCACTCCGGCTGAAAATGAAAGAACTGGAAGGGGGGGACAAGGTCCGCGTGCTTCTGGCCCAGGCCCTCTTCGGCAACCCCGATGTCCTGCTCCTTGACGAGCCCACCAACCACCTGGATCACAAGTCCATCGCCTGGTTGGAAGATTTCCTGGCGCGTTCCGAGAATACCGTGATTGTCGTATCCCACGACCGCCACTTCCTCAACCAGGTCTGTACGCACATTGCCGACATCGACTACGACCAGATCCGGGTTTTCGTGGGCAACTACGACTTCTGGTGTCAGGCGAGCCGCCTGATCCAGAAACAGAAACAAAACGAAAACAAGAAAGCCACCGAAAAGGCCCAAGAATTGACCGCGTTTATCCAGCGCTTCAGTTCCAACGCCTCCAAAGCCAAGCAGGCCACTTCGCGGAAAAAGCTCCTGGAAAAGCTCACCCTGGAAGACATGCCGGTCTCGTCGCGCAAGTATCCCTGGATCGCCTTCAGGCCGGAACGCCCCTGCGGGAGCGTGATCCTGGAAATCGACAGTCTTACAAAAACCATCGATGGAGAGAAGGTCCTCAACAAGTTCAGCATGGTGGTGAACGGCGGGGATAAGATCGCCTTTGTCGGAGACAACAGCCTGGCCAAAACCGTCCTCTTTCAGATCCTGGCAGGGGAGATGGCGCCGGACGCCGGCAGCTTCCGATGGGGCCAGACCATCACCACCTCTTATTTCCCCAAGGAGAACAGGCGGTTTTTCGAGTCCGAGATGTCCCTGGTTCAGTGGCTGCTGCAATACGCGCCGGAAGAGGGGGTGAGCTTTGCCCGCGGATTCCTCGGTCGCATGCTCTTCTCCGGAGAAGAGGCCATGAAAAAAACCGGGGTTCTTTCCGGCGGGGAGAAGGTGCGCTGCATGCTATCGCGAATGATGCTGAGCGGATCCAATGTGCTTGTGCTGGACGAGCCCACCAACCACCTGGATCTGGAGGCCATCACCTCTCTCAACGAGGGGTTGACTGCCTTCCCCGAGGTGATACTCTTCGCTTCCCACGACCACCAGTTCGTCTCCACTGTGGCCAACCGTATCGTTGAACTCACCCCGATAGGCGCCATTGACCGGGTCATGGACTACGACGACTATCTGGCAAGCTCCGTCGTGGCCAAAGAGAGGGATGCGCTTGATTGTGGGGGCAGCGCCCTGGTATGCTGACCCGCGGGCAGAAAGCCACGGCATGGCGACAAACCGCCGCTTAACATGGCGGACAGCCGGCTAACGGGGATCGACTGCATTCCTGTGCCTGCGGCAGGCTCGACAATCGCTCATGCTTGGTTATTATTTGAGAGGCACTGATCTGCCCTGGAGGAAAACCGATGATCGACCTGTTCAAGCGATTTTTCAGCAACGCCACCGAAAACGGCCGGAACCCCGCCGGAAAGGACAGCGAACGGGAGGTTATTGTGGCCATTGGCGCCCTGTTTCTGGAGATGGGGCGCATCGATGAAACCTTCACGGAACAGGAAACGGCGCAGGTGCTTTCCATCCTGACCCATAAATACGGCCTTGCCGGCGAGGATGCCGACGCCCTGCTCGACGAGGCGGATCGCGAGTTGGCAGCGAGTGTCGATCTATGGCAGTTTGCCCGGGTCATCAACGAGCATTACAGCATCCCTAAAAAAGAAAAACTGATTGAATGGTTGTGGCAGATTGTCTATGTCGACGGCAAAATGGACAAATATGAACATTACCTGATGAACAAGCTCTCCAAACTTCTCGGCCTTTCCCACAAACAACTGATCGACGCCAAGCTCAAGGTGCTGCACGGCAAGTGATGCCGGCCCGACGGACATGGCCTTAGTCTGCCCATGGAAAGGGTATGCACACGACTTGCATCCCTGCCCGGTTTCCCGGGCGTCGCTTGACAAAACCGGCCCATCCGTTCCCAGCGAACGAACCCCAACCGACCTGGAAGCCGCCATTGCTGCTCACACGACGACGTGCACCGGCGATTGCGCGGTATCACGCACAATTTTTGCGCTTTTGCCGCACTTATCCCACCATTCCCGCGTTGGCCGATGAGATTAAAAAAAATATAGTAATTATTTTTATGGTTTACGTTGATTTAGCGCTTTTTGGGGGGATTGGCAAGCCGATTGCAGCTAAATGGCGCCAGTTGAGCCAAGCGCATCATAAATACCACGCCATAGGGCAATGGTAAGGAGAAAATGATGAAAACAGCCTACGAATCTAAACAGAAAATGATTCTCATGACGATAGCAATCGCAGCAAGCCTTATCCGGCTCGGACTGAATGCTTGCCAATAAACGGTAAAAAGAGAGCCGAAGATGAAATCGAAATTGAGTGCTATATTAAGCAGCCAGCAGGGAATCACCGACCTGTTTTTTGTAGATGATAGAGTGGGGTGGGTGCAGAGGCTATCAAGTGGCGGGTATAAAGCGCATAGTTACCTGAGTGGCAAGAACTACCATGGCCAAAAAATTATGGATGTCTGCCTGCCGATAGAAAAAGAACTTGAAAGACAATAACATCAGCTTCGCGGGCTTAGGGGTAACCCGCGACTTCTGATATGGTGCGATTTGTTTCTGCTTCAGTGAAGTTTCAACCTATCGTCGCCATCTTCACGCCGTATGCGCGTGTTTTCGACAGGCGTCGACATAAGGGTGCAAGGCGGAATGGATGCGCGCTTTAAGGATGGCTTCGGGTGTAGGGGGCAGGGCGCCGTTGGTGATGGCCCCGGCAAGGTCGGGGAGGAATTGCAGCAACAGGGGATGCGGAATGTGCCGACGGAGGTTATGCATCAGCTGTTCACAGGCCCGGCGGGCGTCGGTCCGGGGCCAGTAATACCTGATGCGGTCGCGCAGACCATACCGGCGCAGGTAGTAACGCTCCTGACGGGTGCCAGGACAGCGGGCGTCCCAGTGTTCGGGGTGGGCCAGCATCAGCCGCTCCATGACCGCCATCAGGTTGGATGGATGGGTCAGGCCGGGGAGTTCATTCTCGATGTGGGCCAGGGAAAAGAGCGCCTCGCGCAGGGCGAAGGTGAGACAGGGGCCGATTTTTAGCAGGGTAAAGTGATCCCGTACCATCTGTTTCAGCGCTGACGGGGCCTGATAATCGGCGGCGTGGATTTCAAATGTCATGGCGTTGGGCAACTGCTCGTGGAATGCCGAGAGTGCCGCGGCCGATTGCCAATCGTAGGGGGCCGCCCGGTAGTTGTCGAAATCCACACCGGGCTGAACCACCACGGCGATGATCCGCTCCCAGGCCTGCTCGACCCCCGCCCGGCTGAAGACCTCCTCATAGTACGCCAGCTCGGCCCTCAGATCCTGAGTGTCGGTGACTTTCATGGCACCGCTCTGCCCCAGGGCACCACCCGGTGCCGGCACCTCGGTTCCGATCACATACAATGGCGGTTGCTTTCGGAAATGATCGGCGGTGGCTTCGGCGGCTCGGCACAGGGCAGCGGCCCGCTGCGCCGCAAGCTCCACCGGTAGACGGCCCACGGAGTCATCGGCACACGCCTGGCCGGTGTCCAGATGCAGCTTGCCATACCCGGCGGCCACAAAGGCCCGGGTCAACGCCTCGGCGTGGGCCATGGCTTCCACCGCCGGCAGCTGACGCCAGAGGTGGGGACCGAGATGATCCGCCCCCAACAGGATCTGCTCCGGCGCCAATCCACTATCGGCCGCCAGGCGCGTCATGTGGTCGGCAAAATCAGCCGGGGTCATGCCGGTATAACCGCCGGACAGGTTGACCTGATTGGCCGTGGCCTCCACCAGCAGCAGGGCCCCATCCTTTTTTGCCCCGGCGGCGGCTGTCGCCAACACCAATGGATGCGCCGAGCAGACGGCCACTTGGCCGCCGCTATGGTCTGAAAGATGCCTGCTGCGCAGATCGTTCAGCATGTGATGCCCCGGCGTTTTAACATGGCGTGCATGATTCCCCTCAGCCATCGGTCCCACGCCGTATCGAGCAGGTTCGGGGCATTGCATTCACATTTTGTAGCCGATGGCACGCAGGAAGGATTTGCGTTTGGCGATGTCGGCCTCCCCTTCAATGCCTTTGGCGGCAAAACCGTCGATGACACCCAGGACGCCGCGCCCCAGCTCACTTTCGGCAATGATCACTTCGACCGGATTGGCCGTGGCGCAGAAGATCCGACAAACCTCCGGCACCTGTTTGATCGTGTTAAGGATGTTGACCGGGAACATGTCACGCATGAAAATGATGAAGCTATGCCCGGCCCCCAGGTTCAGGGCGTTTTTACTGGAAAGCGCGATCAAGCCATCATCCGTGCCGGCAAAGCGCACCAGGCAGACATCGGAGGCTTCACAGAAGGCGATGCCGAATTTGGCGCCGGGCACCGTATTGACGATGGCTTCATAAATATCCTCCACGGTTTTGATGAAGTGGGACTGCCCCAGGATGAAATTGAGCTGTTCGGGATTCTCGATCGTGACGGTTTTCATTTCCATGGCATCTTCTCCTTGATAAAAACGAGCCGATGAAGGCAATGTGGGCGGCTCCTGTCTCCAATTTCAATTTATCCATGAAACGCCGGTTTAACAAGTCTATTGTATAGGCTTGTCCGGCTTGCCATGCTGTTGACCCTCCATTTTTCATTATCGCCTGTTCGGAGAAGTAACCGGCCAGCATGGGGAAGGCCGAACAAACCGCAACGAAGGTATCACCCCAGGTGGCGGCGTCGGACGCGTCAGCGATTGCCGAGGTCGACGGGAGGTTGGTTCAAACCGAAAAAGGCCTGGCAGTCGCCACAAGCACCGATGCCTATGTGGTGGCGGTAGGGACCTGTCGGATATGATCGGCAAACGGGTCAAGGTCACCGGCGCGATTGACGAGGTCGACGGCGGTCAGGTCATCGAGGTCATGACGGTTACACCAGTGGAATCGTGCTTATTCACAATACCGTGAAAATTGATGGCGCCTCCCTCGGTCTTGGCCCGGGAGGCGCCATTGTTATTGCAACTGGCCTTTGCAGCTAAATTGTACCCTTAAAACTTGAACGAGACCGCCGCACTGATGATATCTACGCTGGCGTCATATTCACCGACCAGCGCGCCGCGCAGCTGGTCTTCTCCGGTGGCGGTTTTGTTGATCTTTGGATTGTCCACGAACAGATGGCCATAGGCCAAATCAACCCGGACCATTGGGCTGAACTGGTAGCCGCCACCAAAGGTCAGCCAGGTGCGGTCGGCATCCGGAATGCGCGGTGTGCGCCGCTCATCGTTGGGGATCGGTGACTCGTCGAAGGCCACGCCGGCGCGCAGTTCCAGCGCTTCCATCGGCTTGAAGATGCCGCCTATGGAGTAGCGCCAGGTGTCGTCCCATTCCTCGGTGGTCACGCTGTCGGCTGCCCCCGTGGCGAACTTGACGCGCAGCTCATCCAAACGGCTCCACTTGGTCCAGGTGACATCAGCCACGATGGCCCAGCGGTCGTTAAAGGCGTGATACCCGGAGAACGACACGGTCTCCGGCAGGGTGACCTCAGCCGTGGCAGTGGTGTTGACCAGGCCTCTGCTCTGCGCGACCGCTGCCGCGGCGGCCGGTGTTTCGAAGGTGGCGTCGCCTTCTAACTTGTGCTTGATCTGGGAGCGATAGTGAACCCCCAGTCGGGTGCCGGCCATCGGCTCGAAGATCAGACCCAGGTTGGCACCCACGCCCCAATCGTCGCCTTCCACTTTGGCTTTGCCGTCAAGCGCCTGCGAAATGCCTAACGGCGGTGCACCCAGCGCGATGCGCTGGGCATCGATGGCCGTCCCCCAATCGATGGCGTTGGTCAGTTCAGCCTCGGCCCGCTCGAAACTGATGCCCGCGCCCACGGACCACTGATCGTTGATCTTATAGGCCACGGAAGGGTTGATATTCAATGTGGCCAATTCGGACTTGAGGGCATGGTAGCGGCCGACCCAGCCGTCATCGTACTCGGTGGCCAGGCCGTAGGGTGCGGTGATGCCGATACCGGCTTTTAAGCGTTCGGAAAAGCTGTGCATGTAAAACAGGTTGGGCACCAGAGCCGATTCGCCGCCGCCGCCACCGTTGTCGCCGGTAAGTGGGGTGGTCAACACCGTCCGCGAGCCTTGATTGGTGAAATCGGCCGTGGGGATGATGTAGTGGCCGCCGAGCTGCAGCTGGTTGCCGGACTGCAGGGCCATTCCGGCCGGGTTGAAGAAAATCGTGCTGGCGTCCTGGGCTGTTGCCGCCGCACCGGCGTAGGCATAGCCTGCACTGGCCGCGCTTTGCTCGATGATGGCAAATCCCGAGCCGGCTGCGCTGCCGCTGAAGAGTAGAACGCACGAAATGATTACGACCGTCAGAACCAACAAAGACCCTTGCTGTTTCCTTAACATGTTCCCTTCCTCCTTTTTACGCCGTTTTTGCCGATGATGAACCCTCGCTGAGTGAGAGCGCCTTACCATGCGCTCTCGCGTCGGTGCTTAAACCAGGTCCCCGGGAATGAAATCGCGCGTTCTTTTGTATCGCAACAGAACCAGCAGGTTGAGGAAGGGGATAACTGACTGTTCCATTGTTGATTGATTTGTGTGTGCTTGGCAATGTTTTTTTTGCCTCCTGCCCGGACAGGGGCTGATCCTGGCGCAGCGTCCGATCTCCAGGCGGCAGGCAGAGAGACCTGCGGGCAGACCTTGATTTGTCACCCCAAACTAGCTTATTGAACAATTAAGGATAAATACCCGACGGATATGCGAACCGGCTGTATTGGACGGATTAAAAGCGGCGACAATTGCATGTGACAGGCGTGCGTGTATGGTAAACGGGTGCTGATTGTTGGGTACAGGTGGACCGATGGCTTCCGCGGAGAAATTGGGGGATGTTGAATCGATGCCGACGATCTATCCAATCGGCGGCGGCAAAGGCGGGGTCGGCAAAAGCTTTGTCGCCGCCAGTCTGGGGGCGCTGATGGCCAGGCACGGCAGGACGGTTGCCCTGATCGATCTTGACCTGGGCGCCTCCAATTTGCATACCTTTCTGGGGATGCCGGCGCCCAAGAACGGGTTGAACCGCTTTTTGAATAAGGATGCGCCAACGCTTGAAAGTACAGCGGCCCCCACCACCGTCACCAATCTTTTTCTTATCAGTTCCTCCACCTGTTCAATGGAAATTGCAAACCTGTTTTATGCCCAAAAAATCAAGTTGATCAGTGCCATCAAAAAGCTTCCCTTTGACTGTGTGATCATCGATCTGGGCGCCGGGACCAATTTCAACACCCTTGATTTTTTCCTGACCTCCAACCAAGGGGTCTTTGTGTGCACCCCCGAACCCACCTCCATTGAAAATGCGTTCCGGTTTATCAAAGCCGTCTATCTTAGAAAAATAAAACAGCTGATCAAGCGGCACGATTTTGATGCGCAGGTAAAAGCAGCGGTTCTGGACACGGAGTCCAATGCGCTGACCGCTCAGGACATCATCGATATCGTGGCGACATACGATCCTGAAAAAGAGCGATTTTTCAAAGCGCGTATCGGCAGGTTTCAATTCAAATTGGTCCTGAACCAGTTTCGCAAAAACGCCGATGCCCGTTTAGGCAACAAAATAGAGACCGTATGCAACCGCCATTTTTATTCACCGTTTGAATTTTTAGGAGAGGTCGCCTTTGACGAGCACGTCATCGATTCGATCTATGATCGAAAACTGTATGTTAAAAACTACCCGGGCACTGCCACCACCATGGAATTAAAAAGGATTGCCGAGTTGCTCACCGATGGTCAGCCGGCCCCTGCTTTAGTGCGACAGGCATTATGAAAACATTTGAAAATGAAAATTATTACCAGGTTCTTCAGATCCCCGCCAATGCACGTGCAGATGAAATCAAGCACGCCTACCGGGATGCACTGGCCATCTATGAAGCGGAAAGCGTGGCCACCTATTCGCTGTTCTCCGATGAGCAGCGAGAACGCCTGCTGCAGGCCATTGAAACGGCCTTTGAAACCCTGATCAACGAAGAGAAGAGAACCGTCTACAATCAAATGCTCATCGACACCGGCCAGGTGAATGTGGCCGTTTTTTCCAGGCAGGGCCAAAGAGAGCTGGAAACCTGTTGCGACACGCGGACCCTGTCCAATGAAAAGCGCCTCAGCCAATGGGTCAAAAAGAAAGCCGATACGGCAGAGATCAGACAACTCATCGAAGCGATTCTGTCCAAAGAGATCCTCTCCGGAATTGAGTTGAAGCAGCTTAGAGAAGCATACGGCATCGACATTGCCGAAATCCATGCCGTTACCAAAATCAGCGGCGATTCTCTGAAAAGGATCGAGGCCAACCAGTTTGCAGACCTTCCTGCTGAGATCTTTGTCAAACAGTTTTTGAAAGCCTATGCCGAGGTCCTTCACATCGATCCCGGACATGTGATCTACAGCTATTTAAAATTCATGGCCCAGGCCAAGGCGGATCAAGATCGCACTTGACCGCCGCTGTGATTTCAAGGGGAAAAGATGGAAATTACAACCACAATTGTCGGGGCAGGGGTCGTCGGTCTTGCCGTGGCAGCGGAACTGTCCATGACCCGCAAAGGGGTCTTGATCCTGGAGCGCAACCCGACATTTGGCCAGGAAACCTCCAGCCGCAACAGTGAAGTGATTCACGCCGGTATCTATTATGCCCGGGATTCTAAAAAGGCCAACCTCTGCGTCGAGGGCAACCGGCTATTGTACCGGTTGTGTGAGCAGCACCGGATCCCTCACCGCCGTTGCGGCAAGCTGATCGTGGCCACCGAAAAAGATGAGGAAGCGATTCTGACGACGATTCAGGAGCGTGCCCGCGAGAACGGTGTGGAGGCCCTTGAGATGTTGAGCGCCAGGCAGATCAAGGCCCTGGAACCCAATGTAAAGGCCTGTGCCGCTCTCTTTTCTCCCTCCACCGGTATCATCCATTCCCACCGGCTGATGCGCCACTATGCCGCCCGGGCCCATAAAAACGGCGCTCAGTTCGTGCCGCATACGACGGTTTCACGGGTGGAAAAGCAAGGCGATGCCAGTTACCGGGTCCATGTGGTCTACCCGGACGGCAAGACAGACTCGTTTGCATCACGCTGGATCGTCAACTGCGCCGGCCTCGAATCCGATCGGATTGCCGCTTCCTTGGGGATTGACATCGATGCGTGCGGCTACCGCCTGCACTACTGGAAAGGGGAGTATTTCGGCCTCGAGGTACCCCGGGGGTTCATTCGCCATCTGGTCTATCCGGTTCCCCAGGCAAACCATGTGGGCTTGGGGGTCCATGCCACCATCGATCTGAGCGACCGGGTGAAACTCGGCCCCAATGCGACCTATCTGCCCGACAGGGCGCTTGACCATACCGTGAATCCACAAGCCCGGCAGTCGTTCTACGAGGCGGCTTGCCGCTATCTGCCCGGCATCGGTATCGACCAGTTGCATCCGGAAATGGCCGGCATCCGGCCCAAGCTGCAAAAACCCGGGGACCCGGCCAGGGATTTTATCATCGCGGAGGAGTCGTCAAGGGGATTTCCCGGGGTGATCAACCTGATCGGTATCGAATCGCCCGGGCTTACCGCCAGTCCCGCCATTGCCCGTCATGTGGCGGAACTGGCGGCTGAACGGGGGTAAACCGGGCGTCCCTGGGGGCACACGGCGTTACCATTGATATCGATGATACCTGCCGGCAGCCTGCCGCCGGCCGCCGGCGGTGACACCGGGCGCCGCTGCGCAATCGCTTGCTGGCGTCGCCCGGCTTCCAAATGTTAGTGCTGCAGGATGGACCGGCTATCAGAAATCCATGTTGGCCGGCTCGAAATGTTCTTTGGAATGCTTACAGGACGGGCATTTGGGCGGCGGTTCAGTGCCTTCGACGATATAGCCGCAGACGCCGCACTTCCACTTGATCGGCTGCTCACGTTTGTACACGGTTCCGGCCTCGACCATTTTGATGATTTTCTTGTAGCGTGCACGATGATGGGCCTCGATCTTGGCCACCTGTTCGAAGGCGATCTTCGCCTGGGTTTGTCCCTCTTCTTCCGCCTCCTTGGCGAACTGCGGGTACATGTTCTCCACCTCGTAGTCTTCCCCGCCCATGGCTTCCTTCAAATTGGTCAGGGTGTCGCCGATGCCGTTCAGCAGTTTCAGGTGGTCCTTGGCATGCTGCATCTCGTTAAAGGCCGTCTCCTCGAAAATCTTGGCGATGTAGTGATAGCCTTCTTTCCGGGCAACCTTGGCGAAAAACGTGTACTTGTTGCGGGCCTGGGATTCGCCGGCAAAGGCCGCTTTCAGATTTTCGGTGGTCTTGCTCATTTTTTCCTCCTTGCTGGTTGATGGGTGAGTTAGGTGTAAAAAAAGATGTCCGGCTTTCCGCTCATGCGTCGATGGCGGCTTTCAGAACATTTGCTGCTTTGCCGTACACGTGTCACAAAGGCCTTTGAGGACAACCCGTCTGCTGATCACCTTGAACGTGGAGGCGATGGCATTCGGTACTTCCAGGCGGGCGTAGCCTTCATATTCGAAATCAATGATCCTGCCGCAGGCCATGCAGTGCAGGTGGTGGTGGTCTGAGATGTCGGGGTCGAAGCGCCTGGGTCCGCCGAAGGTCTCCACCACATCCACCACCCCGATCTCGGCAAATGTGGAAAGCGTTCGGTTGACCGTATCAAAAGAGATGTTGGGGAACTCTTTTTTAGCCTCCCTGAACACCAGATCTGCGGTGGGATGCCGTTTCGACTGAATGAGAACCCGGTAAATGCCAACGCGCTGGGGGGTGATTTTCAGCTGGTGACGACGGCAGGTTTCAATAAAAAGCCTCACATGCTGAGACATCTCTTTGTTTTGCATGTGGCTCTTAAATAGGATTCATTCCTATTTGTCAACCCCTTTTTCAGGTTGAAACCAACCGGATCACGTCGTCCCCATTTTGTAATGAAGGCTCCGGCCGTTGTCCTGCCAAGCCTTCCAATTTAACGGGTACCGAATCGGCTGCGAGGGCTGGATCGGTTCGACGACACGCCGACGCCGGCTAATCCGGATACATGGATTCGATCTCGCGGGCGTAGTTGGCCTTGATGACCCGGCGCTTCAATTTCATGGTGGGCGTCAGTTCGCCCTTTTCGACTGACAGCTCCTCCGGCAGAATCGCAAACTGTTTAATCGTCCAGGGACGGGGCAGGGTGGTGTTGACCGCATCCACCTGCCGCTGCAGATAGGCCTTGAAGGTTTCGCAGATGGCCGCGCCCGCAACGTCTTTCGCGCGGCTGCCCGCGTCCTCGGCGGCCAGTTCGAGCTTGGCCGGATCGAGGGTCAACAGGGCGGAGACATATTTGCGCCGGTCGCCAACCACCACCACCTGATTGATGACGGGAATCGCCTTGAGCTTGCTCTCCAGGACCTGGGGAGGAATATTTTCACCGCCGGCAGTGATAATCAACTCTTTCAACCGGTCGGTGACTTTCAGAAAACCCACCTCGTCGATCTCACCGACATCGCCGGATTGAAGCCAGCCTTGCGCATCGATCGTTTCCCGGGTGGCCGCTTCGTTTTTGTAATAGCCCTTGAACACATGTCGCCCGCGCATGCGGATTTCGTTATTTTCCCCCAGGGTCAGCTCCGTTTCCGACATGGCCGGCCCGGCCCAGCCGGTTCGATAACGATGGGGGTGGGGTATGGAGATGGTCGTGGGCCCCGTGCATTCGCTCATGCCGTATATTTCTGCGACCGGGATCCCCAGGCTCATGAAAAACTCGAGGGTATCCTCGGCAATCGGCGCGGCCGTGGAGAAGAACAGACGGCAGCGATCAAATCCCAGCCGATCGCGGACCTTGGAGAAAACCAGTTTGTCTGCCAGCGGATAGAAAAGGGGCCTGGGCTTGCCGGCCTGATGGGCATAACCGCCGGCGAGACCCTGCTTGCGGGCCCAGGCGGCGATCTTTTTTTTAAGCGGCGGATTCTGTGCGCCGGCCGCTGCTATTTTGGCCTGAATTTTCTCCCATACCCTCGGCACGCCGAGAAAGACGGTCGGGCGAACCTCCTGCAGGTTGTCGCCCAGCAGATCCAGGCTTTCGGCAAACCAGGAGGTGCACCCGCTGGCCAGCGGCACTATCAGGCTGACCATCTGCTCGGCGATATGGCTCAAGGGGAGGTAGCTGATGAGTTGATCCCGGTGATCGCTCCCGGTGATTTCCACCACTTTGCGGGCCGTCCAGACAAGGTTGTCGTGAGTGATCATGACCCCTTTGGGGTTGCCGGTCGTGCCGGATGTGTAAATCAGCTTACAGCAGTCTGAGGGAGCCTGATTCTGCATGCGCGCACCCAGCGCTTCGTCGGTGACCCGGGATGCCAACTCGGGCAGGTCCTGCCAGGCGACCACCCGTTCATCGGGGGCCGACCCGTTCATCATCACGATGGCTTTCAGGTCGGGCAGGCGGGGCCAGAGCGCTGCGAACTTGGCCAGTTGGGCCGCATCTTCCACTACCACGATGCTGGCCTCGCTGTGCTCCGCGATATAGTGGCACTGTTCCGGGCTGCTGGTGGTATAGATGCCGCCGGGGATCGCTCCTGAAAAAATGGCGGCCAGATCACTGATAAACCACTGGGGGCAGTTGTTCCCGAGGATGCTGACCGCTTTGCCGGATTCGAGACCTAAAGCCATAAAGGCTTTGGCCGTGGTGCGGACCCGGGCATGGTAATCCCGCCAGGTTATCGTTTCCCAACGACCATCGCGCTTATGTTTCAAGGCTGTTTTGTCCCCATGGGCCGCCACCGTTTCACGAAAGATGTCCATCACCGTCGTTTTCATCATGCCCCCCGCTGATTAGGATTCCGGTCAATTACCTGTTGGGTGCAGTTTTCTGTGCGTGACCCGCGAGACCCATGCATTGCCACAGGATATGGCTTGGCTGCGGCTGTTCGTGCGATGGTCGCCCAGGGTTGGGTTAAACCTAAATTAAAAGATCCGGGTCATCCATTTAGTGGCGTCATGCTGCCGGGAATCGTGTGTGGCGTTCTGTCAGGGATAAGGTGTGTCGGGAATCGCTTCGGGCCCGGCAGCAGCAGTGTGGTGTCGCCTGATTGGCTCATTTTAATTTTTAGGGTAAGATGGCGGCACCTGTCAATGGTTTTTCAGGCTTTAATCCCCTGACCGGCGGGCAACGCGAATGGTGCTGCCGGGAAACCTTGAACTGCGCAGGAAAGCGTATCTTCCCTGATTGATAGCGGGGCATGACTTAAAGGAGAAGCGATGCAGGAAGCGATGGAATCCCCGGATAACAGCCATTCAAGCTGCCTATTGTCGATGGATCAGGACGGGGATGGTTGTGGAGACGCTCGGCACGGTCGCCGCTTTCAACGACGGCTATCCGGTGACCGACGGCCACCTGTTGATCGCTCCCTTGCGGCACACGGCTGACTGGCTTTCCATGACCAGCCAGGAAATCCGCGACAGCGAAACACGGGTCCGCGCCCTCGTCGAGCGGATCAGGCAACGAGACCCGTTGGTCACCGGGTTCAACCTCGGGACGAACATCGGTAGGTCGGCCGGGCAGACCGTGTTGCATGCCCCCATTCATCTGATCCCGCGGCGCGATGGCGACACGGCAAACCCCGAAGGCGGAATCCGGGGGGTCATCGATGGCAAGCGCGGCTATCATCCAGCTAAAAAACAGTCCGATGCCCCCATCCAATAACACGTGAGGAGAGATACACGATGCCTAAAGATGTAATCGACT
>CAVONM010000026.1:0-126270 GCA_963697225.1 uncultured delta proteobacterium
ATCAAAACCAAGGAACCGATCCCTTGGTTTGTCAATAACTTGCACCAGATTTTCATCATGGAAAAGGAATCCACCGAATTCCGGGACCAGGGGGAGGTCATGGTGAAGCCCATCGGCACCGGTGCCTACAAGCTGGTGGAGTGGGTGAAGGGATCCTACGTGAAGATGGCGGCCAACGAGGATTACTGGGAAGGCGCACCACCCATCAAGAATGTGGAAATACGCCCGATCCAGGAATCATCCACGCGTTTTGCCGCCTTGGCCTCGGGGCAGGCCGACATCATGTCCGGCGTGCCGGTGGAGCTGTTCGAAAAGGTTAAGAGTAATCCCAAGCTGGCAGTGGTCAGCCGGCCGGCCCGGCGCTCGATTTTCCTTGCCCTTGGGAACAAGCCCGGGACCCCGATGGCGGACATTCGTGTGCGCAAAGCCATGTACATGGCCATCGACGAGAATGAAATCATCCAGAAAATCATGCGCGGCCACGCCACTCCGGCGGCCCAGGTGCCGGATCCACCGACCATCGGCTATGAGGCCTCCATCAAGCGGCTGCCCTACAATCTGGAGGCTGCCAAGAAGCTGATGAAGGAAGCCGGGCACGAGAAGGGATTTGCGGTCACTCTCACCAGCCCGAACGACCGCTACGTGAACGACGCCAAGATCGCCGAGGCGGTCACCAAGTACCTGGCCAAGATCGGAATCAAGGCCACGCTGGACGCCAAGCCGAAGTCCATCTTCTTCCCGGAGGTGTCCAAGGGCGGCCTCGAATTCTACCTGATCGGCTGGTTCGACGGCACCTTCGACATGGGACGCACCTACTTCAAGCTGGCCCACACGCGGGATGAGGCCAAGGGGGTCGGCGAGCTCAACGGTGCGAATTACAGCGACCCGGAGATCGACAAACTTCTGGACTCCACGGCGCAGATCGTGGACCCAGCCGAGCGCGGCAAGGTCCTTCAGAAACTGAACAAGATGGCTATGGAAGAGAAGATCGTCTGGATCCCGCTGCATTACCAGGTGGATCTATACGCCATGCACAAAGACCGGGGCATCACCTTCAAGCCGCGGCCGGATCAGTGGATGGTGTACAAGGAAATATCCAAAAAGTAGGCGATAGCGACGTCACCGGGACCGTCGTAACACGCTCCCGGTGACGTCATCAGCCGATTGGATTTTACGTCGTTTTTCATTCGAGGCTCAATGGCTACCTACATCGCTCGCCGGCTGATCCAGGGGGTCGTTGTTCTCCTGGTGGCGTCCATGCTGTGTTTCGTGATCTTCCGCTATATGGGAGACCCGGTGGTCGCCATGGCGGGGCGTTATGCGACCTTTGAGGAGCGCGAGATGGTCAGACGCTCCATGGGGCTGGACAAACCGGTTTATGTCCAATACGTGCGCTTCATCTGGAACGCGGCGCATGGCAATTTCGGCCGTTCCTACGTTACCCGCGTACCGGCGCTGGGCCTGATTCTGGAGCGCTTCCCGGCTACCTTCGAGCTGGCATGCGTTGCCCTGTTCATGGCCTTTTGCATCGGGGTCGGATCCGGCGTGCTGGTGTCGCTCAAACCCTATGCGTTGCGCAACCGCGCCATCATGGCCGGATCTCTCGGGGGCATTTCGATCCCCACCTTCCTGATGGGTATTCTGCTGATCATGGTTTTTGCGGTCTACCTTGGCATCCTGCCCCCATACGGCCGGGGGGAGGTAGTCGACCTGGGCTTCTGGCGCACCGGCTTCTTGACGATAGACGGCCTCCGGCACCTGGTTCTGCCGGCGACGACCCTGGCCATGTACCAGCTCGCCGTGCTGCTGCGGCTGACCCGGGCGGGCATGCGGGAGGTGCTGACCGAGGAGTACATCAAGACCGCCTGGGCCAAGGGTCTTCCGCCCAGAAAGGTGATTTTCAAGCACGCCCTGCGCAACGTGCTGATCCCCGTGGTGACCATCACCGGCCTTCAATTCGGAGAGCTGATTGCTTTCAGCATTGTCACCGAGACGATTTATCAATGGCCCGGCATGGGCAACCTTCTGCTGACGTCGATCTACGAAAACGACCAGCCGATCATCGTGACCTACATCATGCTGGCGGCTCTGATCATCCTGACGGTGAACATCATTGTGGACATCCTCTACGCGTTGATTAACCCGAAAATCAGATATGGCTGAGCGACGCATCAGATCACGGCTGCTTTACAGCTATCTGCGTGACCCTTCGGCGATCGCAGGCAGCGTTATTTTGTTCGTCTTCATCCTGGCTGCCCTGCTGGCACCTTGGATCACGCCTCAGAACCCCTACGACCTGGAGACACTGACGCTGGAGCATTTTCTCACTCCGCCGATCTGGATGGAAGGCGGAACGGCGCCCTTCATATTGGGCACTGACGACCAGGGCCGCGACATCCTCAGCACGATCATCTACGGCTGCCGGACCTCTCTCGTGGTGGGTTTCGGTGTGGTGCTGATTGCCGGCACCATCGGCGTCACCATAGGAATGCTCGCCGCCTACTACGGCAAGTGGGTGGACACGGTTACGATGCGGGTGGCGGACACCCTGTTTTCCTTTTCGACCACCCTGCTGGCGTTCTTGTTCCTGGGGGTGTTCGGCCACGGCAGTGTGTTCATCGTCATCCTCGCCATCTGCATTGCCGACTGGGTGCGCTACGCCCGCACCATGCGCGGCAGTGTCCTGGAAGTCAAAGAGGCGGCCTATATCCTGGCGGCCAGGGCGACCGGCGCGACGGATTTGCGGCTGCTGCTGCGCCACATTCTGCCCAACGCCGTCACCTCCATTTTTGTGGTGGTGGCCGTGGACCTGGCGGTGGTGATCATGCTGGAGGCGACCCTGAGCTTCCTTGGGGTCGGCGTCCCGCTGACCCGCCCGTCGCTCGGCATGATGATCGCCAACGGCAAGCAGTACATCTACGTCGGCATGTGGTGGATGATCCTATTTCCCGGGGCGGCGCTGGTGCTACTTGTGGTCGGCATCAACCTCTTTGCAGACTGGCTGCGGGAGGAGCTGAACCCTAAAATTAAACGCAAGGCATGATGAAAAAAAACATCACCGCTTCCTGCCGGGCACCGACAGTGCCGCCACCTACTGTTGGACATAGGAATGATCCATGAAACCAAGCCAGACATATAACACTCCCATGTTCACCCTCATCACCGGCGGCTCCGTTTATGCGCCGGAAAAGCTTGGGCGCAAGGACATTTTGATCACAGGAGGGGTCATCGCCCGGATTGCCGATCGGATCGATCTGCCCGAGGATTTCAAACCGCTGATCTTCCGCGCCAAAGGGCGGAAGATTGTGCCCGGCCTGGTGGATCTGCACGTGCATCTTCTGGGCGGAGGCGGGGAGGCCGGGCCCTGGTCGCGCACCCCCGAGATCACCCTGTCAAAGATCACCCGCGCCGGGGTGACCACGGTGGTGGGGCTGCTCGGGACCGACGATGTCTCCCGCCGGCCCGAGGCACTGCTGGCCAAGGCCATGCAGCTCGAACAAGAGGGAATCTCAGCTTATATATACAGCGGCTCCTACCAGCTGCCGCTTGCCACCATCACGGGGAGCCTGAGGAAAGACCTTGCCTTAATCCCCAAGGTTATAGGCGTAGGCGAGGTGGCCGTATCCGACCATCGCTCGTCCCAGCCGAGCTATGACGAACTCTGCCGCATCGCGGCCGAGGCACGGGTCGGTGGCATGCTCGGCGGTAAGGCCGGCCTGGTTCACCTGCACATGGGCGCGGGCAGCCGGCGACTGGATTTCCTGATCCGCATGGTGAAGGAAACCGAGATTCCCATCGGCCAGCTTCTGCCCACCCACCTGAATCGCACCCAGGTGCTCATGCAGCATGCCATCGAGTTCGCCAAGATGGGCGGCAACATCGATATCACCGCCTCCGGCCGGGATTTGCACTTCGACCCCACTAGCGTCGAGGCCGTCCGGATGGCGCTCGCGGCCGGTGTCTCCGTCGACCAGATCAGCATCAGCTCGGATTCCAACGGCTCGATGCCAATCTTCGACAGGAAGGGCGATGTGGTCAAGCTCGGCGTCGGCAACATCCAGTGCCTGTATGACGCCTGGCTGCTGCTGGTCAAGTCCGGTGTTCCCATCGAGGACAGCCTGAAGATGGTAACCGCCAACCCGGCCAATCGTGTCGGCCTCTTTGCCGCTAAAGGCAGCCTTGCAACGGGTAAGGACGCAGACCTACTGATCTTGGATAAGGACCTTAATATCGCCTCCGTCTTCGCGAAGGGCCGGTTGATGATCGATGGAGGCAAGCAGTTGGTCAAAGGCACCTTCGAAGAATAGCCCGGAAAATCCCAAATTTTTCCACAAGTGCCTCCAAGCTTGTCGGAAAGTTCACGAGCCAAGAGTTTTCCCTGCCCGCTCAGTCCCTTCCAGCGGCTCGGTAAGCCATAAGGGATGCGGATGCACGGCGCCTGGCACTCGTTGGCAACCATGAGATCGGCTTTGCTCTATCTTGTCGCGCGGACACACATGCTGCGACATCAATCACCCCCGAAGCTGGTGATAACGGAATGTCATGCGTTTGCTGAACCGCCCACATAGAACAATGCTTTGAAGCAGGGTGGACTCTCAAGCGGTGGGCACGGGGCTGAGTGCAAAACGATTGTCGCTGTGGCCGTGGAACGGTGAAACATCGTAAAACGAATGGGTCGCATTCGTCTACACTTCACCTTGGACTGTTCAGCGTATTCGTTGGAGACCTTCATTATAGACAATATCGAACCCGGCGCGACCATCGCCACGGATGACTGGGAAGGCTACCATTGTATTGACAAAGAGCGCTATGGGCACGAAACTACGAATCAAAGCAAAAGCACCCGCTTCGGGAACCTATACGGTGTTCATCTGATGACCACCCTGATTAAACGGCTGATCAGGGGCACCTTTCACGGACGATTCGAACCGAAATACCTTCAGAACTATCTGGACGAGTATGCCTTTCGATTCAATCGACGTAAATCGAGGAACATCGGCAAAAAGTTCATGCGCATCGTTCAACAGGCGATGAAGACGCCCCGGATAATCTGTCCAGCGATTCCTTGGGATCTGGATCCATTATCTGAATACTTTGCGGCAACTCGAGTTTCATAGAGAACCACATAAATTATTAGATGTTGAATACACATATCCAAATCAAATCTCCTGAAGTTCAGATCGTTTGATTACTGCTATTAAGGACCGCATTGACATAAAAGAAGGCCGACCACTACATATTGGTGGTTGGCCTTCTCGATGATTAGTTGTCTTTCAATATGGATATCACAGGTAAAAAATGATGGCGGATTTCACTGATCTCTCCAACGACCATGCAGATATCAGTCTCGCGAATTTTTAAGGATGTGCGAAAATAATTACAACGGACCAAATCTTGCCAAAATGGGAATTCAGGTGGTATCGTGGGGATTACCATAGCATATCATGGGAATTTCCATAATTTCGGGATGGCAAGGTGATCTCAATACATCTTAGTTCAGCGATTATCTGTGATAGATGGTTTTTTCTGAGGTAATCTGCACCGAACTGGCTTTTCGGCTGACCACCACATGATGTGCTCAGCCTTTTTATGTGCAAGTGCCAACTCTTCAATCTTTCATTATTTATTAGCCCATTTTTTCCCTTTTTTCTTTTCGCCTTTCTTCATCTGACCAGGAGGATATTTTTCCGCATGCTCCTCATAATATTCATAAGGTTTGTCAGTGTCTAACTCAACGGAGATATAATCGTTCGACAGCCTGATATGACTGGGCAGAGAAGCAGCAATTCTCCAACCATCACCTTCGAGAAAAAAATAAAGATGTCGATCTGTGTCATAATAGGTGTGTTCGTTACGGTAGTAGCGGTAAGAATGCTTGGCCCTATACCCATGTGCGGGGGCATGGGCAAGGTGGCCCGGTTTTTTTTGATAGCTCCGGCTTCGTTGGTTGCTTGTGCCTCTGCTGTTTTTCCCAATCAACAGATACGGTGCCCCTACTTGGCGTTGCACAACCCGAAAAAAACAATGTTACTGAAAACAGTAAGACGGCGATGTAAGAAATGGTAGATTTCACTAGCTTAATTCCTCCAAATCATATTTTATTCATGCCAAGATGTTATCGGTAAACGTATCGTTATCTTAAATAACTTTCGCTGACATAATTTCGATGTTAGTAAATAGCTGATTTTTAATCGACAAATTACAGATGACCCAATGGGGAAAATTTTGTGCAAATTTAGGGTAAAAATTTAAGGGATGATTCCTTTCACACAACTATAAAAACTCCTAACCTTCAGAACTTATATAGTAATTTTTCATATTAATTGGGGGCACATTTTTTGCTTAGTAGTTCAAAAACAAAGTTTGCTGCTTATAACATGATTTAAAAGGGGGGCCTTGATGAGGTTTGCTAAACAATTTGTTGTCTTTAATGTAATGATATTCGTCTGCTTTTTATCTGGGTGCGGCGGTGGTGGGGGGGGCGGTACGACGAGTGACTCAGGAACGGTAACTT
Source organism: uncultured delta proteobacterium (assembly GCA_963697225.1). Taxonomy (GTDB): domain Bacteria; phylum Desulfobacterota; class Desulfobacteria; order Desulfobacterales; family Desulfosarcinaceae; genus Desulfosarcina. Next base: position 6,515 of record CAVONM010000026.1, read on the forward strand.
TGTCTGTTACAGATGCCAAACCACTGTTGCCTGATGACGTAGAAAACTTTTTCGTAGAATTTTCAGATGTTTGGGTCCATAAACCCAGTGAAGGATGGATAGAATTACCTTTGGTTGAATCTCCGTATACAATAGATTTGCTTCAGTTCTATGATGGTTTTACCGCAGAGCTTGTTCCGCCTACCAAAATTATCTCAGGGAAATATACCCAAGTACGATTTGTAGTGAGCAGCGCAACCATGGGTATTTCAGACGGCAATGGCGGCATAACCGAAAGGGTGGTTGAAATTCCATCCGAGAATCTGAAGACCGATAAGAATTTTACGATAGATTTGGGTCCAGACGCAGCAATAGACCTTGTGGTCCATTTTGATTTGAGCAAGTCTGTCGTAGTTTCCGGGACCGTCTCAGATCCGACATATAAGCTTAAACCGGTTCTGCACCTTTTTGACGATCCCTTTACGGCAGCTATCATTGACGGTAGCATTAGCAATTCAGCTTTTGGTGCTTCAGGAAAAGCGACTATCGTTGTAATTGCTGAAAGCAATGGAGAGGAATACACAAGCGTTGAAGTTACGAAGTCAACTAATGCGGAATCAACAGAATACAGTATTTTTTGGATTGTTCCCAATCAAGAGTACACCGTGAAGATTGATTTTGACCAAGACGATACGCCGGATTGTGTAAAAACTATTGGAGATGGGGGTAACTTTGAGTCGCCTCAGCCTGGAGAAGCAGTTGATATAGGGACCTGTAGTAAGCCAATCTGAGGGTATTTTTAAAAATTTGGTCCATAATGAAAGGCAGGGTAACGATTCCTCTGCCTTTTTATTAGATATATGCTATTTGCCAAACCCCTTGCTACAAAACGAACAACCATGTAAATATATTTCCATCATTTTCCTGCGATTCGGAAAAATAATCACAGCTGGCGAAATCTTGCGCTGGCAACCGTTCCCATAGTACGCTGATGATCACCAAATCATATCGGCAATAAATGTTATGATTCCTGTTGGTAAGATGATCTCAATTAATCACCACATTACCCATCCGTAGAATTGTTGTCATTGTCGGTACGATAATTACTACTTTGTGGTACACAACTTATTACTTTTTAGATATAAAATAATTTGACACATCCTTTTGTATTAGGTAGCATATTATTTATATTCCCCTTGCATGTGGCGCTTGAAGCGCAAGTCCAGCCTAATCTTTATGTGAAATTTGAACCTATCTGAAGTCTCCTATTTTAAGCTCAAGCTCTAATTTTCTTTTCTGATGAAACAAACACCGGTTTTTTGCATTCTTTAGGTGGCTGAATATCAGACTATTAGATCTTTATAACTTGAAAGGAGGTTTAAAATGATCGAACAAAGAACATTCACAATGTGCTTGAGCTTTTTTTTCATTACAATCTTATTTTATCTCCTGCCGAAAGCTTTATTCGCGGAGGATAATAAACAACTTTCTGAATGTATGTCCAGGGCTGATAGACGAATAATTGAAATACGATCTCTTCCTGATGTACAATATCTGCGTACACTGGATGACCAGAATGTATTTTTAAATGAATTTTATTCCAAAAGTCTAATTTTTTTCCCTCGGTGCCTTCTATATAAAAAGTTTTATTATTGGCAAAGTGAAATCAGAGAAGTTGTATCGAATACTAAAAATGGCGATGTAAAACATACGATTAGGTGCTACAACAATTGTCGTTCGACATGCTGCCCCGAGATGAGTGATCCCCTAAAAACACACGGAGATGTAGCCGAGTTTTATGATCAAAACGGTAATTTTATGGGTTTAGGTGTGTATATGGGTGATGGAAAATATTGTGCACTTCTTTACGGAGGATACCAAAAATAACAGTTACCCAACGACCTGTTTTTGTAATTTTTTCTATACAAAATGTTAAGGTAACAACAAAGATGCAATTTAATATAACTCCAAAGCAGGGGGTAAAGGAGCAATGCCGGGAACATTTCAAGGATGTGGGAAGGCAAAAAGAACATTTGAGTTGTCTCAATAGGTGAAAAAGAATAGGCAGGGTCATGCGGCTTTGCCTTCCCAACTCCTGGGTGTTGATTTCTCCAACTCATCACCAGATTGAGCAAGTTCCGAATGAAAAAGATGATCTCAATACATCTCAGGTCGCCACATTTCTGTGATAGATTCTTTTTCCCAATGTAATCTGCAATGACCTGAAAATTCAGCCGCCCCAATATGTAATGGTGCTTTAAATTTAATATTATTTCAAGTACTTTTAAGCATATGGCAAGTAACCTGCCGTTTTCAGTAACCCTATTTTCGTGGGATACATCGACCTATTCTGTACTTTGACCCAAAACTGGCCGGACACAATATATAGTATATGCCAATATCGCTACTTCTCGCCATTTGAAGAAACCAAATTGCAGAATTCGAGAAATTTGAATCTTGTCTTTTCAATGCAAGCTGAGCAGCAATTTTGATAGCTTCAACAATCGATTAGGGATTGGCGACAACATAGCATTATGTGGGCTAACAAAATCGTTGGCACCAATCATACAATTCGAACCAATTTTAATTGACATTACAACCAATTTTTTTAGCAAGGTCCATACCTTGATTGTAATAAAATTGTTCGCTGTCAATATCTCCCTTTTTACGCATGAGATCTGAAAAACGGTATAAACTTTGTAAAAGCTCGGTAATCGCTCCCAGGCTACTCGAAATTTCAATGCTCTTCTTCATGTTCATCTCAACTTTTTTCCAGTCTGGATATCTTTCCGCTGTAGCCAATATAGCCATAGCACGGTAACTTGAAATTTCACCCCATTGCTGCCCTGATTGGCCAATTTCCATCGCTTTCTTATTCATTGATTCAGCATAAGCATATTTTCCATGTAATGCTAAGTTTTCAGCAAAAAGAGAGTAAAAGAAACGAAGAGCTAATACTGAGTCCATTTTGATCATCATTTCGATTGCTTTCTCCATGATCCTCAGTCCATTTTTTTGATCTCCGGAATTGAATAGGGTCGCTCCTTCAAAGAAGGTGGCCCAGATAATGGGTAGCGAATTATCCATTCTTTTTGAAATGGCAATACATTTCCTGCAGTTGTTAATCGACGTATTCCATCTGCCATACCAGAAATTAACTGATCCCAAATATCCAAAGGCCATTGCTTCAAATGTCAAAATTTCATATTTTCTCGCGATTTTTATCGCCTCAGCAATCGTTTTCATACTGTTATTATAGTTCCCGGTCATCCCCATTAGCAATCCCAGTATTGCAGTGGAATAAACGATGTCATCCCATTTTTCAAATGGTCTGATTTTTTCGAGGCCCTTGTTTAAGTATTTGTAACTTTTTGGATAATTGCCTGTATATAGACAAACACGCCCTAATAGATTGTATGAAATTGCCAACAATTCATGATCATTTAGTTCTCCCGCTAATTTTATGCATTCTTCCACCTTTGGTATGGCTTCGATAAAATCTCCCTGCATATAGCCAAATTTAGCGACCCAGTAGAACACTTCAGCAGTTCGCTGTCTTTTGTTAAACTTTATCGCATAATCCAGTGACCTTTTCAGTGAATTCCTGATCTTATTTGAAGGGGCATATTGGGACACTTCAGCCCACTTTAATGTAAGTTCGATGTATTTTTGCTGACTTCCGGTTTCTAATTTGGCTTCATCTAAAATCGATAAGGCAGTTTGATAATGCTGTCTTGATTCGGATAGGGAGTGGACACGGCTGGCCTTTGCACCGGCCATTTCTATATAGCACAATGCTTTTTTCATATTTGTGCTTTTTGAATAATGATGAGCCAGTTTTTCGCATTGTTCCTCAAGGCGATCAGCGTATAATTCTTCCATCGCAAGACCCACAGCGGCGTGAAATTCTTTTCGTTTTTTTAAAAGTAAGCTCTCATAAACGGCAACTTGTGTTAATACGTGTTTGAACATATAGTCTGCTTCTGGGATCAACCTGATCTGTTGGATCAATTCCTGTGATTGAAGGACATCAAGCGACATCGATAGCTTATGGCTAGCGTTAGTTATCCTTTCGAGGATGCGTAATGGGAATTCCCGGCCGATGACCGCTGCCAATTGGAGCGCTTCTTTCACATGACTGTCCAGCCGGTCAAGTCTTGCTCTGATGACGGCCTGAACGGAAGCGGGTACACTGAGTTTATCAAGTGAGTTTAACAGGTTTGCCTTTCGATTGGCAATTTGTACAGAGCCATCTTCCATTAATGCCTTGCACAACTCTTCAATAAAAAAAGGATTTCCGCCTGTGCGATCGTGAATGAAGGATGAAAAGCGGTCCGGCAGTTTACTGACTTTCCATATAGATCTGATCGCGTGGGCTGTATCTTGGGGTCTCATCGATTTTAGTGCAAATTTTGTATGATAGTTCCAATCGGGCCAATTTGTCATGTGCTCCGGGCGAGATAGAACCAAGAGCATCAGCGGATAGGTTTCTATCTGACTCACAAGATGCTTTAATATTTCATCGGAGGCTTCATCAACCCAGTGCCAGTCTTCAAAAACGATGACCATCGGATTTCGTTTGGTGTTTGAAAGAATAATTTCAACCAGTGCCTGGTTCATTGATTTTTTTAGTTTTTGGCCTCTCAGATCTTTTGAAAGTCGGTATTTACTGCTCGCTATGGAAAGCATATGCAAAAACAAAGGAAGATACTTCTCCAGTGAAGCGTCGATTGATAGGATGTTCGAGATGGCTTTTCTTTCCAAAATCGAAGGTGTGTCATCCTCTTTCAGGAGCAGCCCGCGTTTCAATAAATCAATAAATGGCAGATAGGGTATATTGCCACCGAAAGACTGACAACGACCCTGCAGTATAATTGTTTTATTTCTATCGATACTGTGACGAAATTCATAGGCAAGGCGGCTTTTTCCCACACCGGCCTCACCGGTAATTGTTACGAATTGCCCACTTCCAGTAACGGTTTTCTCTAAACACGCCTGGAGCTTGGATAGTTCTTGGAATCTACCGATGAAATCCGTAAAGCCTTGTCGCTGGGAAGCCTCGAATCTTGTTTTTACATTCAATCTTCCCATTATCATATATGGTTTGATGGGCCGGGTGATTCCTTTAAGATTCACCTGGCCAAGTGGTTTGGTTTTAAAAAATGGTGATACCAGGTTGTGCGTTTGTTCACTGACCCATATTTCATTGGGATTGGCAAGATCGGCGAGCCTCGAAGCCAGGTTCAGCGTATCCCCGACAACGCCATGAATGCCCTTTTCAAGGCGCATTTCACCACTAATGACAAGGCCGGTGTGAATACCGCTGTGCATGCTCAATTGCTGATTAATTCGGTCATTCAACTCTGGGCTGATCGACTGCACGAAACGGTGAACCTCCAGAGCCGCGCTAACCGCCCTCACCGGGTCATCCTCATAAACTGTCGGCAATCCAAAAATGGCTAAGATCGCGTCCCCGATAAATTTTTCGATAAAGCCTTGATATTTAATTACAATTTTTGCTATTTCGGTAAATATCCGGCTGGATATATCTCTGACTTCTTCAGGGTCGAGTTTTTCTGACATTGCGGTATAACCGGAAAGATCAGAAAAAAGTACGGTTACATTTTTGCGCTCTCCACCAATTCCTGCCGATGGTTTTTTTTTGATCCGTCCTTTCTGATTAAGTTCCAACCCACATTCTCCACAGAACTTGTGAGTTGAGCGGACCTCCTTTTTGCACTGAGGGCATAGCAATGTAAGCTTGGTGCCACATTCGTAACAGAATTTCTTTTCTTCAGAATTCAATGAATGGCAATTCGGACAATGCATCGAAAACAACCCCATAAAAAAAGGTCATCCAGTAGGCCAAAGAATGGTGAATCTTTGGGGTGACGGCTGAACAACAAGGTTCAGATGTGTCGAGAAAAAACCAAAAATGAAAACTTTGCTAAACATACCACAAATGGTTATTTTTGAACATATCTGCCCGAAACATGGTCTGAAATGAAATTGCAATTACCAACACCACCCAGACGCCAATAGATAGGAGGAGACATCATGCATCTACACAAAGATAAGGTTCCCATTAAAGTTAATGCCCCGGGCGCCATGGCCCGCCAACAAACCAATTTCGGTGATGCAACCGGCTATGGAAAGATCGGCGCCGAATACTTCACAATGGATGCGGGGACTGATATCGCGCCATTGCTGCAGGGGCTCGAAAAAGACCTTTGTCAGGCACCCCATTGGGGATACATCATCAAAGGAGACCTCACCGTCACATTCACGAATGGTGAGACGGAGGATGCGCATTCCGGGGATCTATTTTATTGGCCACCAGGTCATTCGGTGAAAGTGAACCAGGATGCTGAATTTGTATTGTTCAGTCCGCAACACGAACACACGCTCGTATTTGATCACATCAATAGCAAACTTGGTGCTTAAAAATTATGAGACGTTTTGGTCATAATAGATTGTGACGTAAAGCTCTTGATCGGTATAATGAAATAAGGCCAGCCCAAACCTCAAAAGTGGTCGGGTTGGCCTTTTTATTATCCTTCGATATATAAAATACAGGCTTTGACATTAACAATCTGTTCCTTAAGAAATTTGGATAATCCCTATGGGTTGATGTTTGGGAATATTTAGTGAAAGTTATTATTACATACCAGTACATGCAAAATGGCCTGATTGCGTATAGCTGCTATGTACAAAACGTCCAGCGAAAATTTGACTGACCACACCATCTGGTAGTTGGCCTTTTCCAATTATTAGTTGACTTTCAATTTGCTATCACAGTCAAAAAATGATGGCCAATTTCACTGATGACTCCAACCTATTCCAAGTCAGTCGCGACCTCATCCCGTTACAGATATCATGTTTCCGTCCATGTGAAATCATTTCAAGTGTGGGTACAGACACCAATACCGTATCCAATCTTCCATCAAACCGGTGATGTATTCGACCACATTGAGCGAAATCATCCCAATTTGATTCGATGTGACCGTATCTGTCAAAGCAATCTGTTACGATCTCCCTCCGGTCGGGTGGTAGACCAAAAAGGTTTTAACCTCATCTCCTCAAGCCTGTCGTAAGCTCGGTCAATGGAATATTGAAGCAGTCAAGGCAATGAGATCCGCAAAAGCCGCTGGAAAGGATATCCTAAAATTTGTGGATAGAAGTGGTAAATTGCTTGATTTTGATAGTTGCTACTGTGAACTTGATCCAACCATGACCCATGATGATTGTGTAAAGCTGATGGACGATAATTCACGGGGAAAAAACTGATTTTAATCAAAGAATTCCTCGCAGCTCTGCTGCGGGGTATGAAGTGCGAGCGAAGCGAGTTTCCTTTTGAGTTCAGAGCTTGCTCTGGGGTTCATACCTTTGATTAGCAGAAATATTTTCCATATGCCCCAATATTCGAAGCATATTTCTTGGTTTAAATCTATCCTTCCAAAAAGAGTGATTCATCGTTATTTTCCGACGATAATATTATCCACGCCACAATTTTTCTATTCCTGAAAATTGGCAAAAAATCTCATGAAATTTAAAATGATTATCAAAATGACCAATTATTTCTGCGGTATCCAGACAAGGTTGGACCATTTTTCCGGTGACCAAGATCGAAGCTTTTAATCTGAAAATTTCGGAGTGAAATTTTTGATGCTTTAGTTTCATGAACCACACGCCGATAATTAATAACACCTTCGGTCATCGTTTTTTTGAAAAAGGCAAGCTACATCAAAGGAGTGGGACGTAAAATATTTAAGAAACTGCAGATAAAATATAAGGGTAAATACGTAGCAAACACCAAAAGAGCGTCTTTATCATATGCCATATTGATTTTATAAGGAATTATTCAAAATGAGGAAAACATTTGTTCTCACATTTGTCCTGTTGTTTTCAATTTTATCTATTGGAATATGTGAAGCTGCTTTCTATGACAATGGCGACGGAACAATAACTGATACGACTCTTGGCCTCATGTGGCAAAAAGCTGATGACGGTTTGCAATATTCATGGAGCAATGCGGTCATTTATACAAACAATTTGCAGTTAGCAAGTTACAATGATTGGCGACTTCCAACAATGACCGAATTAACAAGTATAAGTGATGCTAATTATCAACCAGCAATCAATCAAATTTTTACGGTTAATCAAAATTTCGCAGATAATTGGCATTGGGCTTATTGGACCAATATTGAAAATAGAGTAAGATATTTTTGGGGTGATGGATGGCAGGGCGGAGACAATACAAGTGCAGGAATTCGAGCAGTACGTGATTGCACTATTGCAACCATTGCAGGCAGTCCATCCTCTCCCACCAACTCCACTGCAGCCACTCTTACTGTCGGCGGGACCGACGTAGTCGCCTACATGTACAAACTTGATGATGGAAGCTACTCTGCTGAAACCGACATCAGCAACTCAATAAACCTCACGGGTCTGACTGAAGGTGCGCATACAGTATCCGTCATCGGAAAAGATGCCGCCGGAAATTGGCAGGCCGAAGCCGATGCAACCACAGCCACCTGGACAGTAGACACCACCGGCCCCACAGCAACTGTTCAAATCGACGGTGGAGCAGCCCATACATCATCAAAGTCAGTTTTGCTTGGTCTCACAAGTTCTGATGCAGAACAAATGTGTTTCAGCAATGATAACCAGACCTACACAGAGTGGGAAACGTTCGGGTCCTCGAAGACCTGGACCTTGACGGATGGTGATGGCCAGAAGCGAGTTTATGCAAAGTTCAATGATGACCTTGGGAATGCATCAACTGTTTCGGACACCATTGTCCTGGATACGGCAGCACCCAGCGGGACAGTGGATATCAACGACAACGCTGAGTATGTAACTGAAGATACAGTTACTCTGAACCTTGATGCAGCCGATGCTGTCTATGTGTGTTTCAGCAACGATGGTGAGACCTATACGGATTGGGAATCTTATACCAACACCAAGAATTGGACGCTATCGGATGGCGACGGCCAAAAAACCGTTTACGTCAAATACAAGGATGCAGCAGGAAATGTTTCCACCGTCTCCTATGAGATACTGCTTGACTCAACTCCCCCTGGAACCCCCATCCTGGTTGACATCGGGACCACTGACAACAACGAGCCATTGTTGGATTGGGAAGTGGTCGATGCCACGAAGTCTTATGAGCTGGAATATGGTTCAAATAGCGACCTATCAAACGCAGAACGCGTGGAGGAGATCGAACCCAGCGAGTATACTGTTTCATCTCCTTTTGCTGATGGTACTTGGTATTGGCGTGTTAGGGCTATTGATGAATACGGAAACGCGGGGGACTGGAGCAATATCGGTTCATTCATCATCGACACCTCCGATAATTGCGATACGATCATATCTCCGCCGGTTCTGCTCTCACCAGCCGATGAAGCAACCAGTGTGTCTCTAGAACCAACCCTCACCACATCAGCATTCAACGATGAGGGTGATTGCAGTGGCCATTGGAAAACGCACTGGAAAATAAATGACAGGTCTGATGATTTTGAAGGGGCGACTACGTTTAACTACGTCTCCATGGACCATTCGCAAAAAGATTCCGGAAATTCAACACAAACAAGAGGAAGTCTGACCAGCCTTGAGATTCCAGCCCTGGTCTTGGAGCCGGGAACGACCTACTACTGGAAAGTACGGTACCATGGCGGCCACGGGAATAAATCCGAATGGTCCGAGGTCTATTCCTTTACCACGCAGAACGATTCGGCAGACCAGGACGGCAATGGTATTCCTGACGACAGCGAAGTAGATGATGATATTGACTTGAACGATGACGGCATAGCCGATAATGAGCAGGTCGGTGTAATTACATCCGTGACAACTGCCAGAGGAAATAAACAGGTCGGTATCGACGCCGGCGAATGTGAAATCGTCAAAGTTCATGTTTTGGACGACGCAGATATTTTGGACGAGGATAACAAACCTGATCAAATGCCTTTTGGATTGGTGGGATATAAATTCAGAGTTAATCATTTCGGCGAGACCGTCACGATTAAGATCCATCTTTCTGAGCCCGCCCCTGAAAATGCCAAATGGGTGATTTACGATAAAATGGAAGGCTGGCTGGATTATTCGGGATATGCGTCCTTCAATGAAGCCCGCGATGAAGTGACCCTGGAACTCAAAGATGGCGGATACGGGGATGAGGACCATACCGAAAACAAATGGATAATCGATCCGAGTGGTGTGGGGGTATACTCAGATAACGGAAATGCTGACAGCTCTTTAGGATGCTTTATTAGTACCATCCTTAAGTAATCTATCTGCCACGAGGCTGACTCCTATTCGTCAGTAGCCTTTGCCAAGCTATATACGGCCAAGATACCGGTGACTGCTGCCGATACCCCATGCTGACCACCAGCAAATGATCATAATCCTCCGAGGTCGCTTCGCTCAGATATTCATCAATATATTCCTTGTCGGCGCCGGCTCGCTTTAATGCTTGTTTCACACGCCCCATAATTGAGAATGCGTTACCATCATGACCGATCAGCTTAACGGTTGGTTTGGTTTCCGGTCCTATCATAATTGATCCCTCCAAATGGAATACCCCCTTGAATCGTAATCCAAGAGGGTCTTTTAGATTGATTTTTAGAAATTTATCGTTAATTCAACAAGCCAAGGATATTCCCTCCAACTCTCGACAACCGGAAACTTGATTCCGCCGACAATTGATCCCACTGTGCCGCTCGAGTATATGTATTGACGATAGCAAACATTGTATCCCCCATCTCATGTGGCCACGCCCACTCCACCGCGTCCTTTTCGGATGCATTCAGGCAGAACTGACGATTAAAGCTGGCCAACGTTGATTCAGGGTCATTCACAGATGATTCCATTGATAGCTTGAACTGGGATCGCTGGGCGCCCAATTCGTAGGACACCTTGTCCAGCACTTGGGGAAATTCGCACAGGATCTTGGTGGAGACATGCCGGTATGACGCGGATACATCTGATTTGGCCACCAGACCATTTGTGCAGATCAACCTCAACACGAATGCAGAGATGGACAACGATGCCAATCCCACTTCAGAATTGGATATGGATATTCCCGGTTTGAATTTGTCCCCGTTGATATCGAACGCCTTGGCACCATCAGGTATGGACAGTGACATGAACTCCGGATCCAGATGACACTGAACTTCGGTGTCAGGCCCATAATTGAGGGAATCCAAACGTTCCATCACTTCGAAATTATCCACGGGAATATACTTGGTCGTGAACAGTGCCCGCACATCCTGACCATCAAACCGGAACAGCAATTTATCGTTCTTTTCCTTCGTTACCCAGTGATTCAGGTTCATCGCCTGCACATCGGGAGGACACCGGCGCAGATACGGATAAGGAATACCAAGGCGGTTTGAAATTGACCGCTGTGCCACAGGTCGAATCTCATGCGGTTCGCCAGCGATCCGGAGCACATCGAGGTTGTCGAAGGAAATATCCGGGACATCAATGTTCAGGTCATAACAACCGGCGGACATTGCATCCACGCGGTCAAAGACTTTTCCAAGGGTGGTCAATTGTTGTTTCATAGTATTCTCCATAAGGGTTTGTATCCGGGAGATACGCCTTTCACCACCAGGCGCATTATATTTCCCCTGACGACTCTAACAGGGTGCGTAAGGGAAACCACCCGCCGGTATACAAATGGCTTCCCAATTATTTGACCGTTGAATAAGTGAGAGAGCTGGGCCGGCCGTATAGATTTTCACAGCGGCCAGGCAAATGCATCGCGATAAAACACATTGGACAAAGGGGGGAGAGATGAAACGACGAAAAAAGAAGTGGCCGAATGGCAAGAAGCCCAAGCTTCATCATGGCGGGGTGCTTGCCTTGGGGATTGGATTGCGAGTTGGACGGTTTGATTGGTAAGTATAGTGGAATGGTGGCGATATGTGGGTGGAAGCTAATATACTAAAATAATGATACAAAATAGTGCTTGCCAAGCTTGATAAACAGTATTAACATTGAAATTATGTAGGGGGTAGGCAGTCCATATCGGCCACGATAATTTTATCCGCTCATCGTGATTTATCAATAAGCTCTTTCGGACATCTTGGTTGTTAATTCTTACCGACTTTTTATCCATCTCTCTTTGTGCTGGTAACGTCCTTTTTATTTTTTTCCATTTCTCGCTACTTCGGATTTAGAAGTCTCTTCAATTTGTTTTCTGTTCAGTGAAGACCATTCGCTGTCTGCCTCTGATAGCAGGTTGTCGAATCATTCCGATTTGACAGCGACAAACAACCAAAGGAGGCTACCATGTCTAAAAAAGCGGGTTATCGGGTTATGGGGGTAGGCAGATTTATCGCAATCCCAGTGATTTGTTTCGCGGCTGCATTGATCGCTTTTGCAGCCAGCATGGAAGAAGACCTTATTCAAGCAGCCAGAAATAACGACATTAATTCCTTAAATACGCTTATCGGCAAGGGTGCAGACGTTAATACAACGAATGCTTTTCTCGCCACGCCATTAATTGTTGCCGCCAAATCTGGCAATACTGAATGCGTTAAGGCCTTGCTGAAGGCGGGAGCGAACGTCAATGCAAAATGTATCGAGACATGCACTTCATTGATCTGGTCAGCCGATTTAGGCCATGCTGCCGTTGTTAAAGCGTTAATAGAAAACGGGGCTGATTTAGAGGCTTCGGATTTTTATGGATGGACACCCTTAATGAAAGCAACCTACCGTAACAATTTTGAAATTGTTACATTGTTAGTTGAAAATGGAGCCGATGTTAACGCGAGAAATTCTTCGGGAAACAGTATTTTGTATATTGCTGAAGAACTCAACAGACAGCCCGAAATTCTGCATCTTTTGGTTAACGCGGGTGCCACAAGATAGTTGTGTTAATTGGAAAAGGGTAGCCGGATGTCACATCAGTCAAAGGCATGTCGGCTACCCTGCTGCGTTCTGAGCAACTGTTTGGCTACTCGACGGTATTCGTAGCTACATGTACTGCTTCGCATTTACCACTATATTTGCCCCAAAAGTGCTATAACCTGCCAATACATTTACATATACTAACGTTTTCTCCGACACATTTACCCTTTAAGTAATCGCCGATGGGTGCTGGGTAGTGCAAAGCCTGGCACACCGGTAGGTGGTTACGATTAGGAGGAACTGTATCAAGACTTGAGAAAGTACCGGACTGAAAGTTTCTGCCGGCGGGTAAAAATGTTAGGGCGATCAGGACAATCTGACCCATTACCCACAAAAACAGACCCACTTGAATGTTGACAATGGATATTCATTCCGTTATTCAAATTGTTAGTGGGGAAATTTTAGACACGCTCGCCTTATTTTTGATGCGAATCCTCTTGCATCCTGTTTACGCCTGAAATTCACATTTTCTTTTATGGTGCGTTCCGTTTCTTGTTGCAGATCTATTGTATGCAGCTATCCTTTTTCTGACCATTCCACGCCCAAGCAGTTTTCCACCACTGACATTCACTAATTCGAGAGCCTTTCGACTAAAGGTGGTCCAGGTTACCAGGAGTTGGTGCCAATAATATGGATAAAATCCAGTGGTATCAACACATCTTCAGGGGGAGCAAATAATGAAAAAACTCATTTTAAAACTACCAATGCGAGGCCTCCAGGGGTTTCATTCGCTCTCTGGGGGCTACCTTTCCAATACTCAACCACGCCTACCGATTATTAACGATTAACATAAAAGGAGAAGAAAATGGTTATCATCGGCGATATGGCATTTCCACAAGAGAGTGCGAATGATATTGGTAAACGTTTTCTCGAATTACCTCCACTTCCCAGCTATATGACCCTTAAAGGGCCATACATTAAAGGCAAGAAAAAAGGGGGCATCCAGGTTCTCGAAATTTATGACCTTGATAATTCAAAGGTCGCTGAAGGAATTGAGTTTGTTACCAACCGATGTGTCAGTTATTTTGGTATCCCGGGTTATACCTATGAAATCAATGTATACTTTGAAGCTGCAGAAGCATTAAAGATGATCGGATTAGGATAATATGGAAAAGACGGGCACCGTAACCGCCATTTCGCAGTTTACACTATATTTACCCAGTAAGTGCTATAACTATCAAAGATAACAAGTAATACAAATTATTTCATATATACATTTACCCTTTAAGTAATCGCCACTGTGTGCTGGGTAGCTGCGATAGCCTGGCACACTGGTGGATGGATAGTACTGGAGGGAACTGTTCATGACTTGGGAAAGTACCTGACCGAAAGTCGCTGTGGTCGTGTCGAGGTGTCGATGTTGAGATAACCCAGATCCATGAAGAGACCGCTTGTAGGTCAGTGATCGTCCTCCTGGTCGTACGCAACCACTCAGCCAGCACGGCGTCAGTTTGCCGGACCCGTCGCTTCCTGGTCTGCTGCTCGATGACCAGACGCAACCAGAGTATCAGTGCCGGTCCCAGGTCTGTGTATGCCTCTGCCTGGAGGAACTTCACTGGGATGGTGAACACCGTGTCTGACTGAGGCTCAGTGTGCCGGGCCTCCAGGAGTTTGGTTATTTCGTTGATTGTTTGATCCAGCATCGCCTTGTTGCCGTGGTCGTAGGACAGCAGCGGCATGAAGTCGTCCACGTCGTAATAGTATTCCGTTGCGTCAGTCTCGTCGAATAGCCTGGCGGCGTTGCATCTGCTTCGGTCGGGCTGAAAACGACGTTCCGTTTACCCGCCGGCCCACAGGAAATAAAAGACACGTTGATGGGCTTTTCCGTTTCCGGCTGATGTTTCTTTGCTGAAGCCATCAGGTGCTTGAGTGAAAATCCACTGATGGAACCGATCACGTCCTTCAGTTTTTCGGCTGGGTCTTGTCCCGGTTGCATCCCGCCGAGGTAATAGACCGTGCCGCCCAGTTTGGATGCGATCTGGGTGATGGCCTTCTTGCCGGCCTGGTCCCAGTCATAGGCGACGATAAAGTGCTCCACCCCCAGCGACTTGAAAATGCCCATCGCCTCGGCGGAGAGATATGAACCCAGAGTGGACACCACCACCGGCCGGCCCTGGTCCTGCAGCAGATGATAGAAGGCGAAATAATCGAAGATGCCCTCCACCAGGATCACCGTCCGGTAATGCTTGATGAAGCGATAGGCCTTGTCGATGCCGTAGAGCCAGCTTTTCGTGGTGATGGCAGTTTCGCCGGCCTGTTGCTTGAGCCAGCGAATACCTCGATTGTCGGGGCGTCTGCCGATGAAGCCGATTACCTCTGATGCAGCGTTGCGAATGGGGAAAACGATCCGGCCGGCGAAATAGTCGCCATAATTACGTGCAAAAGGACTCCGAGTGGTGAAATCGGTCTGCTGAAGGTAATAACCGTAGCCCCTGGCACCCTTGTCATTTAACAACCTGACCAGGCATCCATCTTGGAAATGCCGGAAGGTTCGATAATCATCTTCAAAACGTTCCAGAAAGGCGTTTATAAGGGCTCTGCCGCGATGTTCTGCGTCAACGTATGCTGGGCTATATCCTATCTGAAATCGTTCGATTATGGACTTCTCAACCCCTCTGTGAGCGAGATATGTGAGAACTTTGGAATACTTCTCTGGATCGGATAAAAGCAGGTCGTTGTAGAAGCCGGCTGCCTCAGCCAGGGTGGCCTTGATCTGGTCATCTGGTTCCGCCGGCTCCAGAAATTCGACGCTGTCATCCGGCTCCGGTTCTGCATCAGGTTCGGGGATATGCTGGCTTTCCCCGCGATAAAAACTGACATCCTTGATGCCCAGATATTCCGCCCAGATCTGTTGAGCCTGCCGGAAGGAACACTTTTCCCGCAGCATGATGACATCGTAAATGTCCCAATCCCCCTTACACTCGCCGAAACAGTGAAACCGGACCACATCGTTTCCATCGACATAGACCCGGAAACTGTCCTTGGTATCCGCATGGAACGGGCAGAAGGCACTGTATCGGTATCGACCGGTTGGCTTGAGCTGGATGCCCAGATGGGCCTCGGCGTAATTGATGATCGGATCCAGATACGCTGCGGTCTTGATGTCGTTGTGGGTGGGCATGGCGGGATTTACCCGGCAATAGCCGGGTGTGTCAAGTATGATGACGAAGACTGCAGTGCAATAACATTCTGAAAACGGGTAAAGTCGATATTGACAACCAAAATTCACAACATTATTCTGAATCATAGTGGGGTATATATAAACACACTCGCCTTATTTTTGATGCGAATCCTCTTGCATCCTATTTAAGCATGAAACTCAAATCTGGTTATTACGGTGCGTTCTATTTACTGATCGTAGGTCCATTTTGTGCCGCTATCCGCTATTTGAGCATTTCTTTCCTCTGTTGATTACCTCCACTGATATCCAAAGAGCCGAGAGCCTATCGGATAAAGGCAATCTTGGCCATTGAAAAAGGAGGTGATGCCCATCAAATGGATAGAAACCAACGGTATCAACGCAATCTATTGGGGGAGGGAAAAATGAAAAAATTCAGCATTACACTGTTTATCATTGCACTGGGATTGGTATTTTCGGCCTCATCAATATTTGCTGAAATGGCAAAGGCGGGTAGTGGCGAGATAAGGGGTTCAAAGAGTGGAACAATGCAGTTCCTAAAAATGGGTGAGGATCGTAACCAAATTAATTATGAAGAGTCTGGTGTTATTTTGGATGCTCCTGAGGATAGCCCATTTTACCACGCCACGTGGTACGGCATAGGTACGGTTAATGCGTTTAAAGGTAATTTTCTGGCAACTGGTGGCATGGTATTCACATGTACGAATGGTGATCAAATTTTTGCAGAGGTAGGTACTGAAGGCCTGCTGGTAAGCCGGATATTTAGATTCCTGGCTGCTTCAGAAAAGATATGATGATGGTTACACCAGCGGATTTGATGAATATGTGAGTGATCCAAAGGCCGAATTAACCACAAGGATAGATCATATTTTTCTGGGACCAAATGGCTATAAAATCGAGAAGGTGAAATCCGTCGTCGTTGGTGATGAAGTTAAAGACATGACTCCCAACGGTTTGTGGCCTTCCGACCATGCCGGAGTGGTTGCCAAAATCAAATTTTCTCAGAAAAATAATCACTATCCAATTAAAGGGAAAAAATCAAAATAACACTTTCAAAGCCCCTGTAGTCCATACCACTGCAGGGGCTTTCCTTTCTCCTGAATTGATCGTATGAAAAAGCCATCTTCTTTTCCCCGCCCGAAAAAAAACATCTTTAGATAGGGCAGGTACCGCATGACAATGTCAGAAACAGAAACTATCGCATGCCCGGCATGCCAAAAGAAACAGGCAGTTGACGTTTACCAGACCATCAATGCCATGGAGAACCCGGAATTGGTGCAAAAGCTGATGGTCAGGGAAATAAACGTCCTTACCTGCACCGCCTGCGGCCATGTGGCTCAAATTCATACGCCGCTATTGTTCAACGACCACCGGATGGATTTGAAGATACAATTTTACCCGGAACACTTGCTGGTGGAAAATCTCGAATATGTATGTAGCGATTATCTGGAGATGCTGAAGCGGATGGAAAAGTTCCGTCAGGAGTTTGGCCTGTTTATGCCAGATTCGAACAAGCCGGGAAGCATGTTGGTGGTGTTTTCCCTTGATGAAATGAGAAGCCAGATCAAGTTCAGAACCCAGCTGTTTGAAATGGCCAATAGCGAGATGAATGATTGAGGGGCTACTGATCGGAGATGTCGATTACCCGGAATTTGGTGTTTAGTCACTAAATACTTTCTCAGAAACCATGCCGCAGCGGGGGCTTTTCTTTTTGACAGTCTTCGTCAATCTCCCTGACAAGAATTAGCAAACAGTCGCTTTCTGACACCAGCCTAAAAATACAACACACCGAATTATTTTGTTTTATTAAATTTTACCCGGCCGGCACAGAATCTGCTTTATCAATAAACAGCTCTCTGAATTCAACATTAAAGAGTACGGGATTAACGGTAGTCTCATGGTCATCTTGTTCCTGTTCGGTCTGTTCCGCAGCTGGAAGCTATCAACTTTTGCGTTTTGCGGGGTTTCTGTATTTATTACTCTGGGTATCCTCGTCCAGGTTAGCGATGATGGCCTTTTCCTTAAGGGGCATGTCAGCCAGGATGTCTTGGACGATTTGGTCTATGTCGTTCGAGGAGGTCATAGTTTTTTCGCCGGAGAATGAAAAATAATCGCTTCAGTTAACCTCATCAGCATCGCTTAAATCCCACATAGACCCCTTCCAATTGCTGATGTATCCGTTGTCGCTGTAGACAGGGCACCACCATACGATCCTTCCATCAAAGGGATCGAAATCGGCTTCGATAATTCCGGTGCATGGTTTACGACCAGGACGGCGGCGGCAACGGACCTGGTATTCAGGAGGAGGAATAATTTCCGGTCTCGATGCCATGGCGACGATCGCGACGATGTGCTCAGCAAGCTTTCTGGCTGGCCCTTTGGGTGCAGCAATGGCTCCGTTTTCGTCAAGCATGTGTTCCAAACTGACTATCCAAGTATCACCCATACATGGACCTCCAGGTTGCTCAGGCCATAATAGTGATAGGGAAATGCTTTTCCCGCCGGCCGAAAAATGAGGTCAATCATTTCAAACAGTTCATCGATAATAGATTTCAGCCCCGACGACAAGTCTCCCCAATCAAATGGTAGCTTTCACCTACCACCAAACAGCCAACTGGCTCACATTGCCTAATTGCGTTTATGCCGTAATTTACGTTCAATAAAAAAGGAACTCAACCAGCAACATAGCAACCAACCAAAGAGGTGATATCATGGCCGAAGAAAAAGTTCAGGACTACACCGATGACAAGAATGAAGGTCACGTTGATACTCGCGAGAAAAATTTTGAGTGTGAAGACAAAGATAAAAATCTGGGATGTGACCTAGGGATCGATGTAGCAGGATAACTGAAAGGACGGTGCCCTATGATAGGAACGACACTGACGATAATTACACCCGCTTACTTCATCAACAGATGTGTCGCCGGTGCCAAATGTAAGATATAGGGGCACGCTAAACGGCAGAGCTTCGATAAATTTGGCAATAATTATTAATCCGCTGATAAAGCGGTAAACGACAGAGCCTCTAAAGAGGCTCTGCCTTTTAATGCTGCCTATTTAAAGTGTTATTCAATTAATTAACTTTGTATGATACATAGAAAGAACCTTTTGAATTCATTGTTAACCACCGAAATATACACAAGGGTGAAAAGCTATGGCTGCAACAAAAAAAGAAACTGTTCTGGACTTCCTAAACATTGGCTATAATGAATATCATGTTGGTTATCGCGAAAACTCGATAACAGAATCGCACGACTTTGTTATTAATACAGGGTCTTCCAGAATATTTTTAAAAATCGGACAGAAACGTTGGGACGATTCTAATAGCTCTTCTATTGTTAATTATTTAGAATCGAAAGAAGAACAGATTCAAAAAGTTGTTTTGGACAATCAGGACGCAATTCTCCGAATGAATTAGTACTTGGCTACTATATCAACAGTTGTATAGGCGGATGGTCTTCAGAAACTTCCTGCATTATTTAAAGGCATGATTGACGTCAGAGCTTCGAAATAACAGGCAACAAGAATAAAATCCGCTGATATGTCGGTACACGGCAGAGCCTCTAACGGGGCGCTTCCTTTTTTGGGTTACAACCCATCTATTCATTCCCATTAACGATTCATTTCCCTGCTATTTCCGCTACATTTCAGGCTATTATCTGCGACAGATATTGGATTGAACGGTGAAACTTTCCTTGTCAGACTGTAATCGCCATCCCCCTGTAATTACATTTATTTTACACTTTTCGGCGTTTTGTGACACTTTTTACTGTTACGTAAAATTACAGTTACGGGTACCTGTTACGGACCATATCGCTGGTGTAATGATTGACGATGGCTGGTGCGATTATTTTCCGGGTGTCTTTGATGGCGTTCAGCACTGTCGTTTTGGGACATTTTGCAGTTGAAGTCGGTGGGTATGTTCGAGGATTGTAAACGTTGACAATCCTATCAGTGTTTCCACGTTGTTATTTATCGGTGGCCAGATTGAAAGGTTTAGGTTGGATGCTCGATGTTTGGTGGGATGATGAACGATGGGAATGATTCAAGTAGGGTAGGGCACTAATTCGGTTTTATGACCGAATAAAAAAAGGAACTAAAAGCTAAAAGTAAGTCCCTTTTTTTTGCCCAATTTTTGGGGCGCCCCACCCTGAAATATTTTCTCAAGTCCAAAATAAACCGACCGATATAATTCAACGGGCACGTACCACTGATCGGATCTCTCGACCTGAATTGGACTGATCGTGCCCCTAAACAAAAGAGGGCATGGCCCAGGACCGATAGCCTGGCCATGCCCGTCTAATTTTAATGGGCTTCTGTTTAATCCTCCATCATCAGTTCCTTCAACCGTTCGTAGCTTTCGGTTTTCCTTTTGCGGTTATCCCTAAGTTTATACCGCTTCGACGCTTTGGTCTTCGAAACCCCATCTTTTTTATGCCCGTATTCAGCGGTGAATGGATAACGCGTATATTTTTTTTGCAGAACCCACCGGCATCTATGGTATGCTCTGCCAAGGAGATTGCCTCCAGCTGCAATAATGTTAGAAAGATGAATCAAGGAGAATAACAGATGAAGATTGCAATGGTGATTTGTCAGGACACCCCTGAGGTGATCTGGAATGCTTTCAGGCTTAGCAATATGATGCTTGAGGGAATGGACGATGTCAGTATTTTTCTAAATGGACCATCAGTCAAATATGAAGAATCTGACTCGGAACAATTTCCATTGAAAGAATTGGCAAAAATTTTTACCCTTTCTGAGGGCCAGTTATTCGCCTGAGGAAAATTAATGGATCTTCACGGTGTGAAGGAAGGCTACCACAAAAGAGCTACCCAGAAGACCCTTTATGGTCTAATTAAAGCAAGCGATAAGATCGTTACTTTTTAGACCCATGAGTCATACAAAAAAACCAACTGTTTCATAGGTATGGTTATCCATCCCCATTTCGTCCTGTTGTCCGATTTGGCCACTCACGCAGACATCGAAGATTCCGCCAAGGGCTTCCCTTTTGACAAAAGCCGGCATTCATGCCGACAATATTCGTCAAGCGGGCTTACCTTAGCTCCGGCAATAAATTTTCAACAATCCGAAATAATAATGAATTCTATATGTATAAGCAGTCGGCACAGAATATGCTGATTGAATAACCAGCAAAGGGTCGTCGTTACCCATTGACCTGATTTTCGTGAGGCCAATGTTGAGTGTGAACATCCCAACAAGAGATTGAGTGGTTAACTGGCGATCGACGTGAGGAATACAAAAAATGAAACGCTTCAGGAAAGCCACACTACTGCTGATAAGACACATGGCATATCGCTGGAACCGCCTGCTGCTCTATTACTGGGCTGACCTGAACTTATATGAACTGCGGGCGGTGTATGTCATGCCGGAATTTTATTACCGCTGGCTTTTCCGATTTTGTATGTGGCTGATTGAGTTCAGTAATTTTCGGCGATTGGCAGGCCGTATCATTCATACGATTCCCTACCATGTTCGGTTTCGTGTGGCTTGAAATAAACACGACCACTCAGGCAGCAAAATACGAGACTGCTTAACCGGCGGCACATAAAAGAAGCGTCGCTACAATGGTTCTGCCTCTTTCTAAGCGGATGACAGATTTCCCTTGCCCACGATGATGTCGGTCAAAGCAAAAAATTCACTCACGTACTCCCACGCCATGGTAAGCGCATCCAGTTTCTGATCAAATTTAAAATTTGTTGCTGACTTTTCTTCCGGATTGTCTGGCAGGCGGGCCAAAAACAGCCATAACATTTCATATTTCTTTTCAAACATACACCAAGAGGATGATCCGATATCCAGATTGCGTTGAATGCAATGCCTGAATTTTTTTGCCGGCAGATAACAATTGTCCTTACTCAATATAATTCGCTTTTCTATCGCAGGTGGGAGTTTACATCGCTTTATGGTATCCGCAAAGTTACGGGGCGTTTCCGTCCCTGATTGGTACTTCCGCCAAATTGGATATCTTAGGGTTTCGTAACCTAATATGATCTTTGTCATCAGCGTCTCAAATTCGAAAAAAGGCGCCTCTAATCTCGTCACAACCTTGTTTTCTTTTTCCCGTGAGGGTTTGCGATCACTTCCAATCTCGCCCGTCGCTTGTTCCGCAAACCTGGTGCATGCTTCTGCATACAACCGCGTGAGCGCCGAACAATGATAAATCATCGATCCCATAACATACTTTAACGGATTAAAAAGATTGAGTTCGCTCCTGTAAATTTCGAGCAGTCGCCCTCGTGTGGCCGGTAATAAAAATGACACCATGGCGTTTTGACTCGATCCTTCAGCGAGCACAGGGCGAACCCCAAAATTGGTCAGAACCGTATTGGGATCCGAAACAGACATGGCGTCTTCGCTATTTGCGTAAAACCAGCCTCCAGTCTCACTTCTCCGAATACAAATTCCCCTCTCAAAGATAACCTTATCAAATTGTTCCCAGGGAAAATTTTTCTTCATGATCTATGCGATTTTCTCCATTTCTATAGTAAGAATTGATCACCCCTTGTTATGGATATTCGGTTCTAATCCATTTTGATGGCAACAAGCGAGGCGGTTTGATCAAACTTTTCAGATAGGTCTTCCTTTTTCTCTTCGTAATAGACGATGCGGAAGGACGGAAAGGCCCGAAGCAATTCATTTTGTTTCAGACAGTATTTATTCTTTTTCCCATCCATAAACGATTCAAAGATCAAAACCCCGCCGGTCCTGAGTCCATTATGAATCTTAGGAAACAGGCGTCTGTCTAAAAACCGAACGTTGGCGACAAGTTCATAGCGATTCTGCGGAATATCCCAGGTGTCCAAATCCGCGCAAATGACGTTGATATTCGGATTTTTGCCTGCAAGATGAGTTGCTGCGACCGTTGAAATGTCAACCGCATCCACTGAAAACCCCTTTTCCGCCAGGAAAACACTGTTTCTCCCGTTACCGCAGGCGATATCCAATGCATTCCCACAGGATGCAAGACGCCAATACTGCCTCAGGAGAGGCGACGGATCGGTGCCCCCCAGGTCCTTCAGATATCTTGAGTTCCATCTTTTTCGATCTTTATCCGTCATGATCCAAAATTTGCTTACCAGCCATCAGTTAATTCGCTAATCAGCTATCTCGCGCTCCATCAATGATCAGGTTGTTGAGTTCATTGGTATCACCGGGCTTGATGGGGAAATGGACCCGGAGGAGATCGCCGATGTCTTGAATGGCTTTGCAGATCGCCTCGGCGCCTTGGCCGGTGCGGATACCCCGGGTGATTCTCTCTACCAGCTGGTTCCATTTCTCCTGGGGGACTTTATCATGGATGCCTTTATCGGCCAGCAGCCACACCTTATGTTCAAAAACCGAGATAAACAACAAGACGCCGTTGGCGTCGTGGGTTCGGTAAAGCCCCTTTCTGAAAAACCCGTTCATGGCGGCTTCCTCCACTTCCTCATCGATCTCCCGCCGGGAGATGAACAGGCGCTTGAGGGTCGGGCAGCACCTGACGATCCAGTGAAACAGGGCGAAAAAGATGGTGAAAAGCCCGAGGAACAGCCACATGTTTTGGGTGCCGAGCCACAGCCATCCTCCCAGCGCGTGCGCGGCCAGCAACGCCAGGGGCAGGGCGAATGCCGTCGCGCCCAATACGTCGGCCATCGCATAGTGGTAACTGGCGGACACGATCATGCAGACGATCTCTCCGGCGGTCTTTTTTTCCGTGGCGGCCACAACAGATTCGATCCGCTTTTGATCTCTCTCCGTTAAAAATGCTTCAGCCAGGTTTTTCATCTGTTAACCTTTGTTTTTGCTTGTGTGGCCGGGGCTATCCCGACCGGTCCCGATCGGTGTCGACCTGTCGCCGCTACCACCCGCCTGATGCGCCGCCGCCGCCGAAAACGCCGCCGCCGCCGGAGAAACCGCCAAACCCCCCGGACGAAAACCCGCCACCGCCGGAACCCCCGCCCCAATAACCGCCGCGATGACCGGAATGGGTGCGGCCGGCGACGAGCGGTCCCCCGAGCAGGCTGATCAGCAGACCCGCCACCAGGCCCAGTGGGATCAGTCCCAACAGCAATAGCGGACCCAGACCGAAGAAAAGCGCCCCGGCAATGGGAAACAGAACCGCGCCGGCGGCTGCCCCCATCACCCGGCTGGCCCGGCCGAGTGCATTGATCAGAAAAAACAGGGCAAACAGGGCGATAACGGGAACGCCGGTTTGCGACTGCCGGGGGGCGTCGGTCACCGCGTATTCTCCCCGCACGGCATCGATCATGGCGGCCACGCCCTCGGTGATTCCCCGGTCAAACTGCCCTGATTTGAATTGGGGTGCAATCACGTTGCGGATGATGCGCCCGGCCAGCAGATCGGTCAGGCGCCCCTCCAACCCGTACCCGACGTCGATGCGGATTTTACGGTCTTCTTTAGCGATCAACAGAATGGCGCCGTTATCCAATTTCTTTTGACCGATTTTCCAGGCCTCGACCACACGCATCGAGAAGTCTTCGAGGGAATCCCCTTTAAGCGACGGGATGGTCAGCACCACGATCTGAGTGGAGTCCTTCTGCTCAAAGTCGGTCAGGACCGCTTCCAGCTGCCGTTCACTGGCGGTGCTGAGCATGGCGGCGTAATCGTTTACATGACCGTTAAGAAGGGGCACTTCCAGCGCTGCCGCATTGACGGCGCCTGCAAATACCAGCAGGAAAAGGAGAAGGATTGACCCGATGCTGCGCAAATGGCTTTCAGTTTTCATGGAATGAGATCTGACACCCTTGGCTGCTAATCAAACTTGATTGCAGGTGCCTGGGTGGCACCGGCTTCCGCCTTGAAGTATTCCTTCCGGTCCAGATGCAGAATCAGACTGTTGGTGAGGCTGTAGGGCAGGCTGCGAATCTTGGCGTTGAACGCTTCGACGGCTTGGTTGTAGCGCTGTCGGGCCACATTGATTCGGTTTTCCGTGCCCTCGAGCTGGTTCTGCAAATCCAGAAAATTCTGGTTGGCTTTCAGGTCAGGGTAGCGTTCCACCACCACCATCAATCGTGACAGGGCTGACGACAGCCCTCCCTGGGCATCCAGCATTTGCTGCATGGCCTGGGCATTGCCCAGATCTTTGGTGGAAAGCTGAACACTGGTGGCTTTGGCCCGCGCCTCGATAACCGCCTGCAGGGTTTCTTTTTCATGGGAGGCAAAGCCTTTGACGGTGGCTACCAGGTTGGGGATCAGGTCAGCCCGGCGCTGTAAGTTGCTTTCCACATCGGCCCAGCCTCTGAACACCTGTTCTTCCATCTGCTGCAGGGCGTTGTAACCGCAACCGTTGGCGACAGCCGTGACCATTATCGCCGCCATCAACCATTTCACGTATTTGAGCATGGTGGCTCCTTCAATGTTTGATTATAGATGTTTGGGCTGGGGGATACTGGTTTTCCCAGCCTGGTATGGTCTGTCATATTGCGACAGGAAACGCGATTTGACAACCCTTGAAAAGACACCCTGCCAACGACGCTGAAATTGACATGACGACCAGGACCGACGTGGCAGGCCGGGGTACGGCGCCTCCGGGCGCAGTTCAATTCGCAGGGTAAGCCCCGATGGCGTCTATATCCCGCATGAAACCTTATGGTTGACTCATCTGCGTCAATTAACCAGACAATAATTGTCAACCGAACCCGTCTGCTATCCAGCTGAAAAAATACAACTATTTGAAATAATACTAAAATAATAAAAACCCGACCGCCGGCACACATTGTGCTCTCTTCAAGCGAGGAGAACGATTCGAACCACACCCGTGCTCCGATTCCTTGGAGAGCGCTTTGCCTTGGACTGGAACCGGGTGTTGGTGTTGTGATTCATAAAAAGATATGATCCGCCAACTGCGGCCAGTCCGACAATCGCTCAATTCAGGAAGGACTATTGTATGAAATCTATTTTTTACCATCGAAAGTGGCAAGCGCGTTTGTGTGTTTTGTCACTGCTCATACTTTTATGGGGGTGTGAGGAAGGCGAAAATCCTGCAGCAACATACACAGCCGTCAACGACATCCCCGTCAACCTGATCATATCCAGCCCGCAGAATGAGGCCTCCGCATTACATGGCGAAGCGGTCTATTTTGAAGCGTTTGTTGACAACGAAGAGATGGCTGATGGCCCGGTCGTCTGGACCTCCAATCTGGATGGTCAAATTGGGGCCGAATCGAGATTCAAGGCCTCACAATTGTCGGAAGGCCGGCATACCATCATTGCATCAATCAAGGATAAAAAGGGAGATGATGCGGTTGATTCGTTGGAATTGATTATAGAAAAATTTACCTGGGCAGCTCAGTATAAAAAGCATTTTCAACTCAACCCGAGGATCAGCAACGAGCCATTGGATCTTGAATCCGCCGAGAGAATCCTTAAAACCACAAAGAATTTTGACAGGAAAAATTTGAGTGGCCTCGATCTGTCCGGAAGAAAAATAGTCGGTGTTTCGTTTGAAGACGCGTTCATGGTTCATTGCAATTTTTCTAATGCTGAATTTAAACAGGTGAACCTGAAAAATGCGGCAATTGAGTATTCGAACATGTCGAATGCCTCATTTAAGGATGTCGATTTTACAGGAATCAATTTCAGCAATGTCGATTTAAGTGGAGTTGATTTCAGCAGGATGTATTTGAGCGATTTTTCAATGATCAAGGCCAATCTGACGGAGTGCAATTTTTTCCAGACCAATTTATCCTATTCTGATTTGACTGAAGCCGTGTTGAAAGATGTAAATTTAAAACAAACCATCTTGGTAAAAACCAATCTGACGGGCACAGATATGACCCATGCGAAAATCGATGGGGCCAACATTTCAAAGGCCATCCTGAGAAATGCAAATCTCAGCGGTGCATCAATCAACAGGGTAACTTTAACTGATTGTGATCTAAGCGGCATTGACTTGAGGGCGGCAACCTTGACAGGTGTCGATATGAACAATGCGAATTTGACCGGCGCGCAATTGTTGCAATTAAATCTCAACAAGGTCACGCTCTACGGTGCTGATTTTACCAATTGCAATCTGTCCGGATCAAATCTGTCTAACCTGAATTTAGTGGATGCCAACTTTACCAATACGCAATTGACTTCGGCTAATTTCACAAATGCCGTTCTTAAAAGAGCAAACTTCAGAAATGCAGATATGGACAGGGCGAATCTCACCCATGCCAACCTCGAAGATGCGATGAATCTGGATAAGACAAAGAACTTGGGATCGGTAGTTGGTTTATAGTGCAAGCGCCAGGGAAACATGTCGGTGTCGGTGTTGAATAAACGACTGAAAACCATTATGATGGCACTAAACCAATCAAGTCGACCATTGATACCTATCTCAGACAGGAAACCAAAATGACCTATACCGTCAAGGATATCCTAAAGATCCAGGTGGCGCCGGCGTTGGGTTGTACCGAACCGGTGGCCATCGCATTGGGTGCGGCTGCGGCCGTGTCCATCCTGCCGGAAAAGCAGATCGACGCAATCGAAATCTGGGTGGATCCGAATATCTATAAAAATGGCCTGGCCGTATCCATTCCCGGCACCGGCGGGCTCAGCGGACTGGACATGGCCTCGGCGGTTGGCGCCTTCGGCGGCGATGCGGCCCTGAGACTGGAAGTGCTGGATTCGGTTGACGATCCGGCCATCTCGGCCGCCCAAAAGATTGTGAAAGCGGGGCGGGTGAAGGTCAACCTGCTCAGGGACCAGGTGGGCCTATTCATCAAGACCATCGTCAAAGGCCACGGGCACACAGCCGAATCTGTCATTACCGGCCTGCACGACAACCTTGTTTCCCTGACGCTTGACGGCAGGACCATGACTGATCATGTGCTGCTTCCCAAAGCCGGATCCGGTGACGGCAAGCGCCGGCTGGCCGACCTGGAAGCCTGGCTCAAGGGCCTGTCACTGGACCAGCTTCTCGAACTGCTGGACGACCTGGATGACGAGGATCTGCAGTTCCTGGAATCCGGTGTCCAAGTCAACATGCGGCTGGCCGACTATGGCCTCAAGCACGGCCCCGGGTTGGGGGTGGGGCGCACCATGGAACGTCTGGTGCGCCAGGGGCTGATCAAGCGGGATATGATCACTGCGGCACGGATTCTGGCATCCTCGGCCGCCGACGCCCGCATGTCCGGCGTCAAACTGCCGGCCATGAGCAGCGCCGGTTCGGGCAACCACGGTTTGACGGCCATCCTGCCCATTGTCGCCGTCGAAAAATTCATCTCTGTCGATCATCGTACCACCTTGGAGGCCATCGGCCTGAGTCATATCATTACTGCCTATGTGAAGGCCTACACCGGGCGCCTGTCCGCCATCTGCGGCTGCTCGGTAGCCGCCGGCGCCGGGGCCACGGCCGGCGTCACCTACCTGATGGGTGGCACGAAGCTGCACATTGCCGGTGCCATCAAGAACCTTACCGAAGATCTGGCCGGGGTGATCTGCGACGGGGCCAAGGGCGGGTGCGCCCTGAAGCTGGCCACCGCTTCCGGAACGGCTGTTCAGGCGGCCCTGTTCTCGCTTCAGGGTGTCAATGTCAGCTCTACCGACGGCATTATCGGCCGGTCGTCCGAAGACACCATGAAGAATATCGGCACCCTGACGACCCAAGGAATGATCGAGACGGATCGGACCATTCTCAACATCATGCTGGATAAGCAGTTCTCCGATGTCTGATTTATAACCAAATGGCAATCCATAAGGAGGACGATGATGACAGAGCAGACCTCGCAAGGGGCCGAACTGTTCAAGATGGTCAAGAAAAAGAGGTTTTCCATTCCGAAAATAAAATTGCCCGGCGGCGGCAAACTCTAGTATCTCCTCATCGCCGTTGCCGACGGCGTCTTCCGCAAGGCCAAGATCGAAGCCGACGTGTACTACGAGAAGCAGAAGCTGCTGGCCGAGGCGATCATGGCCGAGGGCATTGCAGAGGCTAAGGGCATCCAGGAGATGAACAACGCCCTGGCCGGCTCCGGCGGTGAAGCGCTGGTCAAGCTGCGTATCGCCGAGGCCCTGCAGGATAAAAAGATCATGTTCCTGCCCGTCTCCGAAGGCGGGATGAACCTGAAAACCACCGACATCAACCAGCTGATCAACACCATGGGGTCAAGTCGCTGGCGGGGAAGAAATAGTAATGAGCTTAAAGCGAAAAAGCTGAAAGTTTAAAGATCAAGGCTCAAAGCTCAAAGCTGTAAGCTGAAGGTTCAAAGTTTAAAGCTCAAAGGTTGAAGGAGAAAGCTCAAGGCTCAAAGCTGAAGGCTGAAAGATAAGGACAAATGCAATTTGCATTTAAGAATTTAGATGTCTGGGAAAAAGCGGTAGGTTTCGCCGTAAACTTGATCAACACGGTCGAGGGAGTATCGACGGGTCGGAAGCATTATCGCTTGCTGGAACAAATAGAAGCCAGTTCCACCAGTGTTGCCATGAATATTGCCGAGGGCAAAGGACGCTTTTCCAAAAAAGAGTTCATCCAATATTTGTATATATCGCGTGGGTCATTATACGAAACGATGACCCTGTTGGAGATCTTTTGGCGAAAAAAATGGATAACCGAAAAAGAACACAGAGCCTTGGAGCAGGAAGGATTAGAGATAACGAAAATGATAAAAGGACAAATCAATGCGATTGGCGGCAACGGGTAACCGACCCGTTTTTACCTTTCACCTTTCAGCCTTCACCTTTGAGCTATCTGCTACTGCACACACCGTCCGATGGAACCGGCCTGGCAGCGTTTGCCGTTGACCCAGATGGCGCCTGTCAGGTAGGCGTCGGTTAAGATCGTCCCCTTGATCACGGCGCCAACCAGGTTGGCGCCATCCAGGTGGGCCCCGGTAAAGTCAGCCCCGGTCAGGTCGGCCATTTTCAGGCTGACGCCCGAGAGGTCGGCACCCGTCAGACGGGCGCCGCTCAGCACTGCACCGTGGAAAATGGCTTGCCGAAGATCCGCCTTTTCTAAAACGCCATCTGTCAGGATGGCATTGACCATGAGGCTGTCTCTCAGGTAGGCATCGGAGAAATCAACCCCGGCGAGGTCGGCCTCGCTGAAATCCACTTCGAGCAGAAGGCCTTTTTGAAAATCGGTTTGCCGGGCCACCGACCGGCTCAGGTTGGCCCGCGTCAGGTCGGCACCGGAGAGGCGTGCCTGGGAAAGCGACGCCCGCGACAGGTTCGCCCCTTTCAGAAATGCGCCTTGAAGGTCCTGCGACGCCAGCGTGGCGGCCTTCAGGTTGCAGTCCGGGCACTGGCGGGAAGCGATCAGGGCGGCGGTTTCGGCGGTCAGGCAGCCTCCGATCGAATCCGGTCCACACGTCTGGCCGTTGACCCAGGTGGCCCCGTCCAGTATGGCGTCCTGAATGCGGGCGTATCTGACATCGGCTTGGGTCAAATCCGCACGCTTCAGAACGGCTCCCCTCAAATCCGTTTCGGTGAAAATGGCGCCGACGAGATCGGCACCGCTCAGATCGGCTCCCCTCAAATCCGTCCCGCTCAGATCACAGAGTCGACAGGACCGGTTGGCTTCCAGCCGCTCGCGCAGGCTTTCAGGGGTGAGCAGTCGGCCAAGCACGCCAAAGAGCACCAACAGGATCATCCCTGCACCGATGGCCATCAGGGTTATTTTACGCTTAGGGGACATCGCCATTGCCTATCGCTGCCAGTCGCGGATGTCGAAATTCCGGTTTAAGACCGGCAGCCATCCATATGACCTTTCACCTCCGCCCATCAGCCGAATCGCCTGATCGAAAAGGGTCGGGGATCAAATGGCGGACGCCTGCCCAGAATCATGTCCGTGACCAACCGGCCGGTTCCTGTCGCGGTGGAGAGTCCCAGCATGCCGTGGCCGGTGGCAATAAATAGATTGCCCAATTGCGGCACGCGGTCGATGATAGGCAGATCGTCCACACTCATGGGCCGCAGGCTGGTCCACCGCTCGGTCACCCGCCGGCCCAGTGGCGTTTTTAAGTATAACGCAGCCGATGTCTCCAGATTGTTCAGGCGCCGTTTGTTCAATTGGTCGTCGAAACCGGAAAATTCCATGGTGCCGCCCAGGCGGTAGCCGCTTTGCCACGGCGTAACGACGGTGTTTCTTTCGACCAGATAGCAGGGTATAGCGGGGCAGACGGCTGGCCGGTCCATGGTGATGCTGTATCCCTTGCCCGGCTGGACGGGGATGCGAACGCCCAGTTGGCGGCCAATGGTCGGTGCCCAGGCGCCGGCTGCCAGGATGAAATGGTCCGCCGTAAAACGGCCGGTGCTGGTCCTCGCGCCCCTTACCACCCCGTTGCGGGTATCGAAGCTTTCCAGCCGGCAGCTCTCATCGATGCGCACGCCCCTGTCCCGGGCAGCCCTTGTCCAGGCACGCATGAGCATCTCCGGTCTCAGGTGGCTGTCCGCCCGATGGTGCCATCCCCCGCAGACCCGCTCGTTCAAGGCCGGCTCAAGCCGCCGGATCGACGCACGATCATGAAAGGTTGCGGCCAGACCGAAGGGCTCCAGGAGGCGGTTGGTTTTTTGGTAGCCCCGCATGGTTGCCGGGTCGGTGAAGGCCATGAGCACCCCGCGCTGTTCGAAATCGCAGGCCAGATCCTCGTCGGCAAAGAGATCGCTGAAGAGTTCTCCCGAAACCCGCAGGATCGCATCTCTTGCTTTGATGGCGTGATTCAGATGCCGCCGGTTGCAGTTGGCGGCAAAACGAAGCAGCCAGAAGGCCAGCGCAAGATCCGGCCGCGGTTTGATATACAGGGGCGAGGTTCCCCGGAGGGTGCGGATCAGTTCATGGCCGATGGCGCCGGGGGCGCACAGGGGGGGCAGGTCGCTGACGAAGATCAGTCCGCAGTTGCCGTGGGAGGCGCCAGCCCCCATGCTCTCCTGTTCGATGATGCGGACCGATTGGCCTGCCCGGGCCAGGTAATAGGCGCAGGCCAGACCGATGACGCCGCCGCCCACCACCAGGATGTCGCTGTGATCGGATGTGCTATTGTTCACGTCGAACCACTCCTTTAAACTATGAAAGCGCCGATAGTCCTTTCGGGGCTGTTATAACCAAACCGCAGATGAATTGAAACATCGATTCGGATTTAATCTAATGGGGTTCAAAAAACCGGCTACTGAGCGATGGTGGGTGTTTGATCATGTGATAGGCACCCAATGCATGCGCACATGACGATTTTCAGCTCATGTGACGATCAGGTGGAATGCTGCAGCGATTCGTCGATTTTCTTGATTTCTTTTTCCAGGGCTTCGGTATCCAGCGGTTTGTTGAAAAAGGCGCAGGCGTCGAGATCAAAGGCCTGGCGGGCCAGGTCCCGATCACCGTGGCCGGTGATGACGATGACCCGCGTTTGCGGCGCTATGGATTTGATTTGCCGCAGCACGGCAAAGCCGTCTTTTCCCGGCATCTTGATATCGGTGAGCACAATTGGTGGAAGATGGGTGGTGAAAACTGCTATGCCCGTGGATTCGTTATCTGCCGTCAGGACCTCGTGGCCGCAGACTTCCAGGTAGAGCTTGAGCATCTGCAAGGTCGGTTTTTCGTCATCGATGATGAGGATTTGCGTCATGGTTACACTCGCTTTGAATAATTTCCTGTCAGATTTTTCAGATCTCTTTTCACGTGGGTTTAAACCGCATTTCGAACCGCGTCCCTTTGCCCTCTTTGCTATTTACGGTGATGCTGCCGCCGTAATCCCGGACGATGCCGTAAGTGATGGCCAGACCCAGTCCCATGCCTTTGCCCACCTCCTTGGTGGTAAAAAAAGGTTCGAATATCTTGTCGCGGTTCTTCTCGGCAATGCCGCTGCCCGAATCTGCCACCGCACACACCACGTCATCGCTGTCCATGTAGGTCTCTATGACGATGTTGCGTGTCTTGATGCCACCCGAATCGTCAGGCAGTTGCCCGATGGCGTCCCGTGCATTGGTTACCAGGTTGAACAGGACCTGCTCCAGGCGGTTGGGATTGGCCAGGATCGTCGGCAAGTTGTCCGCCAAGGCATAGGAGACCTTGATGTTGTTTAGCGACAGCTGCTGACCGATGATTTTCAGCACGTCGGTGATGATGGTGTTTATATTTACCGGCTCTTTCTTGAAATCGGGTTTGCGTCCGAATTCACGGAGCCTGTTGATGATTTCCGAGGCTCGCTGAACCTGGTCGGTGACCGCCGTTGCCACCCGGTTCAGCTCTTTGCTGGTAACCGGCTGGCCTTTTTCGATTTTGCGCTTCAAGTAATCGTTGCCGATTTTGATGGCATTGAGGGGTTGGGTCAGTTCGTGGGCGATGCCGGCGGACATCTCCCCCAAGGTCGTCATCTTGCTGGATTGAAAGAGCTGGGCGTCCTTTTCAATGGATTCGGTGATGTCGGTGGCCGCCAGGATCAGCGCCTCGCGGTCCTGGTATTTAATGGGGCAGGCCTTGACGCGGATGTAAAAAGGCGTGCCGTCCTTTTTGAGATGGCGGGCTTTCTGGTTGATGAAACAACTGTCAGCCATGCTCGCGGTGGTGTCGGAGAACTGGCCGGCATCGTTGATTTCAAACTCCCCCAGCTCGGTGAAGGTGCGTCCGATCAATTCATCTTTGGTGTAGCCATAAGCATCCAGGGCTGCCGGGCTGACGTCCAGAATTCGCATATCGGTAGTCTCGAGCACAAAAATCGGATTGGGGCCGCTGTCGAACAGCGATCGGTATTTTTCCTCGGAGTCGTGCAGCGCCGCTTCGGCCTTTTTCCGTTCGGTGATGTCCAGGAAGGCTCCGCTGATGAAGTCAATCTGCCCGTTATCATCGCACAGGATCTGGCTGCTGGCCTGGAGCCAGACAATGTCGCCATTTTTTTTTCGGATCCGGTATTCACGGATGTACTGGCGGTTGGTCTTTAGTGCATCGATGAACAGCTTTTTGGCTTGTGTCTGATCGTCCGGAATGATCAGGTCGGTCCATTTGAGGGTTTTGGACAGGAACCGTTCCTTGGGGTAACCGGTGATGGCCTCGACCTTGTCATCGAAAAAGTCGATGGAGCCGTCCGGATATCCCTTGAAAACGACATTGGGGATGTTGTTGATCAGCAGGCGGTAATTGCGTTCGCTCTCCCGCAGGGCGATCTCGGAGCGCTTTTTCTCCGTGATGTCCGTGGCGATGAACAGGAACCCGTTGACCATGCCGTCCGGGTCCCGCAGAGGATTGATGGAAAGGGTGACCGGAAAGACGCTGCCATTCTTGTGCAGGTAGTTCCACTCCCGCTGCTCCTGATCCGGCTGCATGGCGTAGTGGAAGAAAAGATCGATTCCCTCCACCGGACGCTTTGGGCCGGAGCCTGCTAGCGCAGCCTTGTCCTTGAGGTCCAGAGGGTCGTGAAACACCAGGGGGGTCAGTTTGCCGATCACCTCCCCGGCGGTGTATCCGAGCAGGTTCTCCGCACCTTTGTTGAACACGATGATCAGGCCCTGTTTGTCGGTGGCCACGATGGCCATGTGGGACGCGGAGTCAAGCACGGCCTTGCGCTGGGCGTTGGCCACCTGGAACCGCTGGAGAATCCGTTCGGTCTCTTCGAATTGTTTGACCACCAGGCTGGCGGTGATCTCCGCCGATTCCCGCGAAACCCGGATCTCCTCTTTGAGGATTTCGTTTTCCACCACGAGATCCTGAACCGGGCAGTTTTCCCGGTCCTCGCAGTGTGCGCACCGCTTGGGCCACTGGTAGGAGGTTTGAAATGGAATGCGGGATTGAACGGATGGGTGTG
Organism: uncultured delta proteobacterium; assembly: GCA_963697225.1. Taxonomy (GTDB): domain Bacteria; phylum Desulfobacterota; class Desulfobacteria; order Desulfobacterales; family Desulfosarcinaceae; genus Desulfosarcina. The sequence goes on from CAVONM010000026.1 coordinate 41,281, forward strand.
CCGCGGGTATCATGTCATCGACCTCTAATTGCGTCGTTCATTGAATATGCAATCGATCATCAAGACAAATGGATCGCATGGACCGTGCAGACCAGGCAGGGGTCAAAGGACCGGACGACCTGCTCAACTTCCACCGGGTCCTCCGGATTGCGCACCGCCGTCCCCATGATGGCTTGCTCCCAAGGCCCTGGGATCCCGTGTCTATCCCGGGGGGATCCGTTCCATGCAGTAGGGGTGATCACCTGATAGTTGGCGATTTTTCCGTCTTTGATTACCACCCAGTGCCCTAAGATTCCTCTGGGTGCAGTTACGGTGCCGAAGCTTTTGGCCGACAGCGGTTTGAGCGTATCCGTGTAAAATTGGGCGTCGGCGTGCGCCATTCCGGCCACGCACTGTTCCACCGCCGGCAGGATCATGGTCGGTCGGACCATGCGGGCCAGTTCCCTGATAAACACACTGGCCCCGTTGGCGCGGACCCATGCAACGAACAGTGGTGTGCCGGCCATCAGCAGGTCGGCCAGCGGTCCGGTTTCCGCCGGTTTACCGTCATATCGGGGCGCTTTGGCCCAGGAATATTTTCGTTCATCGTCGGTGTAGGGGTCGGCAATGGTCCGACTGTCATAGGGGTGGCCGGGAGTTTCCTTGAAGAAAGAGTGGGTTACGTCCTCGGTTATTTTTTCCGGATCCAGCGGGGACGTTTCCTCCGGCGTGAAGATTCCGGCCGGGAAAAGTGGGAGGCAACGACCGTCCGGCCCAGGCAGATCCGGCCCACCGGCGCTGATGAAGCGGTCGTGTCCCCGGCCCAGGTTGTCGAGGCCGCTGGAAAGCGCCATGCGGATGAAAAAGCCCAGCTCGCCGTCCCGATGGGCCGGCTTTTCCGCCAGCCACTGTTGCAGCTCATCCCAGGTGCCGACCGCCTGCCATCGGTCGAGCGTGCAGCCCAACACCCGGTTCTCATACCACCTGCGGAAACTGGACAGAATGTGGCGGCATTGGGCGATGTCACTCCCGCCCGGCACGGACACCACGCCGCCGGGAACCATGAAGGAAGAGTGGGGCCACTGGCCTCCCAGGATGGCGATGATTTCGATGAGTTTTTTCGTCTCCTGAAGGGTCTGGACGGTGGATTGCCCCTTGAGGGGACGGTAGCGGGCGACCGCCTCTTTGTAAAGGGGATGATCGGCATAGTGGGGCCGGGTAAAATCGGGCATGAACAGCAGGAAGAGGTGTCGAAGATCGTTTTGCAGCTGTTCCACCATCAGGGTCGCGCTTCTCAGCCGATGGGCATCGGCGGGGATGGAGACGTTATAGGCCATGTCCAGTGCCTTGGCAGCGGCGTTCAGGTGAGCCGTGGTACAGATACCGCAGATTCGAGGCGTAATGACCAGGCTGTCCAGCGGGCCCCGGCCGGTCATCAGGTTCTCGATGCCCCGGTACATGGTGCCCACACTCTTGGCTGCTGTCACCACGTGGTCCCGGTCCAGTTCCAGGTGGATTTCCAGGTCTCCCTCCACGCGATTCAAAGGGATGATTTTTTTAATCGTCGTCATTTTCACCCGCTGTCACCATTATCGGTTTGTCTGGGAAGTCAGTATAAAAACCGCCTGCGGCGCTGCACCTCAGGCTGTTAAATACTGGTTTTGCGCTCCATCAGGCGCTTCGGGGCCGCCGCCGCGGCCATGCCCTTGTAGGCCATGTAATGGGCCCGGCTCACGCCGTCGGGCAGTTCGATGGGAATGCCCTCGATGTTGCGTGTCTCGAAGAAAGGATACTGCTGGGGAAAATCGGGCCGGGTACAGCCGAAACAAGGCACCCCCACGCGAGTCTTCGACGATCGCCGGTTCCACAGCGCCTTGTTGCAGGGGCCGGTGACCAGCGGCCCGTGGCAACCCATATAGAAAAAGAGACACCCCCGCTCGCCGAAGCGTTTTTCTTCCACCCGATACTCATGATACTCGTTGCGGGTGCAACCCTGGTGGACCATCACCCCGTACCAGTCTGCAGGTGTGTTGTAATGCCCCAGGTTTACGACAACATCTGCTGCCAGGGCCGACAGGGTTCCCACCACCACATCGCAATGGCAAGGGCATCCGGGCAGGTTGATCACCGGATATCCCCCGGCGGACTGGAATGTCTGTCCCAGGAGTCCCCCCATCTCCCACTTGTTGAATTGAAGCCCGCCGGCCATGGTTTCGCTGTCAGCGCCGATGCCGCCGAAGCTGGCGCAGGTACCCACCGCCAGGACGACCTGGGCACGCTGGGCCAATTCAAAAAGGAAGTCTTTGCGCGGACCTGTGGGCAGCATGTCGAAACGGCCGGTGCCGTCAGGTCCGTTGATCACCGAGCCCTCCACACAGAGAATATCCACGGGCTGGTCGCCTGAAAGGATCCGTCGATTCAGTGTCGCCAGCTCTGTTGCGGAAGTGGCGCTGAGTGCATGGTGCCAGAGCACCTCGATGTCGAACGCCTCGAAGAGCTCGACGGGATCCGGCGTGTCAGCATTCATCAGTGACCAGGTGTCTCCGCCGCAGCTGCCACCCTGGATCCAGTATAAGGTTTTCGGCATGCTTGCCCTCCCGTGAATCGTGAAAGGTAACGCACCCCCTGCTTGGCCTGTCGCATGGAGGTGCCAATGAAAGATGACAGGTCTGCTCACAGCTATTCTAATTCAGCCCGGCGTCATAAGGCAAGGACTGGTTCAGCCTGTCTTTTTCAGGGCCGGAAAGGACAGGGCGACCGTCGTTCCATTCCCTGGCTGGCTGGTCACGGTGATCCGCCCCCCGCAGTCGCGAACGATCTCGTGGCTGATGGACAGGCCCAAGCCCTTGCCCTTGCCTGCGTTCTTGGTGGTGAAGAAGGGTTCAAAAATGCGGTCTTGGATGTGGCCGTCAATGCCTGCACCGGTGTCTGCAATGGTGACCACGACCGACCCGTTGATTTCAGCTGCGTTGACGGTGATGACGTGATCCCGTTCATGCTCCTCCGATTCCCTCTGGCGCGCGATGGCTTCTCTGGCGTTGTCAAAAATATTGTAGACCACCTGCACCATCCGGCCGTGATGGCCCATGACCGGCGGAAGGTTTGGTTCAATGTGGACGTCCAGCGATATTGACTCCAGCTTGAGCTGGTTTTCCATAAAGGCCAGGGTGTCCTCGATGGGCTTTTGAATCTGAAGGGGTGCTTTTTCGAACGCCGGAGCCTGGCCCATTTCGCTGAGCCGCTGAATCATCTGTGATGCCCGGGACACCTGGTTGCCAATCTCCCCTGCAACGGCAGCCAGGTGCGATGCCTTCAATGGGCCCTTTTGCCGTGCCATCATTTTTAGGAAATCGCTGCCTACCTTGATGGCGTTCAGTGGCTGGTTCAACTCGTGAACCGTGGCCGGAGATATGCCGCCTACCGTCGGAATCATCTTGAGCAGATCCCAGGCCGTCACCAGTTCCACGTGCATCATCAGGGCGGGCAGCAGGATGATGTCGCCGATCAAGGCGGAAATCATGGTCACCATCATGAGAAATCCGAAGATGGCGGTGGGTTGAAAATGAGAGAATATCAACACGGAAAATCCCAGGCTGATCGTCAGTGAGCTGAAAATGATGGGCCGCCCCACGTTCTTCAAGGTGTCGCGCATGGCCCGATCCTTGTCCAGGTCCCGTTTGAATTCGGTGTTGTAGCGCACCAGGTAGTGAATGGTGTCGTCCACTGCCAGGCCGATGGCCACACTGGCAATCAGGCTGGTGGCCACCGACAGCGGGATCCCCAGCAACCCCATGAGCCCGAAATTAACCACGATGGGAAACAGGTTGGGCACCACGGCGATTAAGCCGACTTTGCTGGAAACGAACAGCACAACCATCACGGCGAAGATCAGCACCAGGGAGATGATCAGACTTTTGACCTGCCCCAGGGTGAGAACATGGCTGGACGCAGCGATGGCCATGCCCAGGCCGGTAACCTCGAGGGTCACGCTATCGTCGATGTCGGTCGCGGCATGGGCCAGAATCTGGTCACGCGTATGGATAAAGTCGCGTGAGTTGGCAATATGGGTGAGCATGAGAATGTTGACCCGGCTGTAGTCGGCGCTCATGAAGCGCTGCAGCAGATCATTGCCCAGGATGATCTTGAAGTTGTTCATCAACATCCTGAGTTCATAGCTGTCTTCGGGCAGCACATAAAACTGCGGGTCGAATCGATTGGTGACATAGTTGACCAGTTTGAGGTAATCGGCCAGGGAGATGGTCTTGTCCACACCGGGCAGCCGGTCAAGAAAGGACTGCAGTCGGGCGATGCCGGCTACATTGGCGGGCGTCTCGAAGAAATCCGCTTCGCCGGATGTCATGATCACGTTGATGGGAAAGCTTCCGGACATATCCCGGTATATATTATGAAAATGCATGCTCACATCGGTGTTGCTTTTGAAAAACGCCACCGGGTTGGTTTCCACACGCACCCGCAGCATGCCGACCATGCAGACGATTGACACCAGGCCGATGGCGATCAGGCAGGCTTTGCGATGCTTCAGGTTCAAGGCGATGATGCCTGCCAGCACGCCGTCGAAAAAACGATCGATGGCCGACGCGCCGGCGGTGGTGGCGCGGGGTACCGGCAGCCAGGCGAGCATGGCCGGGAAAAAAGTGAGCACAATGACCAGCAGGCTGACCATGCCGAAACAGGCGAAAATGGCGAACTCCTGGATGCTCGCGATGCGGTTGGCCCCGAGGGATCCGAGCCCGATGAGCGTGGTGGCGACCGCCAGTGTAATGGGGAAGGCCAGACGACTGAAGACGGCCAGACAGGCAGCTCGGCTCGACGGCGATGTTTTGGCCTGTAGAAGGTATTCGGTGCAGATGTGCAGACAGTATGCCGTGCCGACGGCAATCAGGAACACCGGCACGATGATCGTGAGCATGGAGACGGAGATGCCGCTCAGGGCCATCAGTCCGAACGTCCAGCAGACGGCGAGCGTTACGCACGAAAGCGGCAGGATCAGGCAGTGCAGATTACGGAACAGTCCAGCCAGGAGCGCGGCGATAACCAGCAGGGTAATGGGTGTAAGGTGAAAAAAATCCTGCCGGGTATATTTCGCCAGTGCTTCGGAGACCAGGGGCATGCCGGTCTGATAAAGCCGCAGGTCCTTGCCGATCGTCTCGAAGAGCCGGCCGACCGCCGCGATGGCCGCGTCCTTGTCCGCCCGGGCGTCGAGGACCAGGGTGATGATGGTGGTTTTTCGGTCGGTCGAAATCAGGTTGCGCTGAAACAGTTCCACCGGCATCAGCACGGCGGCGAATTGCGTCATGTCCCATTGATTGCTCCGATCGACGCTTTTTCTGACTTCCGGCAGGCTGATGACCCTCACGACCCCGTCGATTTCCGCCGCAGCATCGGACAGTTGGGTGATTTTAGCAAACGTGGCCGGGTCGAGGACGTCATCGGCCTTGACCACCACCCGGATGATCTCATCGGAGCCGAACTGCTTCAAAAAATGATTGTAGCGGGCCGATTCGTCCAGGTCTTCGATAATCAGGTCGTAAACGGTGGTTTTAAAGGAAAGGCTCGGAAGGTGCCAGGCAAAAAAAAGGGTGATGGCGGCGCAGCACAAGAGCACCCATCCAGGACTGTTGACCACCATGTTCAGGTAGGCGTTGAAGGAGAGCCGTTTCATTCCGTCGTCAACCCTGCTTGTCAGTCTATGCCCGATTCCGCTCAAACGGCCGGTGACGCTTTCACTGTTAACACCAAACCTGCGAGGGTGCAAGCAAAGCTGCCATAGTCAAGTGCTATGACATCTGCGTACCTCCGGGCGATCGGTCCGGGAACGCTTTCCATGGCAAAGGTCAGGTAGCGGGTATTGTTGACGTGGTGGTGGCGGTCCAGGTCGTCGCGATGGACGTGAACCGCGATAGCGAGCGAATGGGGAATCGATTTTCATCCTTACGGTGTTGCGCAGGACTGCCGTTTCAGGCAGAACATTCCCCGCGGCATACCGCGGGGAGGGCTCAATCAGCGTCGATGCCTCCGGCGACGAAATATCCGGCAACGTCTCGAGATCATCCGCTCTTAACAAATGGGCATATGTGCGGCAACGGGCAATATGATTGGGTTAAGTACTGTTCTTATAAAGTAGCATTCTTCTGTATAAGAACAGTTCTGCATGCGAATGACGATCCGGGGAGGCGTCCGGCCGCGCGTGACGGGGATGCCGGTCGACGGCGTCAGGGAAGCGTGGCCGCCTGGGCGAAATTGGACAAGGCCTGCTCCATTTTCTGGATGGCTTCTCCCATCTCGGTGATTCCGTGGCGCCGGGCCAGGTAATCCGGGGCGTTGTAGGTGAACCAGACCTGACCGGCATTGTCTTCCCAGATCAGGGCCTTTAACGGCAGGTCGATGCCCATGGACCGGCTGCGCTGGATCAGCGGGGTTCCCATGGCTGGATTGCCGAAGATGATCAGCAGGGTGGGCTTCAGCTCCTGGCCGACGCGCTGGGCGCCAGCGGCATGGTCGATCCTTGCAAACACGTTGACGTTTTTTTCCTTCAAGGCGCTTTCCAGACGGTTGGCGGTGGTGACCACATCATGGTTGCTTTTTACACTGACCAGCCCGCCTTGGGCGGCGGCCGTACCGGCTGTGAAGATCGTTACCAGAAGAATGAGAATTGTTTTTTTCATTGGTATTTCTCCTTTTTTTTCCTTTTTAAATCATTGTTGAAATCACCTGCATGGCCACAGCGGCGGCTTCCACGGCGTATACTGCCGGCACATGACGATCAGGTTGTCTTGTTGAGACTGCCGTTGGCCCTCACACTAAACCACCCGGCACACCACCCCCTTGAGGTAGCTGCCCTCAGGGAAATTCAACGCCGTGGGGTGATCCGGCGGCTGGTTCAGCCAATGCAGAATCACCGCCTGGCGTCCGGCATCCAGGGCGGCGTCGGCCACGATCTTCTGAAACAGGTCGCGTCCCATCAGGCCGGAGCAGGAGAAGGTGAACAGGGTGCCGCCGGGCCGCAGCAGTTCAAAGGCCAGCCGGTTGATATCCTTATACCCCCGGCTGGCCCGCATCAAATCGCCTTTGGCGTTAACAAATTTGGGTGGATCGAGAACAATCACATCGAAGGTCCGATCGTCGATGCGGTAGCGGCGAAGCAGGCTGAAGACATCTCCAGTCACGTGGTCCACCCGTGCGCTGTCCAGGTCGTTCAGCGCCACATGGGTGCGGGCCAGTTCCAGGGCGGATGCCGAGGCGTCGATGTTGACCACATGGGCTGCGCCGGCCTTGAGGGCCGCCACGGCGAACCCGCCGGTGTAGGCGAAGCCGTTGAGCATGTCGGCACCCTTGGCATAGGAGGCCACGCAGGCCCGGTTATCCCGTTGATCCAGGTAGAATCCGGTTTTATGTCCGCCTTTGACGTCGACCCGGTAGCGACAGCCGTTCTCCTGGATGTCGACCTGGTCGGGTGGTTCCGCTCCGAAGAGGCGGCCGGTGGTCAGTACCAACCCCTCTTTTTTACGGATATCCACATCCGATCGTTCGTAGATCCCGAGCAGGTTGGGCACGAGATCGTCGAGGCATTCAACGATGATCGATTTCCAGCGCTCAGTTCCAGCGCTGAGAAATTGGCAGACCATCCAGCGGTCGTAGCGGTCGACTATCAGTCCGGGCAATCCGTCTGACTCCCCGGCGACGAGGCGGCAGGCATTGGTGTCAGTGTCCACCAGTATCTGCCGGCGAAGGTCCAGAGCCTGTTGCAGGCGCCTTTCGAAAAATCCCGGGTCGATCGCTTCCGCCTGATCAAATGACCAGGCACGCAAACGGATCTGGGAATGGGGTGAATAGGCCCCCTTGGCCAGCCAACGCCCGTCTGCGGCGAGAACATCCACGGTATCTCCCGATCGGGGCTGCCCGTCTATCCGGGCGATGGCGCCGGAGAATACCCAGGGGTGGCGGTTGCGCAGCGATTTCTCCCGTTTGGGCTTCAGGATGATGGATGGCATCCGTGATCTTCCTCGGTCTTCAGTTTTCGGTCATCGGACATCTGATCCCTGTGTGCACAGATCCACCAGGACCATGATGGATCGATAGGGGATGCCGCTGTGATGGGACAGCCCGATTTCGCAGGTGTGGCTGTTGGTGTAGCCGGCCGTGCAGTCGGCAATGGCCGATTTCAAGCCGGAAAGGGCGGCGGTGTTGAGTTCCGGCACGTTGAAACCCCGGTCTCCGGCAAACCCGCAGCATTCGATGCCATAGGGCACCACCACGGTGTCGGCACAGGCGTTGGCCACAGTCGTAAAGGCGTTCTCCAGACCCATTTTCCGCGCACTGCAGGTGATGTGCAGGGCCACCGGATCTCCGGTTCGGGTGATGGTCAGCCGATCGAGCAGGTGCGTGGCGGTAAATGCCACCGGTTCAAATAGGGTCAACTGCGGCCCGAATGTGCGCCGCATGCGCTCCAGGCATGGGCTGGTATCGCACAGCACGGGCAGACGGCCGTTGTCCGAGGCCGCCAGCAAGGCCTTTTCCAAACCGTCGGATTTGCGGTTGGCCTGGTCGAAAAAGCCTTTGCTCTCGAAGGGCAGGCCGCAGCACAGGTCATTCATTTTTTCAGGATAGATCACCCGGTAACCGGCCCGGCGCAGCACCCGTTCCGTGACCACATGCAGCGGGTCGATCAGCGGGTCGCCGGCGGCGGGTCCCATGGTCCGGCTGACACAGGCCGGAAAATAGACCACCGCCCGTTCTCCCTTGCCCTTGGAACGGCCCCGTGGAGGTGCTGCCGCCGTGGGCAGTGAGGGCAGCCAGGCCGGCAGACGGTTGCCTGACAGTCGCCGCAGGGAGCCGGCCAGGCGGTTCATGGTCTCGGTGCCGACCATGCGGTGCAGCCCGTCGACGGCTTTCAGCCCGGCCCGGATGCCTGTGGTCAGCGAGCCGAAATGATCGGCAGCCCGGTCGGCCAGCCACTGGTAGGGCTGGCCTTTGACCATCCGCGAGCGAAAGGTTTTGGTGAATTTTCCGGTGTCCACCTCCACGGGGCAGGCCACCCCGCACAGGCCGTCCGCGGCGCAGGTGGCTTCACCTTGCCAAGCGTATCCCCTTTTCAGTTCAGCCAGCCGGGGTGCATCCTCGCCGGAGGCGGTGAGCCGGGCGATTTCCCGCTGGATCACGATGCGCTGGCGGGGGGTCAGGCTCAGGTTGCGCGACGGGCAGTGGCATTCGCAGAAACCGCACTCCATGCACGCATCGATCAGCGGATCGGCCGGCGGCAAGGGTTTGAGATGCTCCAGGTGAACCGTCGGGTTGGGATTGAGAATGACACCGGGATTGAGCAGACCGTTGGGATCGAAGATGGCCTTGATCTCCTGCATCAGCCCATAGGCACTGCCACCCCACTCCTTTTCGACAAAAGGGGCCATGTTGCGGCCGGTGCCATGCTCGGCCTTGAGCGACCCGTCGTAGACATCCACCACCATGTGGGCGATGTCGTCCATGAAGCGGGCGTATCGATCCAGTTCGGCCGAATGCCCGAAATTGGGCGAAAAGACGAAATGCAGGTTGCCGGCCAGGGCATGACCGAAAATGATAGCCTCCCGGTAACCGTGCTTGTCGAACAGGGCCTGGAGGTCCAGGGTGGCCGGGGCCAGGCTGTGGATGGGAAAGGCCACATCCTCGATGAGCACCGTGGTGCCCAGGTCCCGCACGGCACCCACGGAGGGCAGCAGTCCCTTGCGGACCTTCCACAGGTTGTCACTCTGGCCGGCGTGGTCCGTAAACATCGCCGGAAAGGCCAGGTCCGCCCCCTCCAGTTGCCATTCATGCGTCCGGCCGTCATCGGTGGTGCGCAGGGTCACCCGTTTTTCCAATGCGTCGGCAATGGCCTGGACGTGGGACGACAAGGTGGCAAAATCAGCCGCCTGGGTTTCCACCAGCAGGGCGGTGGTGGTGGGGGAGACACCACGAATCATGGCCGGCATGCCCGCCTTGCCCTCCACACTGCCCAGGGAGGCCCGGTCCATCAATTCAGCGGCAGCCACGGGCAGGGCCTGCATCCGGTGTGCCGTCCGACAGGCGCCCTCGATCTGCGGAAACATCATCAGGGCCGTGGCTTTAAAGGGTGGCGAGGTCACTGTCCGGTAGACGATGTGCGAGATAAAGGCCAGGGTCCCCTCGGAGCCGATCATCAGGTGGGTGATGATGTCGAAGGGGTCGATATAGTCCACCAGGGCGTTGAGGCTGTAGCCGGTGGTGTTCTTGATCTTGAACTTGTTGCGGATCCGTTCGGCCAGGGGCGTGTCGGCCTTGACCCGCCGGGCCAGTTCGTCCAGGCGGCCCAACATGCGGCCGTGGGTTGTTTTGAAGGCCTTTCGGCTGCGGCTGTCGCCGGTATCCAGAATGGTGCCGTCCGCCAGCACGATTCGGATGCTGTCCACGGTCTGGTAGCTGTTCTGGGCGGTGCCGCAGCACATGCCCGAGGCGTTGTTGGCGGCAATGCCGCCGACCATGGCGGCGTTGATCGACGCCGGGTCCGGGCCGATCTTGCGTCCGTATGGGGCCAGGATGCCATTGGCCCGGGCACCGATAATGCCCGGCTGTAGCCGGATTTTCCGACCGCTTTCGAGGACTTCCCACTGCTGCCAGGATTCACCGGCCACCAGCAGCACCGAATCGCTGATGGCCTGGCCGGACAGGCTGGTGCCGGCGGCCCGGAAGGTGACCGGGATGTTTTGTTCCCCGGTTTGCCTGAGAATTCTGGATACCTCGGCTTCGGTGTCCGCCCGAACCACGAGCTTGGGAATCAGCCGGTAGAAGCTGGCGTCGGTCCCATAAGCCAGGGTCCGCAAGGGGTCCGTGGCCATGCGGGATTCGGGGATGAACGACTTCAGGTCGTTGTAAAACTGGCGGTATGCGGCGTCGAGCATGCGAGTTGTCTCCTGGTGATCAGCGCTGAACTGACCCGATTACTTGTGGGGAAAACGGAATTGCTGGTCGGACCATTCATCAGAGAAGGTTAATATGAAATCTAATTCACGGGAGGTGGTTTGGCAATGATTGAATGATGTCCGCCTCAAAGGCAGGTCGGGCATCAGGTTCATGACGGTGGTAAACACCCGGGTCGATGCGCCATGGGTGCCCCCGCTCTTTTAATTAATTCCGATTTGGTATAATGGCAACTCAACGGGATCTGCCGATCAAGGGGGTGATGCGATGTAAACGATGGGCTTCAATCATCCACCGACTGGCGATGGCTGATTTTTGAAATCAACCGAAAGGTGCCTGAAAGGAGAAACGATGGACCCGTACCTCAACGATCGCAAGCATGTCATCGACTGCTGCCAGTGGCTGTGCCGGCACGGCTATTTCGGATCCTTGCTCAGTGCCGGGGGCAATGTGTCCGTGCGGATTCCCGATAAACCGGTGCTGGTGATCACCCCATCGGGAAAGCCATACATGCAGCTGGTTCCGGAAGAGATCTGTGTGGTGGACTTCGACCTGAACCGCATCGCCGGCGACCTTGCACCTTCCATCGAAACGGCCATGCACGTGGGCATCTATCAGCGTCGGCCGGACGTAGGCGCCGTGGTCCACACCCACCAGGCCTACGCCAGCGTATTTGCCTTGATCAACCAGCCCATCCCGGCGCTCTTCGACGAGGTGGCCCTGGCTATCGGCGAGACCGTGGACGTGGTGCCCTATGCCCTATCCGGCACCCCTGAATTGGTGGAAAAAGTAACGCGAACGGTGGCCAACGGCTGCCACTGTTTCATCATGCAGAACCACGGCGCGCTGAACCTGGGAAAGACCTTGGAGAAGGCGTGGAAACATGCCGAACTGCTGGAGAAGACGGCCCAGGCCTACTACCATGCCCTGACCACCGGGAAACCGGTGACGACCCTGCCTGCCGAGACCGTCCAGCGGTTCCGTGACCTGCGCAAGTTGACTGACCCGTCGGCATCGTTGATAAGTGAGAAGTGATGGCGGCGAAAAAGAAGAACAATCATTACGCTTCATTTGGCCGCGTAATAGACCGCCTGGTTTTTACGGTCGGTTCGGATCTGATCCTTTTTAATCAGCAGGCCCAGGTATTTGGATGCCTCGTTGATGTGCATGCCAAATGCCGATTCGATGTGCTCGATCGTACAGGGCCGACGCCTGATCATGGCCAGAATGGTTGCTTCATTGGCTTCGATCGTTTTTGAATGTTGGCTGCTGAACCCGGCGGCAATTATGGCCGGCGGATCGAACAAACCGCTTAGCGCCTCCAACTGTGCCATGGGCACGGCGGCGGCAAAGTCTTCGGCAGGTGGCCGGGCGACGGTGTTGAGATGAACACGGTCGGGCATGAATTCCCGCGACAGGTGGGCGATTTTTTTAACATCCCCGGTCATGGCGTTGATGCCATACAGCAGGAACACCTCCAGCCACAACTGGCCCTTAAACGCGCTGCGGAACGCTTTCAACCCATCGATCAATGATCCGAATTCAAGCTGGGCGTGGGGGCGGTTGACCCACTCGAATGATTTCTGGTCCCAGGCGCTCAGCGACACCTTGACCACATCGGCCAAAGCGGCCGCCTCGCGCACGTCCGGCAGATTGAGCAGGGTCCCGTTGGTCAGCAGCGCAGACGGAATGGGCTGGTTGCGAAGAAAGGCCAGCACCCGGCCAAACTCGGCATGCAGGGTGGGTTCGCCCGACCCGGAGAGGGTCAGGTAATCGGCATCGCCATCGGTTTGCAGCCAGTGGTCGATTTCATCGATGACCTCAGCCGTGTAAACGTAGGCTTTTCTCTCCAGCGTTTTTTGCGGGGTTCGGCCTAACTGGCAGAAGACACAGTTCAGACTGCAGGTTTTGTGGGGTGTCAGGTCGATGCCCAGGGAACGCCCGAAACGGCGAGACGGCACCGGGCCGAACAGATAGTGGTAGTCGGGCTCTCTCATGGATGGTGCCTTTTCAAGACAGGCTTTTCATTCGGGAGCGAATGGCCTCCATCTGTTTTTTCAATTCGTCGGCCTGTTGCTGCAATTGCGCCCGTTCCTGTCCTCCGGGTAAATTCCCGGCTGTGTTTTGAATATTCGGCGAGCCGGTTCCGTAAGGACCCTGGCATCGGCCGCCCATCCCTCGGCCGCCACCGCCGCCCATACCCCGGCCACCGCCGCCCATACCCCGGCCACCGCCACCGCCCATGCGACGGCCACCGCCGATGTTCATACCCGGCTGTCCGACGTCCGAGGCTGATGTGGCCTGCGCGACCCCGGACACACCGGGAACGTTCCCTCGGGTCGATGGGCTGAGGTCTCCACGTTTAAACTTCTCGACGACGTCCTTGATCATTCCGTGTTGACCGATGATCACCTCGATCGTCGTCGCGGCGAAAACCTGCATGGCTTTGGGGCCGCAATTGCCCGTAATGACCGCTTCTACGCCTTTGGATGCGACCAGACTGGCCGATTGGATGCCTGCACTGGTCGACAGGTCGGCATGGGTGTTTTCGATCACTTCGTAGCTCATGTCATCCGTTTCAAGGATAATGAAATACCGGCACCGACCAAAGCGTTCATCGATGATTGATTCAAGATCCTTTCCGGCTGCACTGACTGCGACTTTCATTTTTTGGTCTCCTTATTTCTGCTGTCCCACGTGTCCATCACCCTTGCGTAGCCCGGAAGATCTGTGTGGCGATTTCCTCAAAAACCCGAGCCGCCGGGGCGTCGGCGTACTGTTCCTGGTAGGAGACGCCGGCATCCCCGCATTGGACGATATTTGGATCGAAGGGAATCCGTCCCAGCAGCTTCAACCCGGCCAGCGCCGCCGTACGTTCACCACCGCCCGAACCGAAAATGTCGACAGATTTTCCGCAGTGGGGGCAGGTATAGCTGCTCATGTTCTCCACCAGGCCGAGAATCTCCATCTTGACGGTCCGGCAGAAATTGATCGATTTTCTCACATCCGCCAGAGCGACTTCCTGCGGAGTCGTTACGATGATGGCGCGGGCGTCCTTGATCAACTGGGCCACGGTCAGGGGTTCATCGCCGGTTCCCGGGGGCGAATCGATGATCAGGTAGTCCAGGTCCCCCCATTCCACCTCGCCGATGAACTGGCGGATGGCGCCGTGCTTGACCGGCCCGCGCCAGATGATCGCATCATCCTTGTTGGGCATCAGCGATTCGATGGACACCGCCGACAGGTTGTCGGAGTATCGCATGGGATCCAGCTTCCTGTTTGCGTTGGCAGCCAGCATCCCCCTGAGACCCAACATCCTGGGGATGTCGGGTCCGTGAACGTCCACATCCATCAGCCCGACCGTTGAACCCTTTCCGGCCAGGGCAATGGCCAGGTTGACCGCCACGCTGGATTTGCCGACGCCGCCCTTTCCGCTCATGACGATGATTTTGTTTTTAATTCGGGTCAGGGTCTGCCTGGCCTGCTCATCCGGGCTGGGTTCCGGTGGCTTGTCCATAATGCCGATGCCGTTGGGTGCGTTTTTCATGGGATTGCCTCGATTATAGGTAAACTTACTTCAGTATTAAAATTAAGCTCGCGGCCCTTCGGTCACCGTTTGGCTGTGCTTAAGCCTAAAATTTGATTCAGGTGCGCCATCAGACGCTCTCCATCGGCCCGGTCCGGGCTGGGGGGCAGCTGCATTAAAATGCCGAGTCCTTCGCTGGCCTGATGATACGCTTCTTTGGAAAGCGAGCTGACGGCCGCACTATTGATCATGGGGTTGACGGCGACGAGCCGTCCAACGAGTTCCAACCCCGTCATGTCACCAAGACGCTCGTCGGTTACGACCAGGTCAACGCTTTGTTTTCCGATTGTTTTTAGCGCCTGGTCGCCGCTTGCGGCCCATTGGATGGTGCCGCCCTGCTTTTCAATTTCCGAGGACAAATCCGCAAAGTTGGATCGATCCGGTGTGGCGAAGAGAATTCGGGTCAATGGTTGCTCCTTTTCAGTGTGAGGGGTTGCCCCCTTTGCTTCTGCCGCCGTGACAGCCGGGCATCTCAAACGTGGGCGCCAGGGGGCCCCCTTTTGCATATGCCTCGAGCACACGATCCACTTCTCCGGCAATAAAGGGGATCAGCGTGATGCCGCCAGCAACGATGCTCTTGGCCGGAGCCTGGGATATCGCCCCACAAATCAGGACCGGCACATCCAACATCGCCAGGGTTTTTGCCAGATTGGCCGGCCGGCCGGGATCGAAAAACACATGGGACCGATCCGTGACCTGGTCATTTTCAATCTCCGCGATCAACAATCGTCGCGACGCATCAAAAACCGGGGAAATGCGATCTTCCCAAACCGTAACGGCGACTTTCATCGTTTTCACCTTCATCGTCAGACGAGAATCCGCCGATTGCTTCAGGTATCCGACCACACGGTCGGCAACCCACGTCTCAATAAAATGCTTCATTTCCTGGGTCTGTTTTTGGGTGATGGTACCCAGTCCATGACAATGACCGGAAACCTGCGCTTCACTCAGGCCCAATGTTTTAGCGATCAGAAAGGTCTCTACCGTTCCGCCTTCGGGCAGGCGCCCACATCCTCCGGCGGTGCCCATAAATTCTTTATCGACAAAGATGGGCACGCATATTTTGATGAGGCCGGCATCACATTCGCCGATCACGGGTTTTCGGGTTTTTTTGGCCTGAGCCATGAAGTGTTGATTGGCTGGCGCGCATATCGCAGCCAGTGAATCTGGGTTTGCCTTGATTTGCGGGCACAATCGATTACACCAGCGGGGCTTTCCCGTAACCCCGGTGCCTGAACGGTCGAATACGGCGCTGTTGATCGCAAACCGGTCAAAAAGCGTTTTTTCGAATTGAACCCATCCTTGCTTGGACAAGATGTCAGTCAACGCCATCGAGGTGCATCTCCTTTTCAGCGACAACGGATCGATAGCAGGCCGGTTGCTCACGAATCGCAGGGCCGTCTAAGCCGACGCGATGTCCCTGCGAGCGGCCATATCGACCAGTGTTCGTTCCCTGGCTTTGTCGAATCCGAGCGCTTTTCGTTTCCTGTCGATGTGGGCGATCATTTTGCGGGCATGTTTCACGGGATCGACTTCCAGATCCCACATGCCGCCGAATAATTTTTCAAACTCCTCGAAAAGATACTTTTGAAATACAGGTGCGCCGGTGACCGGCAAGCCGACCCCAAAAACGGTATAGACACCCGAAGCCACAAAGTAGTGTCCGATGCTGATCGCCTTTTCACTCATCCACTCCGGGGCGCTCCCCGCCGCAGGCAGGTCACTGATGTCGTTGCCTAAACCACCGGCTTTGACGACTTCGGTGGCCGCCAGGAGAATGCGGCTGTTGTCCACGCAGGAACCCAGGTGCAACACGGGGGGGATGCCCACGGTTTCACAGACCTCTCTCAGTCCCGGCCCACAAAATACGGCGGCCGACTCAGGCGTCAATAAGCCCTCCATGGCGCAGGCAATCCCGTTGCAGCCGGTCGTCAGGACGATCACGTCGTTTTTGATCAATTCCTTTACTACTTGAATATGGCCTTCATTGTGACGCGTGCGGGCATTGTTGCAGCCGACCACACCGGCGATGCCCCGGATGCGGCCGTTGATGATGTTATCGTTCAGGGTGTAGTAGCTTCCGCGAAACGTGCCGCCCAGATGGTACTGAATTGACTCGACACCGAATCCGGCCACCTGAATTCCTTTTTGTTTGGGAATCATGACATCGGAACCCCGGTTCTCAAAGTTATCGATGGCCATTTTGACGATACGTTTGGCATCTTCCATGCCATGGTGCTCATCAAATTCAATATGAATGACATTGTCTTGTTCCATTTTAGCGATGGGGTGGGTGGTGATGACCTTGGTGTGAAAACATTTGGCGACATTGGCGACGTTTTGCATGATGCATTGAATATCGACGACCATTGCATCACAGGCACCGGTAATAATGGCGAGCTCCTGCTGTAAAAACGTACCGCACAGGGGTACGCCGTGCCGTTGGAGAACTTCATTGGCCGTGCAGCAAATCCCGGACAACTGCAAGCCTTTGGCACCCTTCGAAACGGCATAGTCATGCATTTCTTTGGTTTGGGCCACGGCGACGATCATTTCGGAGAGAATCGGTTCATGTCCGTGGATAACAAGATTGACATGGTCTGCTTTCATGACTCCCAAATTGGCTTCGGACTGCACCGGAGTGGGTGTGCCAAACAACGCATCCTGAAGATCCGTAGCCAGCATCGATCCGCCCCAGCCATCGGCAATGGCCGCCCGGGTACCCTGTTTCATCAGGTTTTTGTAGTCCTGATCCACGCCGATATGCGTTCGGTGCATGATCTCGACAATCTCCCGATCGATATTCCTCGGCACGACACCGTTCTTTTTCCACTTTTCATACAAGGCCTGAGGTGCGCGTTTGGCATAAAGCAGCTCCCCGTCAGGCTTGCCCCACTCATTGAGCGCTTTTTTGGCAACTTCACGGGCGATCTCATCCAGTTCACGGTCCACCTGCTCACCATCGACCTCGATGGTGGTGGCAACATTTAAGTGGGGTGCGATGGAAAGCAGCTTGATCGGGTCTTTTATTGTGTAATCGTCGGTTTCTTTCTCGGCGGCGGCGCGAAATACTTCAGCCACACCCCGGCCATGGTCCGAATGGGCCGCCGCGCCACCCGCGATCATGCGGATAAAATTGCGGGCGGCAATGGTGTTGGCAGACGCCCCGCACAAGCCTTTTCGCTCATCCTCGCCCGCGATACCGCTTTTGGGCAAGGGCAGGCGGCAAGGACCCATGCCGCAATTTTTACAGCAGGTGCCCTGGGTGCCGATATTGCACTGCTTCATGTTTTCCGCCCTGTCGAACACCGTATCGATTCCCAGCTCCTGCGCACGCCTGAGCATGGTCTGGGTCGCCTCATCGATGGAGGCCCGGACCGGATCCGCCACTTTCAAGCGCTTGGCAGGGGATGCTGTCGTTTCGGTTTCCGGTCGGACGCCTTTTCCCTCTGCGGTAGTTCTCATTATTATCTCCTTTGTGTTTGTGTCTCCCAATAATGAACAGTACCCTCGCAAAGCGTATGCCAGTGTGGGTATTAGATGAGCTAATTATAATTATCTAAAAATTATAGGTGGTTGTGTGTTGTTTGGCTGGTTGGCGGGCAGGTTTTCCAACCCAATAGTCGCAATAATGCAACGATAGCTAATCCCATCGCTGCGAACCTGCGTCAGTCCTGATGCGGTTTGGTTTTTTTGGAGCGGCCGTCGATTTCGGGGAGATCGATGCCCAATCGTTTGATTTTACGGAAAAGCGTACTTTTATGCATGCCCAATTGCCTGGCCGCCGCCAACCGGTTGTATCGGTTGCGTTTAAGCGCATTTACGATGGCAATGGCTTCGGTGGTGGCCAGCGTGTGGGTCAAGGGGTCGCATGTATTGGAGGGCGGGGGGTGGGGGGAGAAACCGCCCGGCAGGTGGCGTGCTTGAATGGTGCCTGCACTGCAAAGGACAAAGGCGTGCTCGATGATGTTTTCCAGTTCACGGATATTGCCGGGATAATCGTGGCCCATGAGAATCTGAAGGACCTCCTCATCCACGCCGGTAATCGCTTTGCCGCGCAGCATGTTCATTTTTTCGATGAAGTGTCCGATCAGCAGGGGGATGTCCTCCTTGCGTTCACGAAGGGGGGGAAGGCGAAGCCGAACCACGTTGATGCGGTAGAACAGATCCTGGCGGAATTCACCCGTGGCGACCCGATCGTCAAGGTTTCTGTTGGTCGCGGCGATTACCCGCACGTCCGCTTTGACCTTTTCAACGGCACCAAGGGGTACAAACGCCTGCTCTTCCAGCACCCGCAGCAGCTTCACCTGAAATGCGGCGCTGGTATCCCCGATTTCATCCAAAAGGATGGAACCGCCTGCAGTGGCTGCAAAGTAGCCGGGCTTGTCCTTCACGGCGTGGGTAAAGGCACCGGATTTGTATCCGAACAGCTCGGATTCGAGCAGGGTGTCGGGCAGCGCGCTGCAGTTGATGGCCACAAAAGGTTTGTGCTTGCGTGGGCTGGCATCGTGAATCGCCCGGGCCAGCAACTCCTTGCCCGTACCGCTTTCCCCTTCCAACAGCACGGTGCTGCTGCTTTCCGCCACCATGGGCAATATGGCCAGAATTTCATGCATGGCGTCGCTCCGGCTGACAATGTCACCGATTTGAAAACGGCGGTCCAGCCGCTTGCGCAGCGCTTCCACAAGACTGTGATCCCTGAAGGTTTCCACGCCACCCAACACCTCTCCGTTTTTGTTTTTCAGCGGTGCCGTGGAGACCGTAATGGGAATGCGCTTTCTGGCGCTGTTGACAATATAGGTCGACGTATTGGTCAGGGACGTGCCCTCCTTCATCGTCCGCTTCAGGGCGCAGTCAGCTTCGCACATATTGGAGCGGAAGACTTCCCAGCAATGGCGGCCGATGGCCTCGTGCCGGTCGATGCCGGTTATTTTTTCGGCGGCACGATTGAAAGACATGATGCGCCACTGGTGGTCGACGGTGAACACGCCATCGGAAATGCTTTCCAAGATAATTTCGGTGACGTTGTCCGGAATGGGGGTGAGTGTTTTCGGCTTTTTCATGGCTGCCTGCGCTGGTTTTGACCGGCACCCCATTCCATGCGGGGGCGTCGAATGGGTTGCCGTTTTCATGCTTATACCCTGTTTGGTTGTCGAATTCCAGCTTGGTCTTTGCCGCGAGCCAAGGCGCCCGAAAAACGGATCGTCGCAGGGGGATGGGGTGGGTTGATCGTTAACGGTAGAAATAAGTCAGTTATTTAACTATGCGCAGGTGGTGTTGGTTGCGGCGCCATTCATCGAAGGCGTGTAGGTGGGCCAAAAGATCTTTGCACTCCAACCTGAGCAGCTTCACCTGCCAGATGCTTGACGGTGAGATGCGGGCGTTGAAGATGTCGAAAATGCTTCCGAGGCCACCGGGATCCATGGTTTTCAGTTGGGTGGCCAGTTTTTCCACGGTCGAAAAATAATCGTTGATGTCGATCCGGGTGTCGACGATTTGAGCGGCCTGAGCTTTCAGTTCCCGGTAGGTCCGGGGATGTTCTGCCGTTGCAGTCAGGGTTGCCGTCAGGGCCTTTTCCCACCGGTCCTCAAGTTCTTCTACGTTCAAGCAACCGTTCATGATACTTTCCCAGGAAGGCGGCTTGCCGCCAGGTCTATAATGGCGGCAGACCGATTAACGCATCGCAAATCCTTGGTTTTAAAAAACTACATCGCGGTTTCCGGGTGAAAGACGTTGACTTCTTTCAGGTCGTCACCCAGGTACTCGCGTTCATTGGGGCCCAATATGCCCAAAGAGAGGCAGATCAGGGTCCACAGGTGAACCACGGGGTAGCCCCCGCCGTAGTGTTCGCTGAGTTCGTGGATCTGGGCGTGGCAGTTGTGGCAGCCGGCAATGCAGTAGTCGGCGCCGGTGGCTTTGATCTGCTGGTCTTTGATCTCGCCATACTTGAGGCGCTGTTCTTTGAAACCGGATTGGAGGAACCCGCCGCCGCCGCCGCAGCAGAAGTTGTTGGAGCGGTTGGGCTGCATGTCGATAAAATGCTCTTCACCCACAATGGATTTGACCACATAGCGAAGGTCCTCGGCAATCGGGTCGCCGTAGCTTTTGCGGACGATCTGGCAGGGATCCTGGACCGTAAACTTGATCTTCAGGTCCTTGTTCCAGTCTGCATTGACCTTCAGTTTGCCCTCGCGAATCCACTTGGCGTAGTACTCATAAATGTTTTTGACTTCAAAATTGTGTTCGAGGTTGAATTTTTTCAGTCCGGCCCGGACTGAGAAGGTCACGTGCCCTCACTCGGTGTTGAGGAACGTTTTCACCCCCAATTTGTTGGCCTGGTTGACGGTTGTGCGGGTGACTTTTTCCCAGGAAGCGTTATCCGCCAGAAACATGCAGTAGTTCTCACCGGCCCAGCCGGCACTGCCGTAGGTCCAGTCCGCCCTGGCAAGGTGAAGGATCTTCCACAGCGGAACCAGTTCATCGGGTTCGGTGACCGGCTCCCGTGAATTTTGGTTCAGAAAGAATTCAGCCCCTTCTTTGTCGATGGGCGCCTGCATATCGGCGAATTCGGGCTGCGCTTCCTGATACTCTTCCAGTACATCCTCCACAACGAAGACGAAATCATCGGGTGCGGTGCCCATGGCGCTGGTGCTCTCATTTCTAAGGGCCATGTCGCAGGATCCCAGGATGCCCTTGGGCCGCTCTTCCCTTGGGCGCAGCCCCCGGGCATTGTAGACCAGTTGGGGGATGTCGATCTGCATCGGGCAAACGTAGATGCATCGCTGGCACATGGTGCACATCCACGGCCAGTCCGATTTGGCGATTTCTTCATCCAGCCCCAGCGCGGCCATGCGCAGGAATTTGCGGGGGTCCATGCCTTCCAGACCGGTTGCCGGACATCCGGAGGAGCATGCCCCACAGGTGAGACACAGATTCAAGTTGCCGCCTTCCGGCAAAATCTCCCTGACCTTTTCCATAAAGGTATTCCGCTTTTTGCCGCCCAACTGAATGATCTCACCATTCATCGATCCCGCCTCCTATTTCAATTTAGGGTTGTCATCTGCAATTAAATTCAAGTTATCGCGTTCTTGGTCCGATATGGGATTTAGGCCCTTATCCGGCGACTACCTTCGGCAAGGCAGTGCGCCTTATGCACATTCCAGTCATCAGAGCATAAAGCGTGCCCGATTTCTTAACGTCCGTGGTTTTAAAAAGAAATGTATTTCCAGATAGATAAAAACAGACCGGGAAAATGGTCACGCCAAGGCGTCGCAAATTTGCATCTATATGGGGGGCGGTGGGTTCTGATCGTGCGACACTGCTTGATTGTCCTGGTGGAAAAAAACGGTTGGTATTGTCATTTAACCCTTGCCAAGACGGTTCGACTGTTATAGACAGGGTTTCAACGCAATATTCCTGCTGTTGGCAGGTGATGCGCTTACCCTACGTAAAGCGGTGTTTGCCTCCCTTAATAAAAATTAATGTAGACGTAAATCCCTAAACGGCAGGTGGATTGCTGACAATCGTGCATGTTGCCAACCGCTTCATGCGACCATTACTGGATGGTCCGGCTGTGAATATATGCAGCAGGATCAAACCATGACGGATCAACCACGAAGAAAGATTAAGAAGAAAATTTGATGGACGAGAATAAACGAAAAAAAATTGAAGCCAAACTTTTTCAGCTTTTTACGCAGACCGACCCAAACACGAAGGCCGGTTCCCACACGAAAACGACACCCACCATCGTCAAGGTCATTCGTCGCCGTAAGGGCAAACCCGATCTTCAGGTCGCCTGAAACACACCTACTGCTTCCTGTTTCTCCACCCCCTGCCGACGGCATGTGCGAGCCGTCGTGGACCCGCCGGCGGTCATGAAACCATTGCATGGTTTCGGAAATAGTGGTATTTAAACGGTATTTGAACTGATTCGCCAATCGTAACCTTGGCATGCCTGTGCATGCAACGGTTTTCGACACGCCGGTGAAAGCGGTTTCCTGAACCTGTCGCCGTGCATGGCGCTGGCGATGCGCCCTTTTTCGGGGCACGCCGGTTCTTCGCTAAAAGGATGATGATGACCTGAAGGTGCCTTGTGGCTATGACGCAAACCCTGATTGCCTGCCACGAATGTGACCTGCTACACCGCGTGCAACCGTTGCCGGAAAACAGCAAAGCCTGCTGTAGACGTTGCGGGGCAATGCTGTATGCCCACTTTCCGAAAACCATCGACTGGTCGTTGGCCCTGGCCGTCACGGGCCTGGTGCTGCTCGTCATCGCAAACACTTACCCTTTCTTGTCGCTTGAATCCCAGGGAACCGTCCTGGAAACCACCCTCATCACCGGAACCATCATCCTTTCCGAGCAGAGCATGGCGGGCGTGGCCATACTGGTTCTGCTGACCAGCATGCTCATCCCCTGTATACTGCTGGGAGCCCTCGTTTACGTATTGTGGCCGATGAAATTAGGGCACCGCCTGCCGGCCAACCGACGGGCTTTCAGGCTGGCCCTCACCCTTCGCCCGTGGAGCATGACCGAAATATTTTTACTGGGCATCCTGGTCTCCGTGGTCAAACTGTCCAAATTGGCCACCATCATTCCCGGCACGGCCCTGTTCTCCTTTCTTGGGCTGGTGTTGGTTCTGGCGGCGGTCAACACCTTTCTGGCTCCCCAGGCCATCTGGGAGAAAATGGACGAATGGCGATGACACGCGTGCATACCGCTCATACTGCCGCCCGATCCGGCCTGTTCAACTGCCACGGTTGCAGCCTGCTGGTTCGACGGCCGTCGGCGACCGGCCAGATGCATGTCAGGTGTCCCCGATGCGGTGCACCTCTGCATCTTCGAAAGCCCAGCAGCATTACCCGCACCTGGGCCCTTTTGATTGCAGCCATCATTTTCTACATTCCGGCGAATCTGCTGCCGGTGACCATCACCACCTACCTGGGCAGCACCCAGCCCGATACGATTATGAGTGGGGTCATCTTTTTCATGCAGACCGGTTCCTGGGGAATTGCCCTGATTATTTTCGTGGCCAGCATCGTGGTTCCGATTGCCAAGCTGATCGTTCTGATGGGCCTGCTGCTTTCGGTGCAACGGCGCTCCCATTGGCGGCCTGAAGAGCGCACCCGCCTCTATCGTATCACCGAACTGGTGGGGCGCTGGTCCATGCTGGATGTCTTCGTGGTGACGGTACTGGTGGCCTTGGTCCGGCTCGGATACCTGACCACCATCGAAGCGGGATCCGGTGTCGTTTATTTTGCCGCCGTGGTAGTCATTACCATGATTGCAGCCATGACCTTCGATCCGAGACTGATTTGGGACGTGCTGGAGAAAAATGATGAATCACCTGCCCACTGAAACCGCCGTTGACGAACCGATCCCCGAGCCGGAGATCCTGCGCGGCAAGCGCTTTTCCATTGTCTGGTTGATTCCTCTTCTCGCCGTGTTGATCGGCGTTTGGCTGGCCGTCAAAACTATTCGGGAAACCGGACCTACCATCACGATTGTCTTCAAATCAGCGGAAGGGCTGGTGCCCGGTAAAACGGAGATTAAATACAAGGATGTCTCGGTAGGCAAGGTTCAGCGCATTCAACTCAGCGATGATCTGTCCCAGGTATTGGTCTCGGCGGCCATGAGCCGCGAGGTGGCCGCTCATCTCACGGGGGATACGCTGTTCTGGATTGTCAGGGCGCGCGTGGCTTTGGGTGAGGTGTCGGGCATTAGTACCCTGCTTTCCGGTGCCTACATCGGTATGATGCCCGGTAACAGCGGCAAGGTCGTTCACCGGTTCGAAGGGAGTGATAAGCCGCCGGCCATTTTCCGGGACACGCCGGGGCGGCAATTCAAGTTGCGGGCCGAGCAGTTGGGATCCATGGACATCGGATCTCCGGTTTACTACCGGCAGGTCAAGGTGGGGCGCGTCACCAATGTGGACATGGCTGAAGACGGTACAGGCGTTCTCCTTGAGATATTCGTGGAAGCGCCCTATCACCTGCAGGTGAAACGCGATTCCCGGTTTTACAATGCCAGCGGCCTGAATATGAAAATCGGGGCCGACGGGGTCCGCATCGATACCCCCTCGCTGGTCAGTCTGCTGGTGGGCGGTATTTCGTTTTTCACCGCGGAGGATATTAAGACGGAATCCCCGCCTGCTGAGAACCAGATCTTCTCTCTGTATGACAACCGTGACGCTGCCAATGCCGCTTCCTACAGCTATCGTGAGTATTATCTGCTCTACTTTGAAGAGACCGTCCGGGGATTGTCGGCGGGCGCACCGGTGGACTTCTACGGCATTAAGATCGGTGAGGTGGTCAGTATCCGGCTGCTGTTTGATCAGGATACGCTGACCTTCCGGATTCCGGTGCTGATTGCCATCGAGCCGGACCGGATCGAGGTTGCCGGTAAACTGGCCATACCCGAGTATAAAGTGATGGAGAAGCTGGTGGCAAAGGGGCTGCGCGCCCAGCAGCGGACGGGCAACTTGCTGACCGGTCAAAGTTACGTGAGTATGCGCATTCAACCGCAAGCCGCACCCCAGGATATCCGTACGGGTGACCTGTACCCGGTGCTGCCCACCATCCCCAACACGGTGGAAGAAATCACGGCAACGGCCAAACGGCTGCTGGATCGCTTCAACCATCTCCCCCTGGAAGATACCCTGGCAGACATTCGGGACGCCGCGCGGCAGGTCAGTGATATGACGGGATCCAAGGCTTTGGAAAGCGCCATCGACAATATCGACCAGAGTTTTGCCGAATTCAAAAAAGTGACTTCCGACCTCAATGACGGTACCCTGCCGAAAGTCAACAGCATGCTGGACCAGGCAAGGGAAGCCATGGTTCGTGGCGAGGAAGCCCTTGCCACCGCCAACACGGTGCTGGGCGAAGGCGCACCCATCGCCCACAACCTGAATCGTCTGCTCCTGGAACTTCAGGAGGCGGCCCGGGCCGTGGAAGCCCTGGCCGACTATCTGGAGCGCCATCCCGACGCCATCGTTTTTGGAAAAGGAAACCAGGAATGAACCGATTATCCCTGTGGTCTCTCGCTTTCAGTTGTTCGCTGATCATCGTCTTCTCCGGGTGCCGATCCATTACGCCATCGGTGTCCTACTATATCCTCAACCCGTTGACCGACACATCGATGTCTCCAGCGGATGCAGATGGTAATCGGTCCAAGACAATCGGTGTCAATCCAATTGAACTGCCCGGATATCTCAATCGGGTACAAATGGTGCAACGGACAGGGCCGAACCAACTGGAAGTCTCTTCCCGCCACCGGTGGGCCGACTTCCCGGACCGCATGATTCAGCGGGTGCTCGGCGAGAACCTCCAGATGCTCATGGCCGATGCCCGGGTTTACAGCGCGCCCTGGCCGGCAGGCCTTAAGCCGGATATCACCGTCGACGTGATCTTCCTCGAGCTGATCGGCACGACCGATAAAAAGATGCTGCTCAGCGCAGTGTGGACAATCACCGGCAGCGGTGACCCGTCGCCGTCTCACCGGACAACCCTTTCAGAGACGATCACCGGAGCGGGCTTCGATGACCTTGCCGCCGCCCACAGCCGTGTGCTTGAGGTGCTTTGCCGGAAGGTTGCCGACACCTTGAGCGGTTTTCCTGTCCATTGAGAATTTCCCATCCGGCGACGCAATCCTGATCTCAGAACACAGCTACCGCAAGTATTCTATGGCATTGGTGCCTTGTTTTAATGGCAATGGGTTGGTGCGTGGTGATTCAGTTGCTGCTTATGGGCTTGGCTTTGATGAAAAACGACAGCACCAGGCAGACAAGCGCACCTGCCAGGCAGACGCTGAAAGCGCTTTTGAATCCAGACGGCGAATAAAGCTCGCCGACTCGACCGGCCTGATCGATGATGTTGCCGGTCAGCACCTGGAAGGCAGCGACACCCAGAAAGGGTGCCGGATTGAGAATGCCGGAGGTCAGGCCCAAGCGCTCGGCTGGCGTGGTTTCCCGGATGACGCCCCAGATTGTGCTGATGAATCCGCCGATGACAACCCCCATTACGAAAAAAAGCGTTGCGTATCCGACGATACCCAAACGGCTGAAAACCAGTAGAATGGCCATCCAGCAAAGGGTGTAGACCGCCGTGATGAACGTCAGTGTGTGGGCTTTGTTCAGGCAAAAACGATTCGGCAGCCAGCCGAAAAAGGGTGCGCCGATGATGACGCCGATGGGGATCAGCATGTTCAGTTTGCTGGCTAGGATACGTTCGATGTCCAGCACGGCCATTAAAAAAGGGGTGGCCCACAATCCCTGGAGGGTCACTGCCGTGCCGTAGACGCCGAAAAAGATCGCGACCACCAGCCAGAACTGCTTGGAAGCAATGATTGTAACCGTGTTGCGTGCCAGGCCTGGTGACGGCGTGTCGGGCGGATCGCCATGCCGTGGATCCGGTTTTTTCGACGGCGGTGAATCGTGGGTAACGACCAGCATCAGGATGGCCATCCCCATGGTGATGCCGCCGATGAGGAAAAAGGTGGGCCGCCACCCCCAGGTGCCGGCCGCCCAGGCCAGCGGCGTGGTGGCGACCACCGCACCGAAGTTGCCCACGGACATGAGCAGCCCCACCATGGTGGCGAACTCTTTTTCACTGAACCATTGTGACAAGGCCTTGACCGTCGGCACGTAAACCCCACCCACGCCGAAGCCGATCAGCGCACGTCCCAGCGTCGCCCAACCGATGGAGGGTGCCATGCCGAAGAGGAAGCACCCCAAGGCCGCCGTCATGCTCCAGTAGGCAATCACCCGCCGCGGGCCGATGCGGTCTGCCAGGTAACCCACGATGGGCTGGTCCAATGCGTAGATGTAAAAATACATGGACGACATGAACCCCAGGGCCGTGGCATTGGTGTTGAACGCCGCCAGCAGGTCCGAGGCGATCACCGAGGTGGAGACCCGGTGGAAATAGACGAAGAAATAGATCAGGCAGATGACGGAAAAGACCACCCAGCGGTGGGGGTCGCGAAATGAAGCGGCGGCGGGTTGATTCATCAAGGCCATACCTTTTTACAGGTTCAGGATAAGAACGGCCAGCCATAGCACAGGCGTCTTATGATGTACATTGTGAAAATGATCCGCCGGCGGCGATCAATGGTATTGACGAATATTTAAATATTATGATATTTATATATTTCTTGATATGCTGTGGGATCAGAGGCTCAACAGAAACGGTGCCGTGAAGATCATTATTTTGCAACAGGAGAAAGGCTGCACCCGTATGTTCGAAACCGTTCGTCAGAGCAAGACCACGGAAATCATCATCGGACAGATCCGTACCGCCATTCTGGAGGGGCGGCTGGCACCCGGAGACCGGCTGCCGCCGGAAAAGCAGTTGGGCGAGCAGTTCCAGGTGAGCAAGCAGACCCTGCGCGAATCCATGCGCGCATTAGAACACATGGGGCTCATCGACGTGCGCAAAGGCGTCGGTGGTGGGGCCTTTATCGTGGAAGTGGGTGAACAGGTGGCCGCCCAGAACCTGGCCAACTACCTCTATTTCAAAAACCTGACCATCGCAGACCTTTCCGAGTTTCGTCGTATCATGGAACCATACGCCGCCGCACGGGCTGCCGAGCGCATTTCGCCGTCGGACCTGGAAACACTGCAGCAGTTGAACGAATCGACCCGGGAAAACCTCAAGGAAAAAAATTGGGATCATGTCAGCTGTGACGAGATTGCCTTCCACCGGTTGATCGCACGCCAGACGGACAATCCCATCCTGATCCTGATGCTGGACTTCGTCGAAACCCTGCTCGAGGATTTCAAAAAGATACTCAAGCCCGATGCCGGCTTCATGGGATCCGTTCTGCTGGCCCATGAACACATTCTTGGGGCCATCGCCGGCGGAGACGCCACACTGGCCGCAGAGCAGATGCTGGCCCATGTCATCGATGTGGAAACCTATCTTTCCCGACTGAAAAAGAGTGAAGCCGGCAGGAAGCTGTGGGAAAATTGCCTGAAGATGAATGAGAACTGAGGTCTGAAAACAAAGGACAGATGTCTGTATTGAGAATTGAGGAATTGCGAATTGAGGGATTTAAAAAGATGTGCGTTATTTTCAAAAAACCTTGACCCCTTGGATCCTCGAATCCTTGAACCCTTATCCTAAATAAAGGAGCTGAGCATGTCTTTACCCTTGATGAAAAACTACATTGACGGGGAGTGGGTGGAATCTGATTCGACCACTTACGGGGACGTTCTTAACCCGGCCAAAGGAGAGAAAATCGCCACCGTGGCCCACGGGACGGCCGCAGATGTGGATCGGGCCGTCAACGCCGCCCGGGACGCCTTTGCATACTGGCGGGAAACGCCGCCGTTGAGTCGCGCCAGGTATCTCTTTAGACTCAAGGATGCCTTTGAAGAGAATTTCGAAGCGATCGCCGAAGTGCTCACTACCGAGCACGGCAAGGCCATCGACGAGGCCCGGGGGGAAGTACGTCGGATGATCGAAAACGTGGAACACGCCACCGGCGTGACCACGCTTATGAGCGGTTACACCCTGGAGGATATCGCCAAGAACATTGACTGCTACGGCCACCGGCAGCCTATGGGCGTGTTCGGCTGTATCGCACCCTACAACTTCCCCGCCATGGTGCCGTGGTGGTTTCTGCCCTACGCCGTGGTCACCGGGAACACCTTTGTGTACAAACCCTCTGAGCAGGTACCCATGACCCAGACCAGGATCATGGAGATCGTCGACGAGGTGGGATTTCCTGAAGGCGTGATCAACATGGTCCACGGATCGCGGGACGTGGTCAATGCGATGCTGGACCACCCGGATATCGAAGGCATCAGTTTCGTCGGATCGACGCCCACGGCCCGGCACATCTACCGCAAATGCGGTGAGACGGGCAAGCGGGTCCAGTCCCTGGGCGGGGCCAAGAACATCGTGGCCGTCATGCCCGACGCAGACCTGGCCCAGGGTATGCCGTCACTGCTGACCTCATTCTTCGGTTGTACCGGCCAGCGCTGTCTGTCCGGCTCGGTCCTGGTGCCGGTGGGAGACATCGCCGATCGCCTGGTGGCGCAGTTCACCACTGCCGCCAAAACCGTCAGCGTGGGCGACGGCCTGGATGAGCAGACGTTCATGGGGCCGCTGATCAGTGCCGCCCACCGCGAGCGGGTGCTGGGATTCATCGAAAAGGGCCTTGCCGAGGGCGCGGACCTGATTCTGGACGGTCGGGGCGTAAAGGTAGACGGTTATCCCGATGGTTTTTTCCTGGGGCCCACGGTTTTCGACAACGTCACACCGGACATGACCATCGCCAAGGAAGAAATTTTCGGGCCGGTGGTGAGCATCGTCCGGGCCGCCGATATGGATGCGGTGGTCGATCTGATCAACACCCGCGGTTTCGCCAATGCCGCCTGCATCTACACCGGCAGCGGGGCGGCGGCCAGGGAATTCAAATACCGGGTCAAGCCGACCATGATCGGCGTCAACATCGGTATCGCCGCTCCCATGAGTTTTTTTCCCTTTGGCGGCGCCGGCAACTCTATGTTCGGCGACATCAAGGGCCACGGGCAGGAGAGTTTCTTGTTTTACACGGATATGAAAGTCGTGATCGAAAGATGGTATTAGGGACAGAGGACGGACTGGGGACTGGGGACTGGGGACTGAGGTCGGAGGACTGAGGTCGGAGGTCGGAAGTCGGAAGTCGGAAGTCGGAGGTCGGAGGTCGGAAGTCGGAGGTCAAAAGAACAAATTGGGGAATTTTGGAATTGAGGAGTTTGTAGGAGCGGCTTCCAGCCGCGATCATTTTAACCTTATTGCTGGCTATGCCAAGGGTGAAGACTGTTGGGGCGGGATCAATTCTTTCAGTTTTCTATGAGCGGTCAGCCCTGAGTAATGCGTTGAATCAATACATCAAATAAATCTGAAGCTTGCAGCCAAATAGCTAACAGACTATTTTTCGGAGAAAATTATGCCCTTGACCAATTTTGGTGCGATACTGAACTTTGCCGAAAAGGTGGAGCAGGATGGTATGGATTTTTACCGCAAGGCGTCGTCCACAGCAGCAGGAGAACCTTATCGGTTGTTGTTTGAGATGTTTGGCAAGGAGGGTAAGAAGAATATCGCCCTGGTCCAGCGATCTCGGCGAGAAAATGTCACCGAGATGATTCTGGAACCGATCCGGGATTTTGTGCGCGACAGCTACCAGTTAACGGTGGACGACGTCGGTGCCATGGACGGCACTGCCATCCTGACTGCCGCCGTGAAGCTGGAAAAGCGCGCCATATCATACTACAGCGATGCAGCCGAGAAGATCCGCGCCTTGCCCGAGGTTTCACGGGCGCTGAAAACGCTGGCCAAGAAAAGAACCCAGCGACTCGGCCAGGTCGAGAAGCTTTCCACTTAATCGCCCTCATTGGCGTTGAAAAGAGTAGATAACTTTCCAGTCCCGTTTCATGTCTACAACTGTCCAGCCTTTCACTTTCGCTTCGTCGAGACCTTCCACCAAGCGGCCGATGCTGGAGTTTCGGTCGTAGGCCCATTCGCGTTCACCATCCGTGTGGTGGACGTAGAGCGCGAATCTTGGACCCTGTCCTGCAGTGGTCCATTGCAGCATCTGCAGATCGCCGTCGGAGTTACCGAATGCGGCGATGGGCCGACGGCCGATGTGCATCTGAATGCCGACGGGTTTGCCCGCCTTGTCGTCGATGAAATTGATCTCCGGCAGCCGAACCAGCACCGGCTGGCCGTCGCGCATCTCGAACGTGGTCTTGATGCTGCTGCCGATGACCTGCTCGGGCGGGATGCCGTAGACCTTTTCCGTCCACGGGCGCATGAATTCGATTCCGCCACCGGAGACAATGAAGGTCTTGAAGCCATTCGCTCGCAGGTAGGCGAGCAGTTCCAGCATCGGCTGGTAGACCATCTCAGTAAAAAGCCGCCCCGTCTTTGGATGTTTTGCCGTGGTGATCCAATCGGTCACGATCTTCTCAAATGCTTGCGTGGTCATGCCGGCATGGGTACTCATGACAATTTCCAACATGGCGTGCTCGCCGCCTGCAAGTGCGCGTTTCATGTCGCCCCTGAGCAGCGAAGCAAAGGGCTCCCGGGTCTTCCATTCAGGGTGCTGCGGGGCGAGGGTTTTCACGCGGTCGATGGCGAAGAGGAACTGAAAGTAGATGGGCTGCTCGGCCCACAGCGTGCCGTCGTTGTCAAATGTGGCGATGCGCTCGGTCACCGGCACAAAATCCGGCGAGCCTTCCCCGGTCACCTGCTCGACGAAGGCGACGATGGCCTTCTTCGGTGCAGTGTCATTCCAGGAGGGCAGGGGATCGGCAGCCAAGGCTGCGGTTGTGAATAGTAGCAGCGAGAGCAGAATCTTGATAAATATACGTTTCATATATGGGCTCCTTGTGCGCAGCAATAGCGGGGCGCCTGCACCCAAGCGCCCCGCCGCGTCCGATCTATTTCGATCCGATGTTGTTTTGAAGTTGATCCAGGACATTATCGAGGCTGAAGCTGCCGGGTTTCTGGCGTGGTGGATACTCCTTAAATGTTCCCAGGAAATTGGCGACATAATCTTGCGCCGGCAACATCAAGAAGGCATGGCTGATGTACCAGTCCCAATAGGTATTGGAGGTGACGTCCGCCCGCTCATAGGGGTCTAAGCGCAGGTTAAACAGCTTGGGCGCCCGCAGCAGGGTGTACGGCTCGAACCAGATTTGCAGCGTGCCTCGCTGCCGCTGCTCCATGAAGACGAGCTTCCAGTTGTCAAAACGCAACCCGGTCAGGTCGCCGTCGTCGGAGAAGTAGAAAAATGATTCGCGGGGACCCTTGTCCGTTTTTCCGGTCAGATAGGGCAGAAAGTTGTACCCGTCCAGGTGCACCTTGTAGGTGCTCTTGCCGATCTTGTACCCCTTGAGCAGCTTGCCCGTCACATCCGAATCACCGGCGGCGGCGGCCAGCGTCGGCAGCCAGTCCATGTGCGACATGATCTCATTGGACACGCTCCCGGCCTTGATCTTGCCTGGCCAGCGCACCATGGCGGGGACGCGGTAGGCGCCCTCCCAGTTGCTGTTCTTCTCGTTGCGGAACGGCGTCATACCGGCGTCGGGCCACGTGTTCATGTGCGGGCCGTTGTCCGTCCCGTACATGACGATGGTGTTGTCGGCAAGACCCAGCTCATCCAGCTTTTGGAGCACGGTGCCGACGTTCTTGTCATGGTCGATCATCGCATCGTGGTACTCGCTCTGCCAGCGCCCGGATTGTCCGATGCTGTCGGGCTTGGGATGGGTACGGAAGTGCATGTGGGTGAAGTTCACCCACACGAACATCGGCTTGCCGGTCTTGTGCTGCTCCTCGATGAAGGCCGCGGCCCGGGCGGCGACGTCGTCATCGATGGTTTCCATGCGCTTTTTGGTGAGCGGACCGGTGTCTTCGATGTGCTGTGTGCCGTCGGGCATGGCATAGCTGTGGATTACGCCACGCGGCCCAAAGCGCTTGCGGAATTGGGGATCTTTGGGATAGTCGGCCTGCTCCGGCTCCTCTTCGGCATTCAGGTGGTACAGGTTGCCGTAGAACTCGTCGAAGCCGTGGGCGGTCGGCAGGAACTCGTCACGGTCGCCCAGATGGTTCTTGCCGAACTGGCCCGTGGTGTATCCCTGGGCCTTGAGCAGGGTGGCGATGGTGGGGTCTTTGGCGCTGAGCCCTTCCTTGGCGCCGGGCATGCCGACCTTGCTCAGACCGGTGCGGAACACGCTCTGACCGGTGATAAAAGCCGAACGGCCCGCGGTGCAGCTCTGTTCCGCGTAGTAGTCGGTAAAGAGCATCCCCTCATTGGCGACACGGTCGATATTGGGCGTGCGATAGCCCATCAAGCCCTTCGAATAAACACTGAGATTGGACTGGCCGATGTCGTCACCCCAGATAATAACAATATTGGGCTTGTCTGCAGCGGTCGCAAGGGGTGTAAGTCCCGCGATCAACGCCATGGTGAAGATGCTTAAGACAATACATTTAAAATACTTCTTCATTGCGACCTCCCTGGTTTGAGTGGTTGAGTCGATTTGATGAGAAAAAAATAAACAGACAGCAAAAGTTCCGACGTTCCTCGCAGCCCCGGTGAACGAGACCTTAGCTACGTTCTGACAAGTTGCCGGGAATGTGCTTGCTATCGAGGGTCGAAAAAATGAGAACGGGTTAATTTTTAACGAGATGCCCTTGTCATTCTGAGAGATAGTGGGACCGTCTTCAAAGCTTAAGTGGGGATCTCATGGATGGAAATAATCGTACATCGCAAGAAACCATCGATCATTTTATAATATTCACCCGATGGGATTAGTCAAATACATAATATTTGCCTGGCACCTGACCGCAGCCTCCGACCGGTCGTGTTTCTGCCGGATGTGCATCAATATTCGACTTTCATCCCTTCGGTCGAAAGATACTGGCTGATATCCACCCGGTCAATCTGACTCGGGTCCAAGAATTGTTCGGCGTAGTCCCGGTAGACCCCGTTTTGCAGAAACAGGTCGAACAGGTCGGCATCGATGTGCTGGTCGTTGCGCATCAAGCTCATGATGCGCAGGGCGTCGCTCACCGTTTTGGGCTTTTTATAGGGCCGGTCCGCTGCGGTCAGGGCCTCGAAGATGTCCGCGATGGCCATGATGCGGGCGGGAATGGACATCTCCTCCTTTCTCAATCCCCGGGGGTAGCCGGTGCCGATCATGGTCTCGTGGTGGGAACCGGCAATATCAGGCACATGCTTCATGTTGTCGGGAAAGGGGAGGCGCTTGAGCATGAGAATGGTCTGGATGATGTGCTCGTTGATCTTGAAGCGGTCCTCCGTCGACAGGGTGCCTTTGCGGATGCCCAGGTTGTAGAGCTCTCCTAAATTGTACTGATTTTCAGGAACGGTCATATTGAATCCGTGGGTGTTGCCGTCGAAGGGGTCCGGGTCGATCCTGGGAATGATGTGCTCCGGTTTGTCGGCCAGCACGTGTTCGACAACCGGCAGCGTGGGTGCCGGCTGCTGGTTTTTCAATCTGGCTTCATCCTGGGAAATGCCCAGGCGGTCGTCCAGGTGTCGCGTCCAGGTCAGGGCGGCGATCCGTTCGAGCCTGTCGATCTTCTCATCGGCCATGATCTCCCCGCCGACATTGCATTCTGCGACAAAGGCATAATCCTCTGCGATCTGCTTTCGCACCTGTTCAAGTTCCGCGGTAAGGAGCGCTTCATCGGCTCTACCCGCTATCCGTAGGCGGCAGGCGCCGATTTCCGCATCTCTCAGCAGGACCTCGAAGCGCATGCGGATTTCGTGGATGCGGTTGTAGATGGTTTCCAGCTTGGTGGCCTTGTCCACCACATATTCCGGCGTGGTGAGCTTGCCGCAGTCGTGCAGCCAGGCCGCTACATTGAACTCCCGCCACTGATCCTCGGTGGCCATGCGGAAGTCGGCGAATGGGCCCGCCTTGGACGCATGGGCAGCCGTGGCGAGCATCCTGGCCACTTCGGGCACCCGCTTGCAGTGGCCGCCGGTATAGGGGGATTTGGCGTCGATGGTGCCGGCGATCAGCTCGGTGACGGCGGTGAACAGGCGCTCGATGTCCTGCTTGGCCTGGATCAGCCTGGCCGTGTAGTCCCGGATGGTGCTTTTCATCAGGATAAAGGCCTGGGTGAGGGAATGGATCTCTTTGATGCTGGAGTCGGAAAGGACGGACTCTGAGAAGTCGCGTCGGCGGATTTTTCTGGATTCGAGCTCCAACTGCGTGAGTGATCCTGAGATTTTACGGGACACCAGCAGGGACAGCGGCAACAATACCAGCAGCACCAGGCCGGAGAAGAGAAACACCCGCTGCTGCATACGCCGGATGTGGCCGGTGAAATCCGATACGGGAGCCACAGAGGCCAGGATCTGATCGAACCTCAGCGCGGCATTCAACGCCGTCGATCTAACCAGGTAGGCGGCCCCGTCGATCTGCATTTCCAGGGTGCGGTTGAGTCGGTCCGCCGGATTGCCCTGATACTCGGCGACGATTGCCCGGACCCGCGGATCGTCCGATTCTGCGCCGGTTAAAAAACTCAAGGTTTCATTGGTGCCTGTGCGAACGGGGTCCTGGGTCGGGTGAGCGATGATCCGCCCCGAGCGGTCGAAGAGAAAGAGCATCCCGTTGTCCGACACTTTCTGCCGTTCGAGTGAAATCGAAAACCGGTTCAGGGTGATGTCGGCACCAAAAACCCCGTCGCCGTAGATCAGTTTTTCGGCGCAGGTGATGCCCGGCAGCTTTGTGGAACTGAAGATATACGGCTCGGTGTAAAAGGCTGTTTTCTCCTCATGGGCCCGGACGTACCATGGCCTTACACGGGGGTCGTATCCCGGATCCAGGTCGGCCCGTTGTCCGGTAATCTGCCGTTCGTGGTTTAAAAAATGCCAGCGCTGTTTCAGGTTGCCATCCGCATCGACTGAAATGCTGCGCAGGACATAGGCGGTCCCCACCGGTGCATCGAATAGACGGCACAATTCCGCCTTGCCCCTGACGGCAACGATCTGGATAAAGCTGCCGTCGTCATAACCAGTGTAAAGCGAGAACAGATAATCGTAATACGACAGGGCTTCGAGCATCAGCGGCAAACCCGGATAAGACATTCCGCCGCCCACCGGCAAGGTTGCCACTGCCGGCATGCGTGCGGCCGTCCCGACCAGGACGGCCACCGATTCCAATTCATTCTCGTAGCGTTCCAGAACCTTTTCATTGATTTCTGAGAAAAGGCGGTCGGCCATCTGGATGGCCGCCGCCTTGCTTTCCCGGTGGCTGATCCATAAGAACAACCCGGTCAAAATGACGACGATGGTCACGATCAGCGTGGTAATGCCGACATAGAACGGATAGCGTTTGATTTTAAGGATCATGTGCACTCCTTGTGCAGGTGGCGGGGTAGTCTTGCTTGCATCAAGGCAAATCGAATCGGTACGCCAGAACGAACTATTCTGGTCACCGTCTGAATACAGAGATGGTGGAGGCTTATTTCGGCTGAACGGTCAGGTTCAAGCGAGTTGGGTCGTATCCTTTTTCGATAACCCGGCGGAGAATCCCATCGTACACGGCCCCATCCAACGTCGGTGTCCGACTGAGGATCCACAGATACTTCCTCGATGGCACGCCTACCAAGGCCCATTGGTAGTCCGGGTCCAGATCGATGATCCAGTAGTCACCTTTGAACGGCCAGAAGAACCAAACCTTCAATTTGGCGTGGGTGGCTGCATCGACGACTTCCGCCTTGCCTTTGGATTCTTTCAGCGGCCCGTTCAGGCTTTTCTTGAAGCAGCGGTTGACCACCCGGATCCGCCCGTCCGGCAGCCGGGAATAGTCGGCCGTGGAGCCGGTGCAGCCCTTCTGGAACCAGGCCGGGTAGCTGGCGATTTCATACCATCTGCCCAGATAGCGGTTCAGGTCGACGGCAGGGACGGTGGACAGCGGCGCTTTGTCTTCATCTGCCGCTGCTAAAACCGCCAGGGCCAGCAGCCAAAAGAACAATAACAGGGGTACCCACCTGCAGCGATCAGATCGTCTCTTTGAACCGGTTGGGATACACATAGGGATAACCTCCCGTGAAGAAGCAGTTCAATTGGAATACCCTGCCTATTGCGCGCCAAAGTAGCCTTCCGGATCGCTATTCAGCTGATTGAGCTTATCTTGCAACTGATCCAGCTGGTTGTCTTTCATGCCCTGGGTAAACGTGGGGCCGAGTCCGCGGTTGCTTATCGTGTCCATCTCGGCTTGGATTCGCTGAACCTCCGCCTCGATTTTTTCGGACAGGACCGAATCCTGCTTGGATTGGGCCTGTGCGTCGGCCGCCTTTTTCTGGCTCTCTTTTCCCTGCAGGTAGTCGTCGGCTTCTTTGACGGATTCTTCCACCATTTTGTCGTAGGCCTGGCGTGCTTTATCCGCGGCCGGAATCGGGGAGAAAGCACCTACAGCCAACAGACCCAGCAGGCTGATGGCGATCCATTTCAAATGTTTCATGTGCGACTCCTTTTTCTCTGGGTGTTTTAATTTTTTGAACCGCGATCGCAGGCGCACTTCCTGTGGCTCGCCTCGGGTAATCGACAACCCTCAAATGAGGAATGCGTCGGTTCTCGCGGCACGCTTATTGGTGATCAGCCTTGGAACGCTTTATATAATTAACCAGATCGCGGCCCATGGCAAGTGTTGGATGGGCGTCGCGCAACTGCAAGGCTGCCTCGAGGGCATCGTCCGGCCGTTCCCATTCCATATACAGGACCGCCAGGGCGTAAAGGTAGTCCGGATTATTCGGGTCAACGGACAAAGCCCGATGAAGGGCGGTCTCCGCTTGTGCATTCCGCTTGAGTTGTTTGAGCAGCAGGGCCAGGTTGTATTGGATCCGGGAACGCTGGGGCAGGCCGGCAGCGGCATCGCCCAGGTAAATAATGGCTTCATCGTAGGCCTTTTTTTCCGCCAGCAGCAGGCCTAATGAATACTTGATTTCATAAAGGCCCGGGTGTTCCTGCACGACTTCCCGGAACAACGCCTCGGCCTGATCCTTTTGCCCTTGCGCGTTGTAAAGCATGGCCAGGTTTACCTTGGCCGGGTAAAAGCGCCGATCGATGGCGATGGCTTTGCGGTAATGGCCGATGGCCCGGTCCGTCTGCCCCAGATCGGCATATACGTTGCCCAGATTGTGGCGCGAAGCGGCAAAATCGCCGGTGCGTTCCATGGCCGTGATGTATTCTGCCAGGGCCTTTTCGTATGGTTTTTTAAGGGATGGGCCCATTCCCTGTTGCACCGCACGGACCAGGCTCCGGGCCGCCTCGATGCGCACGGCCCGCACCGGGTCGTAGAGCAGCGGTCCGACAAGCGCTGCCTGTTGCTCCGGGTCCTGGATGGCAAACCGATTGACCGCCGTGTGGCGAATCAGGGCCGACTCGTCGGAAAGGGCCCGCTTAACAGCTTCTACCGCATTTTCATCGGGATAGGACGATGCCAGGGACAGGGCCGTTGCCCGGACAATATCCGGGTAGAGCCGATCCCCGGCCAAACGGACCAGTTCACTCAACGCGTTGGGATCCTGCTGCCGTCCGGCGGCCAGAATGGTGCCATAGTGCGGCCGTTTTTTCTTGCCATACCATTTGGCCATGGCATCCACCGACCACTGGACGGTTTTATCCACATGGCAGCGGTTGCACGCATTGGGTGTATTCAAGGCAAGGCTCAAATCCGGCCGGGGGATGCGAAAGCTGTGGTCGGGTCGGTAGTCGACGCCCATGTAGCGTCGGCCGGGCATGTGGCAGCCTTCACAACGCGCGCCGCTGCCCACGTCGAACAGCATCTCTCCGTCGGCGGCACGGATGGGGTCGCCGGTTTCCCCCGCCTGTTTATGAAAATGGTGATCCCGGGTGTCGTAAATCGCCGCCCGGTGGCACTGGAGACACAAGTCGTTGCCCTCTTTGATGCGCCTGATGCTGTGCACGTCGTGGCAGTCACTGCAGCGCACCTCGCGTGCGTGCATCTTGCTCTGGATGAAGGAGCCGTAAACATACACCTCATCCAAAATCTGACCGTCGGAAAAGTACATGCCTTCATTCAGCAGTTGAGGAATGCCGTAATCGAGAAAATCGGCGTGGGCGTGGATGTTGTCGTCCAGGGACATACGACGGGCGTGACAGGGCGCGCACAGCTGGACCTGCCCGGCCGAGGTAAGTCCACTGGTCTTTACCACCAGGGCCGTGTTGGCCACGGCCGGCCGCCCCATCTCCGGCAGTTGTGCCCAGGCCACATGATCCGATCCCGGGCCGTGGCAGGCTTCACAGCCCACGCTGATCTCAGACCAGGCCGTCCGGTAGGTCTCGTCGTCCGGGTCGTAGTTTTTACGCAGGTCCGTGGAGTGGCATTCGGCACACATGGCGTTCCAGTTCTGACCGTTGTTGGTCCAGTAGAGCCAGTCGTCGGCAGCCAGCGGGCGTTCCGGGTACAGGTGGTACCATCGTTTTTCCCGCGAATCCCAGGCGATGGGAAGGCACTGCAACCGTCCGCCGGGAAATGGAATCAGGTACTGCTGCAAGGGGAACCAACCGAAGGTGTGGGTGATTTCGAAGTCGTTCATCTCACCCCCCGGGCCCTGGGTGGCCACCATGTACCGGCCGTCCTTCTTGTAAAACCGGGTGGTCACACCGAAGTGGCGAAACTCGGCATCGGCGAAATCCCCCAGGATCGTTTCGTCCGATGCCACGGCCATGGCCAACTGGTGATGGGAGTCCTTCCACTTGTCGAACTCGCTCTGGTGGCAGTCCCGGCAGGCTTCGCTGCCCACGAATTCGACTGCCGCTGGTATGGTCAGGCTTGCGGCAGAACGCCTCGCGCGATTCTGAACCACGTAGAGTGGGATCGAGAGGACGATGATCAGGGTGGCAACGATGCCGATGTATGTCCAGCGGGTCATGGCAATTGCGCGGTTCCTTGGTTCTTAATGGAATTCATCCGGTGTTTGTTACATCACCAGTTGAGTTGATATTAATTTATAGGGTTCAAGGAGTCGAGGGTTCAAGGGTTTATCTGCGATATCAATCTTTTGCATTTCACTCGGATCCTTGACCCCTCGGCCCCTTGAACCCTTTATTCATGAGCCACCTGATCTTTGCGAAACGCGCTTCGGCGAATCGGCTTTCCGATATCGACCTTCACGCGCCTGTTCTCGATGTAAACGGCAAACCGGTCCAGTGCCCGCGGGGCAGGGGACTGGATCACCTCGCCGCGGATGTCGAACACGGAGGCATGGCAGGGGCAGGCGAACTGCTTTTTTTCCGGGTCCCAGGGCACCGTGCAGCCCAGGTGCGTGCAGCGCCGGGACAGGGCTATAAATCCCCCATCTTCAAGGCAGGCCAGGTAAAATCGACCCGGTGGAAAGGCGGTCACCGTATTGGGGGCAAACCGATCTGTCGGCCCGGCGTCGATGATATCAGCGGGTTGGACCGATGGATCAGTCGATTGCAGCGGTTTCAAGAAAGATCCCACCAGCCAGGCGATCTCTGCCAGGGCGAGTCCACCCAAGGCCACCCACAGACCCTTGAGCAGGCTGCGACGCGTGTGGCTTTCAATGGGTTGCGGGCTATCAGCCGGCGGCGGGATATTCTGACTGCTCATTGCGCGCCCTTTCTCATATCGGCCAGGCCAGCCGCATGAAGGGTCCGCGAAAGAACACCCCCACGAGGGTCAGCACGACGAGTGCGGTCACCATAACCA
Source organism: uncultured delta proteobacterium (assembly GCA_963697225.1). Lineage (GTDB taxonomy): Bacteria > Desulfobacterota > Desulfobacteria > Desulfobacterales > Desulfosarcinaceae > Desulfosarcina. The sequence continues at coordinate 82,017 of CAVONM010000026.1, forward strand.
CGAACAAGGACTGGACCGTTTCGCTCAATGTGGCACCCAGTCGTTTTTTCATGACTAGCACAACCCCCACCGTCAGGACCGACAAGAGCAGCATGGGTAAAATACCGTCACGGAGGAGAGGGGACATGCCGGCGGCCCAGGGCGCTGTTTTGACGACAAGCGCGTCTCCCACGATCAGGGCCGGGGTGATGACTATCGTCATAAGGGCGGCGTTGATGGTCTGCGTTCTGCCCCTGGACGAAGCGAACCAGATCCCTTCGGTGGATTGGGGATAGGCGAGGTAGGGAAGGCTCACCAGAAAAATCCCTGCCGCAAGGGGGATCACACATACGGCCACGACGGGATGAAGATGCAGCAAAAGTTCCTGGAGACCGGCGAAATACCACGGTGCCCGCACCGGATTCGGACTCAATCCGGGGTTGGCCGGTGCCGAGAGCACGGCGTCGAAGCATATGGAGATTGTCAATGTGGTTGCCGTCACGGCCAGCGCCGTTGAGACTTCTCTGATCAGCAGGTTGGGAACCACCGGCACCCGGACCGGCATCTCATCGATGGGCTCAGACGGCCTCCGCGGCGCGACAAGCCCGCCGGCCTTGCGGATGCGCCAGAAATGAAACCCCATCAGGCCGGCCAGCAGCAGCGGGATCACGGCCGTGTGCATGGAATAGAAAAAGGGCAGGGTCTGGGGACCCAGCTCGCTGCCATTTCCCAAGGCTCGCTGCAGCCCGTCACCGATGCCGGGAATATAGCCGATCATGGCAGTGAAAACGGTGACCGCCCAATAGGCCAGCTGGTCGTAGGGCAGCAGGTAGCCGGACAGATTGGCTGCCAGCACCATGGCAAAAAGGATGACACCGATGATCCAGTTAAACTGCCGGGGATGATGAAAGGCACCGGTGAAAAAGACCCGCAGCATATGCAGCATGAGGACAACCACGAGAAGGTTGGCACACCAGTGGTGCAGATTGCGCACGAGCCGGCCGAAAGGCACCTGGACCATGATCGATTGAACCGAGGCATAGGCGTCTACCGGTGTGGGGACATAGATGAATTTCAAGAGGATACCGGTGGCCATTTGCAGCAGCACCAGGGTGGCCGCCATGCCGCCCAACCCCCAGGAAAGTGTGAAGATCAGGGTTTTTTCTTTTACGGTCGGCGGTCGAAAATGCAGGATCAGGTTGCGGCGTAAAAAGCGTTTGCGATCCCTTTCGGTGCGCGGTCGCACCGGCCAGGGGAATATGCTGCGCCATACCCGCTGCATGACGTTGACGTCGGGAGTGTCCAGAGATGTTCGCCGGGTCATGTTTATCGGTTCCCCAGAAAAACGGTGATGATGGGTGTCGATTCTCGTCATTATCGTAACATATCGAATGGTTTACCAAACAATGCCTGCCGAAACAACCGCTATTATGATTCTCAAACCCTCACGGCGGTTTCTTTTTGCCTTGATTTCCGGTATGATATGCGCATTATAAAACATCCGACACCCTAATGCGCCTTCACTTTCGATCGTTCTTTGTTGCCTGACCGGAACCGGTGAGGGAAACCAACCTGCAGCCCATGCTGCCGCGAAGAAGGTAGCTGATCCATGGCATTGAACACGCGACCGTTTTTCAATGAATCCGATTCCCGCTTCAAACTCTTCCACGAGCTGATGGCCCGCAAGGTGCGCCATATTCTGCTGGTTTCCACCCCCTATGATGCCTGGATCATGGAAGAGGACTGCCGGCTTTCCGAACGTATCGTCAACGAGTATCGCGGCCTCAACCTCAGTCAGCCACCGCGTCTGACCTGGGTGTCCTCAGCCGAACAGGCCCTCGCCGCCCTCGACGACCAAGCCTTTGACATGGTTATCACCATGCCGCGCCTGTCGGACATGGGTGCGGCTGCATTGGGCCACAAGATAAAAAAAAAGGCACCCGGACTGCCGGTTATTCTGCTATCCCACGACACGATTCCTTCACCGGAGATCAAGGAGCCGGACCATGCGCCGGGCATCGACCGCACCTTTGTCTGGTCAGGCAACACGGATATCCTCGTGGCGCTGACGAAAAGTACCGAAGACCGGATGAATGCTGAAAAGGATACCCAATCGGCGGGCGTCCGGGTGATTCTTTTTGTGGAGGACTCGCCATATTACCTTTCTTCCCTGCTGCCCATCCTATACCGGGAGCTGGTCAGCCAGACCCAGGCGGTGATGGAAGGCACGCTTAACGAAGAGCATCGGCTGGTCACCATGCGGGCACGTCCGAAAATCCTGGTTGCCGGCAATTACGAGGAAGCGCTGGCCCTTTACGAGCGTTACGAATCCAACGTGCTCGGGGTCATCTCCGATGTTCGATTTTCCCGGAACGGCGCTTTGAACGAGACGGCCGGCGTGGATTTTCTCAAGCAGGTGCGGGCGCGGCGGTTTGATATTCCGCTGCTGCTCACCAGTTCAGAACCGGCCAACGCCGCAAAGGCGGCGTCTATCCCCGCCGCTTTCGTGGACAAGAATTCAGGCACCCTGTACCAGGATGTGCGCCGGTTTTTCAAGGACTGGCTGGGTTTTGGTGATTTCGTTTTCCGGTTGCCCGACGGATCGGAAATCGGCCGTGCCTCCAATTTGAAGGCGCTGGAACAGCATATGCTTTCCATACCGGAGGCGTCCTTCCGGTACCATTGCAACCGCAACGACTTTTCCCGCTGGCTGTTCGCTCGCACCGAGATGGCTCTGGCCGCAGAGGTCCGCCCGATCAGTGACGATGATTTCTCAGATGGTGAGAGCCATCGCCGCCACCTGGTCGAAATCATCGCCGACCGACGCAAAAGGCGCCAGAAGGGGATCGTTGCCGATTTCGATGCGGGGGACGCGGATTTCGATACTGAATTTTTCAAGGTCGGCAAGGGTTCTCTGGGAGGAAAAGCCCGTGGATTGGCTTTCGTTGCCTCCCTGCTACGCCAGAACCCCGATTTTTATGTCACCTACAAGGGGGTGGATATTATTGTCCCCCAGACGCTGGTGATCACCACGGACGGTTTCGAGTCCTTTGTGGAAGACAACGGACTGCGCTACCTTTCCAAAACCGACCTGCCCGATGAGCAGATCGCCGATCTTTTTCTCGCCGGTCGATTCCCCGTCTGGATCGAAGAAAGACTTCGCCACTACCTGACCCAGGTGACCTATCCACTGGCCATCCGGTCCTCCAGTCTGCTGGAGGACGCCCAGTTCCGTGCCTATGCCGGCCTCTACCGCACCTATATGATCACCAACGATTGTCCCGATGCGGAGCAGCGTTTAACCCATCTGATTCATGCCATCAAGCTGGTCTACGCCTCAACCTATTACAAGGGCCCCAAGGCATTCTCAAAACGGGTGGGCCACCGGACGGAAGAAGAGCAGATGGCTGTGATCATCCAAAAACTGGTGGGATCACCCTATGGCGACAGTTTTTACCCGGCTATTTCAGGGGTCGCCCAGTCGCACAACTACTATCCCTTTGCCCGCATGAAGCCCGAGGAGGGAATCGTCACCATTGCCATGGGATTGGGAAAAACCGTGGTAGAGGGCGAGAAAACGCTCCGGTTCTCACCGGCCCACCCCCAGCTGCTTCCCCAGCGCTCGACGGTGGAAGACATTCTCGAGAACGCCCAACGTTATTTTTATGCTCTCAAACTGGAAAAGTCGTGCCACTCCCTGGAAACCAATGATGGCGCCAATCTGTGGCACCGTGAGGTGACCGAGGCAGAGAACGAGCAGCCCATGCAGTTTCTTGCCAGCACCTACGTGCCGGATGAGCATCGTATTCGCGATACCATTCATATCCCGGGCCAGCGGGTTCTCACCTTTGCCCACATCCTCAAATACCGGGAGTTTCCCCTGGCAGATATCCTGAAGGACATGCTCCAACTGGGAGAACAGGGGATGGGTTGCCCCGTGGAGATGGAGTTCTCTGTCAACCTGACCGCTGAACCTGACCACTCGCCTCAGTTCGCTTTTCTTCAACTCCGGCCCATGACGGCCCGGGCCGAACTTGAGCAGGTGAATATCTCTACAGAAGAAAAGGAGAACGCATTCTGTTTTTCCGGCAAGGCGCTGGGCAATGCCCTGAAGCAGGACATGGCTGACATCATTTTAGTCAAGCCGGAGGCCTTCGACCCGGGCAGAACCATGGAGATAGCCCGGGAGATCGCCAGGATCAATGCGACCCTGGTCAAGGAGGACCGAAAATACCTGCTTGTCGGGCCGGGCCGATGGGGATCGGCCGACCGCTGGCTGGGAATTCCCGTTGCATGGGCAGACATCTCGGGGGTGGGCGCCATGATCGAGACGGAATCGGACAAGCTCGTTGCCGAACCCTCCCAGGGCTCACATTTTTTTCACAATATCACTACCTTGGGGATCAATTACATTACCGTCTCCAAGGCCGCCGGTGACTGGATAGACTGGAATTGGCTCACCGCGCTGCCGCGGTTGAACGATGCCACCTTTGTCGCTCATGCACGGCTCGAGGTGCCGGTGACGCTTAAAGTCGACGGCCGGCGATCCCAGTGTGTGATCGTAAAAGGTAACGGTATCGGTGCCACTTAGCACCTTGATCCTTAATCCTGAAATTTTTGCATTTTTTGTCAGAAAGTAAAAGACGAGTAAAAAATGAAGAACAATAACCAAAATCCAAATGACAAATAAATCACAATGACCAAATTCAAAATTCCAAACCAGATCTTGAAAAAAATGACATTCCAATGATCGATGTAAGAGAATTCAAAACAAACAACTATTGGTTGTTAATCTTACTTTGAGATTTGGGTGTTGTAATTTGGAATTTATTTGAGATTTGCAATTTGTAGCTTGTTATTTCAAATTGGGCGATTGCGATTGGTTGTTTACGGCCTACGCCTTTTTCAACAGCACCGGTTTATCCGGATTGGGAGCGGGGCGAACCAACGTTCACCATCCGCGGTTGGGAATCGCCCCGGTTTTCAGGGGCGTCAAATATTCAAAAGGAGGAGACACCATGTCGGACATTCTTCAACTGGTAAAGGACAAGGACCCCGGACAGCGCGAGTTTCACCAGGCGGTCATGGAGGTGATGGCCTCGATCAAGCCGGTGATGGACCGCAACCCCGAGTACCGGGCGGCCAAGATTTTAGAGCGCCTGGTGGAGCCCGAGCGGGTGATCCTGTTCCGGGTGCCCTGGGTGGACGACCAGGGCGAGGTGCAGGTCAACCGGGGCTTTCGCATCGAGATGAACAGCGCCATCGGCCCCTACAAGGGCGGCCTGCGCTTTCACCCGTCGGTGAACCTGGGCATCCTCAAGTTTCTGGCTTTCGAGCAGGTCTTCAAGAACGCCTTGACCACGCTGCCCATGGGCGGCGGCAAGGGCGGGTCGGACTTCAACCCCAAGGGCAAGTCGGACATAGAGGTGATGCGCTTCTGCCAGAGCTTCATGGCCGAGCTGTTCCGGCACATCGGCCCGGACACGGACGTGCCGGCCGGCGACATCGGCGTGGGCGCCCGCGAGATCGGGTATCTGTTCGGCATGTACAAGAAATTGAAAAACGAATTCACCGGTGTGCTCACCGGCAAGAGCCTGAACTGGGGCGGCAGCCTGATCCGCCCCGAGGCCACGGGCTACGGATCGGTCTACTTTGCCGCCGAGATGCTGGCTACGCGCAACGAGACCCTGGAAGGCAAGACTTGCCTGGTGTCCGGTTCGGGCAACGTGGCCCAGTACACCATCGAGAAGCTGCTGGACCTTAAGGCCAAGCCGGTGACCTGCTCGGATTCGTCGGGGTACATCTATGACGAGGCGGGCATCGACCGGGAGCGGCTGGCCTTTTTGATGAACCTGAAGAACGTGCGCCGGGGCCGGGTGAAGGCGTATGCCGAGAAATATCCCTCGGCGGTCTATGCCGAGGTGAATCCGAACGATGCGTTCAACCCGCTGTGGAACCACAAGGCCGACTGCGCCTTTCCGTCGGCCACCCAGAACGAGATCAACGCCACCGACGCGCAGCACCTGGTGGACAACGGGGTTATCGTGGTCAGCGAGGGGGCCAACATGCCCACGGTGCCCGAGGGGATCGACATCTTCATCGAGAACAAGCTTCTGTATGGTCCGGGCAAGGCGGCCAATGCGGGCGGGGTGTCGGTATCGGGACTGGAGATGACCCAGAACTCGATGCGCCTGTCGTGGACCCGCGAAGAGGTGGACACCCGGCTGCAGATGATCATGAAGAGCATCCACCAGACCTGTTTGAATGCAGCCGAACAATACGGCACGCCGGGCAACTACATGAACGGGGCCAACATCGCCGGCTTCGTCAAGGTGGTCGATGCCATGATCGACCAGGGCGTGGTATGATGGCTTCCGCAGTATCGATCTAAATGCCGTTGTTCTGACGCGAGACGAAAAAAACGGCATCCGATGATAAAGGATGCCGTTTTGATTTTATGAATTTGTGTGTTGGCTATACTTTTACCACATTGGCGGCAGCGGGGCCACGGTCGGTTTTTTCCACGTCAAAGGTCACCCGATCTCCTTCCGACAGGGTTTTGAAACCCTCGGCCTGGATGGAAGAAAAATGAACGAAGATGTCGCCCTGATCTTCCTCCTGTTCGATGAAACCAAACCCTTTTTTGTCACTGAACCATTTTACAACACCGTTTGCCATTTCTGCAGCCTCCTTAAAAAAAGTAAACATCCCATGTGCAAGACTGTCCGACCGCGAAATCGGTCGTCACACAAATGATGGAACCCACCATTAAAGATCACGTTAAGCCGATCCGCTCAAATGACGCTGCCTTCTACCACCGGTCCGATCGGACCGCCCATCAGGCACGGCACACTTTCATTACAGGCCGTATACAGAGTAAATGCCCCGCCCCGCCCGTTTCATTTTGCCTTTTTTACAGGCGCGGTGAACGATATTGCTGATCTGCTTTTCGGTAAAGCCGGATTTCCCTCTCAAGGCCTCCACAGAGATTCCTTTTTTAAATCGTTTCATGATGGTGAGCACTTGATCCGTGGGGGTGATATTTTTTCCCTTTGGTGCGGCCTTTTTTTTCGCGGCCGGCACCGCTTTTTTCTTAGGAGCAGCTGAGGGTGATTTTTTTTCAAGCGCATTTGCCATGGCTTCGGTTTTCTTGGCCAGTGTATTTAACCGTCGGGCGACGGTTTTTAGGTCTTTGCTAATTTTTTTCATAACCGGAGTCCTCCATGTAAAGGGGTATGCAATTACTTTCTTCTTACCACAATATATCGGGAAAGGACGAGACGCTGCTCGGCAGATAAACGACTCAAGGAACAAGGTGGGCAGCAGCTCGGTTGATTTTTCTTTTTTCGTTAGCCTGTTAAATGCCGGTTGATCACCGTCCAAAGCGGCGTTGCCGGACCGGGAATAACCACGGGTAAATGGACGGCCTGAAAGCCTCCTGAGAACAGGATATGCAGGCATTGAATCGTTTAATGAGATGAGCATAATGGATCGATGGGAAAATGTCAAGCGACTAGAATATCAATGAAAAATGATCTGCTTGAAGAGTCGGTACTCGTCAATGTAATGCGAGAACATTAGACCTCTACAGCGCAAAGACAAGAACACAATTCGTACACCGGCATGCAGGGCGCCAGTGCTACCAGACCTTTACCGGTCCGGTATCCAGATGAACAAAATCCGATTCAGGATAGTATCCGACACCACCACATCCAAGGTCTACAGCTACCTGGCGAAGTGTGGCGGTCTGGCATCCGGGGATTCGGATGTCGATGGCACGGCCCTCCATATGCAGACTTTTCGGGGCTACGCCTGCAGTGACTTTTCTCAGCGCTTCATTCGTGCTCGGGGAGCGGTAACCGGAAATGATGCTGAATGGAGAGCGCGGCTTTTCCTCCATGACGATGCAATGAAGCAAATCCAAGAGGCTGGGGTCCACCGGCTTGACCTCTCCGGTGCGGTGATCGCGCATGATATGACTGATCCGGTTCACGGCACGGTGGATCAGCTTCCCGCTGGAGCGGTAGCAGGTTTTAAGGGTCTCTCCGGTGTGAATATTATAGAAAGACAGTATGTGGTGTTTAGGGGTTTTGGGATCGACAGCGGCCAATACCGGCTGTGTGAAGGCGGTTGCCAGGATCGCTGATGCCCCCCATTTTAAAAAAGTTCTGCGGTCAGTATGAAAAGATGAGATGTCGTTCATCGCCAACATTCCTTAACGTCTATGTATAGTCCGTCTGTCGTCTGTCGCAGAGTGGTGATGGTGTCAACCCTTGATTGACGAAGGACGTTACCGAGATAGTTGGTCGTCTTAATGTTTATTCGGCTGTCGGTCAAAATACCTAAAAAAAACATTAGGTAAAAACAGTCCGGCTGTCAAGGGGTTATGCGCATACAGGTGCCCAGGTGTCTGAGAAATGATCCATGCAGTAAAAATAAAGTGTTGGCCAGTTCAGCCGATAATAGATTATATGTCCGATCCCCACCTGGATCCGGGAGCCGGCGAGCCGTATCTTTTGACTGGAACCCATTGTAACGGTATGGGCGAGACGTACATGAACAGGACCGATGATGAAAAAAAATAAGCCCAGCAACGCTAACACTCGCAGAACCGGACTCGACCGGCGTTGGATCCCTTCTGCGGACCATCAGCCGGAACGACGACGCAGCAGGGACAGACGGACGATCAGGAATCGATCTTTTTTGGAGCCCTTTGAGTCGAAAGGGGTTGAAGAAAACAGCGAGCTGTTTCCCGAAATAAATATCCAGACAAGTCAGCCGGAGGCAAAGATCCTGGCCCTGCCATTCGATGAAAAAAGGTTATCCGAGCCTCAGGAAACCGTTTTTAAAAGGATCACCTCAGACGACGAATGACCTGCTTTTCAGATCTGCGGTCCGGCTTGACCTCACACAACACCCCCTCATTTGCTGGCGAGCACCGGTTAATACGTTGGATCGACGGGTTTTCGCCAGTCTGTGCACACCCCGGCTGTTCTCAGCATGGCGATTGCGCTGTGCATGTGTGCGCCGATGGTGTCCACGCCGTGGGAGTCATCGCCTGGAACGATGTCGATGCCCAAATCAGCGGCTTTTTTCAAAATGGGTGCCGACAGGTAGGGCTCGTTCTCACCCCTTGACAGGGGCCGCAGGTTAAAGTCCAGGATCAGGTTCAACTGCCTGATCAATTTCAGATTCCTGACGATTTTCTCCCAGATCGTTGGTTTTAGCAGCCGAGAGGGGTAGTCCGGATCGAATATCCGAACGATATCCAGGTGGCCCACCACGCGTGGCGTCATCAACCGAATCATTTCGTACTGCTGATCGAAATAGGCGGCGTACAAGCCATCCAGACCGCCGCAGCAATCGGCGGCCTCGTGGTAGCGGGCTTTGCTGTAGTCAAAGGGAATGTTTTTGACGTGGTGAACGGAACCCACCACATAGTCGGGAGAAAAGGTGTCGATCAGCGCTTTGGCAAAGTCGAGGCTGCCGCTGCAATCTTCCGTTTCGAACCCGACATAGATCCGGATCTTGTCGGCATATCTTGCCTGAAGGCGCCGGCAGGTGGTCATGTAGCCGGCAAACCGCTCCTTGAGCGTGCCGGCGTCGAATCCGGCGCTTTTCTCTTCGGGGTAGACGAAGGCATCCGACACCGGTGGCATGTGCTCGGTGATGCCCACCCAGGGGTATCGCTGATCGATGTAGGCCAGAACAATCTCCTCAAGGGTGTCCTTGGCGTGGCCGCAGAACTGGCCGCTGTGACCCCCGTGAACCGACACCGGTTGTGCGACGTTCATCCGTTTTTCTCCCTTTGGTGGTGCATCTCGGCAATGTTGAAACCTTGCCTGAGCAGATTGGCGATGGGGAGGAAATGGGGTTGCGGCATTTCCGACCATCGGTACCAGCCCCAGCGTTCGCACTTCTCCGGTTCTTTTACCCGGGTGTCGCCGCTCGTCTGGTCGACAACTACAAAGAGCGTGACGTAGTGCTTTTTCTCGTCTTCGAAGACATCGTTGGTGAATGGACCCATGCGCAGGTTGAGGATGGACAGGCCGGTCTCCTCAAACAGTTCGCGCCGTGCGCAGGCCTCTATGGATTCGCCGTATTCGAGGTGGCCGCCGGGAAACTGCCAGGTGCCCGCACCGTGGGTATTCCTGCGCTTTCCCAGGAGCACCCGTCCATCCCGGACAACGATGACGGCAACTCCGATATAGGGTCTGTGTTTTTGGTTCATGGGTTTTGGGGTTCTGGGTTCAGAAGTTCAGGGTTCACTGGAAACCGGTAACCGTCAACCCGTCGGTATTCACCGCTCATAGTGACCTCACCCAGATCTGACATCGAAATTAAAATAACAACCTTCAAATCCCAATTTCCAAACAAATTTCAAATTCCAATTTTTAAATCTCAAACAAGGTCAAATACCATTGGAAGTTTGTAATTTTGACTTTGCGTATTGGTGATTGTTTGTCTTTTGAAATTTGGTAATGTTTTTCTGGTTCAAAGGTTCTGGGTTCAGGGGACTGGTCTCTGGTTTCTGGCCTCTGTCCTCCGACTTCCGACTTCCGATCTCCGACTTCCGATCTCCGACCTCTGAACCTTTGAACTCCTCAACCTTTCAACTGCTTCTGCAGCTATCAGAATTCATCGGGGGCGTCAATGACCGTGGATCGGACTTAAACCAAGTTTCAAATTGAAGTGGCCGGCAAATGGTGATAGCAACGATCTCGTAAACCAACGGTTTCATGACCTGACATGCAAGCATTTACCCCAACTTTGCAAAAGCTGGGCATCATGGAAAATCATCGTTCGACAATCCGGAAATACCCCGACGCACCCCGACCGGCAGTGGGAGCCGTGGTATTCAAGGGTGACGCGGTCCTGCTGGTTCAGCGGGCCAATCCGCCCTCCCGGGGCATGTGGAGCATTCCCGGCGGACGCGTCCGACTGGGGGAAACGCTTCAGGCCGCCGCCGAACGGGAGATCCTCGAGGAGACCGGGGTGGTTATCCGGGCAAATGCGCCGGTCTTCGCCTTTGACGTGATTCAAAAAGACCACCGCGGCGTGATCAAATACCACTACGTGATCGTGGACCTTGCTGCCGACTATGTGAGCGGTGACCCCCGGGCCGGAGATGATGCCGCCGATGCCCGCTGGATAACGGCAGATGAACTGGCGAGAATACATGTCAATCCTGCAACCCGCCGGCTGCTTGCAGAAACATTTAAATTTGGGAAATAGGCATGCTCGCATCAGTTACCGACAACGACAAAGAGCGGATCCGGCAATGGGGCAGGGGGCTCGGTGACGACATCACCCTTGGCTATACGACCACCAGCCATTCGATGGATGCGCGATTCAAATCGTTTGTCGACCAGGTGGCCGGTCTGGCCCCCCGTGTTCGTGCGAAAAAAGACGGCGATGCGATGGTTTCACGGCCCACCTTGTTCATCGGCAGCCGTGTGGGCTACCAGGCCCTGCCGTTGGACCGCGAACTGGGACCGTTTCTGGCTGTGCTGGGCAATGGCAGCGCCTATGCAGATCGCATCGATCCGGATACTCGGCAGCGGTTGCTGCAGTTGCGGGCACCGGCCCTGGTCAAGGTGTACATTACGCCCCACTGTCCCTTCTGCCCGACCACGGTATCCGTCATTCTGGGCCTGGCCGCCTGCAGCGACCAGGTGCGGGTGACCGTCATCGACGGTGAGTTGTTCCCTGACGCCGCCCAAAAAGACCGTGTCAGCGCCGCACCTACGGTTATCCTGGACGACCGGTTCCGCTGGACGGGATCTGTGGATGCCGGTGAACTGGTCACCCTGATGCTGGACCGGGATCCGGCCGATCTGGGTGCCGATGCCTTAAGGGGCATGATCGAAGCGGGCAACGCCGCGGGCGTGGCCGGGATGATGGCCGAACGGGGCATGGTTTTTCCTGCCTTCATCGAGTTGTTGATCCACCCGCGCTGGTCCGTGCGGCTGGGGGCGATGGTGTCCTTCGAAACGCTGGTGGAGCGTGATCCGGTGCTGGCCGGTGAGGTTGTCGACCCGCTGGTGGCTGTTTTTGCCGACGTGGACGATGGGGTCAAAGGGGATCTGATTCATGTGCTGGGAGAATCGGGAAACCGGGCGGCACTGCCGTTTTTGGGGATGGTTGCCGGTGGTGACTACGATGGTGAGGTGCAATCTGCGGCGGAGGAAGCTATCGAAAAGCTGATATGATTTCCTTTGGACTGTGCCCAAACCCGGAAAAACTGGAAAAAATCAATCTCAAGCAACTAATGTTGATAAATCCCAAATTTCAAATAACAATTTCCAAACAAATTCCAAATCACAATATCCAAACTGCAAACAAGAACACGATCAACGGTTGTTTTTCATTCTTTAACCATACCGCTTTTGGAAATTGAAATGGCCATTTTTTAATATCAAAGAGTTTACGTTCTCGAATTTTAATCTTTGTTATTATTTGTAATTTGCTCATTTGTAGTTTTGTTTGTTATTTATCTTTTGGGTATTGTGATTTATTTGTTTTTTGTTATTTGAATATTGTAATTTCTCAGTTGTTCGTTCTTTAATTTTTATAATTTACGCTACGTAATCTGACACAAAACACGAATGCTAAGATTCAGATATTAGAGCCCGGTAACCCGGTTCCTGCCGGTGTCTTTGGACTGGTAAAGGGCCTGGTCCGCCCGGTTGATAAAATCTTCGGCGGCTTCCGCTTCACGGTAGGCGGTAACCCCGAAGCTGAGGGTGATCTGACCCAGGCTTTCCCCGGTGCTCTTCTTTTTCAGGTCGAGCCGCTCAAAGGCGAGGCGTATATCGTTGGCCAGTTTCAGGGCGCCCTCAAAGGGCGTGTCAGGCAGCAGGATGGCAAACTCTTCCCCGCCGATGCGGGCCGCTATATCCTTGCCCTTGATGGTGTCCTTGAGGGTCGTTGCCACCATGCGGATTACGTTGTCCCCCACCAGATGGCCATAGGTGTCATTGACTTTCTTAAAAAAATCGATGTCGGCAATGATCAGGCAAAGGGATGTCCCGTTAGCCTGGGAATGAGTGATGTTTTCCGCCAAGGCTTTATCGAACCCACGACGGTTGTCGATCTGGGTCAAGGGGTCTTTGAGCGATTCCGTGCGGTAAAGCGCCATCTTGCTTTTCAATTGATCGATTTCGCTATTCGCTTGCTGGAGTTGTTCTCGGAAGGATGAACTGGATCCTTCCAGGCTTGTTATTTCATTTTTAATTTGCTTGACAATCGTCTTGAGCTGGTCTTGAGACAAATTGGGTACGATCGCTTCATTGATGGCTTGCATGTTGTTGGCCGACTGGGAATAAAATTGGTCGGCGGTATCCATCGTACCGATGATTTCGGCAAAGACCTTATTCAGCTCTTTGCGAACCAGCGTGGTTAACATCTCCTGGTCCGTCGCGATATACTGGCTGTAGAATTGCTGGTTGGTCTCGGCGCTGAAGGCCCCTCCCTTTTCCCGATGGTTGTCGATGGCTGCCTTCAGTTCTTCGTTGTTTCCAGACACGTATTCGTACCAAATACAGTAGTTCAACGGGTCCGTGGGAAGCCCATGTTTGCCGATCAGCTCCAGTGTCAGGCGCAGGTACCGACGTGACTCATCGATCCCGTCATTATATTGCATGATGCGTTTCCTTTCTGCAAAGGTATCGGAGAAAAGGGTTATCTCTGCAATTCATTTTTAATTGCCAGGCCAACGGTTTCGATCGTGTAAGGCTTTTTGATGAACTGGCTGGCGCCTAAACGAATCACTTTATCGACACGAACCGTTTTCGAATATCCGCTGGCAATGATGGTTTTTTGATTGGGTTTAAACCCGATTATTTTTGTAAACGTTTCCAACCCATCAAGACCCGGGTCCATGATCATGTCCAGTAGAACCAGGTCCGCCGATCCGGTTTTCAAAAATGCAATCGCCTTTTCCCCGGATTCGACCGTGACGGGTTTGTAATTGAGCATCTCCAGAATACTCGTCGCGATCTCTCGCTGCTCCTCGACATCATCGACGATCAATATCACCTGACCGTCGCCCATAAATTCGCTGGCAGGAACCGATTCTTGCGCAGGTTGCGCGATTTCCTTCGTTGCCGGAAGGGTTATGCAAAATGTCGTGCCTTCATCGGGTTGGCTGGTGACGTCGATGTGCCCTTGATGATCCTGAACCGTGCCCCAGACCACTGCCATCCCAAGTCCCGTTCCGCTCCTTCCCATCACTTTCTTGGTAAAGAACGGCTCATAAATCCGATTTAAATCGGCTTTGGATATCCCGCATCCCTTGTCGGATATCTCGATGGCGATAAATTCACCTTCGCGGATTGGGTCAACACCAAGTTGCGGCGGGCTGAACGTGTGATTGCGGGTTGAGATGGATATTTGGCCGCCATCGGGTTGGGCCTCCGCTGCATTGGAAACAAGGTTCATGATCGTTTTTCGTATATGGAGCGGCGACCCCGTAACATTGAGCAGGTCCGGACTAAGATTGGTTTCGATAGAGACCTGTGGATGATGAGAGACGAGTTTCTCATGCTCGGGTGAATTCAGGTATTCCCGTACAATGTCATTTATATCGATCACCTTTTTTACACTGACCCCCCTTCTGGCCAGTGTCAGCAGGTCCTGTACGATTTCGGCCGCGCGTTGCCCGGCCTGTTGAATCGTTAAAATCGGTTTCCGCAGCGGGCTGTCGGCGTCCAATTTACACAACAGCAATTCCGGATAACTGATGATGGCGGACAGCACGTTGTTCAGATCATGGGCGACACCTCCCGCAAGGGTTCCCAGTGCTTCCATCTTCTGGGCCTGCACCAGTTCCTTTTGAAGCTGCCGCTGTTCCTTCACTATTTGCACGGCACGTGTCATGAAGCGAACCCGCTCTACCAGAATCACCCAGTTGATCGGCTTGGTAATGAAATCCGTGGCACCGACCTCGAATGCCCGATTGATCGAATCCAGGTCATCCAGCGCCGTCATGATCAAAATGGGCACACCTGCAAAACCCGCCTTCTGCCGGATGGCAAGGGTGGTGTCAAAACCGTTCATCTCCGGCATCATTACATCCAGCAGGATGATATCGGGTCGGAGGTCGTCCAGCGCCTCCATTGCCCGGACGCCATTTTCGGCTTCCGACACCTTAAAACCGGCCGCCGTCAGGGACCCGCCCGCGGCATCCCGCATGATCTCGTCATCATCGACGATCAGGACGTGACCTGTTGGCTGCTCTGTTGTTTCCGTCATAGAGACCTTTGACTACATCGGGTTTCATATATTTTTTAGGCGTTTGCCGCCTGAACTCGCCGTCCATATCAATGGTTGATCGGCAAACCGGCCCGTCGCTTTAGCCCTGTTATCGGTTGCATCTGATTTTACATTAATTGTTTTTTTCCGGGTATTTTCGGCTGGATGAACCGGGTTCGGGGTTCAGAGGTTCAAAGGTTCCGGGTTCTGAGTTCACTGTTTACCGCTCACTGGAAACCGGTAACCCGTCGGTATTCACCGCTCATAGTGACCTCCCCCAGATCTGACATCGAATCTAAAATAACAAACTTCAAATCCCAATTTCCAAAAAAATTCCAAATTCCAATTGTTAAATCTCAAACAAGGTCAAATACCAACAGAGAGTTGTAATTTTGAGTTTGCGTATTGTTGATTGTTTGTCTGTTGTGATTTGTTTTTTGAAATTTCGTAATGTTTTTCTGATTCTGCGTTCTGGGTTCAAAGGTTCCGGGTTTAGGGTCCCTGCTTTGAGCTTTCAGCTTCGAGCTATCAGCTCAGGTCTCTGCTTTGAGCTTGGAGCCTTTGAGCTCTGAACTTACCCGCTTTGAGCTACTCAGCTAATATGTCCTTAACCTCTGAACCCAGAACGCAGAACCCCTAAATCCTGAACCTCTGAACCACAAAAAGGCTAAAGAATAGGCCGCCATTGACCGATGACAGCCAAGGATAGTTCCCTGGTGGGAAATCTGCGCTGTTTTGTATATTTCGAAGCCGGCAAGAGACCGCTAAATGCGAAAGAACCAAAAAAAATGGCTTAAGGAAAAGCACCTCCTGAAAGCCGGGATCTGTTTCGAGGCCCTCGAGCCCCGATTGCTGCTTTCCGGAAGCTGGGGGGCGGTCGTCGACGGCCCCGGCCCGGATACCCAGGCGGATTCGCACGGCAGCCTAACCCAAGGGTCGATGGTGTTTCATGCCGACACCGGTATCACTGGTGTCGGAAGCGAAGACCGAAGCCTGACACCGGGAAGCAACCGCGTCGACCTGCTGTCCCTCGCCCCTGCATTTAACACCCCAAGCAACCCGGTTCCCGCTCTTGATGCATCA
Organism: uncultured delta proteobacterium; assembly: GCA_963697225.1. GTDB lineage: Bacteria > Desulfobacterota > Desulfobacteria > Desulfobacterales > Desulfosarcinaceae > Desulfosarcina. Next base: position 98,334 of record CAVONM010000026.1, read on the forward strand.
CCAGCGTCGATCCCGGCCGCGCCTGTCACCGATGATACCACCGCAATGGCCCTCGCAGATAACACGGCTGCCGCAACGAATCCCGATTCGCATGCCGACACACTGGATGCGACCATAAGGCGCGAGCTGGTTTTTGTTAATGACAACGTGGCCGCATATGAAATTTTGATCAACGGGATTCGTGAGAGCGATGCGAACCGGATCATCGAGATCGTGGTGCTGGACGCCGACCGCGACGGCATCCAGCAGGTCAGCGACATCCTGGCCGATCGTTCGGATCTGGCGGCCGTGCATGTCATCGCCCACGGAACCGACGGTCAGATCAATCTGGGCAACAGCTGGCTGAACAGTGCCACCTTGGAAGAGAACAGCGATGCAGTTGCCGGTTGGGGCAATGCCCTGACTGAAACCGGAGACATCCTCTTTTACGGCTGTAGTCTGGCTGAAACGGAAATTGGCCAGAATCTGACTGAGGTACTGGCTGAGTTGACCAGGGCAGACGTCGCGGCCAGCACCGACCTTACAGGCTACGCGCTGTTCGGTGGTGATTGGGAACTTGAGTATCAAACGGGCCACATCGAAGCCAGCGTCGCGGCCAGCCAGCTGTCGCAAGATGAGTGGTTAGGACTGATGGCTGTCTCGGTCGAGAACACGTCGACCGGTGTTGGAACGGGCACTAATAATATCACCTTCTCACACACGACTTCGACTACTGGCGACCGTTTGCTGCTTGTCGGTGTATCCCTGGACGCCAATGGCGGTGAGACGGTCACTAATGTGACCTATGGTGTGCAGAGTCTCACGCTGGTGGGATCCCGTGTTGGTGGCAGTGCTCCCGTCCGGATCGAAATCTGGCAGCTGGTCAACCCCAACGCAGGGACAGCGAATGTCGTCGTCAACCTAAGTGGCAATGCAGACGGCGTCAGCGTCGGCGCGACGACTTTCTCAGGGGTCGATCAGACAACCCCGCTGGGAACGTTTGTGTCTGCTATCGGTACATCCAATGCCCCAACCGTTAACGTCAGTTCCGCGGTTGGTGAGTTGGTCTATGATGTTGTCGCCGGAAAGGATTCCGGCACTCTTGCGGAGGGTTCGGGGCAGACGGAGTTATGGGACCTTGACGCTGGTGGGCAATCACGCGGCGCATCGAGTTTTGAAGCTGGTGCAGCGACAGTCACGATGTCGTGGGTCAAAGGGTCGGCTCTGGAATGGTCCATCGGCGGTGTGTCGATCAAGCCTTCCGGTGACACCACCTTGACCAAAAGGGTCGCAGCAGGCAGTGATGACGCTGAAGAAGAAGGCCCAACTGGCACTACCCCCAATAGAATGTGGCTTGATAGCTCTGATATCGAGCTTGTAAGCGACTTCGACTCGCCATCTGCCGGCGTACAGAAAGTCGGGCTCCGCTTTACGGGAATGGATATTCCGGTCGGTGCGACCATTACCGACGCGTACCTCGTCTTCCGAGCTGTCGGAGCGGATTCCCCGATGACGAACAGCGATGCGACAAGCCTGACGCTCAGTGGGCAATTGATAGGCGATGCACCGACTTTCACGAGCACCAGCGGTGATATCAGCAATCGGACGCTGACCAGCGCGTCCACCGCTTGGACACCAACCACCTGGACGTCCGGCTCGGATTACAGCTCGCCAGACATCTCTTCGGTGGTTCAGGAAATCGTTGATCAGGGCTCATGGGCATCGGGGAATGATATAGCGATCATCATTACAGGAACCGGTCACCGCGCCTCTCAGGCTTATGACACCGACCCGGCGAACGCTGCCCAACTAGTCGTGACCTACACCTCCGCAGCGGCAATCAACACCGCACCGACCTTCGGAGCCGGTGTTGGCGACGGCATCGTCACCACTCCCGTGGGTGCGAGTGCCGATGTTGGCCGCAGCGTCACGGTGCAGGCCGATGGCAAAATCCTGGTCGCCGGATCCAGTTGGAACGGTAGCAATTACGACTTCACCCTCACGCGCTACAACCCCGATGGCAGCCTGGATATCAGCTTCTCGACTGACGGCAAGGTCACTACATCCATCGGTGTGGGTTCCGCCTACGGTCAATCCGTTGTCGTGCAGGCCGACGGGAAAATTCTAGTCGGCGGCTATGCAGCCGGCGCGGCCGGCGATGAATACGCACTGGCCCGCTACAACAGCGATGGCAGCCTCGACACCAGCTTCTCCGGCGACGGCATTGTTACAACACCCTTTGGGGCCGGCGACGCCTACGGAGAGAGCCTCGCCCTCCAGATTGACGGCAAGATCCTGGTGTCGGGGTACTACTTCAGCGGCGCCGCCAACCTCCTGTCACTCGCACGCTACAACGCGGATGGCAGTCTCGACACCAGCTTCTCGGGTGATGGTCTGCTCACGACGTCCTTTGGCGGCGTCGACAACTACGGTTACGACGTTGCCGTGCAATCGGACGGCGCGATCGTGGTGGTCGGCAGATCCTCGGCGGGCGGGACGCCCGACTTTGCCGTCGCCCGCTACGACAGCAGCGGCAACCCCGATACGACGTTCTCGAGCGATGGGTTGTTGACCACGCCGATTGGTGCCGGCATCGATCAGGCCTATAGCGTAGCGATTCAGGACGATGGGAAGCTTCTGGTTGCGGGTTACAGCTTTAACGGCACTGATAACGATTTCGCCATCGTGCGCTACAACAGCAATGGCACATTGGACGCCAGCTTTGGCGGCGGCGACGGGATTGTCACCACTGCCGTGGGTGCAGGTAACGACTTAGGCTACAGCGTCACGGTCCAGGCTGACGGCAAGATCCTGGTGGCGGGCTTAAGCCTAATCGGCGGCAATAACGACTTCGCCCTTGTGCGCTACAACGTCAATGGCACATTGGACACCAGCTTTGGCGGTGGGGATGGCATCGCCACCACCGCCGTCGGTGCGGGCAACGACGGCGGCTATAGCGTTATGGTGCAAGCCGATGGCAAGATCGTCGTGGCCGGGACGAGCAACAACGGCAGCAATGACGATTTCGCTGTGGTCCGGTACAACAGCGATGGCACATTGGACACTAGCTTCGATTCGATTCTCGCTAACACGCTGAACGGCACACCGACCTTTATTGAAAACGGCGTTGCCGTGGTGCTGGATGCCGACGTGCAGATCTTCGACGCTGAGCTGTCGGCGCTGGACAACTTCAGCGGTGCGACGCTGACCCTGGCGCGCAACGGCGGGGCGAGTGCGCAGGATGTCTTCTCGGCCACCGGTACTCTGAGCGCCCTGACACAGGGCGGCAACCTCGTGGTGGGCGGCACCACCATCGGCACCGTCACCACCAACTCCGGCGGCACGCTGCTGCTGACCTTCAACACCAGTGCCACCAACGCGCTGGTGAATCCGGCGATGCAGCAGATCGCCTACAGCAACAGCAGCGACACACCACCCGCCAGCGTTCAGATAGACTGGACTTTCAATGACGGCAACACCGGCATTCAAGGCACGGGCGGTGCGCTTTCCGCCACCGGCAGCACGACAGTGACGATCACCCCCGTCAACGACGCGCCGACGCTAACTACAACTGGATCCGCACTGGCCTATACCGAGAACGACCCTGCCAAGGTGATTGATTCGGCACTGACCGTCTCTGACCCGGACAGCGCCAACCTGGACAGTGCCATCGTACGGATCTCCGGCAACTTCACTACCGGTCAGGACGTGCTGACGTTCACCAACCAACTGGGCATCACCGGCAGCTATAACGCCGGCACTGGCATCTTGACCCTCACCGGCACAACAACGGTTGCGAATTACCAAACCGCCCTTCGAACGGTCACTTATCAAAACACCAGCGAAAATCCGAATACAGCCACGCGCACGATCAGCTTTTTTGCAGACGACGGCATCGATTCTGGAGCCGCCGCGACACGGGATATCAATATCACAGCGGTCAATGATGCACCAATCATCAACAGCAACGGCGGCGGCGCAATCGCTGCGCTCAGTATCCAAGAGAACGGTACGGCCGTCACTACCGTCACATCCAGCGACGTCGATGGTGGCGCACCCGTTTATAGCATCCTTGCCGGCGTCGACGGGGCCAAGTTCAGCATCAACAGCAGCAGCGGGGAACTGGCCTTTATTGCCGCGCCCGACTATGAAACGCCGACCGATGTCGGTGGCGACAATGTCTATAATGTGACCGTCAAGGTTGACGATGGCAACGGCGGCACCGATACCCAGGCGATCGCCGTGACCGTCACGGATGAGAACGATAATGAGCCTGTAATCACTGCGGGCCAGACCTTCAATGTCAGTGAAGTCGCTGCTAACGGTACGAGCCTGGGCTTTGTGGCGGCGACCGATCCCGACACCGTGGGCACGCTGCAAAACTGGACGATACTCAGCGGCAATGACGACGGCATTTTCACCATCAATTCCAGTACCGGCGAAATGACTGTCGCCGATAATACGAACCTTAATTTTGAAACGACCAGTTCTTACACCCTTTTCTTAGCCGTGTACGACGGTCCGAACATGTCCGGCGGCGAATCGGTTGATATCGACGTCACGGATGTGAATGAAGCGCCGACGGTCAGCTTGAGTAATCAGACCGCGACCCTGGCCGAAGATACCGATACCAGCGCCGCCATCAAGGTCGCCGATATCACCATCACTGATGACGCCCTGGGGAGCAATACCCTGAGCCTGACCGGCGCCGATGCCGGGATGTTCCACATTACCGGCAGCGAACTGTTTCTCAATGCCGGTGCCACCTTGGACTTTGAAACCAATGCCAGTCTCGATGTGACGGTTGAGGTGGATGACAACACGGTTGGTGTGACACCCGATGACTCTGCGGCCATGAGCATCAGTATTACGGATGTCGCCGAAAACGCGCCGCTGCTCAATGATGTCACCACCAGCGTGGCCGAAGATGCGGCGAACACGACCGCGGTGATCGACCTGAACGAGGCCAACACGGGCAACGATACCGATCTGGATGGTCAGGCGCTGACTTACAGCATCACCGCCGGCAACGCGGACGGGATCTTTGCGATTAACGCGGCGACCGGTGAGATCAGCGTCACGAATAATAGCAACCTGAACTACGAAACCACCCCGCAATATATCCTGACCGTTGAGGCGACCGACGGCGCCACTGTTGACAGCGCCGCGGTCACCATCGACGTCACCGATGTGAATGAAGCGCCGACGGTCAGCTTGAGTAATCAGACCGCGACCCTGGCCGAAGATACCGATACCAGCGCCGCCATCAAGGTCGCCGATATCACCATCACTGATGACGCCCTGGGGAGCAATACCCTGAGCCTGACCGGCGCCGATGCCGGGATGTTCCACATTACCGGCAGCGAACTGTTTCTCAATGCCGGTGCCACCTTGGACTTTGAAACCAATGCCAGTCTCGATGTGACGGTTGAGGTGGATGACAACACGGTTGGTGTGACACCCGATGACTCTGCGGCCATGAGCATCAGTATTACGGATGTCGCCGAAAACGCGCCGCTGCTCAATGATGTCACCACCAGCGTGGCCGAAGATGCGGCGAACACGACCGCGGTGATCGACCTGAACGAGGCCAACACGGGCAACGATACCGATCTGGATGGTCAGGCGCTGACTTACAGCATCACCGCCGGCAACGCGGACGGGATCTTTGCGATTAACGCGGCGACCGGTGAGATCAGCGTCACGAATAATAGCAACCTGAACTACGAAACCACCCCGCAATATATCCTGACCGTTGAGGCGACCGACGGCGCCACTGTTGACAGCGCCGCGGTCACCATCGACGTCACCGATGTGAATGAAGCGCCGACGGTCAGCTTGAGTAATCAGACCGCGACCCTGGCCGAAGATACCGATACCAGCGCCGCCATCAAGGTCGCCGATATCACCATCACTGATGACGCCCTGGGGAGCAATACCCTGAGCCTGACCGGCGCCGATGCCGGGATGTTCCACATTACCGGCAGCGAACTGTTTCTCAATGCCGGTGCCACCTTGGACTTTGAAACCAATGCCAGTCTCGATGTGACGGTTGAGGTGGATGACAACACGGTTGGTGTGACACCCGATGACTCTGCGGCCATGAGCATCAGTATTACGGATGTCGCCGAAAACGCGCCGCTGCTCAATGATGTCACCACCAGCGTGGCCGAAGATGCGGCGAACACGACCGCGGTGATCGACCTGAACGAGGCCAACACGGGCAACGATACCGATCTGGATGGTCAGGCGCTGACTTACAGCATCACCGCCGGCAACGCGGACGGGATCTTTGCGATTAACGCGGCGACCGGTGAGATCAGCGTCACGAATAATAGCAACCTGAACTACGAAACCACCCCGCAATATATCCTGACCGTTGAGGCGACCGACGGCGCCACTGTTGACAGCGCCGCGGTCACCATCGACGTCACCGATGTGAATGAAGCGCCGACGGTCAGCTTGAGTAATCAGACCGCGACCCTGGCCGAAGATACCGATACCAGCGCCGCCATCAAGGTCGCCGATATCACCATCACTGATGACGCCCTGGGGAGCAATACCCTGAGCCTGACCGGCGCCGATGCCGGGATGTTCCACATTACCGGCAGCGAACTGTTTCTCAATGCCGGTGCCACCTTGGACTTTGAAACCAATGCCAGTCTCGATGTGACGGTTGAGGTGGATGACAACACGGTTGGTGTGACACCCGATGACTCTGCGGCCATGAGCATCAGTATTACGGATGTCGCCGAAAACGCGCCGCTGCTCAATGATGTCACCACCAGCGTGGCCGAAGATGCGGCGAACACGACCGCGGTGATCGACCTGAACGAGGCCAACACGGGCAACGATACCGATCTGGATGGTCAGGCGCTGACTTACAGCATCACCGCCGGCAACGCGGACGGGATCTTTGCGATTAACGCGGCGACCGGTGAGATCAGCGTCACGAATAATAGCAACCTGAACTACGAAACCACCCCGCAATATATCCTGACCGTTGAGGCGACCGACGGCGCCACTGTTGACAGCGCCGCGGTCACCATCGACGTCACCGATGTGAATGAAGCGCCGACGGTCAGCTTGAGTAATCAGACCGCGACCCTGGCCGAAGATACCGATACCAGCGCCGCCATCAAGGTCGCCGATATCACCATCACTGATGACGCCCTGGGGAGCAATACCCTGAGCCTGACCGGCGCCGATGCCGGGATGTTCCACATTACCGGCAGCGAACTGTTTCTCAATGCCGGTGCCACCTTGGACTTTGAAACCAATGCCAGTCTCGATGTGACGGTTGAGGTGGATGACAACACGGTTGGTGTGACACCCGATGACTCTGCGGCCATGAGCATCAGTATTACGGATGTCGCCGAAAACGCGCCGCTGCTCAATGATGTCACCACCAGCGTGGCCGAAGATGCGGCGAACACGACCGCGGTGATCGACCTGAACGAGGCCAACACGGGCAACGATACCGATCTGGATGGTCAGGCGCTGACTTACAGCATCACCGCCGGCAACGCGGACGGGATCTTTGCGATTAACGCGGCGACCGGTGAGATCAGCGTCACGAATAATAGCAACCTGAACTACGAAACCACCCCGCAATATATCCTGACCGTTGAGGCGACCGACGGCGCCACTGTTGACAGCGCCGCGGTCACCATCGACGTCACCGATGTGAATGAAGCGCCGACGGTCAGCTTGAGTAATCAGACCGCGACCCTGGCCGAAGATACCGATACCAGCGCCGCCATCAAGGTCGCCGATATCACCATCACTGATGACGCCCTGGGGAGCAATACCCTGAGCCTGACCGGCGCCGATGCCGGGATGTTCCACATTACCGGCAGCGAACTGTTTCTCAATGCCGGTGCCACCTTGGACTTTGAAACCAATGCCAGTCTCGATGTGACGGTTGAGGTGGATGACAACACGGTTGGTGTGACACCCGATGACTCTGCGGCCATGAGCATCAGTATTACGGATGTCGCCGAAAACGCGCCGCTGCTCAATGATGTCACCACCAGCGTGGCCGAAGATGCGGCGAACACGACCGCGGTGATCGACCTGAACGAGGCCAACACGGGCAACGATACCGATCTGGATGGTCAGGCGCTGACTTACAGCATCACCGCCGGCAACGCGGACGGGATCTTTGCGATTAACGCGGCGACCGGTGAGATCAGCGTCACGAATAATAGCAACCTGAACTACGAAACCACCCCGCAATATATCCTGACCGTTGAGGCGACCGACGGCGCCACTGTTGACAGCGCCGCGGTCACCATCGACGTCACCGATGTGAATGAAGCGCCGACGGTCAGCTTGAGTAATCAGACCGCGACCCTGGCCGAAGATACCGATACCAGCGCCGCCATCAAGGTCGCCGATATCACCATCACTGATGACGCCCTGGGGAGCAATACCCTGAGCCTGACCGGCGCCGATGCCGGGATGTTCCACATTACCGGCAGCGAACTGTTTCTCAATGCCGGTGCCACCTTGGACTTTGAAACCAATGCCAGTCTCGATGTGACGGTTGAGGTGGATGACAACACGGTTGGTGTGACACCCGATGACTCTGCGGCCATGAGCATCAGTATTACGGATGTCGCCGAAAACGCGCCGCTGCTCAATGATGTCACCACCAGCGTGGCCGAAGATGCGGCGAACACGACCGCGGTGATCGACCTGAACGAGGCCAACACGGGCAACGATACCGATCTGGATGGTCAGGCGCTGACTTACAGCATCACCGCCGGCAACGCGGACGGGATCTTTGCGATTAACGCGGCGACCGGTGAGATCAGCGTCACGAATAATAGCAACCTGAACTACGAAACCACCCCGCAATATATCCTGACCGTTGAGGCGACCGACGGCGCCACTGTTGACAGCGCCGCGGTCACCATCGACGTCACCGATGTGAATGAAGCGCCGACGGTCAGCTTGAGTAATCAGACCGCGACCCTGGCCGAAGATACCGATACCAGCGCCGCCATCAAGGTCGCCGATATCACCATCACTGATGACGCCCTGGGGAGCAATACCCTGAGCCTGACCGGCGCCGATGCCGGGATGTTCCACATTACCGGCAGCGAACTGTTTCTCAATGCCGGTGCCACCTTGGACTTTGAAACCAATGCCAGTCTCGATGTGACGGTTGAGGTGGATGACAACACGGTTGGTGTGACACCCGATGACTCTGCGGCCATGAGCATCAGTATTACGGATGTCGCCGAAAACGCGCCGCTGCTCAATGATGTCACCACCAGCGTGGCCGAAGATGCGGCGAACACGACCGCGGTGATCGACCTGAACGAGGCCAACACGGGCAACGATACCGATCTGGATGGTCAGGCGCTGACTTACAGCATCACCGCCGGCAACGCGGACGGGATCTTTGCGATTAACGCGGCGACCGGTGAGATCAGCGTCACGAATAATAGCAACCTGAACTACGAAACCACCCCGCAATATATCCTGACCGTTGAGGCGACCGACGGCGCCACTGTTGACAGCGCCGCGGTCACCATCGACGTCACCGATGTGAATGAAGCGCCGACGGTCAGCTTGAGTAATCAGACCGCGACCCTGGCCGAAGATACCGATACCAGCGCCGCCATCAAGGTCGCCGATATCACCATCACTGATGACGCCCTGGGGAGCAATACCCTGAGCCTGACCGGCGCCGATGCCGGGATGTTCCACATTACCGGCAGCGAACTGTTTCTCAATGCCGGTGCCACCTTGGACTTTGAAACCAATGCCAGTCTCGATGTGACGGTTGAGGTGGATGACAACACGGTTGGTGTGACACCCGATGACTCTGCGGCCATGAGCATCAGTATTACGGATGTCGCCGAAAACGCGCCGCTGCTCAATGATGTCACCACCAGCGTGGCCGAAGATGCGGCGAACACGACCGCGGTGATCGACCTGAACGAGGCCAACACGGGCAACGATACCGATCTGGATGGTCAGGCGCTGACTTACAGCATCACCGCCGGCAACGCGGACGGGATCTTTGCGATTAACGCGGCGACCGGTGAGATCAGCGTCACGAATAATAGCAACCTGAACTACGAAACCACCCCGCAATATATCCTGACCGTTGAGGCGACCGACGGCGCCACTGTTGACAGCGCCGCGGTCACCATCGACGTCACCGATGTGAATGAAGCGCCGACGGTCAGCTTGAGTAATCAGACCGCGACCCTGGCCGAAGATACCGATACCAGCGCCGCCATCAAGGTCGCCGATATCACCATCACTGATGACGCCCTGGGGAGCAATACCCTGAGCCTGACCGGCGCCGATGCCGGGATGTTCCACATTACCGGCAGCGAACTGTTTCTCAATGCCGGTGCCACCTTGGACTTTGAAACCAATGCCAGTCTCGATGTGACGGTTGAGGTGGATGACAACACGGTTGGTGTGACACCCGATGACTCTGCGGCCATGAGCATCAGTATTACGGATGTCGCCGAAAACGCGCCGCTGCTCAATGATGTCACCACCAGCGTGGCCGAAGATGCGGCGAACACGACCGCGGTGATCGACCTGAACGAGGCCAACACGGGCAACGATACCGATCTGGATGGTCAGGCGCTGACTTACAGCATCACCGCCGGCAACGCGGACGGGATCTTTGCGATTAACGCGGCGACCGGTGAGATCAGCGTCACGAATAATAGCAACCTGAACTACGAAACCACCCCGCAATATATCCTGACCGTTGAGGCGACCGACGGCGCCACTGTTGACAGCGCCGCGGTCACCATCGACGTCACCGATGTGAATGAAGCGCCGACGGTCAGCTTGAGTAATCAGACCGCGACCCTGGCCGAAGATACCGATACCAGCGCCGCCATCAAGGTCGCCGATATCACCATCACTGATGACGCCCTGGGGAGCAATACCCTGAGCCTGACCGGCGCCGATGCCGGGATGTTCCACATTACCGGCAGCGAACTGTTTCTCAATGCCGGTGCCACCTTGGACTTTGAAACCAATGCCAGTCTCGATGTGACGGTTGAGGTGGATGACAACACGGTTGGTGTGACACCCGATGACTCTGCGGCCATGAGCATCAGTATTACGGATGTCGCCGAAAACGCGCCGCTGCTCAATGATGTCACCACCAGCGTGGCCGAAGATGCGGCGAACACGACCGCGGTGATCGACCTGAACGAGGCCAACACGGGCAACGATACCGATCTGGATGGTCAGGCGCTGACTTACAGCATCACCGCCGGCAACGCGGACGGGATCTTTGCGATTAACGCGGCGACCGGTGAGATCAGCGTCACGAATAATAGCAACCTGAACTACGAAACCACCCCGCAATATATCCTGACCGTTGAGGCGACCGACGGCGCCACTGTTGACAGCGCCGCGGTCACCATCGACGTCACCGATGTGAATGAAGCGCCGACGGTCAGCTTGAGTAATCAGACCGCGACCCTGGCCGAAGATACCGATACCAGCGCCGCCATCAAGGTCGCCGATATCACCATCACTGATGACGCCCTGGGGAGCAATACCCTGAGCCTGACCGGCGCCGATGCCGGGATGTTCCACATTACCGGCAGCGAACTGTTTCTCAATGCCGGTGCCACCTTGGACTTTGAAACCAATGCCAGTCTCGATGTGACGGTTGAGGTGGATGACAACACGGTTGGTGTGACACCCGATGACTCTGCGGCCATGAGCATCAGTATTACGGATGTCGCCGAAAACGCGCCGCTGCTCAATGATGTCACCACCAGCGTGGCCGAAGATGCGGCGAACACGACCGCGGTGATCGACCTGAACGAGGCCAACACGGGCAACGATACCGATCTGGATGGTCAGGCGCTGACTTACAGCATCACCGCCGGCAACGCGGACGGGATCTTTGCGATTAACGCGGCGACCGGTGAGATCAGCGTCACGAATAATAGCAACCTGAACTACGAAACCACCCCGCAATATATCCTGACCGTTGAGGCGACCGACGGCGCCACTGTTGACAGCGCCGCGGTCACCATCGACGTCACCGATGTGAATGAAGCGCCGACGGTCAGCTTGAGTAATCAGACCGCGACCCTGGCCGAAGATACCGATACCAGCGCCGCCATCAAGGTCGCCGATATCACCATCACTGATGACGCCCTGGGGAGCAATACCCTGAGCCTGACCGGCGCCGATGCCGGGATGTTCCACATTACCGGCAGCGAACTGTTTCTCAATGCCGGTGCCACCTTGGACTTTGAAACCAATGCCAGTCTCGATGTGACGGTTGAGGTGGATGACAACACGGTTGGTGTGACACCCGATGACTCTGCGGCCATGAGCATCAGTATTACGGATGTCGCCGAAAACGCGCCGCTGCTCAATGATGTCACCACCAGCGTGGCCGAAGATGCGGCGAACACGACCGCGGTGATCGACCTGAACGAGGCCAACACGGGCAACGATACCGATCTGGATGGTCAGGCGCTGACTTACAGCATCACCGCCGGCAACGCGGACGGGATCTTTGCGATTAACGCGGCGACCGGTGAGATCAGCGTCACGAATAATAGCAACCTGAACTACGAAACCACCCCGCAATATATCCTGACCGTTGAGGCGACCGACGGCGCCACTGTTGACAGCGCCGCGGTCACCATCGACGTCACCGATGTGAATGAAGCGCCGACGGTCAGCTTGAGTAATCAGACCGCGACCCTGGCCGAAGATACCGATACCAGCGCCGCCATCAAGGTCGCCGATATCACCATCACTGATGACGCCCTGGGGAGCAATACCCTGAGCCTGACCGGCGCCGATGCCGGGATGTTCCACATTACCGGCAGCGAACTGTTTCTCAATGCCGGTGCCACCTTGGACTTTGAAACCAATGCCAGTCTCGATGTGACGGTTGAGGTGGATGACAACACGGTTGGTGTGACACCCGATGACTCTGCGGCCATGAGCATCAGTATTACGGATGTCGCCGAAAACGCGCCGCTGCTCAATGATGTCACCACCAGCGTGGCCGAAGATGCGGCGAACACGACCGCGGTGATCGACCTGAACGAGGCCAACACGGGCAACGATACCGATCTGGATGGTCAGGCGCTGACTTACAGCATCACCGCCGGCAACGCGGACGGGATCTTTGCGATTAACGCGGCGACCGGTGAGATCAGCGTCACGAATAATAGCAACCTGAACTACGAAACCACCCCGCAATATATCCTGACCGTTGAGGCGACCGACGGCGCCACTGTTGACAGCGCCGCGGTCACCATCGACGTCACCGATGTGAATGAAGCGCCGACGGTCAGCTTGAGTAATCAGACCGCGACCCTGGCCGAAGATACCGATACCAGCGCCGCCATCAAGGTCGCCGATATCACCATCACTGATGACGCCCTGGGGAGCAATACCCTGAGCCTGACCGGCGCCGATGCCGGGATGTTCCACATTACCGGCAGCGAACTGTTTCTCAATGCCGGTGCCACCTTGGACTTTGAAACCAATGCCAGTCTCGATGTGACGGTTGAGGTGGATGACAACACGGTTGGTGTGACACCCGATGACTCTGCGGCCATGAGCATCAGTATTACGGATGTCGCCGAAAACGCGCCGCTGCTCAATGATGTCACCACCAGCGTGGCCGAAGATGCGGCGAACACGACCGCGGTGATCGACCTGAACGAGGCCAACACGGGCAACGATACCGATCTGGATGGTCAGGCGCTGACTTACAGCATCACCGCCGGCAACGCGGACGGGATCTTTGCGATTAACGCGGCGACCGGTGAGATCAGCGTCACGAATAATAGCAACCTGAACTACGAAACCACCCCGCAATATATCCTGACCGTTGAGGCGACCGACGGCGCCACTGTTGACAGCGCCGCGGTCACCATCGACGTCACCGATGTGAATGAAGCGCCGACGGTCAGCGGCCCCAACACGGGTTCGGTAACCAAAAATGTCGACCCGGATGGTGACGGACTGCTTGAGGTGGGTGGTGTGTTGACCATCAGCGATCCCGACATTGGAGAATCGAGCTTCCAGACTGGAACAGTCGTGGGCGCCTACGGCCGCCTCACCATCGATGCCGCAGGCAACTGGAGCTATGCCGCGGACAACACTCAGGCGGTCATCCAGCAGTTGAACACGGGCGAAAGCATCAACGACGTCCTGACGGTGACCACCGCCGACGGCACGACCCACAGCATCATCGTAACAATCAACGGGGCAACTATTATCGTTGACCAGGGTGGCGATGACCCCACACCGATCCCTGTTGACGAACCGATCGAACCCGATTCGGAACCCGAGACTGAATATCCACCGGACGAGGATTTGCCGGTCGACGTCGTTCTGCCGCCCCGTGAGGAACTGACCGTCTCTGACCTTCCTTCAGCGAAGCCACCCGTTATTATTCCGCAGCATTGGGCCGGCCCGACGTTTTTCACCCCCACGATTTCGCTATTGACCACAGACAACGGGTCGCCGACCGAAAACGAATCACTTTCGGGTGTGGCCAGCATTGTCAAATACCTGCACCATGAGCTGGTATCACAGCCAATATCCAGGTTGGCTCAACACGTCAGCGCGCTCTTTTCAGCCGAGGCCATGACCCAGACCCTGGATCAGATCCAGCAGCAGCTTGGCGATACGCTGGAAGTGGACGGCAAGCGTGGCCAACTGATCATCGGGGCGGCCACGGGCCTGGGCGCGTCTGTGTTTGCCGGGTACGTCATCTGGGCCTTCCGCGGTTCCTCTCTGGTGCTCGGCGCCCTCACAGCGATGCCCATGTGGCGCTGTTTCGATCCATTGCCCGTTCTCATGGGCCACGATAAAAAGCGCCGGGACCGCGACGAAGCGAAATCGACCGGAAACGATTTGGACAAGGACGAAATCAAGGTGAAAGAACTGCTGGGAGAGAAACAGGCGGCAAGGGACGAAGAAGCGCTGAAGGTTAAAGAAAAAGCCACCATGGGCCGATAACAGCCAAGGATAGTTCCATGGTGGGTGATCTGCACTGTTTTGTATATATATGCGGGCAAGAGATCGGCTATTGCAAAAGAAACCAAAAAAACGCCTTAGGGAAAGGCACCTGTCGAAAGCCGGGATCTGTTTCGAGGCCCTCGAACCCCGTCTGCTGCTCTCCGGAAGCTGGGGTGCGGTCGTCGATGGTCCCGGGACGGATGCCCAGGCAGACGCTTACAGCGGCCTCATCTTAAAATCAATGGTTTCCAAAGCCGACGCCGGTTTCAGCGGTGCAGGCAACGCGCAGGTCAACCTGGCGCCGGGAAGCGGGAGAATCGACCTGCTGTCGAGAGCCCCTGTATTGAATACCTTTGGCAACGCGGTATCTGCCTTTGATGCATCATCCGCTTCGATTCTGTCCGCGCCCATCACCGACATTGCCGACGCATCATCCCCTGCCGATAACCAGGCCGTCGCATCGGATCCAGAAATGCATTCAGATTCTGTGGATGCGGCTACAAGGCGCGAGCTGGTTTTTGTCAATGACGACGTGGACGCCTATGAAATCCTGATCAACGGGATTCGTGAGAGCGATACGAACCGGATCGTCGAGATCGTGTTACTGGACGCCGACCGTGACGGCATCCAACAGGTCAGCAACATCCTTGCCGATCGTTCGGACCTCTCGGCTGTGCATGTCATTGCCCACGGGTCTGACGGGCAGATCAGCCTGGGCGGCAGCTGGCTGAACAACACCACCCTGCAGCAGAACAGTGATGCCGTGGCCGGTTGGGGCCAGGCCATTACTGAAACTGGGGACATCCTCTTTTACGGCTGTAACATCGCCGCCGACAGTGATGGAGAAGCCCTTCTAAACGATATTTCTGATTTGACCGGTGCGGATGTCGCGGCTTCCGATGACCTGACCGGCAACACCGAACAGGGCGGCGACTGGATGCTGGAGTACACTGCGGGCAAGGTCGAATCGAACTTCGCTATCAGCTCTGTCTCCAAGCCGACTTGGTCAGGCGTGTTGTCGACTTATACCGTCAGCAGCACAGCCGATTCCGGCGCGGGTTCCCTGCGTCAGGCGATAATCGATGCAAATGGCAATGGCGGCGCGGATACGATCACGTTCAATGTAAGTGGTACGATCTCGTTGTCGAGTGCACTGCCGCAGATTACCGGTCAGGTGGATATTGATGGCACCGCAGCGCCAGGTTATGCCGGCACGCCGATTGTCTTGCTGGATGGATCTGGGGCTGGTCTATCAGATGGCCTAACCTTGGGTGCTGGCAGTGACGGCAGCACCATCCACGGGCTGGCCATCAATAATTTTGGTGACGCCGGCATCAAGCTGGAGGATTCCGGCAATCATACCATTGTCGGCAACTACATCGGAACAGATGCTGCGGGAACCGGAAACCAGGGAAACACCACCTTCGGCATCGAGATCCTGAATTCATCGGGCAATCAGATCGGCGGCTCGACCGCGACCGACCGCAATATCATAGCGGATAACACCCTTGACGGCATCACGATCTGGGGTGCCGGCAGCACCGGTAATGTCATCCAAGGCAACTACATCGGTGTAGACGCGACAGGTAACACGGGTCTTGGAAACGGCGCCGACGGCATTGTCATGGGAGGTGGGGCGAACAACAACACCATTGGTGGCGATCGTTCTGCCGGCGAAGGCAACGTGATTTCGGGCCAGACCGGCATCAATGCCGATGGCGTCGAGATCGATGGCGCGGGCGCTGACAATAACAAGATTTACGGCAATTACATCGGCACCAACTTCGATGGCACAGCAAAAATCGGCAACGCTCGTCACGGTGTGGTGATTTATGACGGCGTTCAGGGTACGCGCATCGGCGGCACCACAACCGGCCAGGGCAATATCATCTCTGGCAATGGGGAAGGCGGCGTCGTCATCGACGGCAACGGAAAAGTCACGACGACGAATAACATCGTTGCAGGTAACTACATCGGAGTGGACATCACCGGGTCCGGGGATTTGGGGAATACAAGCCACGGCGTGGAGATCTTTGGCTCGGCCTCCGGCAATTTGATCGGCGGCGAATCAGTCACCGCTGGCAACGTGATTGCCTTCAATTCGCAGAATGGCATCGGCGTCGCTAATGGCACCAACAATTCCATCGTCCGTAACTCGATTCATTCCAACACCCTTTTAGGAATCAACTTAGGTAGCGGCGCGAACAACGATCAGAATTTTCCTGTCCTGACCTCTGCCGTGACGAACGGGACGCAGATCACCGTGATGGGAACGCTCAGCAGCATAGCAAATACCAGTTTCCGAATCGAAATTTATTCCAATAGCACAGGCGACCCGACCGGATACGGCGAAGGACAGACCTTGATCGGCATCCTGGACCTGGGGACTGATGGTTTTGGAAATGCGTCGTTTTCCTCGGTCCTGCCTGCCTCCGTATCAGCTGGAAGCGCCATCAGTGCAACTGTCTCTCGGCTCGATGGTGGTGACGCTGAGACCGATACGTCCGAGTTCGCGCAGAACATTACCGCGACGGCTGCAGTTAATACTGCCCCGGAACTCACCGGTGCCGGGATGTACCTCACCAGCCTTAGCGAAGATCCCGTCATCAACAACGGCGACCTGGTCTCGGCGATCATCGCTCGAGGTGGCGCTGACCCAATTACGGATGCTGATGCTGGCGCGGTGGAAGGCATCGCAATCTTTAGCCTCCCGAACAGCAATGGAACCTGGCAGTACGATATCGGCTCTGGGTGGACCGATGTTGGTACGGTCTCGGTCAACAGTTCCCTCTTGCTGCGCGACACCGACAGTTTGCGTTTTGTTCCCAACGCCGACTGGAATGGTCTGGAGATGGTGACCTTTTGCGCCTGGGATCAGACTTCAGGTGCAGCGGGGAGCAAAGTTGATACGTCAAGCTATGGCGGCAGCACGGCTTTCAGTAGCGGCACTGCTGTAGCCAGCCTTAGCGTCAGTGCGGTCAACGATAATCCTGCGGTAACTAATCTTATCGGTGATGTCCTCAATTACACTCAGGGTGATGGAGCTGTGCTGCTTGAGCAGGGCGCCGATGCGTTGGTCACCGATGTGGATTCAAGCAACTTCGCGGGTGGTTCCCTGCGGGTTGAAGTCGACAGTGGCCTGCAACCGACCGAGGACGTCTTCTCGATCCGTAACCAGGGCCCGGGTGCCGGCCAAATCGGCATCAGTGGCAGTGCTGTCAGTTACGATGGGGCCGAAATTGGGACTTTCGTTGGGGGGACGGGCGTTACGCCATTAGAGGTCGCCTTCAATGGAAATGCGACCCCGGTCGCCATCACTGCGCTGGTTCGGAACCTGACCTATGAAAATACCAACACGACCCTTCCCAATGAGACGGCGCGCAGTGTAACCATCGATATTTCAGATGGCGATGGCGGGGCCAGTCAGACGCAGAACCTGACCATCAATGTCACTGCGGCTAATTCAACGCCTACCGATATTTTGGTGACAACGACGACAAATGGTGGTCTCAGTCTCAACGAAGACGGTGGCAACGACGCCTACCTGCAGGCAAACGCGTCGCCGTTCTCTGGCAACAATGCTGTGACGATCGAAGTGCAGTTTTCATCCGATAGCGCAGCGCCGGGGATAACGACATTGTTCTCCTACGCCGACCCCGCCAATCAGGACGAGTTGTATTTCGGGATCGATGCCACGGGTCAACTGCTCTTTCGCACAAGCGCCAATGGTAGTGCCGGCTATGGGAGCATCACCACCGCCCCCCAACTTTTCGACGGTCAGAGACATAGCGTTGCTGTCAGCTGGGAGAACTCCGGCGGCATCCTGATGTTCTACGTCGATGGCGAACAACTCGGTCTGGGACGCAACGATTATCAAAAAACCACCACCATTGATGCTGGTGGAATCGTCGTTGTCGGCCAGCATCAGGGGGCACCGGGTTCGACCTTCGACTCAAACGACACCTTCTCCGGGACGATCTACAGCGTTCGCGTGTTTGATGATGTGCGAACGGTGGCCGAAATCGCCGCCAGTTACAATAGTCCCCTGCCATACGATGAAGCAGGTCTGCTCGCCCAATGGACGTTCGACAAGCTCTCAGTCGATGGTGTCATCACCGAGACTGTAAGCGGCAACAATTTGACTGTCCACCATACGGGCGAGGTTGGCTTTACCGCCAGTAGCCCGGAACTGACCTTTTCGGTTGACGAAAATGCCCTCGACGGAACTGTCGTTGGCGTCATCAGCGGCATCGATGCCGAGCGGGAAGCAAAAATCGCTGAGCTACTTGCGGCAGATTCAAACCTTTACTACAACGCCGAGACTGGCAAGTTTTACCAGGCGGTTTCCGGCTGGCACACACCAGCGGAAGCACGCACCAACGCCGAAAGCGCTCTTCTAAATGGCGTGAACGGACAACTGGTCATCATTCGCAGTGCCGCTGAAAACGAGTTTGTCTCGAACCTGGCCAATTCTCTCGGCAATAGAATCTGGATTGGCGCCACCGATGCAACAGTCGAGGGCGAATGGCGATGGATCGAATCGGGGAGTGAAGCGGACCAGTTCTGGTCCGGCCTTGAGGATGGCAATGCGGTCAACGGGGCCTACCAGAGCTGGGTTCCCGGCTCGCAGCCCAACCAGTCCGGTGGAGAAGAGGACTGGGCGCAAATGGATCCGGCCACCGGCCTGTGGTGGGACAACAAGGCAGATGCAGTATTTCACTATGTGGTGGAATGGAAAGCGGACGATGTTCTCGACACAACTGACCCGCTGACCTATTCAATCCAGTCGCAAACAGTTGCAGGGGCCTTTGCGCTTGACGCAGACAGTGGCCAGATCACGGTAGCCGATGGTTCGCTCCTGGACTTTGAGACCAATCCATCACATTCCGTGACAGTGCGCGTGACCGACGTCGGCGGCCTCACCTACGACGAGGCGTTCACCATCACGCTGACCGATGTCATTGTAGTAAATATAGCGCCAGTAGCGGTAGCAGATAGCTTCACCGTCAACGAAGGTTCGTCCACTAGCTTGAATCTGGCGTCGAACGACACCGACGCTGATAATGGCTTGGATCTAACCAGTATCACCATCGTCTCCGGTCCCGCGAACGGGACTATTGACGCTATCAACGCAGATGGAACCGTCGATTACACTCACAACGGCAGTGAAACCATCAGTGACAGTTTCACCTACACCATCGATGATGTCGCCGGTCTGACCTCCAACACGGTCACCGTTTCATTGACGATCACCCCGGTCAACGATGCGCCGGCGCTCGATCTCGACGCCAATGACTCTGCGGCCAGTGGACTCGGCTTTGCCGCAACCTGGACCGAGGGCGCTGGCCCGGTCGCGGTGGCGGACGTGGACGCGACGCTCTCCGATGTTGACAGCGCGAATCTGTCGTCGCTCACAGTCACGATTACGAATCTGTTCGACGGCGCGAATGAACAGCTTACGGCCGACACCTCGGGGACCTCAATCGTGGCGAGCTACGACTCGGCGACCGGTGTGCTCACGCTCTCCGGCACGGATTCGCTCACCAACTACCAACAGGTCTTGCGCACGATCAGCTATGACAACAATTACACACATCCCAACGAAACGGCGCGCGTTCTTGTCTTCCAGGCGAATGACGGAACGGATACGAGCGTCGTCGCAACAACCACACTCTCGATTGTCGGCACACGAGAGGCCGGTGTTACGATCACAGCCACCGGACCCGACGGGGTCGGTGTACAGACGACGGTCAGCGAACTGCGCGCGGACGCTTCGGCAACTTACTTGAGCAAGGCCGTAGCCGTTGATGCTGCGGGCAACACAGTCGTGGTCTGGACCACCGACGATCCGTCTGCCGACGGAGTCCAGAGCGCCATTATGGCCCGCCTCTTCGATGCAAACGGTGATCCCGCCGGGTCCGAGTTTGTGGTCAATGCCACGGGTGCTGGTGCACAAAGCGACGCCAACGTCGCGATGGATGACGCCGGCAATTTCGTCGTTGTCTGGTCGAGCTGGAATCAGGATGGCAGTGGCTACGGCCTTTATGCCCGGCGCTATGACGCGAGCGGCGTTGCCCAGGGCGGCGAATTTCTGGTCAACACCTCGACGACGGGGAACCAGGAATACGCCTCAATCAGCATGGCTGTTAGCGGTGAGTTCGTTATCGTGTGGCAGGGAGAAGGCACAGGCGATCTGGTGGGTGTCTACGGGCAGCGCTACGACGCCAGTGGTGTGGTACAAGGTGGCGAGTTCCGCATCAACGAAACGACCTTGGGCAACCAACGCTACGCCGAAGTGGCGATGGACGACTCTGGAAACTTCATCGTCACCTGGTCGAGCGGTGGTCAGGATGGATCGGGGGAGGGTGTCTACCTCCGCCGCTACGACGCTGTTGGAAACGCGCTGGGTGGCGAGATGCTCGTCAACACCTTTACCACAGGATCACAGTGGCTTTCGTCGGCCGCGGTGAATTCCAGCGGCCAGGCTGTCGTTGCCTGGCGCGACGATGGCCAGGCCGGCGGGATCTACATGCAGCTATACAACCCCGATGGCACCAAGAACGGCGGCGAGATCCAGATTCCGAGCACCCCGGCAGGCGGCGCCAACTATCCCCAGGCTGCGATCGACGACGCGGGCAATGTCACGATCGTGTGGGAAGACTTCGTCGATTCCGACGACTACGCGATCGTGGCCCGCCAGTTCGACGCAAGTGGCGCACCAATCGGTGCCCAGTTTGTCGTCAATAGCCATGAGCAGTGGTATCAGGAGTACCCTGCGATCGCCATGACTGGCGACGGTCAGTTCGTTGTGGTGTTCACCGACTACGATGTGAACGGCAGCGGCCAGGAGAGTGTCGAGATGCGCCGCTTCTGCGCCAACACGACCGAGGCCGGGGGCACGGCGAGTTTCGCGTTCGTCCTCGATACTCAACCGACCGATGACGTGACGATCACGCTCTCGATGGCCGACGGGACCGAGGGCACGCTCTCGACCACGACGCTGACCTTTACCAATGCGAACTGGAATATTGCTCAGACTGTTACTGTGACGGGCGTCGACGACGCACTCGCCGACGGTAACGTGACGCACCTGCTGGTGACATCTGCTGCGGTGAGCAGCGATCCAAACTACTCGGGGCTTGCGATTGCAGATGTGCGGGTCACCAATCTCGATGACGACCCCTCGCTCGATCTCGATGCCGACGACTCCGTGGCGGTGGGGCTCGACTTTGCCACAACCTGGACTGAGGGTTCGGGCCCGGTGGCCATCGTCGATAGCGATGCAACGCTCAGCGATCCCGACAGCGCGAACCTGACATCGCTGGTGGTGACGATTACGAATCTGCTCGATGGTACCAGCGAGTTGCTATCCGCCGATACGACCGGGACCAGCATTGTCGCCAGCTACGACTCAGCCACGGGAATCCTGACTCTCACGGGCAGCGATCTCACCTCAAATTACCAGCAGGTGCTGCGTACCATCAGCTACGACAACAGCTCGGATAGCCCAACCAGCACAGATCGTACCATCACATTTGTCGCCAGCGACGGGACGAATAGCAGCCCGGTCGCGACGACGACCCTTACGATCACGCCCACGAATGATGCGCCAACATTAAGTTCAAGTTCACCATTCCCCGCCATTCTGGAAGATGCTTTCACCAATTCCGGAATGCTGGTCTCCACCTACGCGAACCTTTCCAATGATGTTGATAGCGGGGCATTAAAAGGCATCGCCATCACCTCCCTCGACAATAGCAACGGTACCTGGCAGTTCACCCTCGACGGAACAAACTGGTCTGATATCGGCAGTGTGTCGATCAACAATGCCCTGTTGTTGCCCTCTGATGCGGTCAGCCGATTCCGTTTTGTTCCCAACCCCGATTATGCCGGCAGCTCAGGGATTCTTAACTACAAGGCCTGGGACCAGACCAGCGGTAATGCTGGCGATTATGTAGATGTGAGCACCTCTGGCGGATCGACGGCGTTCAGCTCAGGGACCAATGGCGCGGCGGTTACCGTTACTGCGGTGAACGATGCGCCTATTGTTGATTTGAACGGGTCTGATGGTGCTGGGATAAATTTCTCCACGACATTCACAGAAGATGGCGGCGCCGTTTCGGTTACGGATGTCGATGCGGTCATATCTGATGTTGATGATACGACCTATCTGAGTCTCAGCATCAATTTGATTAATTTTTCAGACGGCGCCAGCGAACAAATAACCATAGGTAGTTATACCTTTACTGCGGGAACAAGCGAGGTGGTGGTTCGTACTGTCGGTAGCACTGACTTCACCCTCGATTTCGATGGCTCAGGTTTCAATGTCATGCGCGATGGTGGCGGAACGATGCCATCGGCCGATCTGGAGACATTGATGCGCGGAATAACCTACGAAAATGTCTCACAGAATCCGACAGCCGGCGATCGTGTCATTAATTTCATTGCCGAAGATGCTTCCGGTTTGCTTGGTCCTGTTGCGACAAGTACGATCGCTGTGGCGGCGGTCAACGATGTGCCGGTGATAACGACGGTTGCACCGGATGTAACCTTCGTCGAAGGCGGGATGCCACAGGTAATCGACGGATTAGGGACCGTCGTCGATGTTGATTCACCGAACTTTGATGGCGGCATCCTCACGGTCAGCATCACGCATAACGCCAGCGCGAATGACCGCCTTACCGTGCATAACTTCGGTTCCGGCCCGGGTGAGGTCGGCGTGTCTGGAAGCAACGTGACTTACGGTGGGACGATCGTCGGCAGTTTCACCGGCGGTGCCAATGGATCAGATCCCTTGATCATCACTTTTAATTCAAACGCGATTCAAGTTGCCGTTCAGGAGGTACGTGCCAATATCCAATTCTACAACATCAGCGACACACCTTCGACCCTGACACGGCAGATTACTTTCGGGTTGACCGATGGCGATGGCGGTACGGCCACGCCACAGGCCAAACTCGTTTATATCCAGGCGGTCAACGACCCGCCCATCGCGGTCGATGACGCGGTTACGGCCACCGAAGACACCCTTTTTACCTCGACGGTGGACCTTGATTTTAACGACACGGATCTGGATGGCGACAGCTTGACCGTGGTGGCCGGAACCTTTGCCACGACCCAGGGTGGATCGTTGGTGCTGGCCGCCGACGGCAGCTACACCTACACCCCTGCCGCCAACTTTACCGGCATCGATACGGTGGATTACACCGTCACCGATGGCACGCTGACCGATGTCGGCACCCTGACCATTACCGTGAATCCGGTCAACGACCCGCCCATCGCGGTCGATGACGCGGTTACGGCCACCGAAGACACCCTTTTTACCTCGACGGTGGACCTTGATTTTAACGACACGGATCTGGATGGCGACAGCTTGACCGTGGTGGCCGGAACCTTTGCCACGACCCAGGGTGGATCGTTGGTGCTGGCCGCCGACGGCAGCTACACCTACACCCCTGCCGCCAACTTTACCGGCATCGATACGGTGGATTACACCGTCACCGATGGCACGCTGACCGATGTCGGCACCCTGACCATTACCGTGAATCCGGTCAACGACCCGCCCATCGCGGTCGATGACGCGGTTACGGCCACCGAAGACACCCTTTTTACCTCGACGGTGGACCTTGATTTTAACGACACGGATCTGGATGGCGACAGCTTGACCGTGGTGGCCGGAACCTTTGCCACGACCCAGGGTGGATCGTTGGTGCTGGCCGCCGACGGCAGCTACACCTACACCCCTGCCGCCAACTTTACCGGCATCGATACGGTGGATTACACCGTCACCGATGGCACGCTGACCGATGTCGGCACCCTGACCATTACCGTGAATCCGGTCAACGACCCGCCCGTGATCGCCGGCGTCAACACAGGCGCGGTAACCAAAAATATCGACCAGGATGGTGACGGACTGCTCGAGGTGGGTGGCGTGTTGACCATCACCGATCCTGACGCCGGTGAATCCAGCTTCCAGGCCGGGACCATCACCGGCGCATACGGCCGCCTCACCATCGATGCCGCCGGCAACTGGAACTATGCCACGGACAACACCCAAGCGGTCATCCAGCAGTTGAACACGGGCGAAAGCATCAGCGACGTCCTGACGGTGACCACCGCCGACGGCACGACGCACAGCATTACCGTCACGATCAACGGCGCAACAACCATTGTTGACCAGGGTGGCGATGACCCCGGACCGGGTCCTGATGTCGATCCGATCGAACCCGACCCGGAACCCGACCCTGAAGTACCGCCGGAGGAGATTCTGCCGCTCGATGATGAACTGCCACTGCGTGAGGAATTAGCCGCCTCAACGATTTCTTCACCGAAGCTGCCCGCAATAACGCCGCTGCAGTGGGCGGATCCGACCTATTTCGTTCCCACGATTTCTATGTTGACAACGGACAACGTGTTGTCGACCGATGACGGTTCACCATCGGCCGTGGTCAGTATTGTCAAATACCTGCAGCGGGAGCTGGCATCTGAGACAATCGAAAGGGTAGCCTCAAACGTAAGTGCGCTCTTCTCCACCGACGCCATGGCCCAGACCATGGATCAGATTCAGCAGCAGCTTGGCGATTCGCTGGAAATGGACGGAAAGCGGGGCAAACTGATCATCGGGGCTGCCACGGGCCTGGGCGCGTCTGTGTTTGCCGGATACGTAATCTGGGCCTTCCGCGGTTCCTCTCTGGTGCTCGGCGCGCTCACGGCAATGCCCATGTGGCGCTGTTTCGATCCTTTGCCCGTTCTAATGGGCTACGATAAAAAGCGCCGCCACCGCGACGAAGCGAAATCGACCGGAAACGATTTAGACAAGGATGAAATCAAGGTGAAGGAGTTGCTGGGAAAAGAACGGGCTGTGGCCGACACCGAAAACTTAAACGAGAGAAAAGATTGACATGAAGCGACTTCGCATGAATCCGACTGTTCGATTGAGTTTGGGGCTTTCCCTGTTCGTCATGACGCTTCTACTCGGTGTGGAGATGTTGGGGATCCTTCCCGACCCGCAGCAGGCGATCCTGGACTCGCGCAAAAAGACCTGTGAGTCACTGGCGGTGTATGCAGCGCTGGCTATTCAAAAGGGTGATTACCAGGCTATCCAAACCACCATGGACGTGTTAAAGGAGAGGAACGAAGATATCCTCTCCACGGCCCTGCGTAGAGAAGATGGAAAAATCCTCGCTACAGCCGGCGATCATGAGCGTCACTGGCACAACAACAAAGAGAAGTTGTCAACCCAGCAAAACGTGCAGGTTCCCGTTTTCAAGGGAGAGCATCGCTGGGGTGCCTTCGAGGTGAGTTTTGCGTCAATGCATGCCCATGTGCTGGGTAGCCTGTGGGGCAGGCCGATGATCAAAATCATGGCTATTGTCATCCCCTTGGCTTTTCTGGGTTTCTTCCTGTTGATGAAAAAAACCCTGCGTCACCTCGACCCCTCGGCGGTTGTGCCGGAGCGGGTCAAGCTCACCCTGGACAGCCTTGTGGAAGGCGTGGTCCTGATGGATCACCAGGAACGCATTGTTCTGGCCAACAAAGCCTTTGAAAAAAATATCGGGGATGCCAAAACCCCCTTTCTGGGCCGCAAGGCGTCGGAACTGAACTGGCGGTTTCCGCAAACCCGGGAGCGTGCTGCCGACTTTCCCTGGCAAAAGGCCATTCGTGAAGGAGTCAGCCAGTCGGCGATTCCTTTGACCATGCAACGCGGTGGGGAGGAAATGCGCACCTTCATGGTCAATGGTGCGCCGATTGTTGATGCTCAGGGCAAAACCCGCGGCGCCCTGGCCACGTTCGACGATGTCACCCACATCGAGGCCCAGAATTCCAAGCTTCAAAAAATGCTCAACGCGCTCAAAATGTCCCGCGATGAAATCCGCAGGCAAAACCGGGCCCTCGCAGATCCTGGCCACCCAGGACCCGCTGACCGGCTGCCTGAACCGCCGCGCCTTCTTTGAACGATTCGAGGTCGAATTCCATCGGGCACGGCGATATGGGCACGATTTTGCTTGTCGTCGGTGGCATCGATCACTTCAAATCGGTTAACGACAAGCATGGCCATCCAGTGGGCGACAAGGTGCTCCAAAAAGTGAGCCACATCCTGCGTGAATGCTTGAGGGACAGCGACGTGGTCTGCCGGTATGGCGGCGAAGAGTTCTGCCTCATCCTGACCGAAACCGGCACGAAGGGCGCGTTGAAAACAGCCGAACGCATTCGCCAAACCATTTCCGCCGATCGCATATTCGGGATTCAAGTCACCGTCAGCCTTGGGGTTTCTTCTTTGGAACAGGCGCCCGGCAATCCCTCCGAAATGCTCAGTCAGGCGGATAAAGCGCTCTATGAGGCCAAAAACAGAGGCAGAAACCGGGTGATCGAGTACAGCAAGGCGGTCGAAGACCGTTCCGAAAGCGGTACCGGTGATGGCGATATTCGTGAAACGGAAACGCCTGGTGCCGGTGCACACATTCCTCACCACGTCGTCAAAGCCTTGATGCTGGCCCTGGAACACGGGATGTCCCCACGGCGGAGCATTCCCGCAAAGTCGGCGACCTCTGTGTGGCCGCGGCCCAGGGTCTGATGTCCATCAACGAAATTGCCGTGCTTGAAATTGCCGGCCTGTTGCATGACATCGGCAAGCTCGGTGTGGCTGACTCCATTCTACTCAAACCCGGTCCGCTTACGGAAGCGGAGTGGCTGGTCATGCAGGATCACGAACGTCGCAGCGTCGATGTGATTGCATCCACGTTCTCCTCTCCCGAATTGGTCGAAATCGTCAAATACCACAGCCACTGGTACGACGGCAGCTCATCTGTTGACGCAACTGAGCCCAAAGGAGAAGCGATTTCGTTGGGTGCGAGAATTCTTCAAATCGCCGATGCCTTCGATGCCATGGTATCCCATCGGCCGTATCGGCGGGCCTGCAGCTATGAAGCGGCCTACCAGGAGCTTCGGCGGTGTG
>CAVONM010000027.1:0-49207 GCA_963697225.1 uncultured delta proteobacterium
TCAAGGATGCCATTGTGGGCATGATGGAGTCCACCTTCGAGGAGCGGGTGCTCGGTCGTGCCGATGTCCGCGAGACCTTCCATGTCCCCAAGATTGGCACCATTGCCGGTTGTTATGTAACCGACGGCAAGATCCAGCGGGGGCAGCTCATGCGCTTGGTCCGGGACGGCATCATCACCTACGAAGGTAAAAACAACAGCCTGCGCCGCTTCAAGGATGATGTGAAGGAAGTCCAGTCCGGCTATGAATGCGGCATCAGTATTGAAAATTTTAATGATATCAAGGTTGGTGACGTGATCGAGAGTTACTACATGGAAGAGATTCGTCCGGAAGTGGAGTGATAACCCGCAATGGTCGTCGGTGTCGGACAAATGGTTTTCAGGATCTATCCGTGCCGCTCCTTGAAAGAAAAACGCAAGGTCGTCAAGGCTATCGTTGCCCGTATCCAAAACCATTTTAACGCGTCGGTTGCCGAGGTGGCGGACAATGACGTCTATCAACGGGCGGTAATCGGCATCAGCATGGTCGGCAGTGACCGTCGCATGATCAATGCAAAACTGGATAAAGTGTTTAACTTTGCCGACGGCCTTGGGCTGGCGGAAATGACCGACAGCCAAATGGAAATCATCTCCCTGTAACCGGCAGATCCGAAAGCGTTCAAAGGCTGAGGGTTCAATAGGTAATCAACGTGGCAACCAGATCATTTAATCGAGCGGAAAGAGTCGGCGGGCAGGTGCAGAAAGTGCTGGCCGGTCTTATTCGAAAGGGCGTTAACGACCCGCGGCTGGCCCAGGCCACCATCACCGGCGTGACCTTGAGCCGTGACCTGCGGATTGCCAAGGTATATTTTACCGCCCATGGTGATGCGCATGATGAACAGGCCCTCTTGGCAGGGTTCCAAAGCGCCAAAGGCTTTATCAAGCGGGAGTTGGCCAGAGAGCTTGGCCTTCGGTACATGCCGGAATTGAAATTTTTCTACGATGCGTCGTTTGACTATGGGGCCCAGATCAACCGGGTACTGAAATCCGTACTGACCAATGATGAAAAAAATAATCCAACAGCTGACGACCAGTAGCCGCATTCTGCTGGCATCCCACGCCAACCCGGACGGCGATGCCATCGGCTCCCTGCTGGCCATGGGTATTGCCCTGGAACGGTTGGGCCGCAAAGTGACGCTTTACAACGAAAGTGCCATACCTGCTGTGTATCGGTTTCTGCCCTCGGTGGACCGCATCCAAAAACAGCTGTCGGATCCGGAACGCTTCGATACGGCCGTTCTGCTGGACTGCGGTGGCCTGGACCGCGTTGGAGCGGCCGTTGATGCCATCGCCACCATACCGGTCATTGTCAACATCGACCACCATGCCACCAATAACCGTTTCGGACAATATCATCTGGTGGATGTGGATGCCTGCGCCACGTCAGAGATCGTCTATCGGTTGATTCAATCCATGGGTCTTGAAATAAACCTGGCCATGGCGACGGCGATCTACACCGGCATCCTGACGGATACGGGTTCCTTCCGGTTTTCCAACACCAACCGGGCGGCCTTTTCCATTTGTGAAGCCATGGTGGCCGTCGGGGTCAGGCCGTCGACCGTTGCCCAGCATGTATATGGTACCTACTCCCTGGGGCGGATCAAGCTGCTCAACCTGGCTCTGGATTCGATTGAGATATCCAATAACGGAAGCCTCTCCATCATGACGGTTACCAGAGAGATGCTGTCAGATACCGGTACTCAGCCTGAGGATGCGGATGGCCTGATCAATTATGCCCGACGGATTCAGGATGTGAAGGTCGCCGCCCTAATCCATGAGCTGGAAAACGGCAATGCCCTGTCCAAGGGCCGGAAACGATTCCATGTGAGCCTGCGATCGGATGGCAGTGTGGATGTCTCCCGCATTGCTTCGGGTTTCGGAGGCGGCGGTCACACCGCTGCTGCCGGATTTTCCGTGGAGTCCAGTCTGGCGGAACTGAAGAAGACGATATACAGCCTGTCCGAGGGTTTTGGCGGGACATGGCACCTGAATTGAATGGAATTGTCCTGGTCGACAAACCCAGGGGGATTTCATCAGCCGGGGTTGTCGCCCGGGTCAAGGACATCTTCGGGGTAAAAAAAGTTGGCCATACGGGGACGCTGGACCCCTTTGCCACCGGTGTCCTGATCTGTTGCCTAAACCAGGCTACCCGGCTTGCCCAGTTTTTCCTCAAAGGCGATAAGGTGTACGAGGCGGAACTGGTTCTGGGTAGCGTGACGGACACCCAAGATGCGACGGGAACCGTGATTGAGCGGCATCCGTTGAATGGGGTGTCTGCGGATCAGGTCCATGAAATGGCAGTGCGGTTTGTGGGAACCATCTCTCAGGTTCCCCCTGTCTATTCGGCCTTGAAACATCAGGGGACACCGCTCTATAAATTGGCCCGTCAGGGATCGCCCGTGGAAAAGCCCGCCCGGCCGGTGCGGATTAACCAGTTGGAGATACGCGAGGTCAATCTGCCGACGGTTCGATTCTCGGTGTCCTGTTCATCCGGCACCTATGTCCGCACGCTGTGTGCCGACATCGGCCGGAAACTGGGATGCGGCGGGCACCTCAACGCCCTTCGCAGAACAGCCAGTTGCGGGTTTCGCATCGAGGCCGCTTTCAGCCTCGAGAAGCTGGCGGAATTCAGGCTGCAGGGCAGGTTGGGCGAATCGGTGATCCCCATGAATGAGGCGCTGCCATTCATGCCTGCCGCGGTGGCCGATGACGGGCTGGCCAAAAGGATCCGCAACGGCGCGAAACTGTCGGAATCAGACCTTCCGATTCCGCCGCGGGTGTCCGATCAGGGCGTGTTCAAGGTGGTTGACCCGCAGGGCCGTCTGATCGCCGTTCTGGCCGAATCGCCGGCAACGGACAGCTATAATTATTGTTGTGTTTTTTCGGCGTAAAGGTGATAACGCTATGATTGTCGAGTGATTTGAACTGATTTTAGAAACCGCCGGTCATGATGCGGCCGTTCGGTTCAAACCCAGATGAAAAGAAAAACGTTAGTTAGTAACCATTTTAAGGAGGACGAAACATTGGCGTACACAGCGGAAACCAAAAAGGAACTCATTGAAAAATACAAACAGCACGACTCCGATACGGGTTCTCCGGAAGTCCAGATCGGTTTGCTTACGCATCGGATTTCCTACCTGACCGAGCATCTGAAAGTGCACAAAAAAGATCACCATTCCCGTCGGGGATTGCTGATGCTGGTAGGCAAGCGTCGTCGACTGCTTAACTACGTCAAGGGCAATGATGTCCAGCGCTACCGTTCTATTATCGAAACACTTGGGCTGCGGCGCTAAGGTGACGCGACAATGGCAACGGACCGTTGCCGGAACCCTGTTGCCGGTTTCACGGGTGCGGCCACCCACAGTCTTGCTGTTGCCGGGTGGTACAGGTGTATCCTGCAGCCCCTTATTTGGGCCTCCGACCTGACCAACGGCAATTTTACAGGCAACGGTCTAAATTTTATCCGTTGCCGGAATATTATCGGGAGAAAGAATTCTAATGGAATTTACATTCAAGGCGGATGTAGGGGGCAAGTCTCTGAGCATTCAGGCAGGCAAGGTTGCCAAACAGGCATCCGGATCGGTTGTGGTTCAATACGGCGATACGGTGGTTCTGGTAACGGCGGTCTCCGCCGATAACGAGAGAGACGTCGATTTCCTGCCCCTTTCGGTGGAATACCAGGAAAAGATCTATGCGGCCGGACGAATTCCAGGCAATTATTTTAGAAGGGAGATCGGACGGCCCAGCGAGAAGGAAACCCTCACCGCCCGACTGATCGACCGGCCCATTCGGCCGCTGTTTCCCAAGGCGTACCGTTTCGAGACCCAGGTGATTGCCACGGTGCTTTCCATGGACCAGGAGAACGATGCGGACATGCTGGCCATGGTGGGCGCATCGGCGGCCCTGGAAATCTCGGATATCCCCTTTGCCGGCCCCATTGCCAGTGTTCGTGTGGGACGCATCGACGGTCAATTTGTGGCCAATCCGACCCTTTCCCAGATGGTGGAGAGCGACATCAACATTATTATTGCTGGGTCACGCACGGGTGTGGTCATGGTAGAAGGCGGCGGTGATGTGGTGGGTGAAGCGGACATGCTGGAGGCCATTTTCTTCGGCCACAAGGCCATTCAACCCATCATCGACATCCAGGAACAGCTTAAGGCGGAAACCGGCAAACCCAAACGACCCTTTGCCCCGCCGGAAAAAGATCCGGCCCTGGTGGAGATGATACGTGAAAAGGCCACTGCACCGTTGCGCGAGGCCCTGATTATACCTGAGAAGATGAAGCGGTACGAGGCCGTGCGAACCGTCAAGTCCCAAATCGTCGACCTATTGGGTGAGGAGATGGCCGATCGGCGCGGTGAGATCGGCGCCGTTCTTGGCGATCTCCAGAAGCAGATCTGCCGGGACATGATTCTCAAAGAAGGCCGTCGCATCGATAACCGGCGGTTCGACGAGATCCGACCCATCACCTGTGAGGTGGGGGTGCTGCCTCGTCCCCACGGCAGCGCACTGTTTACCCGCGGCGAGACCCAGGTGCTCGGTATCCTTACCCTTGGCGCGGGCGGTGACGAACAACGGGTGGAGACCCTCAGTGGTGAAGAGAACCGACCCTTTATGCTTCACTACAATTTCCCCCCCTACTCGGTGGGGGAGGTCAAGCGTGTGGGATCCCCCAGCCGGCGTGATATCGGCCATGGCGGCCTCTCCACCCGAGCCATCGAACGGGTGCTTCCAGACAAGGAGGATTTCGATTACACGATCCGGATCGTTTCCGAGGTGCTGGAGTCCAACGGCTCTTCATCCATGGGAACCGTCTGTTCCGGGATACTGGCGATGATGGACGGTGGCGTGCCAATCAAGGCGCCGGTGTCGGGCATTGCCATGGGGTTGGTGAAAGAGGGTGACCAGGTGGTGATCCTTTCCGACATCCTGGGCGACGAAGATCACACCGGTGACATGGATTTCAAGGTGACCGGCACCGCCGAGGGCATCACGGCCCTTCAGATGGACATCAAAATTCATGAGCTTTCCCGGGACATCATGCACAAGGCCCTGGAGCAGGCAAAAGCGGGCCGGCTGCACATTCTGGACAAGATGCTCCAGGCGTTGGCCGTCCCCCGCGCGGAGATTTCTCCCTTTGCGCCGAAAATCATAGCCATCAAAATCAACCCAGACAAAATTCGCGACATCATCGGCCCCGGTGGAAAGGTGATCCGGGCCATTCAGAGCGAAACCAATACCAAGATCGAAATCGACGACAGCGGTTTGGTGAAGATCGCCGCCACATCGGCCGAAGACGGTGAAGCCGCCCGGCTGCAAGTGGAGACCTTGACCATGGAGCCTGAAGTAGGTGCCATTTACGAGGGAAAGGTGGTCAAGACCACGGATTTCGGCGCTTTCGTCCAGATCGTTCCCGGCACCGATGGGTTGGTGCACATCAGCCAGCTGGCCAACCACCGGGTTGGCAAGGTGACCGACGTGGTCAAAGAGGGGGACACCCTGAAAGTCAAAGTCCTTGAAATTTCAAAGGACGGCAAGATCCGACTCAGCCACAAGGCCGTTTTGGAAGATGAGCGTGGATCCGACGGTCAATAAAACCATCCTCGACAACGGGGTTCGCATTGTTTCCATGACCATGCCCCACGTACGCTCCGTCTCCATGGGGGTCTGGGTTCACGTGGGGGCCCGTGACGAAACCGATGCCGAGAGCGGGCTGTCCCATTTCATCGAGCACATGATTTTCAAGGGCACGGTTCGGCGCAGTGCGTTTCAGATCGCCAAGGAGTTCGATGCCATCGGCGGCCAGACGAACGCGTTTACCTCCATGGAGCACACCTGCTACCATGCGCGAGTGCTGGACACCCATCTGGAAACCATGGTGGAGATCCTCTCCGACATCTTCCTCAATTCGATTTTTGATGAAAGGGAAGTTGCACGGGAGCGGCCGGTGATTTTCCAGGAAATTGGCATGGTAGAGGACAGTCCCGAGGAATGGGTCCACACCATGATGGGTCCCGCTTTCTGGGGTGGTCATCCGCTGGGACGTTCCATCCTCGGTTCCCGGGAGAACATTCAGGCCTTCGACAGCCAGGCCATCAAGGGCTTTTTCAAGCGGCTCTACCAGCCCGAGCGGATTGTGATCGCCGTTGCCGGTAATGTGGCTCACGATCGCTTTGTAGAGAGGGTGGGGCCCGTTTTTTCAACCATCGCCGCCGGCAATGGGTTTGCACCCCGGCGTGTGCCGGCCACCGGTTGTGGTATCCAACTGAAGCACCGGGATCTTGAACAGACCCACATCTGTCTGGGCATGAATGGGGTATCGGTGGCCGACCCCCGCCGTTTTGCCGCCTCCCTGATCAACACCATTTTCGGCGGCAACATGAGTTCCCGGCTTTTTCAGATCATCCGTGAGCAACGGGGGCTTGCCTATTCCATTTACTCATTTTTAACCGCTTTTGCCGATTCCGGAATGTTTGGTGTTTACACAGCGGTTGCCCCCACGGACCTCGATACCAGTGTCGATTTGATCATGGAACAGATTCGGCGGTTAAAACGGGATCCGGTATCGGACAGTGTCTTGGCGGATGCCAAGGCGTTCACCAAAGGCAACCTCCTCATGGCCGAGGAAAGCCCGGACAACCAGATGGTCCGATTGGCCCAGAACGAATACTACTTCGGCCGGGCCATTCCTATCGCGTCGGTGATCGACGACATCGATGCCGTTACGGCCACTGACCTGCTTTGCCTGGCCAAAGACCTCTGGAACGACGGCAATGCCGCCCTTACCATACTGGGGCCCGGTGTTGACCGGACCGATCTATCCGCAAAACTGAAGCTGTAGCGGTTCAGAAACGCCGGACGAACAACAACGGCCCGTTTTTCAATCGAACCTATAAAATACCTAACCCGGATAAACCGGAAAAAACAAATCGCAAGCACCAAATTTCAAACAAAATCCAAATGACAAAATCCAAATATCAAAAAAGGCAAAACAACGATTGATTGTCATTTTGATTTCTCCATTATTTGATGATTGTGAGGTCTTTTCTTTAAGACCATGAAAGTTTGGAATTTGGTTATTGAGATTTAATTGGAATTTGGAATTTGGCTATTGTGTTTTATGTGTCTTTTGTTTTCTGCATTAAATTATGAATCTCAGGATCACCAATCTCATATGTATCCATCGCCATCCATCGAGTTACTCCGGTTGGACCCTGAAAAAAATCAGGATATCCCGCTGCCCCGCTACATGACCGCCCAGAGTTCCGGCATGGATATCTGTGCCGCGCTGAACGACGATCTGGTGCTGGCCCCGGGTCGTATCAGCCTGGTACCCACCGGGTTCGCCATGGCCCTGCCCGACGGCTTTGAAGCCCAGATTCGACCCCGCAGCGGGTTGGCTGTCAAACACGGCATCAGCATTATCAATGCGCCGGGAACCATAGACGCCGACTACCGGGGAGAAGTCAAGATCGCCCTGATCAACCTGGGTCAGGAACCGGTGACACTCAAACGGGGAGACCGCATCGCCCAGATGGTGATCCAGCAGGTCTGCCAGGCCCGGATCAACGTCGTCGAACAACTCAACGACACCGACCGGAGCGTCGGCGGATTTGGGCATACGGGGCGATGAAAATGAAACCTTCCAATGAACGGGAAGGGTCGGGCCAAGGCGATGGCCGCCGTCTCTCGGTCAGTGTATTGGCCAGCGGCAGCCGGGGAAATGCCACCTACATCTCCGATGGCCGTACCGCCATTTTAATCGATGCCGGTCTGTCCGGGGTAGAGATTCAGCGGCGGATGGCCCGTAAAGGATTGGATCCCAGCAGGCTGGACGCCATCCTTGTTTCCCATGAGCATGCCGATCATATCCATGGCGTGGGCGTCCTTTCCCGTCGGTTTGGCCTGACGGTATGCATCAACGATGGAACCCGGCAGGCATCGGGAAAGGCTTTGGGCAAGCTTCACGGTTTATTCCCGTTCTCATGCGGCCATGCGTTTACCATCGGCAGCCTGGACGTTCACCCTTTTTCCATCTCACACGACGCCGAAGACCCGGCAGGTTTCACGATTTCATGCAACGGGGCCAAAGTGGGTGTGGCCACAGATCTGGGAATCGCTACCGGCGTGGTGAAAACACACTTGCAGGCCTGTGACATCCTGATTCTCGAAGCCAACCACGATCCCCAGATGTTGATCGACGGACCCTACCCATGGCCCCTGAAACAGCGCATCCGCGGCCGCAGCGGCCATCTGTCCAATGACGACACTGCCCTGCTGCTGGAGGTGCTCCGGCATGACCGCCTAGCCCATGTGATTCTGGCCCATTTGAGTGAGGAGAACAATACGCCGGAAAAAGCCAGACAGGCGGTAAAGACCGTTTTAAACGGTGCCGGCGTCAGGCTTCATGTGGCGTCCCAGGCAGGAGGCAGCAGCGTCCTGACCCTGCGATAAGTTCACGCGCGATGGCCGGCATCCCTCGATCACTTCGGCAATCGGTACTTCAACGCTTCTACGCGTTAAAAACACCTGACGCGGTCAGGCTTTTTGTGTCGGGATCTGATTGTTGATGAACTCGATAAAGGCCTGGCACAAGGGTGAGATGCTTCGCTGGTTGTGCTGAGTGAGGTAGAACGCCCGTTTGAGATTCAGGCCGTCGATGGCCAGTGCTTTCAATTTTCCCGCCGCTACATCGTCGGACACCGCGATGGCCGAGAGAATGGATATCCCCACCCCGCTCTTGATCCCCTGGCGGATTGCCTCGGTGCTGCCGATGCGTGCCACCACCTTCAACTCGCTGAAATTAAGACCCGCCTCGGAAAAGCTGGCCTGGATGGATTTGAGGGTGCCCGATCCGGGTTCACGGATGATAAATGGCTCTGTAAACAGCTGTTTTGTCGTGACCCTTTTTTTTTCGGACCAACGGTGACCGGTTGCCACCACCAGGCACATTTCATCATCAACCAAGCGGGTCTGCAAAATGCTTTTATGGTTGGACACGGCACCCACCACACCCATTTCCAGATCTCCGCATTGTATCGCCTCGATGATCTGCCGGGTATCGGCAATGGCGAGGTTGACCTTGACTTCCGGAAAGCGTGCGGTGAAGACGCCGATGATCGCCGGCAACACGAAGGCTCCGGGGATCGTACTGCCACCCAGATTGAGGCTGCCTTTGACCTGGCCCATGAACTCGGCCATGGCGCTGTCGGCTTCATCGCGCAGGGCGATCATCCGTTTGGCGTAACGATAGAGCAGACGCCCGGCCTGGGTTGGCAGGGCCTCCCTGGACAGGCGGTCGATGAGACGGCAATCGAAGTGATCCTCCAGATCCTTGATATGGCTGGAGACGGTGGGCTGGGAGAGGTGCACCGCCCGGCCTGCCCGCGAAAAGCTTTTCAGGTCCACCACCTTGCAGAAAATGTGGAGCTGCCACAGGTCCATGGCTTAAAAGCCGAATTTGGTTTTGATTCGGTGATTGACGCTGGGGGGCACCATGTCCGAGACGTCGCCACCGAAGCGGGCGGCCTCCTTGATGATGGATGAGCTGGTAAAAATCCAGCGCAGGCCGGTCATCAGAAAGACCGTTTCGACCTCCCGGTTGAGCTTTCTGTTCATCAGCGCCAGCTGGAATTCATACTCGAAATCGGAGACGGCCCGCATACCCCGCAGAACAGCGTTTGCATTCCGTTTCTGGGCGTAGTCCACCAGCAGGCCATCGAAGGTGTCAAATTCGATATTGTCGATGCCTGACATGGATTCATCCAGCATTTCCAGGCGTTCTTCGACAGTGAACAGCGATTGCTTGCCGGGGTTGAGCAGAATGGCGATGATGATTCGGTCGAACAGCTTCAAGCCACGTTTGGCAATATCGATGTGCCCATTGGTAACCGGATCGAAGGATCCGGGATAGATGGCGATACGTTGCATGAAGACTCCCTGCGCTTGAAATATGGAAAAGGGGATCGAATGGGTTTGAACGTTTATCGGGAACGGTCTATAGCATGAAATCCATAAAAGAAACAAGGGTTTTCCCGAATCGGCGCTGGTCAATCAGGACCAGCCTGCCTACGGGCTGGACGATGGGCTCCCGGCTGCTGTGTTCGATGACCAAACGGGCGCCTGCGGTCAGTGCGCCGCATGACATAAGCCCGGCCAAGGCGGGGGATACGGCATTGGTTTCATAGGGAGGATCCATGAAGACCAGGTCGAAGGCATTTTGCTCCGGTATCAGGCAGTTGAGGTTTTTCAGGATATTCCATTGGATCACGCGGGTACGATTTCCCAGTCCCAGTTTCCTGATGTTGCACCGGATGGCCGAAAGGGCCGCCTTGGCCTGATCCACGAAGACAGCGGATGCGGCGCCCCGGCTCAACGCTTCGATACCCAGGGCACCGGTACCGGCAAACAGATCCAGCACCCGTTTGGTTTGGACGCTGCCGGCCAGGATATTGAACACGGACTCTTTGATCCGGTCGGCCGTAGGCCGGGTGGCCATGCCGTCAGGAGCCGTCAACCGTCGGCCTTTCAACATCCCGCTGATCACTCTCATCTTTTTTTTACC
This sequence comes from uncultured delta proteobacterium, assembly GCA_963697225.1. Lineage (GTDB taxonomy): Bacteria > Desulfobacterota > Desulfobacteria > Desulfobacterales > Desulfosarcinaceae > Desulfosarcina. The sequence continues at coordinate 10,606 of CAVONM010000027.1, forward strand.
GTCATTAATGAACGTATATATTTTGGCTTTACACCGATGGCTTTTGCAGTTTTACCCACATCATTGTCGTGTACGGCCAGTTTTTTGCGGACATATTCGGCCTCGAACGCGACGCGGGCCTGATCCATGCCTTCAATGGAAAAAATCTCACTCGCAGCGGTTTTCGGATCCAAGAGGTTGGCGGGTAGATCTTTGACAGTGATGGTGTCTTTTTGGACCATGATGGCCAATCGTTCGATGAGGTTTTTCAGTTCCCGGACGTTGCCCGGCCAGGGGTATTTCGTCAGAATGTCGAGCGCATTGGCGGCAATCGTCTTGCGCTTCTCACGGTTGGAGGCGGCAGCCTCGGCCAGAAAAATTTCAGTCAGGGCAGGAATGTCTTTGGCCCGGTCCCGCAAGGGCGGGACGTCGATAGGGACCACGTTGAGGCGGTAATATAGATCTTCCCTGAAACTTCCGTTTTCGATCTCTGCCTCCAGATCCTTATTGGTAGCCGCGATGACCCGGACATCCGCTGTCAATGCCCGGCCACCACCCACCCGTTGAAATTTTTTCTCATCGAGGACCCGCAGGATTTTGGCCTGGGTGACCAGGCTCATGTCACCGATCTCGTCCAGAAAAATGGTGCCGGTGTTGGCCAGCTCGAACTTGCCCCGTTTTTTGGTGCTGGAGCCGGCAACAGCGCCCTTTTCATGTCCGAACAGTTCACTTTCGATAAGCGTTTCGGGAATGGCGGCACAGTTGACATCGATCATCGGGGATTCGGCGCGCGGGCTCAACTGGTGGATGGTTCTTGCCACCAGTTCCTTGCCGGTTCCATTCTCCCCTTTGATAAGCACCCACGATTCGGTGGGGGCAACGGTGGCGATCTGCATCTTCAGCGCCTGCACCGGTTCACTGCTGCCGCTGATGGAGTGCTTCTCGATGGTTTTTTTGCGCAGGTAGCGGTTTTCTTCCTCAAGGCGGCGGAAGTTGAGGGCGTTGTTGATGGCAACGATGACCTTGTCAATATTCAGGGGTTTCTCGATGAGGTCGAAGGCGCCCAATTTGGTCGCTTTGACGGCGGTTTCCACATTGCCATGGCCGGTGATGATGATCACCGGCAAGGCTGCGCTGTTTTTTTTAATCTCTTTCAACGTCTCCATGCCGTCGATCCCGGGCATCCAGACGTCCAGCAGCACCAAGTCCGGCGCTTCGGTATCGATCACCTTCAGGGCTTCATAGCCATTGTTGGCGGTGATGACCTCGAACCCTTCGTCGGTGAGCAAGCCGCTGAGGGACTGTAGAATCGAGGGCTCGTCATCGACGATTAATATGGAGGGGAACATGAGGGAGCCTCCTTTCAAGCGGAAACCGTTTATGGGCCCAGAGGTTCAAACGACATCGTAACCCCTGAACCTTTGAACGATTAAGTCAAACAGGCAGTTCGATAACAAATTTTGCCCCTCTGGGTAAATTGTCCTGTACCCGTATCATACCGTTGTGGTCGGTGACAATGGAGTTGACGATGGTCAGCCCCAGGCCCATGCCGGCCTTCTTGGTGGAAAAGTTGGGTTCAAACAGCCGGATTTTGTCGCTGTCGGCGATGCCGGTACCATCGTCGGCCACTTCCAGGCGGACCAGCTTCAAAATTGGATCGTAGGCCGCAGTGATGGCAATGTGACCCTGGTTGCGGACAGCGGCCACGGCGTTGTCAACCAAGTTGATCATGGCTTGCTTGAACTGCTGACGGTCCAGGTTCATCTGGGGTATATCTTCACCGATTCGGATATTGAAGTCGATATCCGGATGACCTTCCCGGTATAGGGAAACGGTCTCTTCGATGATGGGTGACAGTTGGCAGGGCTTGGGATCGGCAGTAGGAAAGCGGGCGAATGTGGAGAACTCATTGACCAGGTTTCGGATCAGTTCGACATGGTCGATGATCATACGGGTGCACTCGTCGAACACCGGTTCGTTGATGCGCTCGGAATAGCGCCGCTTGAGCCGTTGGGCGGACAGACTGATGGGGGTGAGCGGGTTTTTCACCTCGTGGGCGATACGCCGGGCCACTTCCCGCCAGGCGGCCATTCGCTGCGCTTTTTCCAGTTCCGTGAGGTCATCGAACACCATGACGAAGCCCATGGGGCTTCCTTTTTCATCTTTCAATGCGTTGACGTATACGAGAAAGGTCCGCGGTTGCCTGTTTACCGTGACCCGAAGGGGAATTTCCAGCGTCTGGTCCCGCACCGAAGTGACTCGATCCATGATATCCTCGGTGAACTGGAGGTGATCGGTGATCAGCAGATCTCCATAGTGCTTGTCCAAAATATTTCCGGCCTCGAGACTGAGCATCCGTTCCGCCGACTTGTTGAAGGTGGTGATGATTCCGTCGGCATCAAGGGTGATGACGCCGGCGGAGACATTCTTCAGTACGATCTCCATGTACTGTCGCCGTGCCTCGATTTCCTGGTTCTGCTCGGTGAGTTTTCGGGCGGACAATTCCAGCATCTGGCGGCCGGACCTCAAATCCCGCGTCATTTTGTTGAAGGCATCCACCAGGCTGCCAATTTCATCGTCTGCCGCATTGCTGTCGATGGAGACGGTGAGGTCTCCTTCGGCCACCCGCCGGGTGCCGGCGGCCAGTTCCATGATCGGAATGGTGATGGTTTTGGCCAGGTAGAAGCCGAACCATACCGCGCAGAAGATGACCAGCAGGGCCACGATCGAAAGGGTGATGTAGTAGGTGCTCTGGATGGGTTTTTTCAGCAGCTTGATCTGCTGATATTCGTCGATTCCTCTGGAGATGGATTCAAGATTCTCCGATAGGTCCGGTGGAATAAAAAGTCCCAGCACCACATGGGCGGTGGCCGCTTCAGGAGCAACCCCGAAGGGTACGGTTCCGATCGTTCGGAGCAGTTCACCGTCGCCCAGCGTTTCGGTGAGGGTGCGCACATCCTTTTCGCCGGCGTCTTTGACAAAGGCACCGGGGGGGGCCGCTTCGATGGGTATATTTTCCAGGTCTTTCCCCAGGGCGTAGGTCAGGCGGTTGTAATTTGCCGAATAGACTTCCACTGCGTCAAGGTCGAACTCGCGCAGCACCACCTGTAGGTAATGATTGAGTTCTTGGAGTCTTTCCGGTTCGGTCATGGACTTGCGCTGGAGCTGGTAGGAGATCCGTTCCAGGAAAAAGCGCTGGCGGATTTCGTTTTCACGATAAAACTGCTGGCCCACCAGAAGGGATTTCTCCAAGGCTTGTTCCACGGGCACATTGAACCAGAATTCGATGCTGTTGGTGATAAAGTTGATGGAAAAGAAAAACAGGATGATGGTGGGCAACAGGGACAGGGCCACAAAGGCCATTACCAACCGGGATCTTAACCGGGCACCCATGACTTTTCGGCGCCGGGCATAGAGCAGCTTCACCAGGTTTCGAAACACCAGAAAAATCAATAGGATCAACAGCAGCAAGTTGATGTTGATCAGGATGAACATCAAGATGGTGTTGGAAACGGGGATATCTGCACCGAAAGTGATCACCCGGTTTTCCACCAGCGTGAGTACTGCCACCAGCACGATGATGATGACGGAGATCACCGCCTCCCGTTTTCGGCGATTTCGTTCTTCGGCCGATAGGACCTGTTTTGGCGTAGGGCTGCGTTTGCCGAATATCATGTGGGTATATGCGAAAAACGGATAGGTTAATAGATAAAATCGATGGTATACCAGTCGGTTTCAAAATCCCAGAGGGAGAGAAAAAAAAGGACGTTGTGCAGGTAATAGGGCAATGTTACCCGGCTGAGTTTTGCTTTTGCCTGGATTTGATACTGTTTGCCCTTTTCCAGCAATCCCAGCGGGATCACCTTGAGGCTGTCGATCTCGGTCATGAGTTTTTTGGCCGTGTCAAAGGATTGAAGGAGAACCGGGCTGTTGCTGTCCCATGAACGGGATACCGCATATTCTTTTTTAAGGCTATTGTATTTGATGGTGTGGGTGATGGTCAGATCCGCCATCTCTTTGTCTAACCACAGGCTCCGGGTTCGGTAAAGTTTGACGAAAAAGGAGAAGGATGTTGGCACGCCGTTTTTGACGGCATCCTCCATTTTATTTGTAAAGGCGCCGTCCACCGACAGGTACACCAACAGATCATCCCTGGTGTTGGTGACGATGATGTTGGTGAGCGTGGCATCCTTGGCAATGGCCAATCCATAGACGGACATAAGCAGGATAACCAGCACAAGAACGCCTGCTGCGCGTTGACTGGATCGGTTCATGAATGTGCCGCTATCATATCGAGGTTAACTAAATAGAAGAAAACAATACGAAAAAAAACATACCGGAACTGCTGGAAAATGGCAAGGTGTTTTGCGGCGGGGGGGGGGAGGTGTGTGGCCGGTTTATGCCGGGCGGGTGGTCAGGGTGCAGGTTTCCCAGGATCCTTTTTCCTTGAAGAATCTCTCCAGGAATGCATGGTTGAAGGCATGACCGGATTTGCTGGCTACGACATGTCCCAGGATGGGCATGCCGATGAGAGAGAAATCACCTATGCAGTCCAGTACTTTGTGGCGAACGAACTCGTCCGGATAGCGCAATCCCCCCTCGTTGAGCACGTGGTTGCCGTCGATGACCACGGCGTTGTCCAACGAGCCGCCGCGGGCCAGTCCATAGCGTTTCATCATTTCCACCTCGTGCAGAAAACCGAAGGTCCGGGCCGAACAGATTTCTTGCTCGAAGGTTTCACCGTCGATGACAAAATCGCATGTCTGGGTGCCGATGAGCGGGTGATCGTAGGCGATGGTGCAGGTAATTCTGAATTCGTCGGCCGGATAGACAGTCACGGACTTGCCGTATTCAGAGAGTGAAATAGGCGCGTTGACTTTAAAATAGAATTTGTTCCCCTCCTGGCGAAGGGTTCCCGCTGATTTGATCAGTCGGGTAAACGGGCCTGCGCTGCCATCCATGATGGGCAGTTCATAGGCGTCCACTTCGACAATGGCGTTGTCAATGGACATACCGCTGAATCCAGCCATCAAATGCTCAACCGTGGATACGATACAGCCTTCGGCACCGATGACGGTGGCCAGGCTGGTGTCCACGACGTTATTGAAATGGGCGGTAACCCCGGGGTGGCCAGGAAGATCTGTGCGGACAAACCGGATGCCGTGGTTCACCGGTGCAGGCTTGATGGTGAGGTTAACGGTATTCCCTGAATGAACGCCCACACCGGAGCAGCTTGCCGGCGTGCCGATGGTTTGCTGGTGGTGTTTCATTTTAACGATTTTAATCACCCGTATTTCTTTTGACAACCATTAATTGTTATTCCGTCAGAATTGATTCTTCTACAAAACCGTTGTTCTAAGCCATCAGGCTTGGTATATGTGCTACCACGCTAATATTGCACGAAGTAATCAATTGCTATCAAGGGAGGTGGCCTTTGCTGGCCAGGGTTTTAAGCAGTGCCGTCATCGGCATCGATGCCTATCTGGTGGAAGTGGAAGTGGATATCGCCCAGGGGCTGCCGACCTTCACGACGGTGGGTCTTCCGGAAGCGGCGGTCAAGGAGAGCCGGGAACGGGTCAAATCTGCCATTACCAACTCGGGCTATACCTTTCCGGCGGATCGAATCACGGTCAACCTGGCCCCGGCAAACATTAAAAAGGAAGGAACAGGCTTCGATCTGCCCATGGCGTTGGGGATTCTTTCCGCCACCGGTATTCTTCCCGAAAAAGCCATCTCCGGTTACCTGTTCTTGGGTGAGCTGTCCCTGGACGGTCGCGTCAAGCCGGTCAATGGTTCCCTGCCCATGGCCATCGCGGCTCAAAAGGCGGGATACCGCGGCATTGTGGTCCCTGCTGATAACGGCAAGGAAGCCTCCGTCGTGTCGGACCTTTGTGTTTATCCGGTTCGTACCCTGGGCCAGGTCGTGGATTTCCTCAGGGGCTTCAGTTCAATTCTTCCACAAAAGACCGACCTGAAAACGGTATTCGAAGATCCTGATCGTTCCGGGACGGATTTCGCCGAAGTGATGGGTCAGGAGCATGCCAAGCGGGCATTGGAAATTGCCGCGGCCGGCGGCCACAATGTGCTCATGGTGGGGCCTCCCGGATCGGGTAAAACCATGCTGGCCCGACGGATTCCCACGATCCTGCCGCCTCTGTCCTTTGAAGAGGCCATCGAAACCACAAAAATTTTCAGTGTCGTGGGGATGTTGAACCGGAAACAGCCGCTGGTCACCCGAAGGCCCTTCCGTTCCCCCCACCATACCATTTCGGATGCCGGCCTCATCGGCGGCGGCCACATCCCCAGACCCGGGGAAGTGAGCCTGGCTCACAACGGGGTTCTTTTTCTTGACGAATTGCCCGAGTACAAGAAGAATGTGCTGGAGGTGTTGCGACAGCCGCTGGAGGATCTTCAGGTGACTATTTCCCGTGCGGCCTCCACCCTGACGTATCCGTCCAGTTTTATGCTCATCGCTGCCATGAATCCCTGTCCGTGCGGTTATTTTGCCGACCCGCGTCACGCCTGCCGGTGCACGGCCCACCAGATCCACCGCTACCGGTCTAAAATCTCCGGACCGCTGCTGGATCGCATTGATATCCATGTGGAGGTCCCCGCCGTTGCCTACAAAGATTTAATGGTGGGCGTGCAAACCGAACCTTCCGATGTCATCCGGCAGCGCGTGGTGGCGGCGCGCCGGATCCAGATCCAACGGTTCAAACGCACCAAGATTTATAGCAATGCCCAGATGGCCAGCCGTCATATCCGTGCCCACTGTCGCATCGGTGATGATGCGCACAGCCTCTTGGAATCGGCCATCGACCGCCTTGGGCTGTCGGCCAGGGCATTCAACCGAATATTAAAGATTTCCCGAACCATTGCCGATCTGGATGCCAGGGGTGACATCCAGGTCCACCATATTACCGAAGCCATACAATACCGGAGTCTGGATCGCACCCGGCATAATCTCTGATCCTTGAACACGTGGAATAATGAAGCAATAATTGAAGGCATCGCTGTGATCAACCGTTATTGTGGAGTCTCCATCATGAAGACCCGGGTACTGACGTCACTGTTGTTCCTATTTTTTTCTTTTTTGGTCCCATGATCCATACCACCACACCGGCATCCTCGGACCTTGTTCGGGTAAAACCCCTGATATTCTTCGGTTCGGGATCCACGTGAGTGAGATGGGCAACTTGGACCCCCATTTTGCTGCCGGCTCCTAAAATCGGGCCCTGGCGGACCTGGTCTTCAACGGGCTGCTGCATTACCAGCCGGGAAACGCCCCAAAAATAGAACCGGATCTGGCCCAACAGATTCCCGGGTTTGAAATGATCGGTGGCCGGCAGGTCTGGACCGTCAAGCTGCGTAAAGGCATATTGTTTCATCCCGGCCCGCAAACCGCGGCCTATGAGTTGACCGCTGAAGATGTGGTTTTTTCTCTTCAAAAATCAGCCCGTCGTGAATTTTGCGCATACGCCGGGGAATACGAGGGAATGACCGTCGTCCCGGTTGACCGATATACGGTTCGCATCATTGTTGAAAAACCCGTTTCCTCCATTCTTTTCCCGCCTAAGCTGACCAATTATGCCGGTGGCTTTATTGTCAGCAAGCGGGCCATTGAAACCATGGGGTACGAACGGTTCAAGCGGCATCCGGTGGGAACCGGACCCTTTGTCTTCAGCCACTACACATCCGGTGAAAAATTGGTCTTAGCGGCCCACGACAATTATTTTCGCGGACGCCCGCTGCTGGATGGCGTCGAATTCCATTTCATTCCTGAGATCGACCGGCGTGAAGCCGCGTTAAAAGCCGATCGGCTGGATGTGATCATGGGTTCCGGCGAGAAAGGATGGCCCGAAAAATTGGCCCATGAACCAGGCATCGCGGTCGATACCCACGGTGTCGGAGAGGTGGCCACCATCTATCTCAACACCCGGATGAAACCGCTGGACGATGTCCGCGTGCGTCGCGCCATCGCATTTGCACTGAATCGGGAGGCGTTTTTGGATACCGCGAGCAAACAGTTCCTGGGAAGCGTCTACTCGCCGGTGCCGGCCCAGTTTCTGCCCGGCGGACTCACCAAGGCCGACGCCGAGCTGCTTCATCTGTCCTATGATCAGGACCTTGTCAAAGCCAGGCGACTGATGATCGACGCCGGCTATCCTGACGGTTTTTCACTTGACCTGGTGACCTCTGAAAAGCGGCTTTACCGAACCTATTATGACGTCATGCAAAGGCAGGTGTCGCAGATCGGCATCGACTGCCGGGTCACCGTCATGACCCATTCAAGCATGCACAAGCGAATTCGGCAAGCGTTGACACCCATCGTGATTTATGTCGCCTGGCGCCCCAATGCGGATGCCTATCTAAGCCGCTTTTTTCATTCGGACGCCATTGTCGTCAGCGGCTCCAAGCCCGACACCAATTTCGCTCATTATGACAAGGTTGACCCATTGATCGAGGCGGTACGCCTGGAGATCGATCCGGAAAGACAGACCCAACTATGGGCCCAGGCCCAGATTCGGATCCTGGATGACATGGCCGCTTTTCCGATCATGTTCACCAAACAGTGCTATGCCCGCAAAACCAGGGTTGATTACGGACACACCTTGATTTCCACCATGGCGCTTTATCCCCAATTTACCGAGAGAACACGAATAAAATTAAGCCCATAGAAAACCTTGCGCCCCGATCCGCATATAAGGATGGCTGATGAACACCTATTCCAAAGTCTTGATCTATACGCTGCCGCTGGTTTTTCTCTTGCTTCTTTCCACCGTTGGCGTCGCCTATCATTTTTCTCGTACGGCGCTCACGGAATTGGCTGAGACCTGGCTGGGCACCCGGCTTTCCGAGGCGCTTCAGATTGCCGTCGGGCATGATGACATGCTCCATCGGTATGGCCTGGAGGATATCCCGGCCAGTATCGCCAAGGCAAAAATGGATGCCGGCGCAGCCATGTCGGTCATCGAGGTGGGGGAACGGGGCTTTGTTTTTGCCATCGACCGGCAAGGCCTTTTGGCCGTGCATCCTGATCCCGCCATGGTTGGCCGGAACATGAGCCAGGAACCATGGTTTCCAACCCTCCAGCCAGAGAGAAGCCGGCTGATCCATCAGACGCCAGCGGGCAGGAGTCTGGCCATGGTCGACTACTTCGAACCCTGGGAATGGTATATCCTGGCCAGCGATCCCGAGCGCGAGGTTTATGGTGTGGCCAACCGCATGAAGCCTTATCTGCCCCATGGGGCCGAGTCGGGAAACTATGTAAAAATCACCATCACCGATACGGGGACGGGGATGGATCCGGCTACCATGGAGCGAATTTTCGACCCATTTTTTACGACCAAAACCGTTGGCCGGGGGACTGGGCTGGGCCTGTCCTCCGCCTACGGCATTGTTCGAAATCACGGTGGTTTTATGGATGTGAGCAGCCGGAAGGGACAGGGAACCACCTTTTCCATCCACCTGAAGGCAACCGACGCACCGCTGGGCGACGCAACCGTGATTCGCGCATCGGCACAAGAAGGCAACGAGACCATCCTTGTGGTTGATGACGATCCACTGATTCTCGATGTCGGCCAGGCGATGCTGACCGCCCTCGGCTATGCGGTTCTTGTTGTCAAAGACGGGAAAGAGGCCGTCGAGATCTACCGGAGCGATGGGGACCGGATCCGTCTGGTCATTCTGGACATGATCATGCCGGATATGGGCGGTGGCCAAACCTACGATCAATTGAAGGAGGTCGACCCCGGTGTCAACGTGCTGCTTTCCAGTGGCTACAGCATTGATGGACAAGCGACCGCCATCCTGAACCGGGGGTGCAACGGATTCATCCAAAAGCCTTTTGACCTGCAGTCCTTATCTGAAAAAGTGAGAACCATAATGGACGCTGCACATTGACGGAGGGCTGTCGGTGCGCATCTACGGCTTTCCGTATTTCAGGGTCAGTCCGGTCATCGGGCAGCAAAGGGGGTATTTTTGCCACGTCGGTTGGTTTTCTGCGGCACGCAGCATGTTCTGCCATCCGAAGCATCCGCGGCATTGACATCCGTTGCGGAGGCACGGGGGCGCATCCCCTTTTTGGATTACCTGGGGTTTAAGGAACGGTTTGGATCGGTGTGGGTCTCTTTTTTTCATTTTGCGTTCTCGATGAAACACCAATGCGCCGTCTGTTGAACTAAATGCTGCCGGCCACCAGGGTGCGGACGATCTCCAGCAGGGGCGGCTTCAGTGGGCGCCAGCCAGGAAACAAGGCTTTATCGCCGTGCCATTTCAGATCGACGACATCGTACTTTTCCGGGATGACTTTTTCGGACTCCCGTCCGTAGGTCTCGCGGGGATAAAACTCGACCAGCACCATGCGGTTGTGGTCGATTTTGAAGCGGTGGACGATGGTGGTGGCCACGTGGCTGATGCAGGCCCGCACAGAGACTTTTTTCATGGCGGGCAGCCGGTCGCCGGGCAGGTCGGAGACCACGGCGATGATGGGTTTGAGCAACGGCACGCCTGCTGTGTCGTTCCTGGACAGGTCAAACAGCCTCAACCGGCAACGCCCGGCCGCCAGGTTGAATTTTCCGCCATACCCGTCCCAGTTCAAGACGTCGTCGAAAATTTTCAAAGCCACTCCTTTCGCAACCGTTCACGGGTTCAGGGTTCCAGGTTCAAACCATCTTTGGGCGGGTTGCGTCCACCGATAGAGAGAATACCTTAACCTTGAACGGTGAACCCTGAACGTGTGAACGATTAGGTCTATTTTAATGCCGGGTCAGCATACTGTAAACCCTCACCAACCTGTCCGGCAGGTCGCGGATATTGCCGATGCGTGTATGGTGGTTTCGGCCATAGAGCCGATCCAGCTGTCCGTTGTCGACGGTCGTGACGGTGATGGCCTTGACATGGATGGCGGCGGCGCGGGCCTCCATGACCGCCCGGCGGGTGTCTTCCACTGCATAGGATCCCTTGTAAGATAGGTCGTTGGGAAACCCGTCTCCCAGTATAAAGATCAGCCTCACCCGGGCCTGCACCGGGGAAAGCAGGGCGGTGGCGTGGCGGATGGCCGCCCCCATGCGCGTGCTGCGCTGGGGGGCCATGGCACTGATGCGCCCTTTTACGGCATCGTCAACGGGTGCATCCAGGTCCTTGATCCGGTAATAATCCACACCCAACGGGCCGGTGCCGGAAAAACCGGCGATGGCAAACCGGTCTCCCACCACCTGCAGGGCTTCGCAGAGCAACACGATGGCCTGCTTTTCCACATCCAGAACCATCGTGTCCCGGTCATCCACGGCGTTCGCCGTGGACCGTGACTGGTCAACCAGCAACAGGATGGCCACGTCTCTCACCCGTTTCATTCGTTTGATGTACAAGCGGTCCGAGGGGATCAATCCCGCCTTCCTGTCCAGGGCATAGTCAAGCAGAGCCCGGTAGTCGAAAGCGTCCCCTTCAGGCCACTGGCGCAGGATGGTTATCTCCTCGGGTCGCAACAGCTCGAAGGCGTAGCGAATGCGCCTGACCAGCCCGCGGAAATGATCGAGGGTCTGTCGGTAGAATCCGGGGTCTGAACCGATGGTTTCCCGTTCCAGCACGCGGACCCGGTCTGGAAGATAGTCGCCCATGCACCTGTCCCATTCCCGGTAGCGGAAGGCATTGGCGTCACCGGTGCTGTCGGCCGGCTGTCCGAGCCCGTGGCTGCATACCAGGGATGTTCTCGCCAGCCGGGAAAGGTCAACGGAAGAGGCAGTTCCCGATGAGGGGTTCACGATCAGTTGGCGGAGGTCTGCAGTCGAGATACGGCCGTTCTGCCGGACGAGCAGGTGACGGATGTCCGACCGGAAGACGTGAAGGTTCAGCTGGGACAGTGTGTAGCGAATTTCTGCGGCCAGGCAGTGATAGGTGGTGTGAAAGGGGCCGAAAAAAAACGGATCCAGCCGCCGGCCGAAAGGCAGGGTCAGGGGGAGATAGGCAGGCGTACCGGTTGCCTTGATTAGACCTGCCAGCGATGGGTAGAATTCCATGGTCAGCCGCGCACTGGTCTCTGCCGTGCCTTCACCTGACGATGTCGCCTGGTTCAAGCGATCCGCCATGATCTGACCCGCGGATTTCAAGGCAGGATCCGCCGCCTGCGCTTCATTCATCACCAGTTGCCGGTAGAGAGGAAGCCATGTGCCGCCGATCCTGATTCCGGCTCTGGCCCGAAGCGCGGGATCGGTGAGGGCTTTGGTGAGTCGGCGAAACAGGCCGGGATAGCGCCGGCTGACCATACGGGCGATGCGGGCGTGTTCGCAAAGGGTGAACAGGTCCAGGGCCAGGATGGGGTCTTCGAACCCGCGCAGGAAACGGCTCAGGTCGGATTCGGCTGCGACGGCGTCACCCGCATTCGACCGTGGGGCAACGGCGGCGGTATCCAGCGTTTTTTCCACATCCAGGTCATAGGTGCCGAATTCGATGGCGCCTGCTTCCAGTTTGGCCAGCAGCTTGTAAAGGGCGGCATTGTCCTTCCGCCGTTCCATGAGATCCATTTCGTCAGGCAGGTAGATGGCCCGTCCATCGCAACGAACCAGCGGTGCGCCCAGGGCGCTGGTCGGCTGTTTTTCCGACAGTGAGGAAAGGGGACGAATAGCCACGGCCAGTCCGGTGCGCGCCTGAAGATAGCGCTCAAGTCCAGCCTGGACTGCCGACAGGGGCACCACCACCTGGCGCGCACGGCATATTTCCATCGCCCGGCGGGATTCGAGGGCGAGGAATCGGGTTAGATGATCCGGTGCATGACGATACTGCCGGATCGCCTGGTCCAGAAATTGGTTCAGTGCCGCTTCCGACAGCAGGTGAAGGCCTGCCGCCAACCCCTGAAGGTAAGCGTCGGTCAGCCGTTCATCTGTCCGGATGATGCGCGCCAATCCCCGGATCTGCCATAAACGGCGGGAACGGGCGAAGCCGTCCACGGCACGGGGCAGGGTGTGCGTCAGGTAGACCGTCCGGTTGTAAGAGGTTTTCAGGGCATAGGTGGTGGACAGAAGATCTAGAAAGGCGTGGGCACAGCCCATGTCTTTCTCTTCGATCATTGCCGAGAGGGTTTCCAGCGGGGCCTTAAGGGTATAGGTACCTTTTTTCAGCATGACCTGTGTGGTTTCCCCGAACCGATCGGCGAGGTGGTCATCACCGCAGGCCAGCACCGGCACCAGGTGCCGGGCAAAGAGAGCGGCCAGGGCGGGTCCTCTGGTGGCGGCTGTTTTTACCAGGCGGCGGTATCGATGCAGATCGACCGAGCCCCCGGCAGCCAGCATCCTGCCCAGCCCGTCGGCCAGCTCTCGCCCGTAGGAGATCTCCACGGTCAGGGCTTCAATCACCTCATCCACCATACGGCTGAGGTGGTGGACCTCCAGTGAGCGATCTGAACCATTCAGATGGCCGAACATCCGTTGAGCGGCCTTCGGATCGGCGATGGCCAGATGGTCCATTATCTCTCGGATTGTCCGATCGGTGGCGGTGGGCATGCCCGGATCCATACTACAACAGGTCGTCAATGAGGTCGTTGAGGGTTTCCTGCAGCCGGTCGTCATCGGTGAGCGGTTGGCACAGGGCAGCGGTGCAGGCGCTTTTAAAGGTGATACCCATCCGGATCAGGCGGGCAGCATAAATGAGCAGTCGGGTGGACGCCCCTTCTGTGAGGCCGTATTCTTTGATATTGCGGATCTTCCCGGCCAGGGTGACCAGCCGTGCAGCCGTCACGTCTTCCACATTCCCTTCGACGGCCACGATTCGGGATTCATCGTCCGGGTCCGGGTAGTCGAAGGCAAGGGCCACGAAGCGCTGGCGGGTGCTTTGCTTCAGGTCTTTGAGCACCGACTGGTAGCCCGGGTTGTAGGAGATCACCATGAGAAAGTCGGGATGCGCCTGGACCACCTCCCCTTTTTTATCGATGGAGAGGGTTCGGCGGTTGTCCGTCAACGGGTGGATGACCACGGTGGTATCCTTGCGGGCTTCGACCACCTCGTCCAGATAGCAGATGGCGCCCATGCGAACGGCCCGGGTCAGGGGGCCGTCCACCCAGACGGTTTCATCGTTTTTCAGCAGGTAGCGGCCGATGAGGTCCGAGGCAAACAGATCTTCGTGGCAGGCCACGGTGATCAAGGGACGCTTGAGCCGGAAGGCCATATGTTCCACGAAACGGGTCTTCCCGCATCCGGTCGGACCTTTGAGCATGACGGGCAGGCGGGCCGATGCCGCGGCTTCGAACATGCGGATCTCGTCGCCGGTGTGCAGGTAAAAGGGTTCGGTGTCGATGGTAAACGGGTTTTTCGAAGCGTGATGTTTCGGCATCAGGTTATCCAGCCCAGTTTGGTGTTCGCCGACACCATGGGTGCCGGCCTGTCGCTTTTAGGGAAGCAACGCGTCGGGAATCATCAATTGACATCACCGGCAGAGCGTATATATTGGCTCAGCTTTTAACTGCCGGGAACGTCCCCGACAATAAGGAAAGTAACATATATTCGATGAACGATAAACTCAACAGCGAGATGCTCCACCATCTGAATCATGACGGCAAACGGATTGTCCTTGTCGGCACCGCCCATGTGTCCAAGGAGAGCGTGGATCTGGTCGAAGCAATTATCGCCGACGTGAAACCCGATACGGTCTGTGTGGAGCTCTGCGAGAGCCGCGCTCAGTCCATTCGCCAAAAAGACCACTGGCAGGAGATGGACATCATCAAGGTGATCAAAGAAAAAAAGGCATTGCTCCTGCTTTCCAACCTGATGCTGGCATCCTTTCAAAAACGAATTGCCAGCCGGTTGGAGGTGGCTCCCGGCCAGGAGATGATCCAGGCCATGGATTCGGCCGAAGCCGTGGGGGCCGCTGTTCATCTGGCGGATCGGGATATCCGCATCACCTTGTCGCGGACCTGGCGAAGCATGGGGCTGTGGGGCAAGGTCAAGTTGCTCTTCCAGCTGGTTCTGTCCCTGGGAGAGGTTGACGAGATCAGCGAGGCGGATGTGGAAAAGATGAAGCAGCAGGATATGCTGGCTTCCATTCTGGACGAGGTGGGCAAATCCATGCCCCAGGTGCGTACGTGCCTCATCGACGAACGGGATCGCTACTTGACGGAAAAGATCCGCACGGCACCCGGGGATACCATTGTCGCCGTGGTGGGCGCCGGCCACGTACCCGGCATCAAGCAGTACTGGGACCAGCCCGTTGACATCCACGCCCTGGAATCCCTGCCCGCCAAAAGCCGGCTGTCCGGATTCCTTAAATGGTGCATCCCTTTTTTCATCTGCATACTGATCATCTATGGTTTTTTCCGTGGCGGTGCGGGTGCCGGCGCCGATATGGTCACCTGGTGGATTCTGGCCAACGGCATTCTGGCCGGCCTGGGCGCCCTGATCGCCCTGGGACACCCGCTGACGATCCTCTCGTCCATCCTGGCGGCGCCATTGACCTCCCTCAACCCAATGATTGCCGCCGGGTGGGTGTCCGGCCTGGTAGAGGCCTTTTCCCGCAAGCCCAAGGTCAAGGATTTCGAAAGCCTGCCCCTGGACATCCTCTCAGTCAAAGGCTTCTGGCGCAATAAGGTGACCCGCATTCTGCTGGTGGTGGTGTTTACCAACCTGGGCAGCGCCGCCGGCACCTTCGTGGCCATCCCCATGATGATAAAATACCTATAAAGAATTGAGGAATTGAGGAATTGAGGGATTGAATGGATTGGATCCTCAATTCCTCAATCCCGCAAAGCGGGGCGGGCAATCTTTACCACGGTGCGCTGGACGACCCGGCCGTCGTCGAGGCGGTGGGTCAGGTTCACGGTTTTCAGCAGTCCCCGGGCAAAATTCTGGATACATTCGGGATAGAGCTGCCACTCCTGTTCCAGGCCCTTGCGCTTGACGTCGTCCAGGGTATCGGTTTCCAGGATGGGAAAGGCCCGCTGGCCGATGATGGGCCCCGAATCCTCCCCGTAATCAATATAGTGTACCGTGCATCCGCCAACCTTGCACCCGTAGCGGAACGTGTCCCCGTAGCCGTCAACGCCAGGAAATGATGGTAGAATCGCTGGATGAATATTCATGATTCGCGGATTGCCCGGATTGGTGTTGAAGCGGTCGATAAAATAGGGGGTCAGGTTGCGCATGAAGCCGGCCAGCACGAGCAGGTCCACCGGTCCGTGGGCCTTGATTTCTGACAGCAGGCGACTCTCGGCTGCTGCCCGGGTGCTAAGAAATGACCGGATGCGATCCTTGGGGTCATCGGCTGGAAACAGGTGCTGTTTGGCCCGTATCTCCGAGAAGTCGAAATCGTCTGGCAGCCTGAAGTTCGCCGGATCCTGCCGGTAGGCTTGAATGAACGGCCCATATTCCACCACGAAACTGGCGATGTTGTGGTTACGGGCCCGCTCCAGGCCTTTCACCCCGGATTGGTCCGATGCCACAAAGGCCATCTCCCCATCGATCCGGCCGTCTTCACAGGCGTCGATAATCGCCTGAAGGTTGGTCCCGCCGCCTGAAATCAGTGAACCGATGCGAATTTTTTCACCCATTGGCATCCCCTTTTCTCGTTGAGGTGTGTTCTCGGACAGTTGCGCTTTCAAAAAAAGAGGTAGCAGAGATGGCCGGCCCATGTCAATTTCCAGATGGCTGGCAAGGGTTAAAGTTATGGCTCATGGGGTCGATAATGAACCCTGCAGGGTCCGGTCCGTGCCCCAGTGCATAATAACCCTACGGCAACAACGTGATAGAAACCCATATGGAAAATGTTTACGTCGCCCGGCAGCCCATATTCGATAAAAATAAGAAAATCTTCGCTTACGAGCTCCTGTTTCGTGACGGAACGGCCAATTATGTTCCCGATATCGACGGGGATGTGGCCACCACGAACCTGTTGGCCAACACCTTTTTCACCATTGGGATCGATACATTGGCCGGGGGAAGAAAGGCGTTTATCAATTTTACCCAGAACCTGTTGGAAAAGCGGGTTCCCCTTCTGCTGCCCAAAGAAACCACGGTGATCGAAATTCTCGAAGACGTCAAGCCTGACCCGGTGCTGATCGATGCCTGCGCCCAGATGGCGGCCGACGGCTACACCATTGCCCTGGATGATTTCGTGTATCTGCCCGCGTTGGAACCGCTCATCGCCATGGCGGACATCATCAAATTCGATTTCCGGCATACGCCAAAAGCGGCGATCGATGACTACCTGAAGCAACTTTCCAGGAACAGCCTGCGCCTGCTGGCCGAAAAGGTGGAGACCCACGAAGAGTTTGAGGCGGCCCAGAAAATGGGCTTCGAATTGTTTCAGGGGTACTTTTTCTGCAAACCAGAGATTCTTCAGGGACGGGAAATTCAAGGATCCCAACTGTCCCTGATGATGATCATGGCCCAGATCAACAGCGACACCTTCTGCCGCGACGAACTGGAACGGCTGATAGCGCGGGACATCGGCCTTTCCTACAAGTTGTTCAGGTATATCAACTCTGCCTTTTTTGCCCGTGTTAGCAAAGTGACTTCCGTGAAGCAGGCCCTGGTTTATCTGGGAGAAAAAGAGATCCGCCGCTTTGTTTCTCTCGTCGCCATGTCACGGCTGGCGGAAGGCAAACCCGACGAGCTGATCCGGGCGGCCTGCATCCGGGGCAAGTTCTGTGAACTGATAGGCGCCGACGCCCATGAGCAAACATCCCCTTCGGAGATGTTCACCCTGGGTATGTTTTCCCTCATCGATGCCATCATTGACCAGCCCATGGACAAGATATTGGCTGAACTGCCCCTTTCCAGCCAGATCAAACAGGCCCTGATTGACGCCAAGGGGCGCCTCGCCGGATACATCGAACTGGTGCGGTCATACGAGGCCGGTCAATGGGACCGGGTGTCCCGCCTGTCCCAGGCGCTGAAGCTCGACGGCAAAACCCTCCCCGTCCTGTATCTGCAGGCCTGCAAATGGAGTGACATCGCCGCCAGAGCGTCCTGAGGATATGCCGCGGCCGCGATTCCTTTGGCTTGAAAGCGCCTGTTGCAGGAAAAGTCAATTGGCTGTCCGGCGACCGGGTCGCCGATTCCGGAAACATACAGGAACGGTTGACAATCAAGGGCCGTATTATTATCTTGATTAGAATTTTTAGCTTCCCAAACCACCATTGAAAGGATATCTCATCATGGCAGAAGGTATTATCGAAATAGAGGACAGCAGCTTTGATGCAGAGGTAATGAAGAGCGATAAGCCCGCTGTCGTTGATTTCTGGGCTCCCTGGTGCGGCCCATGCAAGGCCATCGGTCCCATTCTTGATGAATTGGCCAAAGCCTATGGGGACAAAGTGAAATTCACCAAGTGCAATGTTGACGACAATCCGGTAACGCCGGGTAAATTCGGCATCAAGGCGATTCCGACCCTGATATTCTTTAAAAATGGTGAAGTGTCGGACCAGATCACCGGCATGGTGGCCAAATCCAAGCTGGAAGAGGCCCTGAAAAACGTTCTGTCATGATGTGACATCGTCACCTTTTTTGTGCTTATCCATTTAGGTGATTGGCCGGCGGTGGCCCTGAAGGGAACACCGCCGGTGTCGGTTAGGCCAACGGGAACCACCGCGTTCCCACATGCAACGGGGTGTCGCTGATCATGAAACGGTTGCTGCTTGTCTGTCTGGGTGTCCTGCTGATTGTTACCGGTTGCGCCTGGTTTGAATCCAAAGAGGAAAAGTCCGCTCAGGAGCTGGTTCAAGAAGGCGTCGATTATTTTGAGGCCGGCAAATATAAAAAAGCCGTTGAATCCTTCGAGAAACTGCGGGACTGGTATCCGTTTTCCCGTTATGCCATTCTGGCGGAGCTGAAGATTGCCGATGCCTATTTCAATCTGGAATCCTATGCCGATGCCATCTTCGCCTACGAAGAGTTCGAGCAGCTCCATCCTCGTAACGAAGCCGTTCCTTATGTGATTTTCCGCATCGGCCGTTCTTATTTCAACCAGATCGATACGATCGACAGAGATCAGTCCAATGCCGCCAAGGCCTTGGAAACCTACCAGCGACTGGTTCAGCAATATCCGAATGATGCCTATGCCGGCATGGCGCGGAGTGACATGGTGGCCTGCTACCAGAGCATTTCCGGGCATGAGTTCTACGTGGGGCGTTTCTACTATAAGAATAAGAACTACAAGGCGGCCAAGGTCCGGTTCACGGCGGTGGTAGAGAAGTATCCGGATGTGGGCTACCTTTACCAGGCCCTCACCTACCTGGCCAACTGTGACGCCTGGCTTCAGTCTGAGTTGCAGCCGCCGGAAGTGCCCTCGGCGCCATGATTCTCGGCAGCGCCTCTCTTTGCGGCCAACCTTGCCGATACAAAAATGCTTTACATCCGCTAAGATTTAATGTAACAGAACCGAGTTTGAAAACAGCCGGCGCCGAACGGCCCGTGAGTTGATCAAAGCCAAGCAAGGGAGATTATCAGTCATGTCAAAAATGTGCGCAATATGTGGCAAGAAACCCATGGTGGGAAGCAACATCAGCCACGCCCATAACATCACCAAACGACGGTTCAATCCAAATCTTCAGAGCGTTCGGGCGATTCACAAGGGGCAGGTGAAAAAGATGCTGGTTTGCGCCCAATGCATCAAGTCGGGCAATGTGGTCAAGGCCGCCTAACCCAACCGTTTGACTTCCAGCACCTGCTTGACATGCTTTAGTGACTCCACCACACGGGTCAGATGGTCCGTGCCCTGGACCGACAGCGTAAAATAGCTGTCCACTGTCTGGTTGTCCTGGGTCTCCGTATTGGCACTCAATATATTGGCGCCGCTCTTACTGATATTGGCCGCCACATCCGCCAGCAAACCCACCCGGTCGAGGGAACGAACGACTATTTTGACCGGGTAGGATTCGGTCATCTCCTGGTTCCATTCTACCTCGATCTGGCGTTCCGGATTCAATTTCATGGCATTCACGCAGGTGGTGCGGTGAACGGTTACGCCGTATCCACGGGTGATGTAGCCGGTGATCGGGTCACCGGGAACGGGTTGGCAGCATTTGCCAAAGCGGACCAGGATGTCGTCCACCCCCTTGACCACCACCCCGCCTTTTTCTTTTTTTCTCCTGTCTTTGGCGACGATTTTGCTGAACAAGGACTCGGTGTCGTCCACCGCTTCCTTGGGCGTGATCTTGCGGATGATCTGCAGCGGCGTGACTTTGCCATAACCCACGCTGGCAACCAGATCATCGGTCTGCTTAAACCCGAAGCTCTCCACGACTTTTTCCATCTCTTCGGTTTTGATCAGGGCATTGAAGTTCAGTCGATACTTGCGGAAGGCCTTTTCGCACATCTCCCGGCCCAAAGAGATGCTGCGTTCCTTTTCCTGGGTCTTGATCCATTGCCGGATGCGGGATCGCGCCTTGACCGTCTTGACGAAATTGAGCCAGTCTTTTGACGGGTGGTGCCCCTTGCTGGTGGTCACCTCAACGATTTCACCGGTTTGAAGCTCGTATTTCAAGGGGACCATCCGGCCGTTTACCTTGGCGCCGACACACTGCGCGCCCACTTCCGTGTGGATCAGGTAGGCAAAATCCACCGGTGTAGCTCCCTTGGGCAGGGACTTGATCTGCCCCTGGGGGGTGAATACATAGACCTCGTCGGGGAAAAGATCGATGCGAACATTCTCAAGAAATTCATTGGGGTCCCTGAAAGCCTCCTGATTCTCCACCAGATTCTGCACCCAGGCAAAAGTTTTGGAGACATTCTCGTCGATGACCTTGCCCTCCTTGTAACTCCAGTGGGCGGCGATGCCGGATTTGGCCACCCGGTCCATCTCATGGGTGCGGATCTGGATCTCGATACGTTCACCAAAGGGGCCGATGACGGTGGTGTGAAGGCTCTGGTACATGTTCGGCTTGGGCATGCCGATGTAATCCTTGAACTTTTTGGCGATGGGACGCCAGAGGCTGTGCATGAGTCCCAGCGCTTCGTAGCATTGGGGAATGGTTTCCAGGATGATCCTGAAGGCGATGATGTCGTAGACTTCCTCAAAGGGCAGGTTCTGGCTGAGCATCTTCTGGTGGATGCTGTAAAAATGCTTGTAGCGTCCGCTGACTTCGGCCTTCAGACCGTTCTCATCCAGCTTTTTCTGAATGTAGCGCTTGACGGTTTCCACATAATTTTCCCGGTCCTCCTTGTCTTTGTCCACCCGGCGTTGAATCTCTTCGTAGGCCTCGGGATTCAGGAATTGAAAGGATCGGTTTTCCAGCTCGTTCTTGATCCAGTAGATGCCCAGCCGGGAGGCGATGGGCGCATAGATGTCGAGGGTTTCCCTGGCGATCTTCTTCTTTTTTGCCGCGTTTTTATGAAATTGAAGGGTCCGCATGTTGTGGAGACGGTCGGCCAGCTTGATGAGGATGACTCGGATGTCGTCGGCCATGGCCAGCAGCATCTTGCGAATGCTCTCCGCCTCCCTGGCCTGGGCGCTGTTGAAGGGCAGCTTGCTCAGCTTGGTGACGCCGGAGACGATGTGCAGGACGTCATGCCCGAACATCTCTTCAATTTCTTCTTCCGTGGCATGGGTGTCCTCGATCACATCGTGGAGCAGGCCGGCGGCAATGCTTACCGAATCCAGTTTCATTTCCGCCAGGATGCCGGCCACCTCCAGCGGGTGGGAAAGATAGGGCTCACCGGACAGGCGCATCTGGCCGTCATGGACCCGGGCCGAGAAGATATAGGCACGGTCGACGATGTCCACGTCCGCATCCGGGTGGTTTTCAAGGACCTTGTCAATGATGTCGGTGATTCGAATCATTAATATGCTTTGGCGAATACCACACGCGTGTGACTGGGTTTACCGCAGCAGATACAGGTCCCCGGTTCCTTTTGTGCCCCCAACGGAATACAGCGGATGGTGACGTTGAGGTCCGCTTTGATTTGGGCTTCGCAGGCGCCCTCCCCGCACCAGTGTGACATGGCAAAGCCGCCGTGGATTTCCGGTTTCTCCAGATTCTTGGGTGTAAACCAGTCGTAGAAATCGTTGCGGTGATCTACCGTGCGGGTGTGTTCATCCCTGAAACGGCAGGCCCGCGCGAAGAGGCGACCCTGAATGTCGTCCAGGATGGCTGGCAGTTGCGCCACGAAGGCCTCACGCTTCATCGCCGTTTTATCGCGATGCGATTTGTCACGACGGCCGACGAACACGGCGTCTTCGGCCATGTCCCGCGGTCCGATTTCCACCCGCACCGGGATGCCTTTTTTAATCCAGTCCCAGCCCCGGGCACCGCCAATATCCCGCTCGTCTACTTCTACCACCAAATCCCGGCCGGCGTAGACCATCTCCCTTAAGGTCGCGGCCAGTCCATTGACGTAATCCATCACTTTTTGCCGGTCGTCCGGGGTTCTGAAAATGGGTAGTAGCACCACGTGCGCCGGTGCAACCCGCGGCGGCATGATGACGCCGTCGTCATCGCCATGGGTCATGATCAGCCCGCCGATCATGCGCGTGGAGGTCCCCCATGACGTGGTCCAGGCGAAGTCCTCGGTTTCCTTTTCGGTCTGGAATCGGATATTGGAGGCTCTGGCGAAGTTCTGCCCCAGAAAGTGTGAGGTTCCCGCCTGCAGGGCTTTGCGATCCTGCATCATGGCTTCGATGCACAAAGTATCCACGGCGCCGGGGAAACGCTCCGCTGCAGTCTTGCTGCCCTCGATGACCGGCATGGCCAGATCGCCCTGGACCATGCGGGTATATACGTTGAGCATCATCTTGGTTCGTTCGATCGCCTCCGTATCCGTGGCATGGGCGGTGTGCCCCTCCTGCCACAGGAATTCGCTGGTACGCAGGAAGATCCGTGTGCGCATTTCCCAGCGCACCACGTTGGCCCACTGATTGATCAGCAGGGGCAGGTCACGATAGCTGCTCACCCACTTGGAAAAAGAATCACCGATGATGGTTTCCGACGTTGGACGGACCACCAGAGGCTCGGCGAGGGGGCCGCCGGGAACCAGCCCGCCGCCGGGCCCTTTTTCCAGCCGGTGATGGGTGACCACGGCGCATTCTTTGGCAAACCCGTCCACATGCTCAGCCTCTTTTTCCAGAAAACTGACCGGAATGAAGAGCGGAAAATAAGCGTTTTTCACGCCGGTGGCCTTGAACAGGCGGTCCATCCGGGCCACGATGTTTTCCCACAGGGCGTATCCCCACGGCTTGATGACCATACAGCCACGCACCGGTGCGTGTTCAGCCATATCGGAAGCTTTAATGACCTCCTGATACCATTCCGGATAGTCCTCGTCCCGCGATGGCGAGATGGCGTTTTTCTGCGGTTTCCCCATGTGTGTATCCTAACTGTTTTAGTTCAATGCGATTTTGTCTGCTGTTCAAACTCGTCCACGGCTTCCAGAACCACTTCCACCAGCCGCTCTTCGGGAAATTTTTTGACCACTTTCCCCTTTTTAAACAGGATCCCCACCCCGCAGCCGCCGGCCACGCCGATGTCTGCTTCGCGGGCTTCTCCGGGGCCATTGACCACACAACCCATGATTGCCAGTTTTACCGGGGTGGTGCGTGTCATCAAGGCTTTTTCCACCTTGTCCACAATGTCAAACAGGGGGATGTCGCATCGTCCGCAGGTGGGACAAGAGATGATTTCCGGTCCGCGGTGGCGGATGTCCAGCGCCCGAAGGATTTCGTAGCCCACCCGGATCTCCTCCACCGGGTCGCGGGTGAGGGAGACCCTCAGGGTATCCCCGATGCCCTCGGCCAGCAGGGTGCCGATACCCAGCGCCGACTTGACGATGCCCGAATAAAGTGACCCGGCTTCGGTAACGCCCACGTGAAGGGGCAGGTCGGTTTTTTGCGACAGCAGTCGATAGGCCTCAAGGGTTCGGGGCACGTCCGATGCTTTGATGGATATCTTGATATCCTGAAAATCCAGATCCTGCAGCAGGGCCGCATGTCGAAGCGCGCTTTCGACCATGCCTGCAGCGGTCACCCCCTTGTGCGCGTCGAGGATATCCTTTTCAAGGGAGCCGGCGTTGACGCCGATGCGAATGGGAATCCCGTGGTCCCTGGCACAATCGACCAGGGCCTTGATGTGCCTTCGGCTGCCGATGTTGCCGGGGTTAAACCGCAGGCCATCGGCACCGCCCCTGGCCGATGCAATCGCCAGGCGGTGGTCGAAATGGATGTCCGCAACCAGGGGGATGGCAATTTGTTTTTTAATCCGGGGGATGGCATCGGCAGCGGATCGGTCCGGGACCGCCAGGCGGACGATTTCACAGCCGGCTTGGGTCAGCTGCTGAATCTGTCCCACGGTCGCCGTGACATCATCGGTTTTGGTATTGGTCATGGACTGGACGCTGATGGGTGCCCCGCCACCCACGGCAACGCCACCCACCATGATGCGGCGGGTTTTTTTTCTGGATACGGATAGCGGCATATTATCCCATCCCGCAGAACGGGTTGGTCCGTTTTTCAACACCGATGGCGGTGTTGCCCATGTGCCCCGGATAAACCTTGACATCATCGTCCAGGGTAAAGAGCTTGGTCCGGATGCTGTTGATCAGGGTGTCGAAATTGCCGCCGGGAAAATCGGTTCTGCCGATAGAGCCGGCAAAGAGGGTATCGCCTACGAATACCGCTTTTTGAAGGGCGTCCGCATGGGTGAATTCGACGTAGAGGCAAATGCCGCCGGTGGTGTGGCCGGGGGTGTGAAGCACCTTCAGGGAATGGGTGCCAAAGGCGATGGTATCCCCGTCTTCCAGCAGCCGATCCGCCCTGGGTGAGTTTTCCGCCGCCAGTCCCCAGGCGGCCGCCGTGGCCGACAACTGGGTGAGCATAGGGGCATCGGAAAGGTGGATCAGGATCTCTGCACCGGTGGCTTCCTTGAGCCGCTTGTTGGCGCCTACGTGGTCAAAGTGGCCATGGGTGTTGATGATCTGAACCACGGTCAACCTGTCCCCGGCCAGACGGGTGAGGATGCGATCGGCATCATCCCCGGGATCGATGACCACGGCCTGGCGCGTCTTTTCACACCCCAGAATGAAACAATTTGCCTGAATGGGGCCCAGGGCCATTTGACGGATAATCAATTCGTTCCTCCTGACGGATTTGTTAATTTTTAATGTTGAACGTTGAATTAATGTATTCTGTCAATTGTAAAACGATGGAATACTTTCATACAAAATTAAGAATTCATAATTGAACTTCCACTATATCAGGACCCATCATCAGGTGGCCTTGGGGATGTAGGTAATTTTGTCTTCCTGCATGGCCAACCGGATGCTGTCCAGGATGCCATTGATAAAGGCGCCGGACTCATCGGTACCGAAACGTTTACCCACGTCGATGGCCTCGTTGATGGAAACTTTGGGAGGGATGTCGGCGCAATAGAGCAGTTCGAATACGGCGATGCGCAATACATTGCGATCCACGCCGGACATGCGCGAGAGTTTCCAGTTGCTGGAGAACTGTTCGATCACCGAGTCGATCGCTTTGCGGTTTTCCTGCACCCCATCCACCAAACGGTGGAAAAACGGCTGTGTGGGTTTGTCCGGTGCAAAACTGCTGCAGAACTGTCCAACGGGGTCATCCACCGGGTCCCGGTGCATGTCCATATAAAACAGGGCCTGCAGGGCCCGCTCTCTGGATAATCGGCGGGTTCCCATGGTCACCCCTTGTCCACCGTCTCCATCAGGTTGGCCATCTCGATGGCGGCGACGGCTGCACTCCAGCCTTTGTTGCCCGCCTTGGTGCCGGCCCGCTCGATGGCCTGTTCGATGCTGTCCGTGGTCACAATGCCGAAGATGACAGGCACCTGGGTCTCCATGCTCACCTGGGCGATGCCCTTGGAGGCCTCGGCGCATACATAGTCAAAATGGGGCGTGGCACCGCGAATAACCGCCCCCAGACAGACGATCGCATGATACTTGTTGCTTTTTGCCATGCGCAGGGCAACCATGGGAATTTCGAAGGCACCGGGCACCTTGACGAGATCGATGTCTGCGTCTTCGGCACCGCTGCGGGTCAGTGCATCGATGGCGCCGCCTACGAGTCGGTCGGTAATGAAATCGTTGAAACGGCTGGCGATGATGCCGAACCGCTTACCTTTGGCAACCAGGCCGGCTTCGATGATATTCGGCATAGGACGGTTTTCCTCTCCTTATTGATGGTTTACGGTTTCTTGAAAACTGAGCGTATGGCCCATTTTAAGCTTTTTGCACTCGAGATAGCACCGGTTGTATTCGTTGGGCTCAACCTCGATGGGCACCTGCTCCTCCATGCTCAGCCCATAGCCCTGAAGCCCGACCATCTTTTTGGGGTTGTTGGTTAGCAGGCGCATCTTGCGCACACCGATGTTGACCAGCATTTGAGCGCCGATGCCGTAGTCACGCATGTCATCCTTGAACCCCAGCTTCAGGTTGGCCTCCACCGTGTCCATGCCCTTGCATCGCTGCAGCTCGTAGGCCTTGAGCTTGTTGATCAGGCCAATGCCCCGGCCTTCCTGGCGCAGGTAGAGGATGACACCGGACCCTTCGGCGGCGATCATCGCCATGGCCTTGTGCAGTTGGTCACCGCAGTCGCAGCGCATGGAACCGAAGATGTCACCGGTCATGCATTCCGAGTGCACCCGCACCATGGTGGGCGTTTCCGGGTCGATCTCTCCCTTTACCAGGGCGATGTGAGTCAGGTTGTCCACGTCGTTTTCAAAAGCGATCATTTTAAAGTCGCCGCCATGCAGGGTGGGGATGATGGTTTCCGCGGCCCGGTGAACGAAGCTTTCCGTTCGAATGCGGTATTCCACCAGGTCGGCGATGGTGCAGATCCCGATGCCGTGCTGCCGGCTGAATTCTTCAAGCGCCGGCATGCGTGCCATGGTGCCGTCGTCGTCCATGATTTCGCAGATGACGCCTGCCGGCCTGAGGCCGGCCAGTCGCGCGAGGTCTACGCTTCCTTCGGTCTGACCCACACGCACCATGACCCCGCCGTCACGCGCCCGCAGCGGGAATATGTGGCCCGGCCGGGTCAGGTCTCCGGGTTTGGCGTCGTCGGCCACGGCAGCAGCGATGGTGGTGGCCCGATCGGCGGCCGAGATTCCGGTCGTGACCCCGCATTTGGCCTCGATGGAGACGGTGAATCCGGTTTCAAAAGGGCTGGTGTTGTTTTGCACCATCATGGGCAGGTTCAACTGGGCACATTTTTGAGCGGTCAGCGACAGGCAGATGAGGCCCCTGCCGTACTTGGCCATGAAGTTGATGGCTTCGGGGGTCACCTTTTCCCCCGCCATGGTCAAGTCGCCTTCGTTTTCCCGATCTTCATCGTCGACGAGGATGACCATGTTGCCATTGCGGATATCTTCGATGGCCTGGTCGATGGTAATTTTTGGCATGGTGGAGCATTCTCCTGCAGTTCGTTAATAGGTCAGATAAATCCGGACTTGGCCAGCATGGCCATATCGATGCCGCCGTCTGATTTTCCGGGTTTGCGGTCCGCTGGACCGCGGTTCATAACAAAGCGTTCAACATACTTTCCGATCATATCGGTTTCGATGTTGACCGCATCTCCCTCCTTTTTGAAGCCGACGGTGGTCATGCCGGCCGTGTGGGGAATGATGCTTACCTCGAACGTGGTGCTGTCGCAGCGGTTGATCGTCAGGCTGGTTCCGTCCACGGCCACGGATCCTTTTTCGATCATGTAACGGGAAAGGGATTGCTCTACACCGATCGTGATGATGATGGCGTTGGCCAGGGTTTTCCTTTCGCGCAGGGTGCCCATGCCGTCAATGTGGCCAGAAACCAGGTGACCATCGAGCCGGTCCGACAGCCGCAGCGCCCGTTCCAGATTGACCCGTTCACCGAGCTTGATCCGGCCCAATACGCTTCGCTTCAGGGTCTCGGGGGAGACATCTACGGTAAACCGGCTTCCCTGCAGGCTCACGGCGGTCAGGCAGGCGCCGTTCACGGCAATGCTGTCCCCGATGCTGGTTCCTTTGAGATCGAAATCCGAAACGATTGAAATCCGGCTCCCCTGACCAGACGGGTGGATGGCCGAAATGGCGCCTAAACCTTCGATGATTCCTGTGAACATGTCCGTAAGAATAATGTGTAAACGCTTGTTGTCAATGAATCAAAAGGGTTTCAGATAGCCCTGAAGCATGACGTCCGTGTCGAATCGGAGCACCGTCAAATCATGCACGGCGATGCTCTGGTGCATGCGCTCCGGTCCCGCCCCCCGGCAAATCGGAATCCCATCATCACCGCCCAATATTTTCGGCGCGTAGAAGAAACATACCTTATTCACGATGCCGGCGGCAAAAGCCGAACCGAGGACCATGCCCCCACCCTCGATCAGCAGGCTGGTGATGCCCATTTCGCCCAGTTGCGGCATCAATGCCGACAGGTTGATGCGGCCATCTTTCAACGAGGCGGTGACGACCCGTGCACCGGCAGCCGCCAATGCTGCCTGGCGATCTGCCGGTGCATTCTCCCCGCAGACCACCCACGTGGGTGCGGGAGAGGTCTGGTGCAGCAGCGTGGACGTCAGCGGGATTGACAAGTGGGTGTCCAGGATGATGCGTGTGGGGTCCGAGCCGTCTACGCCATCCAGACACGTGGTCAGGCTTGGATCGTCTTTTTTAACGGTCTCCACGCCGACCATGATGCCGTCGACCGCATGGCGGAGCCGATGGACGAACTGGCGGGCGGATGGGCCGGTGACCCAGCGGGAGTCGCCGGTGCGTGTGGCAATGCGCCCGTCGAGGGTCGCCGCGCATTTGACAATGACAAAAGGCCTGCCGGTGGTGACCCACGTGATAAAGGCTTCGTTCAGCGTCCGGGCCTCCTTTTCACAAATGCCCGTGGTCACTTCGATGCCGCAATCCTGCAAGTATCTGCTGCCGCCACCCGCTACGCCGGGGTTCGGGTCGCCCATCGCCACCACCACCCGCCGGATGCCAGCATCCAGGATCTTGTGGGTGCAGGGCGGTGTGCGGCCGAAGTGGTTGCACGGCTCCAGGTTGACATATAGGGTCGTCCCCCGGGCCCGCTCACCCGCATGGTCGATGGCGTTGACTTCGGCGTGGGGACCGCCCGCCCGCTGATGATATCCCCGGCCCACGACCCGGCCGTCCTTGACCAGCACGGCGCCGACCATGGGGTTGGGCGAGGTCCAACCCCGGCCCTTTTCGGCCAGGGCCAATGCCTGCTGCATGTACTTAATATCGCTCATGAATTTTTTGGATCCTTGACCCCTGGGCCCCTTCCCTCTTGGAAACGCACTACTTAGCCGGGTGGCTCAGCAGGCGCTTGAGTTCCGATACAAAGTCGTTGACGTCCTTGAACTCGCGATAGACGGAGGCGAAGCGGACATAGGCGATGTCATTGAGTTCGTGCAATTTAACCATGACGCGCTCACCGATCTCGTGGGAGGGGATTTCCTTATCGCCGGTTTCCCGAAGGTCTCTTTCCAGGTCTTCGATGAACTCTTCGATGGTGTTCATGCTGATGTCCAGCTTCTGGCAGGCCTTGCGGATTCCGGAACCCACCTTTTCGCGGCTGAAGACTTCCCGTCGACCATCCTTTTTGATGATCATGATGGGAATTTCTTCAATGTGTTCGTAAGTGGTGAAGCGCCGGGTGCAGTCGATGCACTCCCGCCGTCGTCGGATCACGCTGCCATCCTTGCTGACTCGAGAATCGATAACCTTGTTGTCAAGCTCTCCGCAAAATGGACATTTCATTAAAACCCCTCCCGCTGGCTGCGTAAGTGCATTTTTTCACCAATATAGATCCGTTTTTCAAGTTTTTTTAACCGCCGAGATCGCCAAGACCGCAGAGGACCCTATTGTTAAACAATATCATTTCTCTGCGTCCTCTGCCTGCTCAGCGGTGAGAACATTACAAGCCATCGTTTTCCGTGAAATGAATGGTCACGACCGGATTGGCCGGCACCAGCTGGCGACAGGCCACCCCGGCCTGGTCGAACATCCTTCTGGAGGCGCGAACGGAATCGGTGTCGGCATACTTGTCAGATAGGTAGACCACCTCGCGAATACCCGCCTGGATGATTACCTTGGCGCACTCGTTACAGGGAAACAGGGCTGTATAAATACGACAGCCGGTGAGGTTCCCGGGGACACTGTTTAATACGGCATTGAGCTCCGCGTGGCAGACGTAAGGGTATTTGGTGTCGAGAAAGTCACCCTCGCGGCACCACGGCAGGGTGTCGTCGGAACATCCGGTGGGAAAGCCGTTATACCCCACGCCAACGATACGCTTCTGGCGATTGACGATACAGGCACCCACCTGGGTGTTGGGGTCTTTGCTGCGCTGGGCCGACAACAGGGCGACGGCCATGAAGTAGTCGTCCCAGGAGAGATAGTTCGATCGTTTAGCGCTGCCTGTCGCGGTCATTACAACGGCTCCTTTACCGTCCGAGGTCCTTTGCCAGCGGATAAAGGGGAAATTCATCACACAGCGCTTTCACCCGATCCCCTGTCCTTTTCAGCAGCGCCTCGTCGCCTGGATTGCGCAGGACCTCGGCCATGAGGCCGCCGATGATCTTCATCTGCTCGGCCATCATTCCCCGGCTGGTCACAAACGGGGTGCCGATCCGGATACCGCTGGTCACATGGGGGCCGCGCGTTTCGAAGGGGATGGCGTTCTTGTTTACCGTGATGCCGGCCCGCCCCAATGCATCCTCCGCATCCCGGCCGGTGATGCCCATGCGGGTGAGGTTGACCAGCATGAGATGGTTGTCCGTGCCGCCGGAGACCAGGTCCAGGCCGTTATCTTTCAGGCTGTCGGCCAGGGTCGCCGCGTTGGCAACGGTGTTTTTCTGATATTGTTTGAAAGGGGCGCCCAGCGCCTCCTTGAAGGCCACGGCCTTGGCGGCGATGACGTGCATCAGCGGGCCGCCTTGAATGCCGGGGAACACCTGGCTGTTGATCTTTTTGCCGCAGCTTTCCCGGGCCAGGATCAGGCCTCCGCGGGGGCCTCGTAATGTCTTGTGGGTGGTGGAGGTGACCACGTCGCTGTGGGGAATGGGTGAGGGGTGCACCCCGGCTGCCACCAGGCCGGCAATGTGGGCCATATCCACCATCAGCGTGGCTTCGATCGATCGGGCAATTTCCGACAGGGCCTTGAAATCGATAAACCGGGGATAGGCGCTTGCACCGGCCACGATCATTTTCGGGCGGTGCTGCCTGGCCAGGCGTTGCACCTGGTCGTAGTCGATGACCTCCGTCTCCCGGTTGACGCCGTAGTGGACGAAGTGGAAAAGGCGACCGGAAAAGCTGACCCTGGCGCCGTGGGTCAGGTGGCCGCCATGGGCCAGGTCCATGCCCAGCACCGTGTCGCCGGGTTCGAGCAGGGCAAAGTAGGCGGCCATGTTGGCCTGGGAGCCCGAGTGGGGCTGCACGTTGGCACTGTCAGCACCGAACAGGGCCAGGGCCCGGTCGATGGCCATCTGTTCAGCCCGGTCGACGAATTCACAACCCCCGTAGTAGCGTTTGTCGGGGTAGCCTTCGGCGTATTTGTTGGTCAGGATGCTGCCCTGGGCCGCCATGACGGCAGGGCTGGCGATATTTTCGGATGCAATCAGCTCCAGGTGAGACTGCTGGCGCATCGCTTCGTCCCGGATGACACGGGCGATCTCCGGATCGGTTTCTCGAATCAGGTCGACGCTCATCAGCTTTTCTCGCTTTCCAATCAGATACTGTCAAACATGTCCAGCCGGCGCTGGTGACGACCCGCCTCGAAGGTCGTTTCCAGCCAGGTCTTCAGGATTTCCAAGGCCAGGATGTCGCCGATGACCCGCCCACCCATGACCAGAATGTTGGCGTCGTTGTGCCTCCGGCTCATGGCGGCAGAGAACAGGTCGTTGCAGAGGGCCGCGCGTACGTGGGGGTATTTGTTGGCCACCATGGACATACCCAGTCCGGTGCCGCACATGAGAATACCGCGCTCGTACTCGCCCGAGGAAATCTTTTCGGCCACGGCTTTGCCGGTATCCGGATAGTCCATGGATGCTTCGCTGTGGGTGCCGACATCGGTAACGGCGATACCTTTGGCCTCCATTGCCGTTTTGAGCGTTTCCTTGAGCCGGTATGCCGCATGGTCGCAGCCGATGATGATTCGCTGTGGGCCGGATGCCTCGTTCATGGTCCTTGGCTCCTTTCGGGGGAGAAAGCGTGGTCGATAAAAAGTCTAACATGTTTACATATCCAGAACCAGCCAACACCGCAAGAAAAAAAAGGGAAGTGTTTAGGTTGGTTAGACGCTTATAATTTGTTTTTTCCGGGGTGGATGGCTTAAGGGGGCAGGTGGGGTTAAATCCCGTGATAGGTTAAATGGTTCAGCGTTCAACGGTTCAACAGTTGATTGGTCCGTCGCATCATCCGATCATATAGGAAGGAGATAAGCGCGGAGCTATAAACCCTGAACGGCGAACCCGGAACCTTTTCACCCGGCGGCCATCTGCTCGATCGTCACAAACCTATGGTTCGTATCGCTTGATCACAAGGCTGGCGTTGGTGCCCCCGAAGCCGAAGGAGTTGGACATGGCGTAGGTAATGTCCGCTTTGCGGGCCACGTTGGGTACGTAGTCCAGATCACATTCGTCACCGGCGTGCGCAAGATTGATGGTCGGCGGGATGATGCCGTTTTTTACGGCCATAACGGTAAATGAGGTTTCGATCCCGCCGGCACCGCCCAGCAGGTGTCCGGTCATGGATTTGGTGGAAGAAATAGGCACTTTTGGAGCGAAATCGCCAAATACCTTTTTGATTGCCCGGGTTTCGTAGAGATCGTTCAGCGGGGTGGACGTGCCGTGGGCGTTGATGTAGTTGATGGCTTCACAGGCAATGCCCGCGCTGTCGATGGCGGCCTGCATGCACCGGATCATGCCGTCGCCGTCCGGTGATGGGGATGTCATGTGATAGCCGTCGCCGCTCTGGCCGTAGCCGGCCATTTCAGCCAGGATGGGTGCCCCCCGCTCGCGTGCATGTTCCAGCGCTTCGAGAATCAGCATCCCGGCGCCTTCGCCCACCACGAAGCCGTCACGGTCCCGGTCAAAGGGCCTGGAGGCCTTTTGCGGATCGTCGTTGCGGGTGGACAGCGCCTTCATGGAGTTGAAGCCGGCAATACAGGTGGGGGTGATGACCGATTCCACGCCGCCGGTGATCATTGCGTCGGCCTGTCCCCGCAAGATCGTGTTGCAGGCATCGCCGATGGCATGCGCGCCGGCGGCGCAGGCCGTGGCCACCGAGATGTTGGGGCCTTTGGCGCCCAGGTGGATGGAGATCATTCCCGGGGCCATATTGCCGATAATCATGGGGATGAAAAAGGGGCTGACCCGTTTGGGGCCCTTTTCCTGGACGGTGCGGGTGGTGACCTCCAGCATTTCCAGACCGCCCAGTCCGCATCCGGTGATCACGCCCACGCGGTGACCGTTGGTGCCGTCGATGTTCAGTCGGGCGTTTTCAACGGCCATCCGGGCGGCAGCCACGGCATAGGCGATGAACCTCTCCGTGCGTTTGGCATCTTTTTTGGGAAGGAAATCCTCCGCGTTGAAATGCTTTACTTCTCCCGCGATCTTGGTGATGAAATGGGTGGTGTCGAAGCGCGTGATTTCGCCAATCCCGGACCGGCCTTCACACAGGGCCGACCAGGTTTCATCGACGCCGATACCCAGCGGTGTTACGAGTCCCAACCCGGTGATGACAACTCGTCTGCTCAACGATTCCTTCCCTTCTGGAAAAATATTAACATCAGTGGTTTTTAATGTAGTCGAAGGCGTCTTTGACAGTGACCAGCTTTTCGGCGTCTTCATCGGAAATGTCTACGTCGAACTCTTCTTCCATGGACATGATCAGTTCCACCAGATCAAGGCTGTCGGCCCCGAGGTCGTCCACAAAAGAGGCTTCCGGAATCACTTCGGCAATGTCTACACTGAGTTTCTCTGCGATAATCTTTTTGACTTTATCTTCAACTGACATGATGATCTCCTTTCAAAAATAAAACAGAATTAAGGGATTTAGGTATTCAGGGATTGAGGGATTCAAAGCGTTGGGGTCCGTGTGCGGTTGTGGCGAACGGTCAATCCGCAATACCCCAATTCACTAATCCTCACATATACATGCCTCCGCTCACATGGATGACCTGGCCGGTGATATAGTCCGCGGCTTTAGAGGCGAGAAAAGCGACGACGCCGGCAATCTCTTCGGGCGTGCCGATGCGTCCCATGGGGATCTGGCCGATCATGGCCGCCTTGGCTTTGTCGTCGAGGTCGCCGGTCATATCGGTATCAATATAACCGGGGGCCACAGCGTTGACCGTGATGTTCCGGCTGGCCAGTTCCCGGGCCACGGCCTTGGTCAGACCGATGACCCCCGCCTTTGAAGCCACGTAGTTGGCCTGCCCCGGGTTGCCGGAAACGCCCACCACCGAGGAGATGTTGATGATACGCCCGTAGCGCTGTTTCATCATGGCCTTGGCGGCCACCTTCATGCAGTTGAAGGTCCCTTTCAGGTTGACGTCCATCACTGCGTCCCAGTCGGTTTCCTTCATGCGCACCAGCAGACCGTCGCGGGTGATGCCGGCGTTGTTCACCAGCACGTCGATCCGTCCGGACGCCTTCAAGACATCACCCAGGTAATCCGATACGGCGCTTTCCGAGGACACGTCCACCTGGTGGCTGCACGCCTTGCCACCGCTGGCCGAGATGTGCTTAACCGTGGTCTGGGCGGCATCCGGATTGCTGTTGTAGTTGAAATAGACGGTGGTTCCCGGTGCGCTCAGGGCGGCGCAGATGGCCCGTCCGATGCCTCGTGATCCCCCGGTTACCACGACGATTCGATCGCCCGATTCGGTCATGATGTCCTCTCAAAGATCCGGTCGGCGATGCGGTCCATGTCGTCGATCAATCCCCGGTAGCTGCCCTCCAAAACGGACAGATCCAACGACGGCAGGAATTGATCCACCGTTTCGGCAGCGACGACGCCGCTGCCCATCACGATCAATCTGGTTTTTTCGGCCACCAGGCGGGCGCAGGTGTTGGCAAAGATCCGAGCCGTGGCCAGGTGGGTCTCACCCGCCTCGTTCACGGCCAGGCGCGCCATGCTTTCCCCGACCTCCACGTGGGTCATCATGTCGGCCAGGGCGAACATGACTTGCTGGTGGCGGGTGAGCCGGTTTTCATGGGCAAAATCGATGGTGCGGTTCAACGCCCGCGCACAGGCGGCCAAGGTCCGGCAACCGGCCCGATCGCAGTCGCCGTGGAGCCCATCCAGCCCCTTGGCCAACGCTTCGTAAAAGGCACCTTTGGTTTTACGGGTTTTTTTCCAGCGAAACGTAGATACGATGTTCTGCTGGATTTCACTGGTGCCTTCGTAGATACAGGTTATCTTTACGTCTCTTTTGATCTTTTCTACGCCGAACTCGCTGATGTAGCCATAGCCGCCCAGGGCCTGCATGGCATCGTCCGCCGCCCGGTTGGCGGCTTCGGAGGTGAAGAGCTTGGCAATGGATCCTTCCACCTGAAAGTCTTCGTCTTCGCTGTCTATTCGGCGGGCAATGGCTTCGATATGGGCGGCGGCGGCCTTCAGGTTGACCCAGTGGGGGACGATCAGCTTGTTGGTGTAACCCTTTTTAGCGGAAAGGGGGCCGCCGAACTGGATCCTTTCATGGGCATAGGGAATGACGATTCCTTCCAGGGCGGCCTCTCCGGCCCCCAGGGCCATTGCCGCCACCATGAGCCGGGTGTAGCCGAACACCTGGTTGGCTTGCTTGAGCCCTTTGCCGGGGGCGTCGCCGATCATGTTTTCCACGGGGACATAAACATCGCTAAAGGTCAGGGGTGAAGTGTTGGACGCCCGGATGCCGTGCTTCTCCTCGCCCTTGTGCTGCTCGAAGCCTTGAGTGCCCTTTTCGACCACAAAAAAGGTAGGGCCTTCGGGGGTCTGCGCCAGTACGGTCACGAAATCGGCGTAGCCGCCGGTGGAGATGAACTGCTTGGAACCGTTGATCCGGTAGCCGGTGAGTGTACCGGAATCGTCCATGACCGGCTCGGCCTTGGTCTTGAGCGATGCCAGGTTGCTGCCGGCTTCCGCTTCGGTCACTGCGTAGGCCACCAGGCTGTGGCCTTCGGCAACGGCGCCCAGCCACTTCTGCTTTTGGGCTTCGGTGCCGCCGACAATGATAGGGTCCGAGCCCAGCTGGATGGCAAAAAAGGCGGTTCCCACACCCAGGCAGATTTTGCTCATTTCCCGGGTGACGGCGCAGCAGTCCATGGCACCGCCGCCCATACCGCCGTAGGCTTCGGGAATGAACAGCAGCTGGAGCCCGATCTCCGGGCTCAGCATCTCCCGGACGGCGGCTTCGGGAAAAATTTCGTCACGGTCCCATTCCAGGACGGCTTTTCTGGTAAGCAGGCGTTTGGACAGCTGGCGGACGGTGTCGACCACCATCTGCCGAGTCTCTTCGTCCAATCCACCCTGCGGGCGATGGGCTCCGGTGTCGGTCATGATCGGCTTATCCTTCTGGGGAATCAGTCTTTGTCTTTGACGATAACGCTTTTGCCCTTGTACTCGCCGCATTCGGGGCAGGCATGGTGGGGAAGTTTGGCTTCGCCGCATCCCGGGCAGGTTCCCACTGCAGGGGCGGCAATTTTGTCGTGAGCGCGTCGTTTATCCCGTTTTGACTTAGATGTCTTGTGCTTCGGTACAGCCATGAGTAATCTCCTAACGTATTAAAATTTTTATAACTATTCCAGAATCAGCTGTGTTTTTAATTGGTTGCGCCTGTAGTAATTAAAAAGCCGACGAATGTCAAGGCTTTTCCCAAAAATCTTTCCCGCTGCACCCTTGTTCCCCCTTTGGGGATGTGGTAATGAGGGGGCCTGCGACCGGCCATGACTGGCTGGTTTCGATCTCATTGATTGTTATTACGACTGGTTAACGTCTTTGCGAAGATATCGCTTGGCCACGGACAAACCGGCGGTTGGCTTCCGGATCGAGGCCCTGCGGCTGCCGGCGAGCATGGAAACGGCGCCACGCGTCGTGACTGATAAATAACTTATCGTTTTACTAGATGTGTCATTTGCATCCGTTCATGAACGACTCATATAAGGTAGATCAACCATGGAAACCATCGTTACCCGATTTCCCCCGAGCCCCACGGGTTACCTGCATGTGGGCGGCGCCCGCACGGCTTTGTTCAACTGGCTGTACGCGCGTCAGAACAACGGAAAGTTTGTCTTGCGCATCGAAGATACGGATACGGTGCGTTCCACCCAGGCATCCGTGGATGCCATTTTCGAGGCCATGCGCTGGCTGGAACTGGACTGGGACGAAGGCCCCTTTTTTCAAACCCAGCGGTTCGACCTGTACCGGGAATACCTCCAGAAATTGCTGGATTCGGGGGATGCCTACTACTGCACCTGCACCCAGCAGGAGGTCGAGGCCATGCGCCAGAAGGCCATGGCCGAAGGCGGCAAGCCCAAATACGACGGCCGATGCCGGGAACGCGGCCTGCCCAAATCGGATAATGCCGTGATTCGCTTCAAGGCTCCCCTTGCCGGCACCACGGTGGTGGCGGACGTGATCAAGGGCAACATTGTTTTTCAGAACACCGAGCAGGACGATTTTGTGGTCTGTCGCAGCGATGGGACGCCCACGTATAATTTCGTGGTGGTGGTGGACGACATCACCATGGGTATCAACACGGTGATCCGCGGTGACGACCACGTCATGAACACACCCAAGCAGATCCTGCTATACCGGGCGCTTCAATCGCCGCTGCCCGTGTTCGGTCATGTGCCCATGGTGCTTGGAAAAGACAAGACGCGGCTGAGCAAACGCCACGGCGCCATGTCGGTGACCGCCTACCGGGACATGGGCTATCTGCCGGATGCCTTCATCAACTACCTGGCCCGCCTGGGGTGGTCCCATGGCGATCAGGAGTTCTTCACCCGCCTGGAACTGGTGGAAAAGTTCAGCCTGAAGAACATCGGCAAATCCGCCGGCGTGTTCGACACGGACAAGCTCACCGCCCTGAATGCCGACCACATTCGGGCCACGTCGGTTCGGCGGCTCGCCCCCCGGGTGCTGCCTTTTTTCAGGGACAAGGGTTACGATGCCGCCGATGACGACTATCTGGCGGGTGTCATCGGCACCCTGCACACCCGCAGCAAGACCTTGGTGGAGATGGCCGACGGCGCCCATTTCTACTACCGCGAAGATGTCCGGCCCTACGACGACAAGGCGGTTAAAAAGTTTCTCAAGCCGGAGACGGCGCGGGTGCTCGCCCTGCTTGCCGAACAGCTTGAGGAGCTGGACAACCTGGCGGAAAAGACCCAGGAGGGTGCCTTTAAACGCGTGATGGATGAAACCGGCCTGGGCTTCGGCAAGATCGCCCAGCCGGTGCGGGTCGCCCTGACCGGCACGACCGTGAGCCCGGGCATTTTTGAACTGATCGAAGTGCTGGGCAAAGCCCAGGTGTTGACCCGCCTCAAGGCGGCGGTGGAATTTATCGAGTCGAGGGGGACTGATTGAAATTTTAAATCCCAAAACACAATATTCAAATTCCAAATAAACGCCAATAACCAATATCGAAATCCCAAACAAGCGCCGAACGGGTCTTGTTTGGGATTTGTCATTTGGGCACTGGGTTTTTTTTAG
>CAVONM010000028.1:0-227674 GCA_963697225.1 uncultured delta proteobacterium
CATGTGCCTGAAAGGCCTCCCAATCAAAGGCCGTTCCACGGTTTTGCATGGCGGTTTTGACCAGGTCCAATTTTTCTCTGACGAGCTTGATTTCCAGCATATTCGTCCTTATTATCCAAAACTGTGTTTAAACGAGGCCATACATCGGGTCTCTGGTGGCGGTGACAGCTCGTTAAGGGGTGGTGAACGGCTATACCGATGAAAGGCGAACACCGAAGCAAAACCAAGCAAAATCTTATCCCAGGTGGTCCAATTAGTCAATGATGATTGCCGGTTGAACCGTGACAACGGGCACGTTTCAGGTTGCTCGCAGCCGTGGGTGTCGGCGGCCGGAAAAATCGATTGTTGTCAGTAGTACGACCCCCCCAGTATTTTTCTCGCGGCAAGGGGGCAGCCTTCAAGGCGAGAATTTGCGACCCGATACAAAAAACAAAGATGGAGATGTCAATGGATGAAGTCCGGGAAAAAAAGCAGGAAATCAGAAATGGAATATCGACTTTTTTCAATTCACTTGCCGGTGATGTGCTCGAAGCAAACACCCGCGTTATCGAAAATCGCCTGTTTGAGTTCGCCAACTTTCTCGAATCCAAGATTGTCATGCTTTACGTGAATTCCGTAAATGAAGTGGCCACAGACAGCATTATCAAGCGGGCGTACGATTTCAACAAGATCGTGGTGCTTCCCGCCTTTGATGCGGCCAAATCCAAAATGAAACCGATGAAAGTGGACAACCCGGACAAAGATCTTGTGGTCGGCCCGCGGGGAATTCTCGAACCGAACCCGGCCAAATGCAAACCGGTTCCGCTGGATTCAATTGATATCGCCATTGTTCCCGGAATCGCCATGGATGAGAAGGGTGGGCGGATCGGGTCCGGTCATGGATACTACGACCGACTCATTCCCGACCTGCCTATGACCACCCGCAAGGTGGGCCTGGTGTTCGAGGGGCAGCTGATTCCCCAGGTGCCCATGGAATCCCACGACAAACATGTCGATATCATTATCACCGAGAAACGGGTGATCTATAAGATATAGTGCATCGACGCATTGCGTGGATCATTGAAAGCGCCTCCTGTTACGGGGCGCTTTTTTTAGTTGGGTTCAGACATAATGGTTGACAGTTAACACCGAGCAGTCGGCAAGCCCGGTGCGCGCAACCCGCGAAAAATCATCGTGGCCTCCGACGAGCTGTTGAGGGCCCATTCTCGCCCACGATGAATTTCGCTGACCGCGGCAGTCCATTGATAACAAAAGACCTGCCATCCTTGCAAACGTGGGTTATGTTAGGAGTCATTAATAACAACCCAACACAGAGCCAAAACCAAGGAGGCAGGTCATGACAGATAATAGCACATTTATTGGTATGGACGTCCATAAAAATTCCATCGATATCGCCATCGCTCAAACCGGCCGCAAAGGGCAGGTGCGGCACTACGGCAAAATAGACGGCACCCTTTCGGCGTTCGACAAGGTGGTTCGAAAATTGGTCAGCAAAGGTAACCGGCTGCAATTTGTGTATGAAGCCGGCCCCTGTGGATACCAGATTTATCGTCACCTCACCGCCCAGGGGTTCGATTGCTCTGTGGTGGCACCCTCCAGGATCCCTAAACCAAGTGGCAAACAGATCAAAAATGACCGCCGGGATGCCCTGATGCTTGCCCGTTTGCATCGCGCCGGTGAACTGACCGCTGTTTACGTTCCCCTGGCTGAGGACGAGGCCATCAGAGATCTGACCCGAGCCCGGGAGGATGCCAAGGGCGACGAGAAAAAAAGCAAACAACGCCTGCTGGCCTTTTTGCTTCGCAGCGGCATCCGATATACGGGCCGGGCGTCGTGGAGCCAGGCCCATATGCGCTGGCTGTCCGACATCAAGATGCCCCACCGGTCACAGCAGATTGTCCTGCAGGAGTATATCGGCACCCTGAACCAATGCAAAGATCGGGTGAAGCGGTTAACCGATCAGATCCAACAACTGTTGCCCGAATGGCAATTGTTCCCGGTGGTTCAAGCGCTTCAGAGCATGCGCGGTGTTTCAATGATCGTGGCGGCCACGACGGTTGCCGAAGTCGGCGACCTGAAACGGTTTCAAAACCCTGCCGAGCTGATGAGCTACCTGGGCCTGGTGCCGTCGGAACATTCCAGCGGCCAAAAGACCAGACGCGGCTCGATTACCAAGACCGGCAACGGCCATGTGCGCCGTGTGTTGGTCGAGGCTGCCTGGGCCTACCGGCTACCGGCCCGGGTCAGCCGGGTATTGCTCAAACGGCAAGAAGGCTTGCCACAATCCATTTGCGACATTGCATGGAAAGCCCAACTCCGGCTGTGTTCACGCTATCGGCATCTGTGGGCCAAAGGAAAAATAAAACCGGTTGTCGTAACGGCCATAGCAAGAGAACTGTGCGCATTCATGTGGGCGATCGCCAATGAAACCAAAGTCCCGGCGGCGGTATAACAAAGAGCGATTAAAACTGACGCACCGGCAAACGGAGACATTTAAAACGGAAAAAGAACAACCGTTCCAAGGCAGCCACAGGGGCGCAACCACGGTCAGGAGAACCCTCGAGAACCCTATTGGATACGCCGCATGGCCAAACTCCCGAGTTCAGACCGAGGCAGCTCCGCGACGAAGCTAAGTCATGCGGTACCCAACCCGCGAATATCAGAGTGATCGACCGTCGCCAAACCGGTTCCGCCCCTTTGGATACCTTGGAACATAACCACAAACAAGGACCGCTGAAAAACAGTTGGCAGGAAGTTCTTTTTTCTCTTGACAACTGTCAACCATATCAGTGCATCGACGCATTGCGTGGATCATTGAAAGCGCCTCCTGTTACGGGGCGCTTTTTTCAGTTGGGTTCAGACATAATGGTTGACAGTTAACACCGAGCAGTCGGCAAGCCCGGTGCGCGCAACCCGCGAAAATTCATCGTGGCCTCCGACGAGCTGTTGAGGGCCCATTCTCGCCCACGATGAATTTCGCTGACCGCGGCAGTCCATTGATAACAAAAGACCTGCCATCCTTGCAAACGTGGGTTATGTTAGGAGTCATTAATAACAACCCAACACAGAGCCAAAACCAAGGAGGCAGGTCATGACAGATAATAGCACATTTATTGGTATGGACGTCCATAAAAATTCCATCGATATCGCCATCGCTCAAACCGGCCGCAAAGGGCAGGTGCGGCACTACGGCAAAATAGACGGCACCCTTTCGGCGCTCGACAAGGTGGTTCGAAAATTGGTCAGCAAAGGTAACCGGCTGCAATTTGTGTATGAAGCCGGCCCCTGTGGATACCAGATCTATCGTCACCTCACCGCCCAGGGGTTCGATTGCTCTGTGGTGGCACCCTCCAGGATCCCTAAACCAAGTGGCAAACAGATCAAAAATGACCGCCGGGATGCCCTGATGCTTGCCCGTTTGCATCGCGCCGGTGAACTGACCGCTGTTTACGTTCCCCTGGCTGAGGACGAGGCCATCAGAGATCTGACCCGAGCCCGGGAGGATGCCAAGGGTGATGAGAAAAAAAGCAAACAACGCCTGCTGGCCTTTTTGCTTCGCAGCGGCATCCGATATACGGGCCGGGCGTCGTGGAGCCAGGCCCATATGCGCTGGCTGTCCGACATCAAGATGCCTCACCGGTCACAGCAGATTGTCCTGCAGGAGTATATCGGCACCCTGAACCAATGCAAAGATCGGGTGAAGCGGTTAACCGATCAGATCCAACAACTGTTGCCCGAATGGCAATTGTTCCCGGTGGTTCAAGCGCTTCAGAGCATGCGCGGTGTTTCAATGATCGTGGCGGCCACGACGGTTGCCGAAGTCGGCGACCTGAAACGGTTTCAAAACCCTGCCGAGCTGATGAGCTACCTGGGCCTGGTGCCGTCGGAACATTCCAGCGGCCAAAAGACCAGACGCGGCTCGATTACCAAGACCGGCAACGGCCATGTGCGCCGTGTGTTGGTCGAGGCTGCCTGGGCCTACCGGCTACCGGCCCGGGTCAGCCGGGTATTGCTCAAACGGCAAGAAGGCTTGCCACAATCCATTTGCGACATTGCATGGAAAGCCCAACTCCGGCTGTGTTCACGCTATCGGCATCTGTGGGCCAAAGGAAAAATAAAACCGGTTGTCGTAACGGCCATAGCAAGAGAACTGTGCGCATTCATGTGGGCGATCGCCAATGAAACCAAAGTCCCGGCGGCGGTATAACAAAGAGCGATTAAAACTGACGCACCGGCAAACGGAGACATTTAAAACGGAAAAAGAACAACCGTTCCAAGGCAGCCACAGGGGCGCAACCACGGTCAGGAGAACCCTCGAGAACCCTATTGGATACGCCGCATGGCCAAACTCCCGAGTTCAGACCGAGGCAGCTCCGCGACGAAGCTAAGTCATGCGGTACCCAACCCGCGAATATCAGAGTGATCGACCGTCGCCAAACCGGTTCCGCCTCTTTGGATACCTTGGAACATAACCCAAACAAGGACCGCTGAAAAACAGTTGGCAGGAAGTTCTTTTTTCTCTTGACAACTGTCAACCATATCAGGGTTCAGGGTTCCGACCTCCGTCCCCCGGCTTCAGGCATCTTAACTTCTTGACCTGACTATCCTTAATTGATAAACACGTTCTGGGAGAAACGTGCCAATGAAATACCAGCGCCTGAGAAATGAAATGGTCACCAAACAGATCATCGCCCGCGGGATCAGCGATCCCCGCGTACTGTCGGCGATGCGGACCGTCCCTCGCCATCTGTTTGTCAGCGAAGCCATGATGGATCAGGCCTACGGCGACTTCCCGCTGCCCATCGGTGAACAGCAGACCATTTCCCAGCCCTACATTGTCGCGGAAATGACCCAGGCGCTCCAAATCACCCCGGAGGACCGGGTGTTGGAGATCGGCACCGGTTCCGGCTACCAGGCGGCCATTTTGGCCCAGATCGCCTTCCGGGTTTATACCGTGGAGCGCATTTACGCTCTGTATACCCGAACCCGAAAGCTGTTCGACCAGCTGCGCTACCACAACGTCGTCACCCGCTATTCGGACGGTAGTACCGGCTGGAAGGAGCACAGCCCCTTTGATGCCATCGTCGTCACCGCCGGTGCGCCGGAGATCCCCATGGTGCTGGTCAATCAACTGGCCGTGGGCGGCAGAATGGTGATTCCGGTAGGGGATCGCCACACCCAGGATCTTATCAAACTGGTTCGTGACGAAGAGGGCATCCACCAGTCCAATCTGGGCGGGTGCCGTTTTGTCAAGCTGGTTGGCGAACACGGCTGGAAAGAGCAGTAAATGCTCAGGCGTCTTTACGACTGGGTACTTCACTGGGCCGCCACCCCGTATGGCCTCTGTGCATTGTTTCTGCTGGCTTTCGCCGAATCCTCGTTCTTTCCCATTCCCCCGGACGTCCTGCTTATCGCCATTTGTGTGGCCCGGCCTGACCAGTCATTCAAATACGCCTTGGTCTGCTCCATCGGATCCATTTTCGGGGGATGCCTGGGATACCTGATCGGCTGGCAGTTCATGGCTTCGGTGGGCAGCCGTATCGTCGAGTTTTACGGTTTGACAGACAAGATGGCCTATATCGAAACCCTGTACAACACATACGACGCCTGGGCGGTGGGCATCGCCGGGTTCACCCCTATTCCCTACAAGGTTTTCACCATCACCGCCGGCATGTTCAAAATCAATTTCACGGTATTCGTCCTGGCATCCATGGCATCCCGATCGGCCCGGTTTTTCCTTGTGGGCGGCTTGATCTACCTGTTCGGCCCACGCATCCAGCGCTTTATCGATCGCTACTTCAACCTGCTGGCCGTTACCTTCACGGTATTGCTGGTGGG
Source organism: uncultured delta proteobacterium (assembly GCA_963697225.1). Lineage (GTDB taxonomy): Bacteria > Desulfobacterota > Desulfobacteria > Desulfobacterales > Desulfosarcinaceae > Desulfosarcina. Next base: position 5,839 of record CAVONM010000028.1, read on the forward strand.
CAGCTTTATACTGATCAAATACCTATTTAAATGACTAAAATGATTCTGGAAACCGTTAAACTCCTTGTTGTTTTTTTCGTTGGGGCAACCGTGCTGCTCTACCTTCTTCAAGGCAGAATGATCTTTTTTCCCCAGCCGACCGCCCCGCAAAACCAGTCTCGCTATGCGGGTAACGAAATCCGTCTGCACCACGGTGATGTCACCCTCACCGGCTGGTTTTTCAAAAATGAGATCGGTCCCGGCCACCCGCTGGTGGTCTATTACGGGGGAAACGCCGAGGATGTAACCCTCAACTTTGCCGAACTCGGGCGCTTCAGCGCCCAATCGTTTCTTTTCATGAACTACCGCGGCTACGGCGGCAGTGACGGCAAGCCCTCTGAAACGGCGTTGCTGTCCGATGCACTGTTCGTGATCGATCATCTGCTGGCGACCGAAGGAATCGATCCGGCCCATGTCGTGGTCATGGGGCGCAGCCTGGGGTCGGGGGTTGCGGTGCACGTGGCGGCCAAACGCAAGGTGGGCGGTGTTATCCTGGTCACCCCGTTCGACTCCCTGGTCAATGTGGCCAGGTCCCACTATCCGATCTTTCCGGTGGGGCTGATGCTCAAGCACCGCTTCGATTCCGCGGCCCTGGCACCGGGCATCACCACGCCGGCTCTTTTTCTGACCGCATCCAACGATCAGGTGGTACCGGTGCGGTTTGCCAAAAAATTGGAATCGGTCTGGGCCGGGCCGATAACCGCCGTCACCGTGGAGGGGACCGACCACAACACTATCGAAACATCGCTGGTTTATTGGAATGCGGTCAACGCATACTTGTTATCCGATCGTCGCCAATGAGTAAAACACTGAACGAGGCACCCTGCCATGGAAAAGAAAACCGTGTTGCTGGTGGGCGCCACCGGCTTGGTCGGCGGTCTTATTCTCAACCGTCTGCTGAAAAATGAAACCTACGGCCGTGTCATTGCGTTGACCCGTTCAGCCATCACGGGTGCCGATGAATTGTCCAAGCTCGACACCCGGATTGTCGATTTCGGGCGTCCGGATGCGTGGCGGGATCAGGTGGCTGCCGACCAGACCATCTGTGCCCTGGGTACCACCATCAAAAAGGCCGGCAGCCGGGAGGCGTTCCGACAGGTGGATTTCGACTATCCCCTGATGGTCGCCCAGGCCGCTTTAAACGCCGGCTGCAGACACTTTCTCCTGGTTTCGGCCATGGGCGCGGATGCGAATTCGCCGGTTTTTTACAACCGCATCAAAGGCGAACTGGAAACGGCGATCCTTGGGTTGGGATTTACCTGTGTGAGTATTTTCAGGCCATCCCTGCTGCTCGGGGATCGCCGGGAGTTCCGTCCGGGTGAAGCGGTCGGACAGGTGTTGGGTCGATGGCTTGCATTCGCCATCCCTAAACGTTACCGGCCTGTCCATGCCCGCACGGTTGCCGCGGCGGTGGTCCGGGTGGCGGCAGCGGACGCGGCCGGCAACCGGGTGCTGTCTTCGGACGCCATCGCCGAATGGGGCGCCGATTGACGGGCTCCCCTGAACGGTGTATACCCACGTTTCAGTAATAAGACCGACCGGTTTTACTTTTTAGGCGGCAACCTTAATCCGGGGGATTTCATGACCATTCTGAAGCATCTTTTCTCTCCGATCCAGATCGGCCGTATGACGGCCAAGAACCGCCTGCTCATGTCCGCCATGAGCATCAACTTCGGCGTGGATGAAAACGGCCATGTCACCGATCAGTTGACCGGCTACCTGGCGGAGCGGGCCAGGGGAGGCGTGGGCATGATCCTTGTGGGCGGCGGCGGCGTGCATCCCACGGGCCTGGAACTGCCCGGGCTGCCCGCCCTGTGGGATGACGCATGCATTCCCGCCCTGAAAAAGATGGTCGATACGGTGAAACGCTTCGATACCTGCTTCGGCGTTCAGTTGATGCACGGTGGCCGCCAGTCCTACCACGACCGCAAGGTGGCGCCGTCACCCATTGCCGCACCGGCGGTGGTGAAAGGGATTCCCAAGGAATTGACCATCGAAGAGATTGGCAAGCTCGTGGCTTCGTTTGGCGATGCCGCCCGGCGATGCCGTGATGCCGGGTTCGATTTTGTTGAGGTCCACGGGGCTCACGGCTATCTGATCAACCAGTTTTTAGCCCCCAATTCCAATCATCGAAAAGACCAATACGGCGGCAGTTTTGAAAACCGCACCCGTTTTTTCCTGGAGCTGCTGGCCGACATCAAGACCAAGGCCGGTGCTGGTTTTCCCGTGGGTCTGCGCATCAACGGCGAAGATTATATCGAGGGGGGCTGGACGCTGGACGATGCCCTGCGCCTGGCACCGGTCCTGGAAAAAAACGGGGCCGACTACCTGCATGTATCGGCCGGGGTCTATGGCTCCACACAGCTGACCATCCCCTCCATGTATGTGGAACACGGCTGCTTCGTCGGCCTGGCCGAAGCTGTGAAGCAGGTGGTGACCATTCCCGTGGTGGGTGTGGGCCGGATCAAGAGCCCGGAACTGGCCGACCGCATCCTGAAAGAGGGGCGGGTGGACGTGGTCGCCATGGGCCGCGCCCTGATTGCCGATCCGATGCTGCCGGAAAAAGCCCGTGCCGGGAATATGAACGCCATCCGCCCGTGCATCGGCTGCTGCCTGGGCTGCATCCATGCGGTGCTGGCCCTGGAGCCCGGTTCCTGTGTGGTCAATCCCGATGTGGGACGGGAATACTTGATGGGCGAAGACGAAGGTGCGCCCGTGCTGAAGTCGGTGCTGGTGGTTGGCGCCGGGCCCGCGGGAATGGCGGCTGCCCGCATGGCGGCCATCCGTGGCCACCGGGTGACCGTTGTCGAGGAAAAGGGCAGTGTCGGTGGCCTGCTGCGGCTCGCAGCGATACCGCCCGGCCGGGGCGAAATCATGGACGTGATCGCGTTTCTCACCCGTGAAATCGAGCGATTGGGTGTTGCCTTGCGGCTCAACACCCGGCTGGATGAGGCGCTGCTGGACGCAGTGGATCCGGATGCGGTGATCCTGGCTTCGGGCAGCCTGCCGGACATGCCGATCATCAAGGGATTGTTCACCACCGAGATGGATCTGTGCACGGTGAACGAAGTGCTGGAGGGAAAGATCACCGGCGACCGGGTGATCATATTGGGCGGCGGTCAGACCGGACTGGTGACGGCGGATTTCCTGGCGGAGAAGGGCAGGGAGGTGGCGGTTCTCAATCGAAAGCGGCATTTTGCGGAGGAGATGTCCAGCAACGACCGGTTCTACCTCAGGGAGCGGCTCAAACGCGACACTGTCCACCTGTTCAAGCAGGTGGCCGTCAAGACATTCACCGATGACGGCGTGGTCTTTACCACCGAAGGCCAGCCCATGACCCTGGCGGGATACGATACCGTGGTCGTGGCCGAGGCCATGACGCCGGTGCGCGACGCCAAACCGATGCTGGATCGCCGAAAAATTGATGTTTACGTCATCGGAGATGCCAAATCTCCGCGAAATCTCATGCTGGCCCAGAGCGAGGCCGAGGAGATCGGCCGGACGATTTGATTCAACCGCACGCAAAGCAGCCGGGATCATGGTTTGAAATCCTCTTTTCGCAGGCCGAGGTGCTTCATTTTGTTGTAGAGTCCGCGGGCGTGGATACCGGCGATTTGGGCCGCCAGGTTGACGCGGCCGCCTGTTTTGGACAGGGCGCGTTCGAGGTACGACCGATCCACCTGGTCCATGACCGCCCGCTGGACCTCGGGAAGGGTTTTGCTCAACAGGTCATCCGCTCCCAGCAGTATTTCCGGAAGAAACTTTCCGCCATCGGCCGTATCGCCATGGAAGACATTGGGCAACTCGGCCATGCCGATCTCATGGTTGCGGCATAACAGCATGGCTCGCTCGATGACATTCATCAACTCGCGCACGTTGCCCGGCCAGTCATACCTGCACAGGGCGCTGAGGGCCCGTTCGGAAAAGCCGCTGATTTCTCTTCCGATCTTGTAGCGGAACAGGGTCGTAAAGCGCCGTACCATCGTGGGGATGTCTTCCTTGCGATGGCGCAGGGGCGGTATCGTGAGCGTCAACACGCTCAGACGGTAGTAAAGATCCTGCCGGAAGGCCCCCTGGGAGACCGCCGTATCTAAATCCCGGTTGGTGGCGGCGATCACCCGTACATCCAACTCGATGACGTTCTCTCCGCCGAGGGGTTTGACTTCATAATCCTGCAGCACGCGCAGCAATTTGGTCTGAAGGTGCAGGGGCATTTCACCGATTTCATCCAGAAAGATGGTCCCGCCGTGGGCCAGCTCAAAGGCCCCGCGGCGATAGCGCACCGCACCGGTAAACGCACCCTGTTCGTGGCCGAAGAGTTCGCTCTCGAGCAGGTTCTCGGGCATGGCTGCCATGTTAATCGAGATAAAAGGGCCGACCGAACGCGGGCCATGTGCGTGAATGGCTTTTGCCAGATGTTCTTTGCCCACGCCGGTTTCACCTGTCAACAGAATGGGGGAGTCGCTGGGGATGACCTGATTGACCTCTTCCATGAAGACCTGCATGGCTGGACTTTCCATGACAAAGTCCGAAATTCTTGGTTCCACGATGCCCCGTCGGTCAAAGCGTTTGCGCTGGATGAACTGGCGCCGGGATTCCAGTGCCGAATCGATTGCCTCGTAAATGCTGGTTTTCGACAATCCCGAGTAGAGCACGACATCGGCTCCGGCCGCGGTAAGCCGGGCATGCTCTTCCAACGAGGCGTCGCCGTGAATGATGATCGTGGTGGGGCTTTCCGGCAGTTCGTTGAGAATCGCGATGCCGTTATCGACCGGGCGAAGAACGAGGGCTTCGCCGATGACGATGACATCGATTCCGCTGTGCAGGGCGCGCTGCCACACCGAACCAGGTGGACCGTAAACCTCGACCCGGACATCGGGGTCCGACAATTTCTTTGCCAGATAGTTCTGCAGGCGAGCGTCCTTGATGGCCAACCCCACTCGGATGAGCATGCTTGTATCTCCCTATTGACGGTATGCGCGAGTTGATTCCGCTGAAACATCATCATTCCGTCTATCAATAAAAAAAGAAAAAAAATACCGAAATAAGTTTTTAAATTCGCATCAAAGAGAGTGATTGCTAATCTTAATTAATTAAATTAATTTAAAAAAAAATAATTGTAAACCCTCATCTGTCGGTTTGGAATATACGGAGTACAGGGGACAGGTAAAAAAAAGAATAATTATACCGAAAAATGCACAAAAAGGCAAAAATATACCCGAAATCGGGGGGTGTGTGTCTTTTAATCATTGGTTCAATGTTGTCGATGATTTATTTTATCAACTGGTTATAATAATTTTAATGCAGTGGCACACTCTGTGCCTTTCGAAAAGTTGTTTTAGGTTTTTATAGGCATAGTTAACACTGACCAAGGAGATGATGTTGCGATGAGCAGGCAGGAAGACGACGAGCGTTATGAAAACGGGAAAGACACACCACCCAGGCGCTCCCAGCGGACAAAGTTCAGGGAGTTTGACGAAGATGAGACTGCGGCTGCACACAGGGAAAAGCGTTCCAGCAAACGTTCGCATCGCCCGAAAACGGGCAAAGACGAAGTCTGGCCCGATACCGACGAGTGAGCCTGCATCCCGATGGGTTAGAACCTTTTTTATACAGGAGTGTCTTCCATGATTGACGTCAGCGTCAGCAGCGACTTGGGAGAGATCCGTCGGCTGTGGCAGCGGCACTGGCCCCAAACGGGTTTATTTGATCTGTGGCCGGTGAGGGCCTGCTTCCAGAGACAGTTTCAACACGCCCCGCATTTTCTTGTCGCCGAACGGCAGGGCGCATGTTGTGGGATGCTGGCGCTCAGCTGGATCGACGAAGAGCAGTATTTCGGGCATTTCCCAGGGGAATTGTGGCATGGCAAGACCTGGATCGAGCAAAACCGAGTTCTCGTTGCCGATGAACCCTCCTTCGAGGCCCTGTGGGAGGCGGTTCCCGAGGTGGCACAGATTCGCTATCTGTGTCCGGATGGCTATCTGCCGGAGGACGCATCGGTCACCCTGGATGAAGTCGGCTACCTTTTCAGGCCGCCGCAGTATGGCTACGATTTCGACGGTTACATGGCGCTATTCTCCGGCAAATCAAGGAAAAAAATACGCTGTGAGATCGATCGGCTCCGTGCGCGGGGCGTATCCTTCCGCTATGATTGCCTGACCGACGTCGACCGGCTGTTTCGCTTGAATCTGGAGGCTTTTCGCGAAGATTCCTATTTCAGCGATTCGCGTTTTCTAAACGCCTTTGAAGACCTCGTCAAATGGCTGCACAACAATCATTTGCTGCGCGTGACGGCGGTGCTCGTCGGCGGTGAACTGGCCGCCGTGGACGTTGGTGCGGTCTGGAACGGCGCCTATACGGTGTTGGCGGGAGGGACCTGCGGCGATTTTCCCGGGGTGGCCAAGCTGATCAATTTCAACCACCTGGAATGGGCCTGCCACCAGCGGCTGCGTGAGGTGGATTTCCTATGCGGTGAATTCAACTGGAAGAACCGGTTCCATCTGACGCCCCGGCCGCTGTATAAAATGTCCAAACTGATCGCCATCGACGGCTTACGGACTCCCGTCTATGAATCGGACCTGATCTGTGCCACCGGCTGACCGGCGAGTCCTCGTCGTCGGTACAACCGCCGACTACATCGAATGGATTCGGACGTGCCGACCGGGAGAGGCGCTCTTCCTGACCGATCCGGCCGTGAGACACGAGGCGGATCAACCGACGCCGCCGCCGGATGAAGAACTCCTGTGCGACCTGGCCGATGAACCCCGGGTGCTCGAGGCGCTGGCCGGCCACCTGGAACAATGGCGCATGGGGCTGGCCGGTGTGGCCTGCTATGATTGCGAGTCGATGTCCCTTGCCGCCCGTCTGGCCGACGCATACACCCTTCCTTACCCCAGTGTACAGGCGGTCAACAACTGCCGCGACAAGCACCGCTCGAGAATCCTCTGGCGGGCGCATCACCTGGATACGCCCGACGTCCGCAGGATCGGATCGGCCGGTGAGGCTGTCGAATTTTTCCGGGAAATCGGCGGACCGTGTGTGTTGAAGCCCCTCAGCGGCAGCGGCAGCGAGCTGATTTTCAGGTGCGACAGCGAGGCGGATTGTAAGCGGCACTACCGGCGCATCGCCCAGGGGCTGGCACGACGCCGGAACCACCGCTTATATCAACCCTTTGCTGCGATGGGTGCCGACATCCTGGCAGAGGCCTATGTCGGCGGTGAAGAATACAGTTGCGATTTCGTGCTGGAAAACGATCGCGTAACGCTGATTCGTCTGGCCCGAAAAGTTCTCTTCTCCCAGGATCCTTTCGGAACGGCCAAGGCCTATATTCTGCCGGACGTCTGGCCCGACGCAATCGATGCCGGCGTATTGGAGCGGACCCTGTACCGGAGCGCCAAGGCACTGGGAATTCAACGGGCCGTCTGTATGCTGGACTTTATCGTTCATCACCGGAGGATGGTCTTGCTGGAGATGGCTCCCCGGCCCGGTGGAGACTGCCTGCCGTCACTGCTGCGCCGGTGCTGCCAGGTGGATGTGCTGCAGCTGGTGCTGGATTTTGCCCGACAACAACCCATAATTCTGAATCTGCCGGCCTCACATCCCCCGATGGTTGGCCTGCGGCTGCATGCCGAGCGGGAGGGTCGGCTGGTGAGTGCCGACACCCGCGATCTGAGCCGTGATTCCCGTGTACAGGAGATCCGCCTGATCCGCAAACCCGGGCATTTCATTAAACGCCCCCCGGAAGACTACGATGCCTGGCTGTTGGGGCATCTGATCTTTGTGCCCGATTCCAACGGGGATGTTGCCGCTCAATGCCAGGCCCTTTGCGATAAACTGACCATTCAGGTCGGTTGAAATCGGGTGACCATGGAACCCTCTGAATTGAGGTCTATTTTAAAGGCGAAAGCCGTCGATACGTCTCCGCTGCTGGCCCCGGAACGGCTGCATGCCTTTGTCCGCTATTATTTTAAACGACGAGACATTTACCTTGCGGTTCTAAAGAACAACCCGGCTCCGCTTTATCTCCAGGAATCCGCGGTATTGAGGACCCGAGCAGCCCGGATGAAACGCGCCTTCGAAGATAGGCTGCCCGAGGTGGCGTTTTATTTTGCGGTTAAAAGCAACAACCACTCCCATGTGGCCGGGGTGTTGATCCAGGAGGGTTTCGGACTGGATGTTTCCAGTGGACAGGAGCTGGAGATGGCCCTTTGCCTGGGTGCTTCAGATATTGTATTCAGCGGCCCGGGGAAAACCCTCCAGGAATTGCACCTGGCGGTGTCTCATGCCGACCGGGTGGTGATCCTGATGGACAGCTTTGGCGAATTGGAACGCCTGGGGCCCCTGGCTGCCGAAATGGACACCACGATTTGCTGCGGGGTGCGCTTGACCGTCAATCCCACCGGGCTGTGGCGCAAATTCGGAATCCCTTTGGCTGAACTCACGGCGTTTATAGCCGCCGCCAAACAATATCCCCGGTTGAACTTGACGGGACTCCAGTTTCACACCAGCTGGAACTTGTCGCCTCAGCCTCAGATCGATTTTATCCGTATGCTGGGCCAAAGGCTGGCGGCAATGCCGGCGGCGGTGAGAAGGCAGATTGAATTCATCGATATCGGTGGGGGATACTGGCCGGAACAGGGTGAGTGGCTCCAGGCGGCAGGAACGCCGGCGGGCAAGCTGCGCGATGCCTTGGATCTGCCGGCGGCAGGCGGCGACGCCCATTACCATCTGTCGGCAACGCCAATCGAAGGCTTTGCCGAAGCGCTCAGCGCCGCGATTCGGGCGCATCTGCTGCCGTCCGTTTCCTGCCGGATCTGCCTGGAACCCGGCCGATGGATTTGCAACGATGCCGTGCATCTGTTGATCTCGGTGGTCGACAAAAAAGCGCCGGACCTCGTGATCACCGATGCCGGCACGAACACGGTCGGATGGGAGCGGTTCGAAACCGACTACTTCCCGGTGCTGAACCTGACCCGTCCGTCGCTGGTAGAAAAGCCGTGCCATGTCCTCGGATCCCTGTGCACCCCGCACGACGTGTGGGGCTACGCCTATTTTGGCACGGACATCCTTCCGGGCGATACCCTGATGATTCCCACCCAGGGTGCCTATACATACAGCCTGAGACAAACCTTCATAAAACCCCTGCCGTGTGTTATTACTATTTAAATACCATCTGATTAAACATAGACGCTTTTATCGGCATTCATGACGACGACCCTTCGCTTTAATATCCGTCCCCAGCCGGACAGCGCCACCTGCGGACCCACATGCCTGCATGCCGTTTACCGCTATTTCGATGACCCGATTGCCCTGTCACGGGTCATTGCCGACATACCGATGCTGGAAAGCGGCGGAACCCTGTCCGTCCATCTGGCCAACCACGCCCTGCGCCGTGGATACCGAACCACCATTATTCCTTATAATTTAAAGGTCTTCGATCCGACCTGGTCCCAGGTGCCGCCAGGCGACATCGCCGATAAGCTCCGGCGTCAGCGCGACTTTAAACGGGGCCTTCCGGGTTTCGATCGGGTTACGGATGCTTACCTGGAATACCTTCACTTAGGCGGCCGTCTGAAATTTGAGGTGCTGACGGCTGCATTGATCTGGAAATACCTCAACCGCGGCATTCCGATTTTGACCGGTCTGAGCGCCACCTACCTCTACGACTCTGCCCGGGAATACGATCTGGACGGGCGGGTGGTCTACGACGATGTTCGCGGCGAATCCGTCGGCCATTTCGTCGTCTTATTCGGTTACGACCGAAAGACCCGCTGTGCCCTGGTCGCCGATCCGTTTCTGCCGAACCCCATGGCGGACGGGCAGCACTATCGCGTCGACATCTACCGCCTGGTGTGCGCCATCATGCTCGGTACCCTGACCGATGACGGTGATTTACTGATTATTCAACCCAAGTGCGGGCAGGCGAAGCGGGGGCAAAACGGCGTGTACCGATAAATGCAAGCGATCGCATCGAGGCCGGTTTTTGTTCCTTGTAATTTCTCCCCGCATGGTCAATAGTGGTCCTTGCTTTCAACTGGTTGATATCAAGAGAAAACCGAGAAAAGGAGCCTTGGCATGCACATCACGTTTTACGGGGCGGTAAGGGAAGTGACCGGTTCCATGCACCTGCTCAGCACGGACCAGGACCGTATCCTGCTGGACTGCGGCATGTTTCAGGGGCGGCGTAAAACCGCTGCCGAAAAGAACCGGGTGCTGCCCTTCGATCCGGGCATCCTCACCAACATGGTGCTGTCACACGCCCACATCGACCACTCCGGCCGCATTCCCCTGATCACCCGAAACGGCTTCAACGGACGGATCTACTGTACCCGGGCCACGGTTGACGCCTGCGGCTACCTGCTGCCGGATTCGGCCCACATCCAGGAGAGCGATGCCGAGTATCTGAATTACAAGACGGTCCGCTCCGCCTTGTCCCAGATGCGGCCCGGCGAGGACGGCCAGACCTCCAAGCGGGATCTGCAGGATATCAAGAGGCTGCTGAAGAAAGACAAGCACGGGCTCAACGCCGAGGTGATCGACGGCTACATCAAGCGTTTTCACTTAGAGGCTGTCGAACCGCTCTACACCACCGCCGATGCGGACCAGGCCCTCAAGGGCTTCGAAGGCATCCCCTATCGCGACCCGGTGACCATCGGCAAGAATATCACCTGTACGCTTTTCGAAGCCGGCCACATTTTGGGTTCAGCCGTCGCCATGATCCGTTACAGCAACAATGGCAACGGCCGCACGGTCTGCTTTTCAGGCGATATCGGCCGCTATGGCAAGCCCATATTGCGCGATCCGGCCAGCCATTTCAACGGTCTCGGCAGTGATGTGGACCTGATGATCATGGAGAGCACCTACGGCAACCGGGACCACGAACCGGTGATCGATCTGCGTCCCCGGCTCAAACAGGTGCTCAACGAGACCTTCGACCAGGGCGGTACGGTGCTCATCCCCTCCTTTGCCTTTGGACGGACCCAGGAACTGCTCTACGTGATCCACGAGCTTTACGATGCCGGCGAAGTGCCGCGCATGCCCGTATACGTCGACAGCCCCCTGGCCACTAACATCACCAAGGTGTTCGGCGAGCATCCGGAAGTCTACGACAAGGAGACCCACGAGACCTTCCTGCAGCAGGGCAAGAATCCCTTCGCCTTCCGCCAGGTGCAGTTCACCGAGAGCGTCGAGGCTTCCATGGCGCTCATGCGCGAAGAGAAACCCCACATCGTCATCTCCGCATCGGGCATGTGCGAGGCCGGGCGTATCCTGCATCACCTGCGCTACAAGATTCACCATCCCAAGAACACCATTCTCATCGTGGGTTACATGGCCAATCACACTTTAGGGCGGCGGATCCTCGAGCAGGGCACGGCATATGAGGAATCGGGCCGCAAGGGGGAGCCCCCCATCGTCAAGATTCTCAACAAGGAGTACCCGCTGAAGGCGCGGGTGGTGAAGATCGGCGGGTTCTCCGCCCATGGGGACCGCAACGAAATGATCCGGTTTCTGAAGCAATCCAACCTGAAGGTCAAACGGATTGCCGTGGTTCACGGTGAGGAGGATCAGAGTCTGGCCTTCGCCGATCGCCTGAAGATCGAAGGCTTCGATGCGGTGGTGCCGCGGGTGGGGGAAACGATATCGATCTAGCGGGAGGTTGGTTTACTCCCCCGGGGCCCTCAACAGGTAGTAGGTGCACAGGGTCACCAGGCTCCAGATCGCCGGTGAGGAGAGGATGCTTTCGATGGAACGGTCGAAGAGAATCGAGATTCGCGGCGAAAACTCACCGTCTCCCAGCCAGAGCAGGTAGTAAACGGGGATCCGCGGAAAGGGATTGAGCCTGAAGGCCACATCTCCCATCTTTTCCGGCCGGCCGTCAAGCCATCGACCGGCTCCGGCAAACCCGTTGGGGTCGTCGCTGTAGCGCGCCAGAAGGGAGGCCTTCTTCAGCCGGCTGCGCCCGCTGAAATAGTGGGCGTCCTTTAAATCGTCGGCGCTCACCATTTCGCGTCCCAACGGATAAAGACGATCTACGCGGGATAGATACTCCAGGACGGTCAACTCCAGCAGCGGCATCACCAGTTTGACCCAGCCCTGATCGCGCTTTTCCATCAGGCAACGTCGGTGGGGGTCGACAAGGATGTCGCGGTTGAGGAATCGGAAACGCAGGTGACCTGACCCGGAGTCGATATCGCCCAGGGTGAAGTTAACCACCTGGCCCATGTTTCGATGGCCCAGCGTATCCCACAGGGAGCTGGAAATTTCGATGGCCCTGCCGGACGGATCGACGGCCGGCGGCCCCTGGCACCGTCGGCGCCGCTGCATGTCCAAAAAGCCCCTGCCGTAGGGGTAGTTCGAGCCGATGAAGTTGTCGCAGGGAAATGACGGGCAGTCCCTGGGACAATAGTCGATATGATTGAGCCGGGCGCACTCCAATATGGCGCAGGGGTGGCCGAACATCCGCTTCTGGGCGGCGCTTTTGGCAGCGGCCAGGTCGCTCCGGCCCGGCCCGCAAGAGGAGCACTGTCCGAGCAGATTGAGCTGACACACGTCACAGTTGATGCCGCAGGCGCCGGTGGCCATCCTTTCTCTCCCTTCAGCGGTTTTTGCCGTCCATTTCTCTGAGGTCGTATCGTCCGCCGTTTTTAAATCGCCCATCCATCAACAGCCGGATCAGGGCCGTTGCCGCACGCTCGGGGGGATGGAGTGCACCGCTCTCTTTCAACTTGAGGAATTTGTCCACCTGCTCAAACTGTTGGACGCTGCAGTTGCGGATCTTCTCCTGCATGGCGGTGTCCACGGTCCCCGGTGCCACGCCGCAGACGGCGAATGTCGGGTCGATGCGGGAGAACTCTATGGCCATGGCGCGGGTGGCCATGTCCAGACCGGCTTTGGCGGCCCCGTAGGCCGACCACCCGTAGTAAGGCGCCCGGCTGGCCCCGGAGGTGATGTTGACGATCCATTTGTGGCCAGGAAACGGCCGGCTGAAATGGAAAAAATGACGGGTCAGGATCAACGGCGCGGTCAGGTTGACCCGGATGTTTCGGGCCAGTAGGGTGTCATCGCAGTCGACGATGGGAGCGATGGGATCGAGGATGCCGGCGTTATTGATCAGCACCGTATGGGTCAGCCGGCTGGTCTGCGGCCTGTGGATGTGGATGCGTTTGAAGGCCGGGCCGATGCGGTCGGTATCGTTCAGGTCGATGCGGATATTCTGACGGTTGTCCCGCAGGAAAGGTGTCGCGCGCGACAGGCTGACCACGAAGCTGCCGGGTAAGGCCGATGCCGATGCCGCCAATGCCCTGCCGATGCCCCGGGTGGTCCCGGTGATGAGAAAAAGATGCTCGAGCGGCAGCTGATCCATTTAATCTTCAATTCTGAACACCGGGTGGTCGATGCGGCTTTCCCGGCATCGGGGGCAGCGCCCGGGCTTGGTGAGGCGGCGCCGATCCGTGAATGTGAAACCGCATGCCAGGCAGGTGCAAGGGGTGAACGACAATTTTCGTCTCTGACCGGCCACGGTTTTCTGGATGTGTTCCAGGTGTCGGTAGACATCTTTTTCCGACACCCGAACCGCCTGGGAGATATCCAGTGCCGTCATGGCCTCCCGACACAACAGGTCGATGATCTGCTGGCGATGGGTTCCCATGGGTGCGTTCAAGACGCCTTCCTGTCAACCTGCGCCCGGATGTGGTCGATGAGCCCCGGCAGGCAGGCGGCGATTTCACCGGCGCAGGTTTCATAGGCGCCGAGCGGCGCACCATAGGGGTCTTCAATTTCCGGGTTTTCCCTTTTTTCGGCGAAGGTGCCAAGCAACAGGGCGTATTTGCAGCGGAAAAACAGTAGGTCGTTGATTTTGTCGATGTGATATTTTTCCATGGCCAGCACCAGATCAGCGGATCGGATCATGCCGGCATCCAGAACCCTTGCCCGGTGGTGGCTGATGTCAACCCCGTGTGCAGCGGCCGCCCTGACGGCGAAGGGTTCTGCCCGGTTGCCGTGAAGTCCGTGGGTGCCGGCCGATCGGATCGAGACGACCGGTCTCAGGGTTTCCGGTAACTGGTGCCAGAGCAGTCCCTCTGCCATGGGGCTTCGGCAGATATTGCCCGTGCAGACCATGAGTATTGAAAACGTCAAAATGCCTCCATCAAGGTTGTCGAACGCTTTCAATATAGAGACGGCAGGCCTCAAAGTCAACGAAACAGGCGACCCATCTGCTCTGTGGTCGTATTTGTGAACACTGAGGTGCGCGTTGAACCGCGATAGCGAGCGCATTCCTCACCGCTTGCCGCGGGGAGGGTTCAATTCCCGATGCCAGGGTCATGCATAATCGCCAGTAACCATCGCTGGACTCGTTTATCCAATGGTTGATCTTTTAAACGGGGTTTACTATATACACGAATTTAAAGGGGGGTATTAACCCTTGCCCTGCACATTCTGCGGAGAATGCCATGTCTGACACCCGAATTTTGTTTGTAGACGACGACCAGGACATTCTGGCGATGGTCGAGCAATATTTGACGATAAAAGGCTACGATGTGACCACCGTGGACAACGGCGTCGAAGCGGTTGGGATCGTGAAGGAAAAGCAGATCGACATTGTTTTCACCGACTACAAGATGCCCGAATTCAACGGCTTGGAGCTCTTGGTGGCCATCAAGAAATACCGGCCCCAGACCGAGGTGATCATCGTCACCGGCTACGGGTCGATGGAGTCGGCGATACAGGCCATGAAATATGGCAGTTATGACTACCTGCAAAAGCCCTTCAAACTGGATCACCTCAGGTTGATTATCGACCGGATCGTCGAAGAGAAGAAGATCAAAGATAAGGCGCAATTGATCCGCAAGATATCCCGGGAGCGCCACCAGTATGGCAAGATGATCGGTTTCTGCCCCAAGATGCGTGAGATCTATGAGGTGATCGACACCATCAGCATCGAGAATCCCATGGTTCTGATCCATGGGGAGAGCGGGACGGGCAAGGAGCTGACGGCACGAACCATCCACGATAAAAGTGACCGCAAAGCGCTGCCCTTCGTGCCGGTAAACTGCAACAGTTTCAGTAAAAAAACGAAAACAGAAGATGAAATCGCCGATCATCTGTCGGGCATGCTCGAATCCGTGAACGGCGGGACCCTTTATCTGGATGAGGTATCATTGATTCCATCAACCGTGCGGGAACGGATGATGGTGCTTTTGGGCAACGCGGAAACTGATGCCGGTCAACGCCCGCGCCTGATTGCCGGAACCGCCAGGGAACTGGATGAAGTCATTGCCAGCGGCGCCATGAAAAAGGATCTTCTGGATCTTTTCAATGCGGTGTTCATCAAGCTGCCGCCACTTCGGGAGCGCAAGGAGGACATTCCGCTGTTGATCAACCATTTTCTCTACACCGACAGCCCGGCGGCCAAAACCCGCATTTACGGCATGACCCCCTCGGCCATGGACATCCTGCTCCATTACCACTGGCCGGGCAATCTGATCCAACTGCAGAATGTGATCGAGCGGGCCTTTGCCATGGGCGTTGAAAATGCCGTCGGCCCCGAGGACCTGCCGGCGGAGATCCGCACATTCGGTACCATCTCTCAAATGGGCTGATGGTCCTTTCTCACTCAGACGCCACGCCGCCATGGTCGATATTCTCCTGATCCAGCCGCCGATAGCGGACTTCTACCTTACCGCCAAGCGGACCATTCCTTATGGCCTGGCGTCCATCGCCGCTGCCGCGGTTGAAAAAGGCTTGTCTGTGGCCATATTGGATGCCCTGGCCACCGGCAAGTCGCGGGTTATCGCCCCGCCTGAAGCGATGGATGGCCTCACTGCCTTTTATGGACGAGCGGACCAGAGCCCTTTTGGCCTGTTTCATCGTTATCGCCACCATGGTTACAGCCTCGAGCATCTCGGCCGGCAGGTAAAGGCCTCCGGGGCGTTTCTCGTCGGTATCGCTTCTCTGTTTACCGCATACAGCGACATGGCACTTGCCGTGGCGCGGATGGCCAAAGCCAGCCTGCCCGGCTGCACGGTGGTTCTTGGCGGTCATCACCCCACGGCCCTGCCTGCGGCGGTGATGGCGGATCCGGCTGTGGACCTGGTGCTCCGGGGGGAGGGCGAAGTGGGTTTGCCGGCCCTGGCAATGGCATTGAAGTCGGGCGGCAATCTGGCGGGTGTGCCGGGTATCGTGTACCGCAACCCCGGCGGGTCCCTTCACATCGGCGAGCCCGCCCTGTGCCGGGACCCGGACCAGCTTCCCATACCCGCCTTTGGCTTGATCCGGCGAAAATTCTATCAGCGGTATGGGCGGGACAGCATCGTGATTACCGCCGGCAGGGGGTGTCCACTCAAATGCAGTTACTGCGCCACCGGCGCCGGATCCTGGATGGGGTTCAGGAAACGATCGGTCGCTGCCGTGCTCCGGGAACTCCGGGCGGCGTCGGCGGGGCGCCAGGTGGGATTCGTCGACTTCGAGGATGAGAATCTCACCATGGACAGACGTTGGTTCCTTGAATTGATGGAAGGGCTTCGTGATATTTTCGGCGATTCATTACCGGAACTTAGGGCCATGAACGGCCTGTTCCCGCCTACTCTTACCGAAGCGGTGGTGCGGGCCATGAAGCTCACCGGGTTCAAGACCTTGAACCTCTCTCTGGGAAGTGCTGACGCCGGCCAATTGCAACGCTTCAACCGACCCGATGTGCGCGATGCATTCGATCGGGCACTGGATTATGCACAAGTGGAGGGGCTTTCTGCAGTGGGGTACATTGTCGTCGGGGCACCGGATCAGGATCCCCTGTCGTCGGTGGACGACCTGCTGTTTCTGGCCCGGCGCCGGGTCCTGGCCGGTGTTTCCGTGTTCTACCCGGCGCCGGGCAGCGCGGATTACGAGCGCTGTGGCGCCTTGGGCCTGCTGCCGGGATCCTTTGACGGCATGCGTGCCACGGCACTGCCCATCGACCAGCGAACCTCGCGCACCGATTCGGTCACCCTCCTGCGGCTGGGCCGGCTGCTCAACTTCATGAAGTCTCTCGAGACCGCCGGCGTCCCGATTCCCCTGCCGGCGTCGGTGGACAGTCGTCTTTCGCCTTCCCTGGACCGTCTCCAGGTGGGCCTGAAACTGCTGGCCGCGTTCCTGTGGGACGGCGGCATCCGAGGGCTTGAACCCGATGGTACGCTATACGAACACCGGGTTTCGACCACGCTGTGCAGGCGGTTCCGGGAAGGGCTGCCGGACATTTAGAGCCGCCCGATCACCGCCATCAATCCGAAGCCGGTGAGTATCGCTCCGGAGAACCGGTTGATCCAGCGCATGGCTTTTGCACTCATGCGGGTATTGAACAGGCTGCTGGCCGATGAGAGAATGACCCACCAGGCCATGGAGCCGGAAAAGACACCGGCCACCAGCCAGCCGGCAGCCATTCGGTCGGCAGTGATACGGCCAAGGCCCATACCGGCGAATACCGCGGCAAAGGAGATAATGGTCATGGGATTGGTGAGGGTGAGCAGCAGCGCCGAGAGATATCCCATGGCGGCACTGCCGGGCACCGTGGATACCGGCTTTTCGTCGGTTCCGGACAGGAAGATGCGCACGCCCAGCCAGCAGAGGAACAGGCCGCCGACGATCTGGATCCAGGCTCGCTGGCCCACCAGGAAGTCGGTGATGCCGGTGATGCCGAAACCGGCCACGCAGCCGTAGATGGCATCGGCCGTGGCGGCGCCCATCCCGGTGAGCAACCCGGCTGTCCACCCATTGGCCAGGCTGCGGCGGATGCACAGGATGCCGATGGGGCCCACAGGGGCGGCGATGGAAAAGCCGAAGATCAGTCCTTTGATAAAAAAAGAGAGGTCCATGGCCGCCAGATTACCTCACCGATGTCGTCTGTGCCATGGCCAAACCACGGTTTTCGGGGCCGTCCGCTTTATAATATAAGGAATTTAAGGCCATGAACCTTCAGGTTGAAAAAATGCTCGATCGGATCGGACGAAAAATCCTTGCCGCGCTGCAGGAAAATGCCAGAATTCCCCTGAGTCGCATTGGCCAAAAAGTGGGCCTGTCGGCGCCGGCGGTGGCCGAGCGGGTCAAACGGCTGGAGGAAACGGGGGTGATCACCGGCTACCATGCCCGTATCGATCCAGCCGTCATGGGCCGGTCTGTGTCCGCTTTTATCCACCTGACCACCGACGCCAGACACTACCCGGCCGTAAAATCCCTGGCTGCCGATATGCCCCAGATCAGCGCCTGCCACCACATCAGCGGCGACGCTTCGTTTATCCTGCATGTTCGTGTGGACGATGTTACCGCCCTTGAAAAGGTGGTGGCCCGCTTGAGCCCCTTGGGTCAGACGCGCACAGCCATTGTGCTTTCCACGGTAGTGGACCGGACAGCCGTGGTGCCGCTCCTTTAACCTTTTAGATGATCAAATCGATCAGTTATCGGACTCGGTATTGACCACCTGGCGGATGCGGATGGGGCGCTTGATGGGTTTGGGATTGAGGGTGTTGTTGATCAAAAAACCTTTGAGCCAGCCCTTGACTTCCCTGGCGGCGTCGTGCTCGGCGTAGTATGCTTTGATGTCCTTGATCTCCGGATAGACCGTGTCCACCCGCTGCCATTGGTTGGGGGCCATCTTGGCCTCGAGGGCGTAAAGCACGTCTTTGGTTTCCACAGCCACCAGTCGAATATTCGGACCCAGTTTCTTTTCCAGCATCCGTATGGTTTCAAGATCCTCGGGGCTTAAAATGGCAATCTTCAGATCATCCAGTCCGGTCATGAGGTGGTTCCTTTTTTCAGTTCGGCATGGTTCTGCGTGGCTTGGAAGATAAGTCGATGGGTGGTTGCCAAACGGAGTCGTTATAAAAACAGAATCCTCGTGGCTTGTCAATTTCGACCTGCGGCCCATTTTTGCCATATCCCCTAACATGTCGGATTTTGACAACCTTTTCTTTGTGGTTACTGTAGTGGATATCTTTTTCCAGCGATCAGGGACAAACGCTTTTGACGATTAGCACTCAACCAGACCCACCCTGACAGAACGAGAAAAAACAGCCCAGTGTTGGAGACTTCCGATGAAAGAAAGAACCCCTATCTACGATGACGCATGCCGATCTGAAGTCCAAAGCCAGGAACTGGCGCGCTCGAAACTGCCTGAAATCGCAGAGCGGATTGTGGATCACTGCCAGAACAGCCCCTGTTACACGCACATCGACAGCGAGCCCATCCCTTCCGAAGGATTTGTGACCGGCATCATCGACATGTTCCGCGAGCTGCTTTTCCCCGGTTATTTTTCCCGTGAGAAGTTGGACCCGGTGAACATGCGATACAGCCTGGGGCAGACCGTCTCCAAGCTGTTTGACCTTTTGGCCGACCTGATCACCCACAACATCCGCCACGATTGCCTGCGTTACCACCAGTCCTGCAGCGGTTGCGAGTCCCAGGGACACAGCATTGCCCTCGAGGTGATGGACGCCATTCCCGAGATGCGTCAGACCCTTGCCTCGGATGTTCGCGCGGCCTTCGAGGGAGATCCTGCGGCAAAAAGCCACGACGAAATCATTTTCAGCTACCCGGGCCTGTATGCCATCAGCGTCTACCGGGTGGCCCACAAATTGTTCAAGCTGGGGGTGCCCATGCTTCCCCGGATCATGACCGAGCATGCCCACAGCATTACCGGCATCGATATCCACCCCGGGGCGACGATCGGCGGTCGGTTTGTCATCGATCACGGCACGGGCGTGGTGATCGGAGAGACCACGGAGATCGGCAGTGATGTGCGTATTTATCAGGGAGTAACCCTGGGTGCCCTCTCCCTGCCCAAGGATGCGGGAGAAAAACTGCGTGGAAAAAAGCGCCATCCGACCATCGAAGACGAGGTCATCATTTACTCCGGGGCCACCGTTTTGGGGGGGGATACCGTGATCGGCGCCCGTTCGGTGGTGGGCGGCAACGTCTGGCTGACCGAATCCATCCCGCCCGATACCACGGTGATGATGGAAATGCCCAAATTGATCATCAAAGAGGCCCGCCGCCAGGCCGTATAGGCTTGGATATGATTCATTTGGACTGCCTTATCGATCGTCGCGGGATAACCGATATGGACTTCTTCCCCCTATCCCAATAGTTAACCGCAAGTGCTACGGCAAGGAGGATCGTATGACTGTTCACAATGCCATTGACACCACCATCGGCAAGACCCCTTTGGTGCGGATCAACCATACCGGCGGCGATCTTCATGCAGAGATCGTCGCCAAGCTGGAATTTTTCAACCCGTTGGGCAGCGTCAAGGACCGCATCGGCGCCGCCATGATCGACGATGCCGAAAAAAAAGGGTTGATCGGGCCGAACACCCTGATCGTGGAGCCCACCAGCGGCAATACCGGCATCGGGCTGGCCTTCATCTGTGCGGCCCGGGGGTACCGGCTGTGCCTGACCATGCCGGAGACCATGAGCGTCGAGCGCCAGAAACTGCTCCGGCATCTGGGGTCGCAGCTGGTGCTCACCCCCGGCCCCGAGGGTATAGGCGGGGCTATCGAAAAAGCCAACGCCATCGTGGCGGAAAATCCGGGGGCGTTCATGCCCAACCAGTTCGCAAACCCGGCCAATCCTCGCATCCACCGGGAGACCACGGCCGAGGAAATCTGGGCGGACACAGCCGGTGATGTGGACATTTTGGTCTCCGGCGTGGGCACCGGCGGCACGCTTACCGGTGTGGGGGGATTTTTCAAGGAGAAGAAACCCGGCTTCCAGTGCGTGGCCGTGGAGCCATCCGCTTCGCCGGTGCTTTCCGGCGGTGAAAAAGGACCCCACAAGATTCAGGGTATCGGTGCCGGTTTCGTGCCCCAGGTGCTGGACCGGTCGTTGATCGACGATGTGGTCACCGTTTCCAACGACGACGCCTTCGAGACGGCCCGGCAACTGGCAGCCAGGGAAGGCATCTTGTGCGGCATCTCCTCCGGCGCGGCCGTATGGGCGGCCATCCAGGTGGCGGCACGGGCGGAAAATGCCGGCAAGCGCATCGTCACTATTTTGCCCAGTACGGGCGAACGCTATATTAGCACGGAATTGTTCATCTGATGACCACACTGGCGCCGATCTGCTGAAACCGGTTTTCGATGTCGAAATGCCCCCGGCCGATCTGGTAGACGTTGCGGATGACGGTCTTTTCCGGGCAGGCCAATCCGGCCAGCAAAATACAGGAGGCCGCCCGGATATTGTCCGGGTTGGTGTCTGCACCCTTGAAGGTGGTGGGGCCGTTGACGATGGCCAGGCCGTCCTCTTCATCCAGGTCGATGGAGGCCCCCAGTTTTTTCAGCTCCGCCACTTGGCTGAAGCGTTTGTCGAAAATTCGTTCGCGGATGTAGCTCTGCCCGTCGGCAATGCAGGAGAGGGCCATGATGGCCGGCTGGAAATCCGTGGCGAATCCGGGGTAGGGGCAGGTGAGTATGTTGACCGGCTTGAGCCGCTTGCCCGGGGAGGATACGTCCAGCACATGCCCGTTGATGCCGATGTCGATCCCCATCTGCATCATCTTTTCGATGAGAATCCGCAAGTCTCCGGGGGCCACGCCGATAATGGAAATCTTTCCGCCGGCAATCCCAGCTGCCATCATGAACAGGCCGGCATCCAGCCGGTCGTTCATGGCGTAGTGGTCGATGGGCGTCAAGGCCGGCACCCCTTCCACGGTCAGGGTCCGGGTGCCCAGGCCGTGAATCCTGCCGCCCATCTTGATCAGGAAGTTGGCGAAATCGTAAATTTCGGGATCGGATGCGGCATTTTCGATGATGGACACGCCCTTTGAAAAACAGGCCGCCATCATCAGGTTCTCCGTGCCGGTGTGGCTGGGAAAATCCAGGTACATGGTGCTGCCCGTAAAGGCTTCGCCGCTGATGACAAAGTCATCGCCACTGGTGATCTGGGCCCCCAGCCGGGCAAATCCCCGGTAGTGGTAGTTCAGGTTGCGGGCCCCCAACGGACAGCCGCCGACACTGGGCAGCCTGACTTCTCCCAGTCGTTTAAGCAGCGGCGGGATGAAGAGCACAGACGCCCTCAGGCGGCAGGTGAGCGATTCGGGAAGGTCCGACCGGGTTAGGTGGGTGGCATCTACACAGGCCACTTTTTCGTTGGCAAAATAGTCCACCGTGGCACCCACGTGGCGCATGAGTTCGAAAGCCACGAGGATGTCGTTCAGCGGCGGCACATTGCGGATCACGCTGCATCCCTTTTCCGGCAGCAGGGATGCGGCCAGCATGGGCAGGATCGCATTTTTGGATCCCTGCACGCAAACACTGCCGGATAAGGGGCTGCCCCCTTCGATTTCGATAAACGCCTGACCGGTCATTTGATTTTCCTCGTTATGGTTTAGCATGCGGTGACTGGATCGCCGTCACGGGCAGATTCACCGAAAAAAATTGAGCATCACGCAGAAATCGGGCCAAATAACCGTTTCCGGATGGGCACTAAATAGGCACAAAAGCATGCCCCCGGCAACTGATTTTGTAAAGGCTCGGGGATGGAAGAAAACGGCAGAGGAACGCTGAACGCTGCACGGCGTCAAAGCAACGGATCGGCATTGTCGCTGACGGTGTCGAATTTGAACATTTCTCCGGCAAACAGCTCTTGGCAGGCCGTGACCGCGTCGGCATCGTACTGTCGTCCTTTTTTTTGGGCAAGTTTGGTCAGGGCGGCCTCGATCCCGCGGGCGGGGCGATAGGGTCGAAAAGAGCTGTTGGCTTCGGTGACGTCGGCCACCGCTAGTATTTTCGCCTCCAGCAGGATCTCCTCTCCCTTTAGCCCCTCGGGGTAGCCCGAGCCGTCCAGACGCTCGTGATGCTGAAGGACGATCTGGGCGACGGGCCAGGGAAAGGGAATGTTTTTCAGGATGTCGAAACTGACCTGGGGATGAATTTTGAGCATCTCCAACTCAGCATCCAACAGCCTGCCCGACCGGCTGAGGATGGAAACGGGAATGCGGATCTTGCCCACGTCGTGCAGGATCCCGGCAATGCGAATCCCCTCGATGATTTTTGGGGCAAGGCCCATTTTTTCGGCGATCGCGCAGGCCAGCTGTGCCACCCGCTGCTGATGGCCGGCCGTGTAGGGATCCCTGATCTCCGCCATAAGCGCCATGCTGCCGATGCTGGCGTCGAGCATTTCGCGGATTTCGGCTGTTTTCTGGGCAACCTGATGCTCCAGAAGCACGTTCTGGGATTCCAGCTGCAGTCGCATCTCCTCGAGCGACAAATGCGTCCGTATCCTCGCTTTGACTTCCGCCGCGTGAAAGGGTTTGGTGATATAGTCTACCGCGCCCAATTCAAATCCTCTGGTCTTATTCACGGTTTCGCTCATGGCCGTGATGAAAATGATCGGAATGGCCGCGGTCTCGGGATTGGCCTTCAACCGGGTGCACACCTCGTAGCCATCCATTTCCGGCATCATGATGTCCAGCAGCACCAGGCCCGGCTTATGCTTGGCCGCGTATTCCAGGGCATTCGGGCCATTTTTGGCAATGCCCAGGCGGTACTCCGTTTTCAATGTGTTGACCAGCAGGTCGAGGTTGGTCGCGTTGTCATCTACAATCAGAACCAAGGGTCGCGATGCATTCATGGGGCTCCCTATCAACTGTTGCCGATCTTCCGGATGGTTTCCAATGCCTGGTCATAGTCGTAGCGGTTGACCTGGTCTTCCAGCGTTTTGAGACGGAACAGGTCAATATGTCCGCATCGGGCAGCCTGCTGCCTGACGGCGGGCATGATTTCCATGATTTGTTCCGGATCCGCCCGGTCAATGGCTTCGGCCAGCTGCTTCAACAGCGCATCCACCGGCAGACCGTTGTCGGCGGGCAGCGGGGTGGCCGCATCGCCGGCCCCGGACGCCTCCAGCAATTGAATCGATTCAAATACCTCGTCCAGGGCGGATGCCACGCTGGCGATCAACCCCTCCAGGCGAGCGGGTTCGACCTCCGCGGGAAAATCGCGGCAGGCTTCTTCAAGCGCGTTTGCGGTTCTATGCAGTTCAGCGGCGCCGATGTTGGCGGCACTTCCCTTGAGGCCATGCGCCAGTTGGGATATCCGCTCCGGATCGTTGACCGCAAAGGCCTGTCCTAATTGTTGTGCGGTATCCTGGTTATCCGCACGAAAGCCGACCAGGATGCGAAAAAACGTGGGGCCGTCCAGATGGAGTGCTGTCAGGGTTTGCGCGATGTCGATTCCCGGGAGTTTGGCCGCATGCAGCCCGTCTTTTTCAAGGGAGGCCGCGGGGGCAGCAAGATGTTCGTCTTCCGGAATTTTTCCAACCTGGGTTTCCGGATCGGCGGGGGATTCATCTTCTTCCGGCGCAAGCCCATCCGACAATTGTCTGCGGGCCCGTAGCAACCGCCAGAGCGTGTGAAACAGGCGATCCTGATTGACCGGTTTGGAAATGTAACCATCCATACCCGCTTCCAGGCACTTCTCCTCGTCACCCTTCATGGCGTGGGCGGTCATGGCAACGATGGGCATGGAAGCGCCCTGGGGCAGTTCACGAATCCGCCGGGTTGCTTCGTAGCCGTTCATTCTGGGCATTTGAATGTCCATCAGTACGGCGTCGAATGGGGTGTTGCCGACGGCCTTCACGGCCGCTTCGCCGTCACCGACGATGGTGACGACGATTCCGGCGTCTTCCAATATGGCTTGGGCCACCTCTTGGTTGGTGAAATTGTCTTCGGCCACCAGAATCCGAACTCCTTTCAGTGGCTTTCGATAAATAGAGGCCCGCGTCGTGAACTGCTTTTTTCGTCCGGCTCCCTTACCCCCCGCTTTGCCGAAACCGTCCATGATCGCGTCGAATAGCGTCGACGGATAGATGGGCTTGGTCAGAAAACCGTTGATTCCCGCTTTTTCCGCTTCGATACGCTGTTCTTCCTTACCGAAAGCGGTCATCATGATGATGGGCATGGTCAGTCCCAACTCCTGCCGGATCTTTCTGGAGACCTCGATGCCGTCCATGGACGGCATTTTCCAGTCCATCATGATCAGGTCAACAGAATTGTTGCTCAGTGTATGATCCTGCAACCGGCTCAGGGCTTTCAGCCCGGAATCAAGGGTTTCAACCTTAAAATCCAACGTCGCCAACATCTTGCGCATGATGGTTCTGCTGTCGGCCAGATCGTCGACCACTAGGACATTCAAGCCCTGAAGATCAGGGGGAACCACCAGCTTGGTAGACGGTTTGGCAGACGGCCGGCGCAACCGCACCGTAAAGAAAAAGGTGCTGCCCCGGCCCAACTCGGTTTCCACCCCGATGTCGCCGCGCATCATTGTTACCAGTTGTTTGCAGATGCTCAATCCCAGGCCGGTGCCTTCGTATTTGCGTGTCGAAGAGGTGTCGGCCTGGCTGAAGGGTTCGAAAAGCAAATCGATGTATTCCGGCGCGATGCCGGTTCCCGTATCCTTCACGGAAAAGGCGAGAATCACCTCGTCTGCCGCCGCGCCGGCTGCCTGTTCAGTCCCCGCCTTGACGCCCAGCAGGATTACCCCGCCCGATTCCGTGAATTTAATGGCGTTGCTGATCAGATTGGTCAGAATCTGTTGCAGTCTCAGGGGGTCTCCCGTAATGACCTTGGGCGTATCCTTATCGATATCCACCAGCAGCTCAATACTTTTTTCGGCGGCCTTGTTGACAAACAATTCCATGACCCGATCAAACACTTCGTTCAATCTGAAAACGCGTTCTTTCAGTTCGAATTTGCCCGCTTCGATCTTGGAAAAATCCAGAATATCGTTGATGATTCCCAGCAGCGAGTAGGCCGAGCTCTGAATGATGTTCAGATAGCGCTCTACTTTTGGCGGCACCGCTTCACCCAGGGCCAGGTCAGCTGCGGCGATGACCCCGTTCATGGGGGTGCGGATTTCATGGCTCATATTGGCCAGAAACTCGCTCTTGGCCCGGGTGGCGGTTTCGGCCAGTTCTTTGGCCTGCTTTAATTCGCGGTCCTTTTGTTGGTGCAGGTCCATTTCAACTTTTAAGCGCACATGCGAGGTCTTGATCCTGCGGTTGAGTTCCAGGACCACGCCGGTGAAAGCGGCCAGGATGCAAAAGGCCGCACTGGCAAAAAAGATCCAATGCCCGTAGCTGCGCAGCACGTCCGTAAAGGTGATTTTGCCCAGATCTTTATACGGGCCGACTTTCAAGGCCTTCAAGCAGTCGTGGACCGACTGATAATTCAAGGGGATGGTCCAGCCCGCGCAACCGGCCGCCTTGGCCTCAGGTGAATCCGGCGGCATTTGCAGCAGGGCCACGGCAACTTTTTCCGCCAACGCGTCGGGGGTGTGCCTGACCTTGGCCATGGGCCAATTGGGATATTCGCGCGTGGTGCAGAGATAAGGGGTCGGCTGATCCACTTCATGTAGCCGTGGAAATACATAATAATCGGCCAAGTCGATTTTGCCTTCAGCGCTGAGATCTTCCAAGGTATTGGTTCTCACCGTACCCGCATCGATGGCTCGGTCGCGCACCGCAAACACAACCCGGTCGTGGGTTTCGGCGAAGCGGAGTGCATTGAAGTCGCGGTATGGATCGATCCCTTTTTCTTCGAATTCCCGCCAGGCCATGAGCCATCCGCCCAGCGAGGATTCTGAAACCGCCATGAAGGTTTTTCCTTTGAGATCGCTCAGGCTGCGGATCTCTTTTCGATCGCTGCGGCAAAAAATAACACCGCCGTAGCCGGTGTACACTCCGTTGGTACGCTGCTCTTTCAGTGTCGCGATGCGATTGGTTTGATACCCGTATTCAAGACCCACATAAATCGCTGAATTGGCCAGAATAAAATCAACCTCCCCCGCCTGCACACGGGGATCGATCTGGTCGTGGGCCAGCGGTACGATGACGAAGCGCCGGCCGGCTACCTGCCGGGTGAGATATTCAGCCGTGGGCGACCAGTTGACTAAACACTGCTGCGAACCTCTGATGGCAAGTACGCCGATTTTAACAGGTGCGTCTTCGGCCCATGACCGGCGCATATCCGAAACGCTGAAAAGCAGGGCCAGACCCAGTGCAACGGTAAACAGGCGGCTCCCGAATTTTTTATTTTCGATGATCTTCATTAAAACTGGCCAATGGCATCTTTGCCGGCCGCCTTGATGGCGAACAGGGCATGGTCGGCTGCGGCAATCAGACCGTTCAAGTCCGTGGCATGTTGAGGAAAGGTCGCTATCCCAAAGCTGGCGCGCAGTCGGACTTCGATGTCCTGATCCAGAACATAGACCGTATTTATTACGCTGGCACGGATCTCGGACGCTTTTTGCAATGCCTGGCGCTGATCCATCCCCGGCAAGACCATTACAAACTCGTCCCCGGCGTAGGCCACGGCAAAAGCCGGTTCTTCCAGGCACTTGCCGATGGTACCGGCCACTTTCCGGATGGCGCGACTGCCATTGAGGTGGCCATGGGTGTCAACAATCGTCTTGAAATGGTCCAGATCCATGAATATCACGGAAATCGGGGTATCCGAATTTTTTGCACTGTCTATCCATACGGCCAGCGACTGGTACAGATAGCGTTGGTTGTAAAGACCGGTCAACCCATCCCGCAGGGCCTGATCCCGAAATCGTCGCTCGCTCTCCCGCAATGCATCTTCCGCCTTTTTACGCTGAGAGATGTCCACCATGGCAATCGCCACCCGTTCCAGGGTATCCTCGTGGCCGGAGACAACCAATGATTTTCCCAAGACGATTTTCGGCTCACCGGTTGTCGTCACGATGGTCTCTTCCCGTTCCTCTGCGGTATTCCCCGCGGCTGCCACCAGGATGATCTCCCGGGCCATCCTCAGAAAACCCTTCGCGTCCGTTGGAATAAAATCGCCGTTGGGCCCGGCGCTCTCGGCAATACCCATCAGCTTTAAAAAAGCCTGATTATAGTCAACGGTCTTTATCAGCGACCAGCAATGGTGCACCTCCTGGGGGTGTCGCTCCAGATATTCCCTAAAGTCGGAGACGGCGGATGCGCGCAGTTTTTCCAGATAGGCCTTCAGACGGGAAACATCCCATTCGATCAGGGCGAAGGGTGCAGATTGAAACAACTGGCGATAGCGTTTTTCGCTCTCCCTGAGCGCCCCCTCCGTCTCTTTCAGGTCGGTATTGTCTTCAACGATGGCCATCACACCGCTGACGGCGCCATCGCTTCCGGGTATGGGACTGAGATAGCAGCGCAGATGGATGCAGGACCCCTGGGGGGTGATGTAGGGATGTTCGGCGACCACCGGTCTGTTCTGGGCAATGCAGCGCTGAATATCGGCAACCATCCCCGATTCAACCAGGGTCCGACAATCGAACAGATTCATCGATGTCGGGTCGTTCACGGAAGTCCAGGCAAACATGTCGAGCATTTTGCGGTTGATACCGGTGATGCCACCCTGGACATCGATGGTGAAAATTCCCAGCGGCGTGCTGTCGCCCATGAGCCGGTTTCTCTCTTCAAAGGCCTTGAGTGCCGCCTCGGCCTCCTGGCAGCGCTGTTCAATGCCTTTCAGCCTGGCAACCTCTCGGCGCAATGTGTCGATCTCAGACAGGATCGGCGCTGTACCTTCAAATTCCTTCGGCATCAGTGAATCCTTTGAAAAGGATAAAAATCAATATCAAAAAGGCCCTTGTAGTTTAATCTATAATCCGAATATCATAGGCTTACATTGGGCTCAGTCCACATGTCAAACCCATTTGCGGAAGGATTCAGAATCAATGGGCATTGAACAGGCGCGCATCCGCATTCTCAACCGGAAGGCCATACAAAAAGGTGCGTGGGTGCTCTACTGGATGCAGCAGTCCCAGCGGGCCCACGACAACCCGGCTTTAGAATATGCCATCGCCCAGGCCAACCGTCTGGACTTGCCTGTGCTGGTGGTCTTCGCGCTGACCGACAGTTATCCGGAGGCCAACCTGCGTCATTACCGCTTCATGCTGGAAGGTCTGGCTGAAACCCGGCACCAGCTGGTCGAGCGCCGCATCGGTATGGTGATGCATAAAGGCGACCCCGCCACAGTCGTCGGACCGCTGATGGACCGGTCGGCGCTGCTGGTCTGTGACGTGGGCTACACCCGCCACCAGCGCGCCTGGCGCCGGTCGCTGGCACAATCCGCCCCTTGCCGGGTCGTCGCCGTGGAGGGCGATGTGGTAGTGCCGGTGGCCACCGTATCTCCCAAGGCCGAGTACGCGGCCCGCACCATTCGTCCCAAAATCAACAAGCACCTGGAGCGGTTTCTGGTACCCTGCCCCCGCTACCGGCCCAAACACGCATCCATCGATATGGGGCTGGAAAGCAGCCTGAATCCTGGCGCCATCGACGCGATCCTAAACGGGCTCGACATTGACCAGACGGTCCCTGCGGTCACATCATTTTACAAGGGCGGACCGGGGGAGGCCAAAAAGCGGCTGACCCGATTTATCGCCCAAGGTCTGTCACACTATCAGGCCAATCGCAATCAGCCCCAGACTGACGACATTTCGCACATGAGCCCCTACCTGCACTTCGGGCAGATTTCGCCGGTGTTCCTGGCCCTGCAAATCGCCAATGCGTCCACGGGCGCCGAAGCGGATCGCGCCGCTTACTTAGAGGAGCTGATCGTGCGCCGGGAGCTGGCGGTCAATTTCGTCTACTACACGCCGGACTATGACCGCTACGGCTGCCTGCCCGCCTGGGCGCAAAAAACGCTGGCGGAGCATGCCGCAGACCGGCGTGAGACCCTCTACGACCAGCAAACCCTGGAGGCTGCCAGGACCCACGATCCGTATTGGAATGCCGCCATGGCGGAGATGCGCGACACCGGTTTCATGCACAGCTACATGCGCATGTACTGGGGCAAGAAGATCATCGAGTGGTCGCCGACACCCGAGTTGGCGTTCGAAACGGCGCTTGCGCTGAACAACCGGTACTTCCTCGACGGCCGGGATCCCAACTCATACGCCGGTGTGGGCTGGGTGTTCGGCCTGCACGACCGGGCATGGTTCCAACGGGAGATTTTCGGCA
Organism: uncultured delta proteobacterium; assembly: GCA_963697225.1. Classification (GTDB taxonomy): domain Bacteria; phylum Desulfobacterota; class Desulfobacteria; order Desulfobacterales; family Desulfosarcinaceae; genus Desulfosarcina. Next base: position 35,863 of record CAVONM010000028.1, read on the forward strand.
AGGTGCGCTACATGGCGGCATCCGGCCTCGAACGCAAATGCGACATCCGCGCCTACGTCGAAAAGGTCGCGGCCCTCAGTGGTCTTGTTCAATAATGCGATGGCATTCGATGACCGGCGCATCCCGGTCCGTCTGTGTTGCCTGTCGCGAAAATAAGACAGGTATGCTCGCTCCTCGTGCATTGCGGCCCAGGCGCCTCGGCCATCTCGGTGCGTCAGCGCCCTCCGGTGTAAAAGGACCATGATCCCTCGCGGCGCCCCAGGCAGATGATAGTTTTTACCTGACACAAGACCCGTTTACGCCCCTCATTGCGGCTGCAGACCGGATGGTTAATCTTTCTTTGTTCACATGAGCCATCAATATATGGAGCAATACCCATGAGTACAGACACAGCCGAAAAATTTCTCCCCATTCCAGTTGACGACACGGTCCTTGCGGCCGCCTTCCGGCTCAAGATGCTGGGTCTGCCGTGGTCACCCCAGGTGGGGTGTTTTGTCTGGGACCGTGAAGCCGTCATCTCGGCACCGTCTCCCTTTCCCAATCGGGTTTACTTCATTCTGAGCATGCGCCGGTTCACGGATATTTTTGGCAGCGAAGAGAACATGCGGCAGCAACTGGTGTGGGTGCCGACGTGGCACCAGGCGGTTCAGCTCTGCAGCAGATTGGGGGTTACCGATGCCGACGCCGATCGCACGTTTGACGGCAGGGGTTTCACTTGGGGTGAAGATGGGCTCCTGCAGGTATATGCCCTAATCGCCCGGCAGCTTGAGTCTTCATTGGCCGATAAGCCTGCGGGAGCTCGGGTTGAGAGAACCTCCGATGAAAAGCGCTGGATCGGCGGGGTAATGGAGGCAGAGGTGGGCAGCCTGGCGCGCCTGCCCCAAGCGATTCAGTGTCGCGTCCAATCGGTTTATGAAGAAATTGGCATGGCCTACCTGGGCTGGCGGCGCATCCAAGAAGAACAATCTGCGGATTGGATCCCGCCTGAGACCACGTTCGATGCGCGGCTGCTGAGTGACCTGGGTCACTTTTACTCAGACTACCAGCATGTGATTCGGTCGATGACAAAACTTCGGGAACGGATAAGGCTGATCCAATCCTTTGACCCTTCCACCGCACCGGATGCTTACCAGCGCTTGATCGAGGAACTACTGGAGAGCAACCATCCAGATTCAGGGCCAGCACGGATTCTGACGCACCTGATGGATCCGGGTTAACGCACGCCCTTCGATCACCTTCTGCAGCCAGCGCTCAGGAGCGCCAGTTTTCTATTCCCATTTAAGGCTTTTTCATGATCAAGTCGCGGGTCTGCTTCCAATCATGCATATCCATGATGGCTCTGGTCAGGTGGTAGCGACCATCCTCGAACACACCATAGTCCCCGCCGCCGGCCATGGCCGAGACGAAGCGAATATTGTTGCCGTAAAGCAGCCAAATATCACTCCAGCGCCGTTCGATGTATTCATCAAAGATGCTGCCGCCGCCGGCCAGCCCCTGGGCATAGCCTTTGTCCCAGATCGATTGCATCAGCTGCGTGGCCGTCTTCACCGAACCGTTGGAGGTGGCGATGGTGTGGTCCAGGCGCGTAAAATAGCCCGTGACCCATGAGGCGTCGTGACAAGCCAGGCAGGTGCGCTGCATGGTCGTGCGCCCGGTGTCCATTTCTTCTGCGGATATCAGATAGTCCGTGGCAAAACTTCCGTCCAGGTTGGTGGGCAGCTGCATGCCGGCCTGGTTGCGGATGATGGTGGTGTCCGGCGATCGGGGCTGGGGGTGTGCGTAGGTCAACCCGAAGATCCGCCAGCCCAGCCGATCGCTCATCTGGTGGGTCCGCGGATTGATTACCTCCCCGTCCGTGTTGACCGTCAGGCTGATGTGGCAGGTGGCGCAGGTGGGGGCCTGAATGTCTTCACCGATGGTCCACGGCACCGCGTTGAAATCCCACTCGTGATGCATGGAAGAAAAAATATTGCCGTGTTTGCTGGCCGAGTAAACTTTAAAGGCGGGCACGTCCGGGCCGGCATGGCACTCTTTGCAGGTATAGGGTTTGCGGGCCATCTCTATGGAAAACCGGTGGCGGGTGTGACAGGAGGAGCAGGCCCCCCGGCTGCCGTCCAGGTTGACCCGGCCCACGCCCTGGTTGGGCCAGCCGGCGATAACGGGGAATTCCAACTCCCCGGCATCGGTGTCGCGGGTCTCGGTGCCGGTCAGCTTCAATCGGGTGCCATGGCAATAATAACAGGCCTCTGCCCGGGTCATGTCGTTGGCCGGTTCAAAGTGAACCCGATCCGGCGTAACCGTTGGTGTTCCCAAGATATTGCGCTGCAAGTCGGCGTAGAGCGTGTTTTCAGAGAGGTTCTTCTCGGCCATGGCCATGATATTCTTCGAATACTGCTCACGTTCGGTGGCGTGGCAGGTGGCGCAATCGTCCGGGCTGACCACCACATGGATCTCGTAGCCGTTGTGCTCGAAGGTATCCGCGTGGGCCTCGCCCCTCAGGGTATGGCACTCGGCACACCCCACGCTGGTTTCCTGAAGCACCTCCGGTACATTTGGGCTGGACATGCGCCGCTGAATTTCTTCGACGGCCCTGGCCGCTTTGGGCGTGACCCTGGCGTGGCGGCTCTTTTGCCAGTCGGCGACGATGCCGGGGTGAAAGATCGCGTGGCAACCCAGACACTCCTGCGTGGCACTGCTGACGGGGGCGTCGTCGCCGAATGCGATGCCGGCGGCAATTAAAGTCAGGATCGTTATCATACCGGATAGATAAACTTTTCGCACGGGGTCCTCCAAGGTTGTTTGATTTCAGCCGATCAGGATTGCGCCGCCACATCCACCGTCACGGACAGCGTGTGCATCCCGCCGCCCATGACTACCCCTTTCACCGGGGTGACATCGCCGTAGTCCCGCCCCCAGGCGACGGTGATGTGGCTTTCACCGGCGATCAGGTTGTTAGTGGGATCCAGATCCACCCAGCCCGCATCCGGCACGAAGAGGGAAATCCAGGCATGGGAGGCGTCCGCGCCGACCAACCTGGGTTTTCCCGGCGGCGGCGACGTCTCCAGATAGCCGCTCACATAGCGGGCCGCCAGCCCCAGGGAACGCAGGCAGCTGATGGCAACATGGGCGAAATCCTGGCAGACTCCCTTGTGGTCGACCAATACCTGCTCCACGGTGGTGTCCACGGTGGTGGCCGACTTGTCATAGGTGAATTCCGTAAAGATCCGTCGTATCAGGTCCACGGCTCCCATCAGCACGGGCGTGCCCGGCGGAAAGGATGGGCGCGCGTAGGCCATGGCCCTGGGGCTGACCGTGACCAGCGGACTGACAAAGACGAATTGGCTGGCCGCCAGTTCCATCGGCCCCTCATAGTCAGCCAGCCGTCGGACGACGGTCTCCCAGGGAGCCGTGTCCGCCGTTGCCGGTGTGACCGGCGGGGAGGTTTCCACCATGCTGACGGTGCTCAAGGCCAACTCGTCGTGGGGCTGCTGCACCATGAATACGTGGGCGATGTTGCCGAAATAGTCCGCTCGCTGGTGCAGGTACTGGGGCTCCGGAACGATGGTCAATCGGCTTTGAATCACCTGCTGGGGGCCGGTATCGCGGGGATGCAGAAACAGTTCGTTCTGGGAGAGGGAGGCCGGTTCCGAATAGCGGTAGGCCGTTTTGTGGGTGATGCGGTATTTCATGGCTTGCCGTCGCCGCTGATCGTGGAGAAATGGGGCGTTGCCTGGACCCGGGTTAAATAGTGGGCACTGATCTGCTGGGCGAAATCCTTGAGGCGGGCATCCATGAGATCCAGGAATGCCGCCAACGATTCGGTCTGTGCACTGTTCTCACTGCAACGCAGGCCGGTGAGATCCAGCAGCCGCACAGCGGTGAGCATCTCCAGGGACAAGCGCTCTTCCGGGCTGGCGAAGCGTCGGTCGCTCTTGCGGGGCAGGTGTTCCACGTGGGCGACCATCTGGCTGAACTGGAAGGCCAGGGACTTGGGGTTGCTCTCGTCCATGATGATCAGGTCCAGCACCGGCGCCAGTTGAAAGGCCGTCCGGTAGCGGGCCCGGTAAGTCATGATGCTGTCGGCCACTTCCAGCAGCGCCTCCAGGGCGTTTGGCGATTCACGGCAAACCTGGGGCAGACCAATACGGATCAGACCGGTCTGATTCATGGCACGCTCCATCCGCCGTCCCATGTCCATGAAGCGCCATCCCAGGCCGCGGGTCATGCTCTCCATGGCCAGGCCGCTGAAGGCGCTCAGGGTGAAGAGCGTATCGTCCAGCAGCTCCAAGGGGTCACTGGCCGGATTGTCGGCAAAGCCTTCCAGCCGGTTGATCACCCGCCAGGAATCCAGGGAAAGCCGGTCGCGCACATTGCGGGCGGCGTCCTGTACCCGTTTGAGAATGACGACCACGCTGTCGGGCCGGTCCTTGCCGTACAGGGCGGCATCCAGGTGGGCGAACAACTCGCGATAGCGGGGTATATCGACACCATCGTCGGGAACTGGGGGCAGTATATTGTCCGCCCTGAGCAGGTTCAGCAGAAAGGGCAGTTCGGGGACGTCTCCAGGCCGGGCTTCACCGGAAAGCCGACGGAAGACCGATCGCAGGAGCCGGACCAATCCCTCTGCCCGCTCCAGGTAGCGCCCCAGCCACAGCAGATGGTCCGCCACCCGGCTGGGCAGATCGCTGCTGCGCCGGAAATCGGCCACCGTCTGGAGCCCGCCCATCAGGCTGAAGGGCTCCACCGGCCGGTCGGACAATACCCAGATGTCTTTGCTCTGCTGCTGTTCCGGAACATCGCCCGTCAGGGTCTCCACATCCGCAGCGGTGATGGCCAAGCCGCCGGGCATGACGGCAAACCCCTCCTCAGTTGCGCAGGCAAAGACACGCAACAGCGTGTAGCGTGAACCGACGCTGCTGTGTTCCCAGGCGGGGACCACCCCCGGAGAGACCGGGTCACGGGCCATGAAGGCGTGGGGCGAGGCCTGAATCGCCGCCATCCGTTCGGCAGGCAGGGCGGACGCCGCCGACCGATCCATGGCCGGCCCCACGGTCAATCGGTCCGGGTTGGCCATGACGTGGTTCAGCCCATCGGCGGTTCCACACCACCAGGCCGGGTGGTTTTCGAGCAGCAGGTCCTCTCCCATCAGCCGTCGGCAGAGCGCGGGCAGGAAGACCGACAGGGCCGGCGTATCCACGAAACCGCTGCCGATGGGATTGACGATGTCGATATTCCGATCCCGGCTGACCTGGATCAGTCCGGCCACACCGGTTGCCGTTTCCCGCCTCAGGGCAAAGGGGTCGCTGCTGTCGTCCGCCGTGAGCCGGACGATGGCCTCCACCGGTTCCAGTCCGGCAAGTTTCTTTAAAAACACCTTGCCGTTGCGCACGGTCAAGTCCTGGCCCTCCACCAGCGGGTAGCCCAGGTAGCGGGAGAGCAGGGCATGCTCGAAGTAGATGCGGCTGTCTGGCCCCGGCGAGAGCAGCACGATGCCGGGATCCCCCTGCCGAAGGGCGGCCCGTTGGATCAGGCTCTGGTGAAAGGTGTGGAAGAAAGACGCCAGACGGCGGATCTGGGTCTGGTGGTACAGTTCGGGGAAGACCCTGGAAATGACGATCCGGTTTTCCAGGGCATAGCCCAGGCCGGCGGGGTTAGCGCCGTGGTCCCGAAGCACCCGGAATCGTCCTTCCGGGCCGCGGACCAGGTCGGCCGCGTAATAGGTCAGGTACCGGTTTCCGGCGGGTTGAATGCCATGGCAGGGCCTCAGGAAATTGGGGTTGGCAAAGACCAGCGCCGAGGGAATCCAGCCGCCGTTCAACAGGTTCTGGGGGCCGTAGACGTCCGCCAGGATCTTATCCAGCAGACGCGCCCGTTGAATCAGACCGGCCTCCAGGCCTGCCCATTCATCTGCGGTAAGCGGCAGCGGAATCATATCCAGGGCCCAGGGGGTTCCCCGCCCGGTGGCGTCATCGAAGAGGTTGTAAGTGGCCCCGTCCTCGTGGCGCATGCGCCGGACCCGGTCCTGGCGTTTCCTGAGCACATCGGATCCCGTGGCATCCAGCGCCGCAACCAGCGAGCCCCAGTGCTCACGGGGGCTTGCCGGAGACAAAAATGCTTCGTCATAGGCATCGCCGGGGAATTCAATCTTGTCGAACAGGGATGCCAGTGTTTGCGGGAGGGGTGCCGGGTCGCTGAGGTCTGCCTTGATCATGCAACTGATGCCTTGTGATGGGTTCTAAGACGCTCCGGGCGGGTTTACCCCGTTCACCGCCGCAAATCAAGGGTATATGGAAAATAGGGATTGGCTTCCGCCTCTGGGGCCGCCGTGTCCATGCCGGGGGTGTGGCCGCCGGGAACGAAGCGCGCATTGCGCCGGCCTTCGGCTTCGTAGGCGTTGACGGGGAACTTGTCATGGTGGCGCCCACCCGGATGCCCCACGTGATAGGTGCAGCCGCCCACGGATCGGTCGGACCAGGTGTCGTACAGGTCGATGGTCAAGGGGCTGTGCACGCCGATGGTGGGGTGCAGGCAGGACGGTGGCTGCCAGGCACGGTAACGAATGCCGGCCACGAACACGCCTTCCACGCGGGTCGGCTGCAGGGGCACGCGCCGCCCGTTGCAGACCACCACGTGACGCTTGTCGCTCATGCCGGAAACCTTGACCTGGAGCCGCTCTACCGACGAGTCTACGTAGCGGGCGGTGCTGCCGCCGCCGGGCTCCTCGCCCAGCACATGCCATGGCTCCAGCGCCTGGCGCAGCTCGATCTCCATGCCCTGGCAGGCCACTTTCCCATGGATGGGAAAGCGAAACTCGAAATGAGGGTGGAAAAATTCCATGGATAGCGGGAAGCCGGCTCGGTTCAGTGTCTTCAACACGTCGGCGAAATCATCGTTAAGCGGCTGGGGCAGCATGAAACGGTCATGCAGTCGCGTGCCCCAACGAACCAGCTCCCGGCGATAGGGGGTCTGCCAGAACCAGGCGACGAAGGTGCGCAGGAGCAGCTGCTGAGCCAGGCTCATGCGGGCGTGGGGCGGCATCTCGAAGGCACGGAACTCCAGCAGCCCCAACCGGCCGGCGGCACTGTCCGGCGAATAGAGCTTGTCGATGCAGAATTCGGCCCGGTGGGTATTGCCGGTGACGTCCACCAGTAGGTGGCGGAACAGGCGGTCCACCAGCCATGGCGGGCATGGCCGGTCCGGGCCCGTTTGCCGCTCCAGTTCGGCAAAAGCGATCTCCAGTTCATATAGGCTGTCGTGCCGGGCTTCGTCGATGCGCGGCTGCTGACTGGTGGGGCCGATGAAAAGGCCGGAAAAAAGAAACGACAGGGAGGGGTGGTTGTTCCAGAAGGACACAAAGCTTCGCAGCAGGTCCGGACGACGCAGAAAGGGGCTGTCTGCCGGCGTCGCACCGCCGAGGATGATGTGGTTGCCGCCGCCCGTGCCGGTGTGACGGCCGTCGACCAGAAACTTTTCGGTGCCCAGGCGAGTCTGACGGGCCGTTTCGTAAAGCGCGGTGGTGCAATCCACCAGCTCCTGCCAGCTGTGCATGGGCTGGATGTTCACCTCGATGACCCCGGGGTCGGGGGTGATCTTGAAACTGTCCAGACGCGGGTCATAGGGCGGCGTGTAACCTTCGATCAATACCGGCAAGCCGGTCTTTGCAGCGGTGGCCTCGATGGCGGCCACCAGTTCCAGGTACCCCTCCAAGGACACGATCGGCGGCATGAACACGTGAAGGCGACCGTCACGAGGTTGTACGCACAGGGCCGTGCGGACCACCCAGGCGGCGGATTCGCCCACCGCCGGGGCCGGTTCGGTAAACGGCCTGGGCTGGGTGCGTACGCTGTCACCCACCCGCTCCGCCGGTCTGCCCTGCAGGGCCTGCTGGCCCTCGTGAAGCGTGGGCAGGGGTCCCCGGTCGGCCATGGGGTCCAGGGGATGGTCATAGGGAAAATCCGCCTTGGTGACCCAGGGTAGAGAGTCCAGCGGCAGGCGCAGCCCGGCCGGGGAATCGCCGGGCAGCAGGAACATGTGTCCTCCCCGGAGAGGCCAGGGGCCGCTCTTCCAGGATCCGTGCTGCAGGGGCAGGACATAACCCACCACCGCCCCCAGTCCGCGCTGGAAGGCGCCCGCCATGCGTGACCGGGCCTCGGGATCCTCCAGCTTGGGGTCGGTGGGATCCACATTCACCGGAAGCCGCTGCTCCTTTTGCAGGTAGTACAGGATGTCCTCATACCCTTCACGGATGAAGCGCCGGCTAACCTGCAGCGTGTCGGCCAGGGTGTCGATGAAGACCTTGGCCTCGGCAATGCCGAAACCATAATCTTTGGACACATCGGCGATCCAGCGGTCGTCGGTCCACACCGGCTGGCCGTCGCGGCGCCAATAGCAGCCCAAGGCCCAGCGGGGAAGGGATTCGCCCGGGTACCATTTCCCCTGCCCATAGTGCAGCAGTCCGCCGGGGGCCCACTGCTGCCGCAGCCGTTTGAGCAGGGTTTCGGCCAACTGTTGCTTCTCCTCACCCAGGGCCCCGGTGTTCCATTGTTCGCCGTCCATGTCGTCGATGGAGACGAAGGTGGGTTCGCCGCCCATGGTCAGGCGCACATCCGCCCCTGCCAGCTGACGATCCACCCGATCCCCCAATTCCACGATGGCGCTCCAGACCTCCTCCGGGTAGGGCCGCGTGGAGCGTGGTGCTTCGCGAATGCGCCGCACGCTCATGCTGTGGCTGAAATCCACCTCGCATTTTTCCAGTGCCCCTGTGATGGGAGCCGCGCTCTGGGGCTGTGGCGAGCAGGCCAGCGGGATGTGCCCCTCGCCGGCAAAGAGACCCGAGGTGGGGTCCATGCCCACCCATCCGGCCCCGGGCAGGTAGACCTCGGTCCAGGCATGCAGGTCGGTGAAGTCGGCCTCCGGGCCTGACGGGCCGTCCAGGGATTTGAGGTCCTGGGTCAGCTGGATCAGGTAGCCGGAAACAAACCGGGCGGCCAGGCCCAGATGACGCAGGATGTTGACCAGCAGCCAGGCCGAGTCCCGGCAGGATCCGCTGCCCAGGGTCAGGGTCTGCTCGCAGCTCTGCACATTGGGTTCCATGCGGATCAGATAGCGGATGTCGCGGCTCAGCCGCTGGTTCAGATCCACCATAAAATTGTTGGTCGGTCTGGCGCTGCGGTCAATCTCGGCCAGGTAAGCTTTGAGTTCCTTGCCCGCCGGTTCTTTGGCCAGATAGGGCCCCAGTTCCGCCTTGAGCGACGACTCGTAGTAGAAGGGAAACCTCTCGGCATCGGGTTCCAGGAAAAAATCGAAGGGGTTGATGATGATCATCTCCGCCACCAGATCCACCTCCACGACGAGTTCGGTGGTCTTTTCCGGAAACACCAGGCGACCCAGGTAGTTGCTGAAGGGATCCTGCTGCCAGTTGATGAAATGGTTCTTGGGGGTCACCGTCATGGAGTAGCCGAGGATCGGCGTCCGGCAATGGGGCGCGGGCCTTAGCCGGACGATGTGGGGGGAAAGGGAGATGCGCCGATCATAGCGGTACGACGTCTTGTGGTTCAAGGCAACATGGATTCCCACGGGTGTCCTTTCTACTGCTCGTTGGTGGCGGTCTCGATCAGGGGCTTGGGATTGAAGAAGGTGGTGCCGATGGCCCCGTCCACCTGGTTGAGCCGGGTTTGCAGCCCGTCCAGGTACTCGTGCAGCCCATGATCGACCACTTCGTCGATGTCGGTGTATTCCAGATCGGCCTTGAGGCGGCCCAGCCGTTTTTCGGCGAGGTTGTTGGCCGATCCGGGCGGCGAGCCGTTGATGCGGTGCAGGCAGACCTGCGCCTTGGAGATGCAGTGGCGGATGGAGCGGGGAAACTGGCTGTCGAAAATCAGAAAACCGGCCACCTTGCGGGGGGTAATGTGGTGATGCTCCTTGCGGTACATCTCGAAGGCGCTGGCGGATTTCAGCACCGCCGTCCACTGGATATTGTCGATGGGGGTGTTCACCAGGTCCGCCTGGGGCAGCAGCATGAAGTATTTGACGTCCAGAATCCGGGAGGTTTTGTCCGCCCGTTCCATCATCATGCCGATGCGGGCGAAATTCCAGGCTTCGCCATGGCTCATGGTGGAGTCCATCAGGCCTGTAAACAGGTGGCTGCGCATCTGGATGATTTTGAAGAAGCGGTGGGGGTCCTCCAGGGCCATGGTCAGGCTGCTGCCGTCGGCCAGTTCCAGGTAGAAATTGTTCAAGTGCTCCCACATCTCCGATGAGATGATCTCACGAATGGAGCGGCCGTTTTCGCGTGCCGCCGCCAGGCAGCTCAGGATGGAATTGGGGTATCCCCGGTCAAAGGTCAGAAACCGGATCACCGCCTCCTGGTTATAATCCGGGGAGCTTTTCTCGAACCGACCCTGGTCGCCGGTGATCATCACCAGCGGCTCCCAGTGCTTGCCTTTCTCCGACGGCATGTCCAGCAGCAGGTTCAGGTTGACGCTGATGAAGCGGGCCACATTTTCGGCCCGCTCGATATAGCGGCACATCCAGTAGATTGAGTTGGCTACGCGGCTGAGCATTGAAATTCCTCCTATAGTACCCAGGTGTCCTTGCTGCCCCCACCCTGGGAAGAGTTGACCACCAGGGAGCCCTTGGTCAGCGCTACCCGGGTCAGGCCGCCGGGCTGCACGTAGATCTCCTCTCCAAAGAGCACGTAGGGCCGCAGGTCCACGTGGCGCCCCTCGATGCGGTCCCCCACGATGGTGGGCACCCGCGAGAGTGAAATGGTCGGCTGGGCCATGTAGTTGCGCGGTTCGGCGGTGATCTTCTCGGCAAAGGCCGACCGCTCCGTTTCGGTGGCATGGGGGCCCACCAGCATGCCGTATCCGCCGGACTCGTTGGCGGCCTTGACCACCAGTTGATCCAGGTGCGCCAGCACATAGGCCCGGTCCTGGTCGTCCCGGCAGATGTAGGTGGGCACGTTGGGCAGGATCGCCTCCTCGCCGGTGTAGTATTTGATGATCTTGGGCACATAGGCATAGATCACCTTGTCGTCGGCGATGCCGGTGCCTGGTGCGTTGGCCATGGCGATGCGTCCCTCCTTGTAAACGTCTATAAGGCCCCGTACCCCCAGCATGGAGTCGGGACGGAACACCGCCGGGTCGATAAAGTCGTCGTCGATGCGCCGATAGAGCACATCCACGCGTTTAAGGCCTTTGGTGGTGAGCATGTGCACGAATCCGTCGGACACCACCAGGTCCTGGCCTTCCACCAGCTCGACCCCCATCTGCTGGGAGAGAAAGGAGTGCTCGAAGTAGGCGCTGTTGTAAATGCCGGGGGTCAGTACACCGATGGTGGGGGCCTGGACGTGATCCGGGGCCAGGTGCTCCAGTACCTTCAGCAGATTGGAAGGGTAATCGTCGACCGGCCGCACCCGGGAGGCCTCGAACACCTGGGGGAAGGTGCGCTTGAGCACCTGGCGGTTTTCCAGCACATAGGAGACCCCTGAGGGGCAGCGCAGGTTGTCTTCGAGCACAAAAAAGCGCCCGTCGCGGTCGCGCACCAGGTCGGTGCCGGTCACGTGGCACCATATCCCCCGGGGCGGGGTGAACCCTTCGCACTCTTTGCGGTAGGTCCGGCTGGTGAGGACCAGGTCTTCGGGAACCACCTTGTCCTTCAGGATCTTCTTGTCGTTGTAGACGTCCTGGATGAATTCATTGAGGGCGAAAATCCGCTGCTTCAGGCCGCTCTCGATCTGCTGCCAGTCACTGCTGGAGACGATACGCGGGATGATGTCGAATGGCATGATCTTTTCGGTGCCCTCGTCGCGGCCGTAGACATTAAAAGTGATGCCCATTTTGAGGAGCAGCGCCTCGGCTGCTTTCTGGCGTATGGCCAGGTCCCCCGGCGGCAGCGACTCGATCTTGTCCACTAGCAATTGGGACCCGGGACGGGGATTGCCGTCGACATCGATCAATTCATCGTAATAATCACCCGGATCATATGTTCTGAAGGTTTCCATCGGGTCTTTTCCTCCATGGTTGCGGTGGTGTGCGGAAAGGATGCATCCATCTATCGGTTGAACGTAATCTTTATCGGGCAGCAAGTGCGCTGGCGGTGTGAGATCTTTACGGTCTTTGGGCTGCCGTTGGGCATTTCATGTCAGCTGCACGAACCTTGAACCGTGATAGCGCTCGCATTCCCCGCCGCTCGCGGCGGGGAATGCGAGCGAACTATAAATCGATTTTCATCCTTCCGGTGCTGCGCAGCACTGCCGTTATAAGCAGAACATTCCCCGCGGCTTGCCGCGGGGAGGGCTCAATTTTGCGCGTGCAAGTATGTCAAAAAGGTGCTTGTGTGTCAATCTCTATAACAATACAGTATGTTGTATGGTATTTAATTCGGCAGTCGAAGGTATTGAAGCCCTGGCCGCATGCGCCCGGGAAACACCCAGCCGGGATGCCGTTCATGGACACTTGATTAGGGAGCTCGTCAAAATATTCGTTTGCTTGAAAGCCTATATTTTGAAATAGTAACTATTTACCGCATTTCGGGAGTTAACGAAAAGCAGGTTCAATCCATCGATTCAAACAGAAACCCGGTTGCATCCCACAATCGAACCACCCGCAGCCGCGAAAGTGGTCTATGCACGACGGACGTTTCACCAACCTGATGAAAGCTCTGGGCGCCGCCCTGCTCGGCGCCTGCCGTGATCTGGCGCCCATCGTCATGCGTCATCGCCCTGTTTCAGCTTCTGATCCTGCGCCAACCCTTCCCGGAACTGGTTTCGGTTTTGGCCGGACTGGCTTTGGTCATTGTCGGGTTAGCCCTTTTTGTGGTGGGTCTGGACATCGGCCTGTTTCCCCTCGGTGAAGCTCTGGCTGAAGAGTTCGCCCGCAAGGGCAGCCTCGTCTGGTTGCTGGTGTTCGCCTTTGCCCTGGGCTTTGGCACCACCGTCGCCGAGCCGGCCCTGATCGCCGTGACCAGAGAAGGCGCCAGGGCAGCGGCCGAAGCCGGCCTTATCGAGAATAGTCTTGCGGCCATACAACGTTATGCTCTGCATGTCCGCCTGACCGTGGCCTTGTCGGTCGGTGTCGCTATCGTCCTGGGCGTGTTGAGAATTCTTCGGGGATGGTCGTTGCCGATGATCGTCGTGGGCGGTTACGTGCTGGTCATGGTCATGACCTTGTTCGCGCCCAAGGAGATCGTGGGGTTGGCCTACGATCTGGGCGGGGTGACCACCTCAACCGTCACCGTGCCCCTGGTAACGGCCCTGGGGGTAGGACTGGCCCGGACGATTCGCGGAAGGAACCCGTTGACCGACGGCTTCGGCCTGATCGCCCTGGCATCCCTGACCCCGATGATCTTCGTCATGGTTTTAGGCTTGTTCGTCCACTAGGAGCGCTATGGAACTCTTTTTAGACCCTATGAAGTTGTTGCTGGCCACGGCCAAAGACGTGCTGCCGGTGCTCGGGCTGCTGGTGTTGTTTCAGATGGTGGTGTTGAGAAAACCGCTTCCCAGACCGGGCAGGATTATTTTCGGTTTTTGCCTGGTGCTGGTGGGCATGGCCTGCTTTTTAGGCGGTCTGGATCTGGCGCTTTTCCCGGTGGGCCGGACCATGGCCCTGCAACTGGCCAAGGGTGCCCAGAGTGGCGGCGGGGAAATCTGGGCCGCCTATGGATGGATCTACCTGTTTGCCTTTTTGGTCGGGTTCTCCACCACCATTGCCGAACCGTCGCTGATCGCCGTCGCCAACAAGGCCGAAGAGGCGTCCTACAAGGCCGTGTCATCATTGGGGCTGCGGATCGCGGTGGCCCTTGGCGTGGCTGTCGGCATTACCCTCGGCACATTTCGCATCGTGACGGGAACGCCGCTTTATATTTATATCTTAGGTGGATATGTCGTTGTGGCCATCCAAACCGTTTTCGCCCCGCGGATGATCATTCCGCTGGCCTATGATTCCGGAGGGGTGACCACATCCACGGTTACCGTGCCCCTGGTTGCGGCGCTCGGCCTGGGTCTGGCGTCCAACGTTCCGGGCCGCAGTCCGGTGCTGGATGGATTCGGACTGATCGCCTTTGCCAGCCTGTTCCCGATCATCAGTGTCCTGGGGTACGCCCAGCTGGTTCAATGGATCGTCGGGCGGCGGAACAGAAAAACATGACAAGCGCTCGCTTGTCGCTAAACGCAAAAACAATGGGTTGGTTGTCTCGAATCGGACAAAGGAGGAATAAAAGTCAATGGCCAATAAATGCATCCTCGCAATGGTGAAGCCGAACCTGACCGACCAGGTCGTCGATTCGGCCAAAAAGGCCGGTGCGACCGGGGCGACCATCATCCCTGCCTCCGGAACGGGCGCCGGAGAGGCGAAAACCTTTTTCGGACTCAGCCTGGACATCCGCACGGAGGTGATGCTTTTCCTGGTCAGCGACGCCATGGTTGAGCCGATCCTTTCGGCCATAGCCGGGAAGCCGGGCGCTTCAGCGAGCCCGGTACCGGTATTGCCCTGGTGTTGCCGGTGGAGCAGGTGGCCGGCATGGAAAGCCAGACATCGCGGAAAAAGCATTAGTATATTTTAAGCCATAGGAACGCCTATGCCAATTAATTTTGATTTGTGGAAACTGCTGGACGCTGAAAAAAGAGAGTTGAGGACTGAATCCATGCCAGATAATGAAAACTTGCTGCCGGTGGTCCAGAAGTTTTTCGAATATGATCTGGAAACAGCCGCCCATATTCTCGAAAGCATGACCGAATTTTTACGACGGTTACGGATGTGCCGGGGTTTCTGGCCTTTCTCGGTTTTGCCGTGTTGTTCTAAAATACCCTGATCGCCTGAACTGACGCCACCGTCTAACTCACCAATCGCATATTCAAGCTGCACGTCTACGAGGTTATCCATGAGTCACCCAACTCCCCCCTGGGAAACGCTCAGCCGGCTGATGCGCCGCGCAAAACAGTGATGAAACGGCAGAATTTATCGATACGCTCAGCCCGCCGGAGACGGCCCGGGCCGTTTCGCGGTCTGACCGAAGCGGAACAGGCGTCGTCTGTTCAGCCTTCTCAGCCCTGAAGATGCCGCCGATTTGATCGAGGACATCCCCGAAGCCCAGGCTGCGGATCTGGTGGAGGATATGCCGTCGGCGCAGGCGGCGGCGATCATGGAGGAGCTGACCAGCGACCATCTGGCTGATGTGCTGGGAGAAATGGATGCGGATGCCAGTCAGGCCATCCTGGCCAAGATGGACCGCAAGGAGGCCGAAGAAGCCAGAATGCTGCTGGCGTACTACCCCGGACTGCGCCGGCGGCCTGATGATTTCGGAGTTTCTTGTCTATAAGACCGACGATACGATCCAGGATGTGCTCGACGACCTGCAGGCCAATCGGAGTGAATACATCGATTACCATGTGCAGTATTTTTATGTGGTTGACCGGCAAGGCCGGCTGGCCGGTGTGCTGCGCATGCACGACCTGCTTTTTCCTGCCCGGGAAACCCGACTCACCCAGGTGATGATCGCTTCACCGCTCAGCGTATCCGCACCACACGTCCCTTAGGGCGCTCGAGGAATTTTTCGAGGAGCATCACCTGTTTGGGGTGCCGGTGGTCGACGACGGGCAACGGCTGGTCGGCGTGGTGCTGCCGAGCGCCATCGAGGAGGCGGTCAACAAGCGCAAGACCAAAACATTTCTGCGGCTGAGCGGTATCATCGGCGGCGAGGAGTTCAGGACCATGCCGTTGCTGTCCCGCTCCGGCCGCCGTTTGTCCTGGCTGAGCATGAACATCGTACTCAATATTATCGCCGCCAGTGTGATTGCCCTGTATCAGGATACCCTGGCCGCCGTCATTACCCTGGCGGTATTTCTACCGATGGTCAGCGACATGAGCGGCTGTTCGGGCAACCAGGCCGTGGCCGTTTCCATGCGTGAACTCTCCTTAGGCTTGGTCCGGCCGGGCGAACTGCTCTGGGTGGTGGCAAAAGAGACCCGGGTCGGCATCATCAACGGGCTGGTGCTGGGTCTGCTGCTTGGCGGGGTCGCCTTTTTCTGGAAGGGAAATCCGTGGCTCGGCCTTGTGGTCGGTGGCGCATTAGCGGCCAACACACTGGTTTCGGTGATCCTGGGCGGGATGCTGCCCCTCGTGCTCAAGCGGCTGAAGCTGGATCCGGCCCTGGTGTCAAGCCCGCTGCTGACGACGGTTACCGACATGTGCGGCTTCTTTTTTGTGTTGAGTTTCGCCGCGGCGGTCCTGCCTAAACTGGGAGGCATGTAGGGATCGTTGTCTAACAGGGTGTTGAAAAACGTAATGAGCGCAGGCAAGACAAGGCAGAATTTGGCGAAAAAGCGGAGTTTATGGGTGATAAATGAGCATTTTGAGCCAGATTTTAGCACTGTATAGCCAAGCGCAATAGTTTTTCAACAGCCTGCTAAGATACCTTGATCTTGGTCGCTTCTGCATACAACTTTAAATATCGCTTTTCCGCATCATCGGTGCCGATCATGATCAGCTCATCCTTTTCGCCGAAGCGAACTGTGGGGTCTGGGTTGCTGATCATCTGGCCATCCTGGTTGATGGCGATAACCGAGCAGCCGGTCTGCATACGGATCTGACTCTCTACCAGCGATTTGCCCACCAGAGAGGCATGCATGCCGGCACGAAATACGTTCAACCCCTCGGCAAGCATCAAAACATCATCGGGTTTGAGAAGATTGAGGATCGTGTTGGCCGCCAGAGAAGCATATGACATGACCAGGTCCGCCCCGGCCGTGTGCAGCTTTGAGATATTTCTGTCCAGATTGGCCCGGCAGATGATCTGAATGTCCGGTCGCAGCCTGCGGCAGTAAATGGTCAGGTAGATATTGGTGGGATCGTCATGGGTGGTGATGATAATCGATGGCGCCTCATCGATCCCTGCGCGAGTAAGGGTGTTGATGTCCGCGGCACTTCCGTAAACATATTTGGGATTGGCGACGAGCTTCTTATTTTTCTCAATGATCCGATAATCAATACCCGCCTGCTCCAGAGCCTCTGCAGCAGCACGGCCGACCCGGCCGCCGCCCAAAATAAGAACCGGCGCGCGAAATTTTTGATATCCGCCGATATGCTCATCGTAGTTCTTGAGTTGTTCCGCGGATCCGGCCAAAAGAAGGACCGTCGTGGAATTGATGTGTGTCGCCGCCGTGGGTATTTCAAACTTGCCCCTTTCCCAAATACCCACAACCGTAATGCCGGTTGTCTCGCGCAGCCTGCTTTGCTGGAGGGTCATGCCGACCAGAGGCGTCCTCATGGCAGGCGCCTCGGCGATGAGGAGCGCGTCGATGTTTCCAATGACATTCGAGCGTGTGCTCGTCCGGAGCACCCGTCTTGACAATGATTGGCCCAGCAGTTTCATGAACTGCAGCACGTATGTGCTTCCGGCCAGTTGTAGAATGTCCACCGAGTCGTCTGAATCGGCATTTGCGGCAATGGGGACCTCTTTTGAAATCTCCCGGACGGTGAAGGCGATGTTGGTATTCATCATGTCGTCGATATTGGCCACCACCAGGGCAGCCCGGCTTACCCTGAGGCGTCGGTAGGTTTCCGGGTCACTCAGCTCCCCCACGACCACTTTATAGTCCTGGTCGAACAACTCAAGTGCTTGCTGTATATCCTCCGTGAGGATGACGTATTGATACTGATACTGTTTCAGCCTGTGGATAAGATTCATGGTGATCGGATCGGTGCGGGTCAAAATGACATGCCCGTGGGTGTCCTCGGGCAATTCCCGGGGTGCCCTGGCTTTGGTCTGGGCCTCGAGCCATGGTGCATAAAAGAACTGGATAAACGTGAAGGGAAGCATGATAAGCAGAAAGACCAGACCGGACAGGAGCACAACGACAGAGAACAGCTTCCCCAGGTCCGAGGTGAAGGTGATGTCACCGAAACCGAGGGTCGACATCACCGTCAGGGCCCAATAAAAGCCTGTGATCCAGCTAAACTGCTGGTCCTCCAGTATCATCAAAAAGTGAAACAGGACACTGTAGATGGTGATCATCGATATCAGGATGAGCAGAAACTTAACTAACATCCTGACATTTCGATCTTTTCTTTTCGAAAAGATATAGATTAACTGTCCCACGAGAAATTTCATGCTTTACATTTTCTTGTCTGCCCCATGGCGCTTATACGGATCATAGGGACATTGCGGAGTTAATTTTGTACTTGCAGAATAGACTTTACCATCATTGTTGTGCAGATCCTCCGATGTTGATGATCTCTTTCAACTGCACCCTGTCTCCGGCGTTAATGCCATGCAATTTAAACCACCCCTGATTGACTTCGAGGGCATATAAGGCCGGTTTGCCGGAGTGGTATCTTTTTTCGGTTTGGTCGGGCGACATGATTTCAATGTTGATTATTATTCCGGCGTCATCCAGAAAGGCGATGGAGAGCGGGATCCACGTGTCTTTCATCCAGAATGTTCTCAGCTCGGATCGTGGGTACACGAACAGCATACCCTGGTTTTCACCGAGGGCAGCGCGGTTGGACAATCCACACCTGCGCGATTGGGGTGTTGCGGCCAACTCGACCATCAGGCGGTGCCCGTTTATCGTTGCGGCGGTGGTGGGCAATTCGAGCGGGCAGGCGTGGAGCGTTCCTTTCAGGACCGATAAAGCGAAAATGACCAGGAGAATGATTTTGAACAGACCCTTGGTTTGCATATTTATTCTTTCACAATCCGATAGGTCCCATCCAGGCGGCTTACCATCTCGTCATACCGATCCATGAGGCTGTCCGTCTGTTTCTCGGCATCCGATTCATCCACCCGGCCGGACTTCAATTCCAACTCGAGCGCCGCCAGCTCGTTGTCCAGCCAGCGCTCCGGGTCGAAGTTGTAGGTCATCGGTTTCGCCTCCGTTATGGGGATAAACCTTCCGGCAACCGGTCATCGTCCCCCCGGTCGGCGATACGGTTGATCATGGATGCCGCGTAGCCGGCGCCGTATCCATTGTCGATGTTGACCACGGTAACACCATTGGCACAGGAGTTGAGCATGGTCAGCAGCGCCGCCAGCCCCCCGAAGCTGGCTCCGTAGCCGATGCTGGTGGGCACGGCGATCACCGGCTTGTCGGTGAGGCCCGCCGCCACACTGGGCAACGCGCCATCCATGCCGGCTACCACCACCAGCACACTGGCTGCCTGGATCTTCTCACGGTTGGACAGCAGGCGGTGAATACCCGCCACACCCACATCGGTGAGCCGCTCCACCCGGTTGCCCATGGTCTCGGCGGTAACCGCCGCCTCTTCGGCCACCGGAATGTCCGAGGTGCCGGCGCACATGACCAGGATGGTCGTTCGGGTGGGTGTGATCGGCATGCGGTTCATTACCACGATACGGGCCGCTTCGTGATATTCCACGCGGTCGCAGATGGTTTTCAGCGCATCATAGATCTGCCGATCGGCCCGGGTGGCCATGATATTGGCGTCTTTTTCCAGCAGGCGCCGCGCGATGCCGACGATCTGCGCCACGGTTTTTCCCGGGCTGAAAATGGTTTCCGGGTGGCCGCTGCGCAGGGCCCGGTGGTGGTCCACCATGGCATAGCCCAGGTCTGCATAAGGCAGATCTTTGAGTGTGTCCAGCGCCTTATCCACCGCGACATCACCAGATTTAACCTGTTCCAGCAATGCTTTTAAACCATCTGTATTCATCGAGTAGGCCTTTTTAAAAAAGGGCCGGTCACCCGGTGGGTGACACGGCCCTGATGGTTTACCGTTTTAATCGATGACAGACTATTTTCCGGCTCTGCCGTCGTCGCAGGCGTCGTCGGCACCGGCCCGGCCGGCGTGCTCGGCGGTCCCGGCCAGGGTGCAGGCGTCACCACCTCCTTCAACTGGTGTTGCCAACTCTCCTGACGGCTCGGCCGGTACATACTCGGTCTCGGCCTTGCGCTTGAGTTTGGTGTAGCGATCGGCGAACTCCGCCTCCAATCGGGTGTGCAGCCGTTTGGCCTCATCCGGGAACAGCTTCTGTAGGGCCGCGTAACGCACCTCACCGGCGAGATACGCCTGCAGGCTGCCGTCCGGTTCCTTGGAATCGAGGACAAAGGGGTTTTTTCCTTCGGCCGCGAGCATGGGGTTGAAGCGATACAACGGCCAGTAACCGGACTTGACGGCCAGGTCGGTCTCTTCCTGGGTCTTGCCCATGCCCTTTTTGATGCCGTGATTGATGCACGGCGAGTAGGCCATGATCAATGACGGTCCGTCGTAGCTCTCCGCCTCCGAGAACGCCTTGATCAACTGCTGCTTGTTGGCGCCCATACCGACGCTGGCCACGTAAACGTAGCCGTAGGTCATGGCCATACCGCCCAGGTCCTTCTTGGCGGTCTTTTTGCCGGAGGCGGCAAACTTGGCGATGGAGCCGGTGGGCGTGGCCTTGGAGCTCTGTCCGCCGGTGTTCGAGTACACCTCGGTATCGTAGACGATCACGTTGATGTCTTCCCCGGTGGCCAGAACGTGGTCGATGCCGCCGAAGGAGATGTCGTAGGCTGACCCGTCACCCACGAATATCCAGTAGGAACGCTTGGTGAAATATGAACCCAGGCTGTCAATCCGATCCAGCAGGGGATTGCCCGAATTGGCGAAGAGCATCTCCCGGATCTGGTCGCCGTAGCGTTTGGAGCCGTCGGCGTCCTTCCTATTTTCCAGCCAGCCCTTCATGGCCGCCTTCAGGTCGTCGTCGATGTCAGTAACCATGGCCTCGGTGACCAGGTCGGCCAGTACCTGACGCTGCTGCAACTGGCCGAGAAACATGCCGTAGGTGAATTCTGCCGGGTCTTCGAACAGGGAGTTGCCCCAGGTGGGGCCGCAGCCGTCTTCGTTGACGCAGTAGGGAATCGACGGTGCGCTGCCGCCCCAGATGGAGGAGCACCCGGTGGCGTTGCCGATGACCATGCGCTCGCCGAACAACTGGGTAAGCAGTTTGGCATAGGGTGTCTCGCCGCATCCGGCGCAGGCGCCGGAGAACTCCAGCAGGGGCTGGTAGAACTGACTGCCCTTGACCGAACTGCGGGCCACCAGGCCTTCACGCACCGGTAGGCTGGAGGCGTAGCGCTGATTGGGTACCTGCCGTTCGATCTGCGTGTCCAGGGGTTTCATGACCAGGGCCGGTTTCTTGGCCGGGCAGATGTCCGCGCAGTTGCCGCAGCCCATGCAGTCTTCGGTGAAGACCTGAATGCGGAACTTATACGCCTTGAGTTCCTTGCCCAGAGCCTTTTTGGCCTCGAAGCCGTCGGGGGCGGCCTTTAGCTCATCTTCGGTGACCAGCACCGGGCGGATGGCCGCGTGGGGACAGACCATGGCGCACTGGTTGCATTGGATACAGTTTTCCATGATCCATTCAGGCACGTTGATGGCCACCCCGCGCTTTTCATATTGAGTGGTACCCACGGGAAAAATGCCGTCCGGCGAGAAAGCACTCACCGGCAGTTTGTCGCCCTGCTGGGCCAGCATGGGCTTCATCACCTCGGTCACCCACTGGGGTTCGTCGCTGGCGGTGGCAGCCACCAGGCCGGCATCGGCCCAGGCCGCCGGAACCTTCACCTCCACCAGGTGATCCAGGGTTTTATCCACGGCTTCGTTATTCATGTTGACGATCTTGTCGCCCTTCATACCGAACATTTTTTTGATCTGGTCCTTGAGGTAGGCGATGGCGTCGTCCACGGGAATGACGTTGGCCGCCTTGAAGAAGGCGGTCTGCATGATCATGTTGATGCGTCCGCCCAGACCCACCTCACCGGCGATTTTCACCGCGTCGATGTTGTAGAACTTCAGCGTTTTACGGGCGATGGTCCGGCGCATGGCCACTGGCAGTTTTTCTTCCATGTCTGCCAGGCTCCAGGGACTGTTGAGCATGAAGCTCCCACCGACCTTGATGCCTTCGAGCACGTCGTACGTGTTGACGTAAGACGGATTGTGGCAGGCAATGTAATCGGCACTGTCGATCAAGTACGTTGACCGGATGGGTGTCTTGCCGAAACGCAGGTGGGAGATGGTGACGCCGCCTGATTTTTTGGAGTCGTAGGCGAAGTACGCCTGGGCGTACATGTCGGTGTTGTCGCCGATGATCTTGATGGCGCTCTTGTTGGCGCCGACGGTGCCGTCGGCGCCCAGGCCCCAGAACTTGCACTGGACCGTGCCTTCGGGTGCCACGTCCAATCCGGGCTCTACGTCCAGGCTGGCGTGGGTGACGTCGTCGGTGATGCCCACGGTGAAGTGGTTCTTGGGCGCCATGCCGTTCATGTTGTCGAACACCGCCTTGACCATGGAGGGGGTGAACTCCTTGGATCCCAGCCCATATCGTCCATTGACGATGGAGGGCATTTCGCCCTGTTCCATGAAGGCCGTACATACATCCTGGTACAGCGGATCACCTAAAGCACCGGGCTCCTTGGTGCGGTCGAGAACGGTGATCCGGGCGGCGGTAGCCGGAATGGCCGACAGCAGATGTTTGGCGGAGAAGGGGCGGAACAGGCGAACCTTGACCAGGCCTACGGACTCGCCGCGGGCGTTGAGGTGGTCAACCACCTCTTCGATGGTTTCACAGGAAGATCCCATGGAGACGATGATGCGATCGGCGTTGGGATCACCCACGTAGTCGAACAGGTTGTACTTGCGGCCGGTGAGTGCGGATACCTTTTTCATGTAGTCGGCAACGGTGTCCGGCACATCCTGGTAGTAGACGTTGGCCGCTTCGCGCCCCTGAAAGTAGATGTCGGGGTTCTGGGCGGTGCCGCGCAGTTCGGGGGATTCCGGGTTGACTGCCCGGGCGCGAAAGTTATCCAGGGCTTCCATGTTGATCAGCTTGCCCATGTCCGCGTAGTCGATGGTCTCGATCTTCTGAATCTCGTGGGAGGTCCTGAAACCGTCGAAAAAGTGCAAGAAAGGCACGCTGGAATCGATGGCGGCCAGGTGGGCGACCAGGCCCAGGTCCATCACTTCCTGGACCGACGCGGAGGCCAGCAGGGCAAAGCCGGTCTGGCGAACGGCCATGACATCCTGGTGGTCGCCGAAGATGGACAGCGCATGGGCGGCGATGGCCCGCGCGGTGACATGCAGGACGCCGGGCAGCAGTTCACCGGACATCTTGTACATGTTGGGGATCATCAGCAACAGGCCCTGGGAGGCGGTGTAGGTTGAGGTCAACGCACCGGCGGCCAGGGCGCCGTGGACGGCGGCCGCTGCACCGGCTTCACTTTGCAGCTGGCGCACCAGCAGGGTCTGGCCGAAGACGTTTTTGCGGCCGTTGGCCGCCCACTCATCGCAGATCTCGCCGATGGGGGAGGACGGGGTGATGGGATAAAGGGCGGCCACTTCGCTCATGGCATAGGCCACGTGGGCGGCGGCGGTGTTCCCGTCGATGGTTTTCATTTGCTTTGCCATAACTGCTCCTTGTAACGGGTTAAGAATAGGGATTCGACTCTGCAGCAATCGGTCTCAGGGGAACTGCCGCAGAAAACCAGTGTTTCATAACTGAGAAGGGACGTGCGAAAGCGGGTTTCGCATCGGTAGCGATGTATTTTCTATTGCCAAAAAAATTACTTAAATCACATTGAATCCGACTTGACAAGAATTAATTGATCTCGACAGGATCATCAGCAACATGATGATTTAATTTAAAATTCGATTTGTCGAGGCTTGTAAGCGACACCCCCACACTGAGGGCGATGGCAGCGCAGGCCATTATGCCGCCGATCCCCCACAAGACCGGGGAAAAGCTTCCCATGCGATCAAAGACCACACCGCCTATGATGGGGGACACCGCGGCCGGAATATTGGCCGAAAACAGCCAGCCGTAAATCTGACTGAGCCGCTCGCTGCCCCAACGTTCAGCCGCCGCCGATGCATAAAGGACAAGGATTCCGCCGTAACTGAAGCCGGCGAGGGCAGCAAAGGCCAACAGGCCGGTATCGGAACGCAAAATGAGGCCATGTGACAGCAGCAGTGCCGCTTGAAGCAACAGGTTGGCTTGAAGGATAACGATGGAACGGCCGCGGTCGAAAACCCAGCCCCAGGTGATACGGCCGGCTGCGTTGGCCAGGGCAAAGGCTGCCACGGCCTTCACCCCTGCCTGGATGCCGGTGCCGGCATAGAGTTCTTTCATATTGGCGCTGACGGCAAATCCCGCTGCAAGGCCGGCGAACATGGCCAGGTAAAGAAAAACGAATGACCGGTCCTTGATTACGTCGGTCACGGGCAACCGCTGTTGAACGATGCCACTGATGTCCGGCGGGTTTTCCATCACCGCCCCGGCCAGGGCAACCAGCAGCATGAACAATACTCCCAGGAGGCCGAACGTAGCGAAGGGGGTCATGCCATTGGTTTCCATGAGGATTCCGGCCGCGTGGCTGACCAGGGCAGCGCCGCCGCCGAAACCGGCCACCGCCACGCCGGTAACCAGCCCCTTTTGAAGGGGAAACCAGCGCACACAGGTGGCAATGGGAACGATGTAGGCAAACCCCACCCCGATCCCGGCTATCAGTCCGATCCCCAGGATCGTGAATACAAAATGAAACCGACCCATCGCCGCAAGCATCCAGCCACCGCCGAAGAGCAGGCCGCCGAGCACCGCGCATTGGCGCGGGCCGATTTTGGGCAGCAGGGTGCCGGTTACGATCATCGTGGCGGGAAATGCGAAATAGAACATCGAAAAGGGCAGCTGAGCCGTGCCCTGAAGGATTGCGGTAATTTGCTTGAGCGGCAGCACGAAGACCGACCAGGCATAGGTGGCCCCCAGGCACATCTGCATCACGACGGCGGCAGCCAGGATCCGATAACGTTTCACAGCCAACGTCTTTCTACTATCGAGAGGTTTCCGCCAATTCGTCAAAGCGGCACTTGAGAATCAGCGAATCGCCGTCAAAGGAGGTTTTCACTTTATAGGGAAGCGTCTTGAATAGGGCGACCATGGCTTTGTTATGGGGGGAGGTATAGGCCACCAGCCCGGAAATGCCATTTTCACGGGCAGCCCGGGCCAGCTTGCGGATGAACAGCTTTCCCAAGCCCTTTCCCTGGTATTCCTTGGAGATGGAAAAGGCCACCTCCGCCGTGTTGCTCTGGAGGAGCAGCAGATATTCACCGACTCCCACCACCTTGCCGAAGCCGAACTCACCCACTACGGCCACCAGGGTGAGATCCTTGATGTAGTCGATCTGTGAGCGCGTCTCCACATCGCTGCGGTCAAAACTGAGTTTCTCATGGAAAAAGCGCAGCTGCACGTCTTTTTTGTCCAGGCTGTAATAGTGCTCCTGGATCCGGCGCTCATCCACCGGCTTGGAGGGCCGAATGGTGATCTCCTCCCCGTCCCGTTCGATGGTTTCTTCCAGGTGAATGGGATAGATGCCCTTGGTGGCCTCGCCAAGCCGGCGTTCGCTGCCGATAAGCTTGGCTTCCTTGGCTGCGGCGAACAACTGGTCCCGATGGTCGGGGTGGGCGATGCCGATCAATGCCAGCACCCGCTCCTGAAGGCTTTTGCCGAACAGGTTCACCGCACCATATTCGGTGACCACGTAGTGAACGTCCCCCCGGGGAACCACCACGGCAGTGCTGTTCAAGGCCGGAACGATATTGCTGCGTGTGTTGTCCCGTGAAGTGGCGTAGAGCATGAGGATCGATTTGCCGCCCTTGGACCGCTTGGCGCCCCTGACAAAATCGGGGATGCCGGAAACACCTGCGAAAAAAGTGTGCTCGGAGGCCTCGGCCGCCACCTGCCCCGTGAGGTCGATGGTGTGGGCGACGTTCATGGAGATCATGCGGTTGTGCTGGGAGATGATGAAGGGGTCGTTGACATAGTCCGACGGCCGGAAATCGACACCCGGGTTGTCGTGGAGAAACTCATACAAGTTTTGGCTGCCGATGGCGCAGGAAGCGACCAGCTTGCCTTCGTTGAGCCCCTTCTTGCGGTTGGTAATCACTCCCGAGGCATACAGGTGCATCACGTCATCGGTGATGTATTGGGAGTGAAACCCCAGATCGTTCTTGTCGGCCAACGCCTTGGCGGTGGCCTGGGAAGCGGCGTCCAGGCCGATCTGGAGCGTCGAGCCGTCGTCTACGAATCGGGCGATGTGCTTGCCGATCCATTCGGCCGCCCCGGATCGCTTGCGCAGGTTGATGGACAAAATCGGTTCTTCGTGCTCCACCAGCACATGGACGTTGTTGACGTGAATGAAGCTCTGCCCCATGGTGCGGGGCATTTTTGGATTCACCTGGGCGATCACCAGGTCGGCGCTCTGGGCGGCTGCCAGAGTTACGTCAACGGACACGCCCAGGCTCATCCAGCCGAAATCGTCGGGCGGCGACACCTGGATCAGGGCCACATGAATAGGCAGTTTGCGTGAGAGGAACAAGCCGGGCACCTCGGACATGTTGATGGGCGTGATAAAGCGCATGTAACGGGCGATGGCCTCCGTGTCCGCCGATCCTAAATAGATGGTCCGAATGTTGAGGCTGTGGTCAAGGGTTTTGTCGGCGATCGCGGACAAAGAGGTGGTCTCCCGGCTCATGAGCCGGACGATCTCCAGGCCGCTGATCTTTATGGCGGCAGCCGACAGGGCGCGGACCAGCGCCTGGGGTTCTCCGCTGGCGCTGCCGATATAGACCCGCTTGCCGGGGCGGATCATGGCGATGGCCGCCTCTGCGGTACGCTGTTTTTCCACATAAGTGTCAGCCCAGTAAATTGACTGTTTCATCGCCTACCTCCTGTTTTTACCAACACCTGTCTGCAAATGGGTTGGCAATTAAAAAAGGGATCGCGCCGGATACAGGCCAAACGCACATCCCGATTCAATCGGCAATCACTTTTAAACCGGCTGCGATTATGTCAAGGCAGCCACTTCAATTGACCTTTAAATTGGTTATACCATTAATATCGACGGGAGATAGCCGCTGTCAAGCACAAAGCATCGAATACCTTGAATTACCATTCAGCGCATGCTATTGTGCGTGATATGGCGTATCGTCGCTTTGCGGGAGGACGGTCTGCACCCCACGATGATCAATTTGGTTAGACCATTGCCTTATCAAGCTGCCACGTTGCAGACCGTTTTTATGACCATTGATTGGCGACTCGCTGGAGGCTGACTTTCATTCTGCACGCAGTCTCTCCTCTAATCCAACTGGAGTTTAAATTCGATCATGCCACACAAACTCAAGCCCATCAAACCCAAGCGCATATCCGACCAGGTGTTTGACCAGTTGCGGGAACTGATTTTCCGTGGTGAATTCAAAGCCGGCGAGAAAATCCTCACCGAGCGGGAACTTGCCGAAGCCTTTGGTGTCAGCCGCACCTCGGTTAGGGATGCCCTAAACAAGATGGTCGTAATGGGTCTGCTGGACCAGAAGCAGGGACAGGGCACCTTTGTCCGATCGCCGGAATCCAGCGAGAAAAGCGTTCTGGCCACCATGGTGGAGAGTCAGGACGCCTCCATGACCGACCTTTTGGAAGTCCGCATGGGCCTGGAGTGCAATGCCGCAGCATTGGCGGCCAGCCGGGCAGTCGAAAAGGATTTTCAGTTCATGGAGAAAAGCATCGAGGAGATGCAAAAGGAAGTCAAGTCCGGGAGACTCGGCAACGAGGCCGATGCCTCGTTCCACATGGCCATTGCCTATGCCACGAACAATCCCCTCCAGGTCTTCATCATGAAGAACTTCTACGATTTCCTGTTCACCGGCATCAAGGTCAACCTGGAGGGCCTTTACAAAGTACCGGGCAACATCGTTACCATTTTGAACCAGCACCAGGCCATTTACCAAGCTATCCGGGAGCACAATCCGGAAGCGGCCCATGGGGCCATGAAGCTGCATATCAATTTTGTATACCATTTCTTCGGCGGCAAGGTCGGCGATTGAACGCTGCGGGCGGGCTTATCCGCAGCGATTGGCCATGGTCAGCCATTCGGTATGCCCCTATTTCGGTCTGTGCCTTCGATGGAAGGTTCTAAAGCAGATTCTCGAAAAAATCATTCCCCTTGTCATCTACCAGGATAAAGGCCGGGAAATCCTTGACCGTGATCATGTATATCGCCTCCATGCCCAGTTCGGGGTATTCAAGCACCTCCACCGAGGTGATGCACTCCTTGCCCAGCCGCGCGGCAGGCCCGCCGATGGAACCCAGGTAGAACCCGCCGTATTTTTTGCAGGACGCCGTCACCCCCTTGGAGCGGTTGCCCTTGGCCAGCATGACCATGGAAGCGCCCTGGGCCTGGAAGATCGGCACATAGGAATCCATGCGGCCGGCGGTGGTGGGCCCGAATGATCCGGAGGGGTAGCCGTCAGGCGTTTTGGCCGGACCGGCGTAGTAGATGATGTGATTTTTCAGATAGTCGGGCAGACCCTGACCGCTGTCCAGCCGGTCCTTGAGCTTGGCATGGGCGATATCCCGGCCCACGATGATCCTGCCGGACAGGTTGAGGCGGGTGGCCACCGGATATCGGGTGAGAATGGCCCGGATGGTGTCCATGGGCTGGTTCAGGTCGATGGCCACGGCGACATCGTCGGCGCCCTGGGGTTCGGGCAGGAAGCGCGCGGGGTCGGTTTCCAGCTGCTCCAGGAAGATGCCGTCGGCAGTTATTTTGGCCTTGATGTTGCGGTCCGCGCTGCAGCTGACGCCGATGCCGATGGGGCAGGAGGCGCCATGGCGCGGCAGGCGGACCACGCGAATGTCGTGGCAGAAGTACTTGCCGCCGAACTGGGCGCCGATGCCCAACGCTTGCGCCCGCACCAGCAGCGCTTTTTCCAGTTCCCGGTCCCGGAAGCCATGGCCGGTCTGGCTGCCGGCATTCGGCAGACCGTCCAGGTAGCCCGCCGAGGCCAGCTTCACCGTCTTCAGGTTGAACTCCGCCGACGTTCCCCCCACCACGAAAGCCAGATGGTAGGGCGGGCACGCGGCGGTGCCCAGGGTCTTCATTTTGGCCGTGAGAAAATCAGCCAGGGTGCCCGGGTTGAGCACCGCCTTGGTTTCCTGAAACAGATAGGTTTTGTTGGCCGAGCCGCCGCCTTTGGCAATGAACAGGAATTTATAGGCATCGCCGCTGGTCGCGTATATCTCAACCTGGGCAGGCAGGTTGCACCCGGTGTTCTTCTCTTCATACATGGTAAGCGGTGCGTTCTGAGAATAGCGCAGATTGGTCTGGGTGTATGCGTTGAACACGCCTTTGGAAAGCGCTTTTTCGTCGCTGAAGCCCGTCCACACCTGCTGACCCTTTTTCCCCATGATGATGGCGGTGCCGGTGTCCTGGCACATGGGAAATTCCATCTCGGCGGAGATGACGGCGTTTTTGAGCATTTCCAGGGCCACATAGCGGTCATTGTCCGAGCTCTGCGGATCCTTTAAGATTTTTTCCAACTGAGCCAGGTGGGCCGGCCGCAGCAGGTGGGAAACATCCTTGAAGGCCGATTCGGCCAGCAGCTCCAGCCCTTCGGGCGCGATCTTCAGCACGGGCTGTCCCTCGAACCGGGCGGTGGAGACGTGATCGGCAGTGAGCAGCCGGTACCGGGTGTCCTCCTTGCCAAGGGGCAGCAGTTCTACATACTTGAATTCAACCATGATTCATCTCCTTGTCCGCTTGAGAAAAATAGGTGAAACGCGCTAACCGGGAGCTGAAAACAAACACCCTCATCCCTGACGCACCGGAAACGATAGAAGGGGGTAAACTTAATGGTTGGGGTTGGATATTGTCAAGGCGTTTCGCGGAATCGACTTCAGCGGGTCAGCATGCGGGCCAGATCACGATCTTTTTCCTGCCACAGGCTGTTGAGCCAGTTCTGGAAACCCCGTTTAAACTGCGGATCCTGAAGGTAGTCGCCCATCATTTCGCTGTCGATGGGCAGGGTTTTCACCCTGACTTTGATTTCTTTGACCCGCCCGCAGACAAAATCCCAGAACGTGGCCGCACCCTGGGGGTAGGCGATGGTCACGTCTACGATATGCTGAAGCTTGTCGCCCATGGCCGCCAGGACGAAAGCCATGCCGCCGGCCTTGGTGCGCAGCAGGTGGGTGTAGGGCGACCGTTGGCGGGAGTGTTTTTCCCGGGTGAACCGCGTACCTTCGACGAAGTTCATTACCGACACGGGAATGTTCCTGAATTTGTCGCAGGCTCGCTTGGTGATCTCCAGGTCTTTACCGATCAGATGGGGGTTCTTTTTGAGAAACTGTCTGGAGTAGCGCTTCATAAATGGGAAATCCAACGCCCACCAAGCTTGCCCCAGAAAGGGGAACCAGAACAACTCTTTTTTCAGAAAAAACTTCAGGAACGGGATCTTGCGGTAAAAGACAGTCTGGAGCACCAGGATGTCCACCCAGGACTGGTGGTTGGCCACCACCATGTACCAGCCTTGCGGATTGAGATTGTCCAGGCCGCGCACATCCCAGCGGATGCCGTTGAACAGCTTCTGGTTCAGGTTGTTCACCGCGATCCAACCGTTGGCAATGGCGGTCAGGATCTTGCGGCAAACGGTCTGGATCGGCTTGACGGGAAGCAGCAGCTTGATCAACGCCACGATAAAAATGGGGGTACAGCAGACCACCGTATTCAAGGCGTAAAGCAGAAGCGAAAGTACGCCGCGTATCCCGTGAATCAGCGATTTAAACATATGAATCCTTCAGTCTTTGCCGGTAAATAGATCTATAGTCGATATTTTTAATTAAAATGAGGGATGGTGACAAGACGCGCACGGAGGGTTGACAAAAGTTTTACAAATGACTTCACGCTTAACTGGCTGGCATAGAGTGGCGCGATGATTGCGCGATACGGAATACCAGCCCCATTTAAAGCGTCTTGTCGTTTGCCGGAACGGTACCTATTTCTAAAGGAAGCCGTTGCGATCAGTTGCCGAACATGGGACCGGATGGCCCCAGGTGGCAGGAATAGAATCCGAATCCGCGGCGGGTAATAATGCTGAAGGGTTTTTTGCCGAGCGCCTCGGCCATCAGGGGCACCAGGCGGTCCAATTTCAGTTGGGCGGCGTCCGGATACTTTTCGAATTCGGGGCCCAATAACAATTCCCCACTGAGCCGGGGAAGATGGGAGGTCGGCATCTGGAAGTTTCCATTCTTGGGACCCTGGCCGTGACAAAGGCTGCAATCCACCATAGCGAAGCGCTCGGGGTGCCAAGTCTGGAAGAGTTCCGCCGCACGGGGCAAAACCACGCTTTTCATGTGCGCTTTTCGCTGGTCGACACTCATTTCGGTCCAGGTCAGGCGTTTTCCCTCAAGACCGGCAGGCCCTATCCGCTTCGGAAAGCATCCCCAGAAAACCAAAAGGGTCAGGGTCACCAGAATAACGGATACGCTTACTTTTTGGTTGGCGGTAGTCATTTTCTCACCCTTGAAATAAGGAAATGGTTAGGGTTTATGTGCTGCGTCGGAAAGCTGCGCCGTATAGCGGAAAACCGAGTGCCAGAAAGTGCCAATCGGCTATCTGAAGTCGGTTAACCCATACCAAAAATCCTCGTCAAGGCGGCATTTATGTCGGTATTTCGGAACATCATACGACGGCTGCGACCTTTAACAACACCTTGTAAACATTTAACAAGACTGGGTTGGCCACCTTAAAATGGAAAAGATCCCCAAGCTAAAGTAGCCTTCGCGGAAGATTTAACTTCTAATCCGCTGAAGTGTAATTTTACTGACAACAAGTATCACTATATGATGACACCGGTAGCGGCCAGCAGTTGAAAGAGCCTCAAGAAGATATGATCGACCCGCTCGTCCGCAGCCTTGTTGAACTCTTTAAGCATTTGGGTGATCAGTGGCGTACTTTCCTTGTCAATAGCCAGGCCTATTTGATTGAGGCTTTCCAGGGTAGCCTGAATCTTTTCAATGGCAACGATATACTCGCTGATGTCAAAGGGCTTGGATGAGATTGCCGGGTCTTTCGGTTCAAACCGGTTGGCAAAGCTGATCACTGCCGATTGGAGTTCTTCCTGTGACATCTGAACATTGCTTTCCGCAGCGGCTGAGGCAGGCGGTCTCGATCCTGCTGCCAATACCGACGATGAGAACGTTGCAAGTCCGGAAATAGGGAGGAAAAAAATAGAAACGATCAGCGAGAGAAGTTTGGGGTGCATCGTGAAAAACCTCCTCGAAAAAATCGGTTGGACAGGTAGGCTGGTCGAATGGATTGCCGATGCGGCATGAAGGTCAATAACAGGCTACACTGGCCGATGCCATTTTGCAAGACTGGTAGTTCGGGTTTTCCGGATCATCTGCTTTTTGATTCTGGCAGGCCGATTGAAGGATTGCACCAGGATTGTGCTGAACTGCTCCCGCCCACCATCCCTAAACCGATTAGGGAAAGAAGGGATAGTCGTCGCCATATTCAATGATGCGCCGGTGATGGCGGAACAGTGCTTGGTGCAGGGCATCCAGGATGGGTGCTGAGAAGCGTTCGGTCCTTTATCACCGGTGAACGGTGGCGGTTCAATAGACGGGCATCGGTGTTCGCGTGATCCCGTTTTCGCTATCCAACCATCTGTTCAACACTCATGACCACAGCCTCCGACTTCAGGTTCACACTGACGCGAAGCGCCTTGAGCCCCTGGACGCCGGGAAGATTTTCCAGGTCAACGGCCTCCAGATCTCCCAACAGGTGTTCACGGCTTTGCAGGTAGTCGATGTGGCGCCGGATATCTCGGCCTTCCTTGGGGTGAGAATAGACGATGGCAATCTTGCCCGGCTGGGTGAGGCGTTCCCGGCTGCCTTTGACCCTGGCTTTGTCCAGGCGGGATTTGACGATCTCATGGCGCACGTCATAGGCACCGTCTACATCGAAGCGCTTTTCATCATAGCGGAAGCGAATGGAAAGGGGCGTGTGGTTCACCAGAATCAGGTGACAGACATCCAGCGGGACCTTCAGCTCCGACTGGATCTGCCGGGTATGCCAGGCCAGCCCACAGGCGAGCTTGAATTGCCACAAGGCCAGGTTTTTCCGGAAAAACGGATTGTGTTTCCCCTCCGGGTGCATGGACGCCCCCAGATAGATCACGTAGTCGATACCGTCGGTTTGGTGCTTTTCGAAGTAGTGGGGGAAGATTTTCTGGGCTTCGACCTGCTCCCGGTCTACATAGTCCGACAGTCGTTCATTGAGTTTGGAGACGCTCTCCTCAAAGGCCTTGCGTTTGCGATAGACGACACCCATCAGCGGGTCCAGCGCCTGGTTATACCTGTCGATGGCATGGCTGACGCCGGGGCCGATGGCGCGCAGTTCGTCAAAGCTGGGTTCAACTTCACGCTGGAGAAAGGATCCGACCAAGGTCTCCTCTTCGGTGGATAGGCCGGCCTTGATTCCGGCGATGCGCTTGTCGATCCGGTAGCTGAATTCGTCAATCAGCGGCCAGGATTTGACTTCGACGGCGCGTTGCATGATGGTCCCGGCCAGGGTCAACTGTTCGGTCAGATCCGCCTGGATGCCCTGCATCCGGGCCTCCGAGGAGCCCCGAATGTCTGTCTGGCCGAACAACGGGATCACCCCTTTGAAGATGATCGGTTCCATTTCGGAAGGATTGCCCTGGCGCAACCGTTCCATGTGTTCCATGGCGGTATGGCGAAAGCGCCACTCCACGGATGGGTGGACGGCAGTGCATTTTTTTTTAATGACCGACTGAACCTCGTTGTTCATGTCTTCCACCCCCCGTTTCAGGGCCATGGAAAACAGAGGAACGATATGGCGCATTTTTTCGATGTCCACGGCACCTAAACCATAGGGGCGATTGGATTTGACCCAAAATGTGCCGATTGCCTCCCCACCAAAATAGAGCGGTGCGATGAGCATGGATCGCACACCATGGTCGACGGCCTCCTGTTCGGCCGGACACAGGTTTGGCTCTTTGCTCAGGTCGGGAATGCGCAGGATCTCCTTGTGGTCGACAGCCTGGAGCCACACCGAATTTTTCAGATCGCTCATGGGAATATGACTGGAATTGGTGAACAGGCAGTTGGCCTTGGATGTGTGTCCGTCGTTGAGGATCAATACCTGGTCCCCCTGAACCGCTGCCAGGCTCGCTTTCAGGTCCGGCTGGCCGAACAGGGTGCGCAGGCGGCTCTGCAACCGCTTGAAGCCATCGGCCGAAAAGATGGATTCCTGGTCGATCAGGTCGCGCTCCAGGGCAGATGTGATCTCGGATTCGGTGACGTCCACGGCACGCACAATGGTGAATCCCCGGAAAATGAAATCACCGGGGGGCAGCAAAGCGGTCAGCACCTCAGGGTTGGCGATATGCTCGATCACGCGCTCCCGCTGCTGCTCGGTCAATTCGCGTGGCTTCCCCACGGTCCCCACCTGAACAAACTGAAAGTCGGGTGTGACCTGGAAATGGCGCTCCAGGCCCGTCGTCGGATCGGTAACGATACGGATAAGGGGACTGTCCACACCCTGGTCGATTCCGTAGATTCGCTTGAGAATGAGGGCGTAGGCGCGGACGAAACGCTGAAAATTCAGGGTATTGTTCTCGCCTTTGAGGCGTCCGGCGATATTGCCGCTCCTATCGTAAAGAAGCTCACGGTAGGCCGGTGTGCAATAGATGGTGTCATGTTGAAAGGGGGTGAATGCACCACTGATCTCCGTTTCCCAGGTGGAAGAGGGAAATGCCACACTCATC
The DNA here is from genome assembly GCA_963697225.1 of uncultured delta proteobacterium. Taxonomy (GTDB): domain Bacteria; phylum Desulfobacterota; class Desulfobacteria; order Desulfobacterales; family Desulfosarcinaceae; genus Desulfosarcina. Next base: position 70,470 of record CAVONM010000028.1, read on the forward strand.
AACGGCGAAAGGATATCCGTGTGGCGGGCGGCCAAATCCGGGCGGTCGATATCCCCCTTCAATTCTGGCGTCTCCTGAACCCGTTTTTCAAAGACCTCAAACATCTCGGCCATATGCGAACATTTTGGCGACACCTGTTGACGCCAGAAATCCAGGAGGGGGTCGATGCTCAGAACGGTCCTGAAATCGTCTGGTGTGGGCTGATGGGTCATGCTTGTGCTCCTTTCAGCCGTCGTCACGTGGATACGGATGGGCATGGCAACGGCGGCCCTAACGGTTATTTCGACACAATAAGCATCAAACGATTTAAAGCCAACACCGTCAGTGTTCATCCACAAAATACAAAGCGCCTCGCCCGTGGATCATGAGTCCGGGGGAGAGACGCTTTGAAATCGATTGCTTTTATCAGTGGGGCCGCCGGGAGGAGCCGCCAGTCCTTAGTGGTGTCCGTGACCACCCTTGCCCTTGGTCGAGTCGATTACGGCCTTGATCACGCAATAGGTCATGCCGATGCCGATGATGTTCAGGGCGTACCAGAGGCCGCCGTGAAATACAATGTGGCCGGCGTCCCAGATCCATTCAAAACTGAAAGGAAACATGTTTTCTCCTCTTTAAGCGGCTACGCGTTAGCCGGTTTTAGATCCGGCGCGGATTCTGTGTGTGTTTCCACCGCCATGGCCGTCTCATCCTGGATGGGGTTCAACTCTGCTTCCTGGGGAAAGATCGGCAGGTAGCGGTATGAGATCATGATCAGAATGATGCCGTAGGCGACCGGCAGGATGGTCGTGGCCACTTCCTGCCAGCTGGGATAATACAGCGCCCAGGTGTCAAAGGGCAAAATCGGCACAGCCATGACCTGCAGCACCATGACCCAGCGGTTCAGGGAAACGCCCATGACGCCTAAAAAGAAGGCGGTGACGCGCCAGGTGGGGTGCTTTCTCAACGGTGCGCTGATCAGGATGATCGCCGGCACCACACCGCCCAGGATGATTTCGGCAAAGAGGATCCAGTAGCCGTAAAAGGCGTTTCCGGTGTAAAAGTCGGCCAGGTTCTGACCCAGTCCCGGCGCCGTGATATTGGCCCAGCGGGTCGTATCGCAAATCTTGGCGATGGTGTAGGTGAAAATCATCCAGCCGGAGATCTTGGCCAGCAGTTCAACCACGTTGTCTTTGACCAGTTTTTTACGGGCAACCTTTTCGGTGATCCAGGTGATCAACAGGGTGAAGCAGGGACCGTAGGCGGCGGCGGACCAGGTGAAGAGAAAGAAGGTCCAGGGCCAGATGAGCAGGCCTTCACGAAAGGCAAAGGGCCGCCCGAAAAGCACGCCGGCCACGCCGCCCAATGAACCTTGATGAAAAAAGGAGAGGAACGCGCCGGTGGCGGCGAAGACCGCCATGGTTTCATGCATGTTGTGGCTCAGGTTGTGAAAGAAGGGCACTTTGTCCAGCTGGCGGTTCTCCAGGATCAGGGGAATGTACTCGATGGTCAATACCGCGAAGTAGCAGGACAGGCAAAAGGCCACCTCGGTAAGCATGGAGTGAACGTTGGCGTGCCAGAAGATAAACCAGCCGCGCAGGGGTTGGCCGATGTCGATGGCCAGGATCAAGAGCGCCGAGCTGTAGCAGATGAAGCCGATGAGCACCGCATAATTGATGATGTTCTTGAGCTCATCCTTGCCGATAATATACTTGAGCAGGCCGCTGAAGAAGGCGCCGCCGCCCAGGGCGATGACAGCCAGGTCCGCCCAGATCCACGTGGCGAAGCCGTAGTAATCGTTCATGTTGGTCTGGTTCAAGCCCTTGAACCAGCACAGCAGCATGGCATAAACGCCCCACGCAAGGACAGCGCCCACAATGCCCAGTCCCAGGAGGAACTGCCACATGGGGCAACGCTTGACGCCTTTGGGTATTAACGCAGAATCCATAGGGTAAGTACTCCTTGATCTGTCAGTTTTGCCGTTCTTAGCTGAAAGCCTTTACCGCCAAGGTGATATCAATGGTGCAGCTTGGCTAATTGCCCGGTTTTTTCGTGGGCGAGGTAGTTGTCTCCTGCCCGCCGGACCCATTCTCGGCTGGACAGATAGTAGACCTTGGTATTTGTGCCTGTTCGCTCCAGGAGCCGGAATGCCCGTGGGTTTCTGGAGCGGTTGCCGTTATCGGGGTCCGGTTTGACGATCTGGTGGACCTGGTGCTCCGGATTGTTCAGATCGCCGAAGACGATGGCATTGGCCGGACATGCCTGTGTGCAGGCGGTCTGGTAGGCTTCTTCGGGCACCCGGCGTTCTCCGTCAAGATAGGCTTTGTTCTTGGCCAACTGGTAGCGGTGGAAGCAGAAACTGCATTTTTCGACGACACCACGCATGCGCGGGGAGACGTTGGGGCTCAGGTATTTCTCCATGCCGTCCGGCCAGACCGGATCCCACCAGTTGAAATACCGGGCATGGTAGGGGCAGGCACCCATGCAGTACCTGCAGCCGAAGCAGCGGGTAACGATCTGGCTGACGATGCCTGTCTCCCGGCTGTAGTCGGTAGCGGTTGCCGGGCAGACCGACACGCACGGGCTGTGGCCCCCGTGGCCTTCACAGTGCTGGCACGGCCGAGGCAGATAACAGATATCCGTATCCGGAAATGATTTGCCGTTGTTCAGCTTGAAAACTCGCATCCAGGTGATGCTGACCCGTTTATCTGACTCATCTTCTTTAAACGGTATGTTGTTCTCGGACATGCAGGCGACCATGCAGGCGCCGCAACCGGTGCATTTGTCAAGATCGATGGCCATTCCGTATTTCATTGGCGTTCCGTGTGTCTGCGCGTGTTTCATCAGAACCTCGTGTCAGGTGGGTTAGGCTTTAACCAGCTTCGCCCGGATTCCCCAGGCTGCATCAAAACCGGTGGATGGATCCTCAACCGGGCCGATGAGTTCGTTGACGTTGACTCCCTTGCCTGCCAGGTAGCCGTCATAGGCGGTATGTCCCAGCCCCCTTACCATGGCCAACACACCGGGCTGTATGCCATCGAACAGGTGGACGCTTACCCGGGCCTCACCCCGGGGGGTGGTCAGCGTAGCCCGTTCCCCTTCGCGGACGCCGATCGCACTGGCGGTCTGCGGATTGATTTCGATGAAACCATCCGTGCCTTTTATGACGGTGTCGGCAACGGCCTTGATCATGAAGGGGGCTTCGCCGACATATCCGCTGGTGAGCTGAATGGAGTCATAGGGCACCAGCAGCAGTGGGAAGCTGTTCACGTCGCCTTCGGCCTGAACGGCCGGTGCATCCATCCCGGCCAGTTGAATCCTATCGGCAACGGGGTCGGTATCGGCTTGCACCCATACACCCGCTTCCATAAGGGTATCCCATTTTTCCGCCAGGGTCTCCTCCAGGCAGGTTTCGTAGTCATCCCAGGGAAACGCGTCGGCGACGGACCCGCCCATGGCCTTGGCCGTCAGGATCAGGATTTCACCCAGGTGGCGCGTGTTGAACTGGGGAGATACCACCGGTTTGCTCAATCCGATCATCTGCCGGGCAAGGCCGGCACCCACCGGAACGTCCTCGTACCGCTCCAGGTAGACGTGGTCGGGCAGCAGCAGATCGGCCATGGCGGCAGTTTCATCTTGAAATGACGAGAAACTGACAATGAACGGGATGCGCACGAAGGCCGCCTTTACCTGTTGGGTGTCAGGCAGATCGTGGCAGGGATTGGCGCCGGCCACCAGCAGGACCTGGATGGGATAAGGTCCGCCGCCGTTGACACTATCGGCCAGCCGGTTGGTCAGGTATCGGGCGTCCGTGTATTTTCCGGCACCCGCGCCGTCGAGGCGCGGTTGACCCAGGCCGGCGGAGGCCAGATTGTCGGTAGCCACATCGGGCCACTGGATATAATCCAGTTCCGGGACAGCCCACATGCCGCCTTCCTGATTGATGTTTCCCGCTAGGGCGTTGAGGGTGCAAACCGCGGCGGTTTCCCGCAGGCTTCCCGACACCAGGCCCTTGCCGCGGCCGAACAGCGCCAGTGGCCGACTGGCACCGGCAAAGCCCTTGGCCAGGTCGACGATGACCTCGGCAGCCACGCCGGTGGTCTGCGATACTTTTTCCGTTGCGTAGGTGGCCAGCAGATCGCCTTTCCAACTGCCCAGCCCTGAGACGGAGCCCGTATCTTTCATGTTCCGAGACACGATAACGGCGGCAATTCCCAGCGCCAGGTCAGCTTCGGTACCTGGGTTGACCGGGACCCATCGGGTGGCCTTGGCCGCACTGTTGGACAGGCGCGGCTCCACCTGGACGACGGTGATGTTTCTTTCTTTCCAGAGACTGGCAGCCTTGAACATGCGCACCGGAGATCCCCAGCCGTCCGCGAAACCGCTGCCGAAGCTGAGAATGTAGTCGGCATTCTCCACATCGAAGCCGGTTCTGCCGTTTCCGCCGAAAAAGGCCCTCACGGCTAACTCATCAACATCCCGGTTGGACGGTGACCGCATGAAATTGGGGGACCCATAGACCTTCATGAACCGCTGGATCAACGCCGGTACCGTGCCGCTGTCCGATCCGGCGAGGGCTGCCACGGTATGGGCTTCGCCCTTGTCGCGGATGTCGGTCAGTTTTTCCGTCAGGATGGCGATGGCTTCATCCCAGGAAATATTCTGCCATTTACCTTCGCCCCGCTCGCCGATGCGTTTCATGGGCGATTTGATTCGGGTGGGGCCATAGAGCATTTGAAGTCCGGAAAGCCCCATGATGCAGATGCTACCGTCGTTGACGGGGTGACCCGGCTGACCTTCGATTTTAACGGCGCGGTTGTCGATTTTGCGAACGGAGATGCCGCACCCGCCCGGGCACAGGGAGCAGGTTGAGTCTTCATAGACCGCCTCTCCGTCCGGTGGGACCGGTGTCCAGGGCCACATCTGCGTCCAGATGGAAGAGTCATCCATCAGTTTCCACGGCAATGGCGACAGGGCTGTGCCTGCTGCGCCGCCGATCACAAACGACAAGAAACTTCTTCGGTCAACTTTCATCGATTATCCCTCACCTTATCCAAATCCGAAGCTGAAATTGTTATCCGGAGCATGGTTCCATTATTTGTGACAGACAAAACAGGCATCGCGTTCGGTCTGGACGCTGGAGGTGTGAATCATGCCTGCCTCTTTGTGGCATTGGGCGCAGTCGTCCATCTTCATGCGGTCCCAACTGTTTTTCTTGAGTCCGGCGATGTTTTTGCCCCAGATGTCCCGGCTGTAGCCGGTGATCAGATTGTATTCATAGGGGCGGGTTGCCTCGGATTCACCGATATGACCGTGGCAGACCACGCAGTCCATTTTGGCGCCGATCACGTGGGCGGCATGCGAAAAGAACACGCAGTCAGGCTGGCGGGAATAGGAGAGCCAGGGCACTTCGCGTTCCTTGGCCACATATTGCTCGACGAAAATGGCTTCGTCTTCGGTGTCACCCATGGGTTCTTCATGGCATTCCGTGCACTGGGCAAGCTTGGGAATACCAGAAAAGCTGCCGTCTTCTCTGAAGTAGTGGCAGCCTTCGCAGCCCTCGCCCACCTCTTCGACATGCAAGGCGTGGTTGAAGTTCAGGGGTTGCTGCTTTTGAGAGTATAGGAGTTTGGGAAAGATAACCCACCCCAACACCATGCTGGCTGCAAAACCGATGATGAAGAACAGGATGATAAAACCGCCGGCACCGCTCCCCTTGCCGTCGCTGCCATGCGCCGCACGATCATCCATCCCCGCTTTGGCATTTTCGTCTAAGGTGCTCATGGAATCTCCGTCAACCGCTGTGTGATGATTTCTGCTGTGAAACCGACCATTCCTGAAATCCCGGTGCCGGCCGCCGCGTCAGCCGATCGCCCATACGCCTCTAATTTCAAACGCGCCGGCTTCGATACCGATGGTTTCATGTCTATATGGTTCAGGCGGGATGCAATCCCGCCTTCGGGTGTAAAAAACACGGGAGGTGAAGCTTGCGACTTTCTATCGGCAGCCGGTCGTTTTGTCAAGAAAAAATCCTTGAAAACAGGCCGTTGACCGAACTCCGCTGGCCAGTTGCAAACCGGGGCGGCGTGTCGATTTGCCGGGTGTGTGCGCCACCTGGCCGGCCTACCTTGGGTTCACCGTGGAGCGTGCCTGGGCCGTGCCATATGGGAGGGGTGATGCGATAAGAACGGACTTGACATGTGCGCTTCCAATGTTATTTTCTCCCAGTTTTTGCAGGCTGCTATTTGGGCATCCAGGTGAGTATGTTTGTTACCATCAGGCCGGCCACAACCCGACAACGCACCACCCGCCACCCTTTAGCTGGGGTTTCACCGTCTGTCTGCACCGGAGGGGGCAACGGAGGTGACGGGGTGTTGCCTTTTTGAACCCTTCAATTCGAAGGCCAAGGAGACCGCACATCCATGATTGAAGTAAGGCGTCTGACCAAGCAGTTCGGCCATCATCCGGCGGTGGACAACATCTCCTTTACCGCGGAAAAAGGCGAAATCCTGGGCTTTTTGGGCCCCAACGGTGCGGGAAAGTCAACCACCATGCGGATGATCACCGGATTTTTCCCGCCCACCAGCGGGACCGTGATCGTCGGTGGCAGTGATATTTTGACCCAGTCCCTTGCCGCGCGCAGAAAAATTGGTTACCTACCTGAAAACGCACCGGTTTATCCGGACATGACAGTCAGCCGCTATCTGGATTTCTGTGCCGAGATTCGTGGATTCGGGGGAGCTGTCAAGAAGCAGCGGGTGGGCGAGACCCTGGAGCGATGTTTTCTTGCCAACGTGCGTCATCAGGTGGTGAACACCCTCTCCAAGGGCTACAAACAGCGTGTCTGCTTTGCCCAGAGCATTCTGCATGACCCCGAATACCTGATCCTCGACGAACCTACCGATGGCCTGGACCCCAACCAGAAAAACGAAGTACGCCTGATGATCCGGGAGATGAGCGCCACCAAGGCCATTATCTTCTCCACCCACATACTCGACGAGGTCGATACTGTCTGCAGCCGGGCCATCATTATTGCCGATGGAAAGGTGGTGGCCGACGACACGCCCGACGGTCTCAGACGCCGGTCTATGTCCCACGGCTCCGTTGTCCTGACCGTCACGGGCGCGGCGACGGATGGCATACAGAAACGAATCGCGGCATTGGACGGGGTGGCATCGGTTTCGGTTGTGGAATCCGATGGCGAGCGGACGACCTTGCGCATTTTTCCCGATGATCCGGCGGTGCCCATAGCCGATCGGGTGATCGCTTCGGCAAACCAGGACGGGGTGCGCATCGCTGCGGTGTTTGTTGAGCAGGGGCGTCTGGACGATGTGTTTCGTGAAATCACCACCGGTATAAGACCCTAAAAAAACAATGGAGCGGCCCATGCAAAGCGGTAATTTTTTGAGAAACATATGGATTATCATGAAGCGCGAATTTGCCGGATACTTCGGTTCGCCGGTGGCCTACGTCTTCATTGTGATCTTTCTTCTCCTGACCGGTTTTTTCACTTTTTACATCAGCAACTTTTTCGATGCGGGGCAGGCCGACTTGAAAGGCTTCTTCCAGTGGCACCCGTGGCTGTTCATGTTTCTGGTCCCGGCCGTTGCCATGCGGCTGTGGGCGGAGGAGCGCCGCCTGGGGACGATCGAACTGCTCCTGACCCTGCCGGTGACCGTCACCGACGTGGTTCTGGGGAAATTCCTGGCCGCCTGGTGTTTTATCGGCATCGCACTGGCCCTGACCTTTCCGTTGGTGCTGACCACCATGTATCTGGGCAATCCGGATCTGGGCGTCATTTTTTGTGGCTATCTGGGTTCATTTCTCATGGCCGGCACGTTTTTGAGTGTGGGCAGCATGACCTCGGCCCTCACCCGAAGCCAGGTGGTCAGCTTTATTCTGGCCGTGGTCGCCTGCCTGTTTCTCATTCTGGCCGGCTTTGCGCCGGTGACAGCCGTGCTGTCCGGGTGGGCACCGATGTGGTTGGTGGACCTGGTCTCCTCGACCAGCGTTCTATCCCATTTTGCCTCTATTGCCAGAGGCGTCCTGGACGTGAGGGATCTGCTCTACTACCTGTCCGTAATGGTCTTCATGATCTTTGTCAACGGCGTTGTCCTGCAAAACAGGGAATCGGCATAAAGGAGGCCAAGAGTCCATGAGCAATGGAAAAAGACGAATTGGAAAAACCGCATTTTCGGCCGGCAGCGCCGTGCTGGTGCTCGTCATCGTTGTGCTGGTGAACATTCTGTTGTCCCGTACCACCTTGCGCTGGGATGCCACCGAAGACAATCTGTACTCATTGTCCCAGGGTACCCGGACCATCCTTGCTGAACTGGATCAAGATGTGGTGGTCAAGGTGTTTTACAGCAAGCATGTCGTCAACATCCCCTCCCAGATCAAGACCTTTGCCCAGCGGGTGATCGATTTTCTCTCCGAGTACGAGCAATACGGGAAGGGTCGGATCTCAGTTGAAATATACGACCCCAAACCCGATTCCGAAGAAGAAGAGTGGGCCGTCAAATACGGCATGAAAGGCATCAGTCTGCCGACTGGTGAGCAGGTATATCTGGGACTCGTTGCCCTGGCCGCCGACCAGGAGGCTGCCATTGCCTTTATAGACCCCACCCAAGAGACGCGGCTGGAGTATGACTTGACGCGCATCATCGCACGGGTGCAGACGACGGATCGGATGAAGATCGCCGTGTTCAGCAGTCTGCCGATATTCGGCGCAGCTCCCATGAACATGGGCATGGCCGGGCCCCAACCCGGCTCGGAGCCCTGGTTTTTCATCCAGGAAATGGCCAAAACCTATGACCTGGCGAAAGTGCAGCCCGATGCCGATCGCATCGATCCAACGGTGAATCTGCTATTGCTGTTTCACCCCAGAAACATGTCCGACACGCTGGCTTTTGCCGTGGATCAATATATTCTGGGCGGCGGCAACGCCGTCGTTTTTGCCGACCCCCTTTCCCTGATGGACGATCCGCGCATGGGACCCGGCGGGTCCATTCCCGAGACGCTGTTCAAGGCCTGGGGGATCACCATGGAGCCGGGAAAGGCCGTTGCCGACTATACCTACGCCACACGGCTGAGGAACCGCAACAACCAGGCGGAGACCAATCCCATGTGGCTCTCTGCGCCGGCCAGCGCATTTTTCGCAGGCAACCTGATCACCGCCAACCTGGAATCCATGCTGATGCCGATTGCCGGTGCCATCGAGATCCTGCCGGACAGCCCCTTCACCGTCGAACCCCTGGTTCAATCCAGCACGAACAACGAGATGGTGGACGCCTTCGCCCACAGCATGGATGTGGAGGGCCTGCGGCGGGATTTCAAGCCGTCGGGGATTGTGCGCAACCTGGCCGTGCGTATATCCGGTACGTTTAAAACGGCTTTTCCGGACGGAAAACCGGAGGCTGAACCCAAAGCCGGCGAAACGGCGGCAGAGACAGGCGCCAAGGATAAGGAAGCATCGCTGAAGGAGGGTAAAGCACCCTCGGTCATCGTCGTGGTGGCGGACAGCGATCTGCTGTATGACGGGTATTATCTGAGTCAGCAGAACCTGCTGGGCTTTACGATTTCCAACATCTTCAACGACAACCTGAATTTCATGCTCAATGCCAGCGAGATGATGACCGGCAATCCCGCCCTGATCGGTATCCGCTCCCGGGGCACATTCGAACGGCCATTTACACGGGTGCAGGAATTGGAGCGCAAGGCCCAGGACCGCTGGTTGGACCAGGAGCAGGCGCTGGTTCGCCAGGTGGAGGATACCAACCAGAAACTTAGCATGCTCGAGCAGCAAAAAGATGCCGCCCAGCGTGCGATTCTCAGCGAGGAGCAGGAGCAGGAGATCGCCCGCTTCCAGGAAGAGAAACTCAAGATCAACAAAGAACTCAAGACGGTCCGGCGCAACCTGCGTGCCGAGATTGAACAGCTGGGAACCACGGTCAAGTTCGTGAATATTTTTCTTGTTCCGCTGCTTATCGGCATCGGTGGGATCACTTACGCAATCACCCGAAGAAGAAAGGCATAGTTGATGAAGGGCAAGACATTTCTGATCCTACTGGCGGCAACAGGACTTCTGCTGGCCCTCTGGTTTTTTCGTTTCGGGGTCGATGAGCACACCCGCCAAGTGAAAATGGGAGATAAACTGTTTGCCGACCTGCCTGTGAACGCGGTGGCTGCCGTGACCATCGCCGATTCTGAAAACAGGGTGGTCCTGGTCAAGGGCGACAAGGTGTGGCAGGTCGACGGGCGCAGCGGTTATCCGGCCGATTTCGATCAACTCAGGGATTTGGTGGTCAAGCTCTCCCGGTTGAAAATCGGCCGCCGTTTTCCTGCTTCGACCGAAAGCCTGACCCGCCTCTCGCTGATGGCCCCTTCCTCCTCGGAGTCCTCGTCCACAGGCAAGCAGATCACCTTGACAGACGCGTCGGGAAAGATCCTCGCCGATGTCATTCTGGGTCAGAGCCGTGGGACCGACAGCGGCGAGGGCGGTGGACAGTACCTGAAAAAAGTCGATGCCGACACCGTCTTTCTCGTGGACGGCAGTTTCCGGTTCCTGAAAACTGCACCGGCCCAGTGGTTGAACAAAGAGATCCTGGATGTCAAGGCCGAGGACGTGAAATCGGTCGCCTGTTATGTCGACGACCCCCGGACCCCAATCTATACCCTGTTGCGGCCGGAGAAGGGAGAAATGGCCAGCATGGCGCCCGTCCCGCCGGGAAGAACAGCCGATTCGGTCAAAATTGACCAGGTTCTCGACGCCCTTGCGCCCCTGACACTGGATGATGTGCAGGCCGCCGACGGGCAGCCGCCGGTGTCCGAATCAGGGCAGGCCCGCCTGGTCTACCAGCTCTTTGACGGCCGGCAGATCACCCTATTTCCCTATTCTGACGACAAAGGAAGCTTCACCCTGCGGGTGGCTGCTGAGGATTCAGCAGCGGAAACGCAGGCTGCCGGTGCACCCGACCCGCAGCCCACGGATGAAAAAGCACAAGCGGAAGAGACGGCCACACCCGCCCTAAAAACGGCCCGGCAACTCAACGAAGCGTTGAGCCCGTGGGTATTTTCGATCAAGAAATGGCAGTTCGACAGCTTCATCACCCAGCCGGCGTCGCTGCTGGAGGAAGTGACAAAAAAGGGTGACGGCAACTCTTGATGAATGAGGTATTAGAGCGGAAGCCAGATGACCGACGTTGGAGACAGGGAAATTGGAGATTCAGGAATAAGTGCCTTCTAAATTGAACTGATTCCCGAAAACAAATCGACGAAATCGTCCTTTGATGCCATGCCCATTTCAGCGATTCTGATGGCCGCGATCTTTCTCATCTCCCTGGTGCTGACCATGGTCGGCCTTGGAGGCGGGCTAATATTTTCTCCGCTGTTTATTATCCTCGGGTTTGCCAAATCCGAGGCTGCATCGGCTTCGTTGTTTTTGAACCTCGTCGCTGCCGCATCCGCCGCATATACCTATTCCAGAAAGAAGATGGTGGATTTTTCACTCGCCATCCCCTTGATCATCTCATCGAGCCTGGCTGCGCCGATCGGTTCTTATTTAAATGTGCGCATCGATGTGAAACCATTCCTTATGACCATGGCCGTCGTGCTTGCCTTGGCGGGGGGCCGAATGCTGATAGCACCTCCTGCTGAAGCTCAAGCCAGTACGATGGGATCGTCAAAAAAAATAATCGGTGGGATCGGTATCGGTGCCTGTATTGGGGTTATCGCCGGATTGCTGGGGATCGGTGGCGGCGTATTCATTGTGCCGCTTCTGATCTATGTAATGAAAACACCCACTAAAATTGCAGCTGCATCGTCAACTTTTATCGTATGCTTCTCGTCTTTAACAGGCTTTATTGGATATGCCTCAATGGAAACGATTAACTGGCTGTTTATCCTGCCCGCGGCGGTTGCCTGTTTTGCCGGAGGCCAGGCCGGTGCGAGGATCATGAGCGCCAAACTGAAGGGGAAGAGCATTCAGGTCATCTTCAGTATAATTCTGTTTGTCTTGTGCGCCAAGCTACTTCATCAATCTATTTTCGGCCCATAGGATGATCCGTATTCCTTTGCACCCTTTTCAATAGCATTCAGCATATCCTCTATCATTTCAAAACATACTGGCTTCTGGTAGACACCATCGAAGCCAGCTTCATCCAACGCCTTTCGACCATACGCTTCCAGGTAACCCGACAGCGCGTAAATTTGCATATCAGGGTATTTCTTTTTCGTTTTCCTGCAAAAATCGACACCGTTTACCCATGGCATTTTAAGGTCGGTGATCAGTGCATCAAAACCGGAATTCCATTCTAAAATCAGTTCTGCTTCTTCAGCACTATCAACGGTAACGGCTTGGCAGCCGTACCTTTCAAACATACTCTTCAGCATGCGCAAGTGGCTCCGCTGGTCATCAATCAGCAGAATTTTTCCATCAAACGGTGGTCGCTTCTTTTCCTGTTTCACCGGCATTTGTTTTCACATGGAACGGGGGGTCTGGCTCACATCACGCCTATTCTCATGCGCAAGGCAGCAATGACGTACAAGCCTGAGATCAGACTCAAGCTCGAAAACCAAAGGAATACCCGCATGGACACTTTGTTCAATAATTTTAGTACGATACAGTCATGCTGATTATCCAGCCGTTTCCATTGTCCGGGCATACTTTCCGTCGCGGGATAGACCGTTTAACCGGCAGCGTTTCAAGAACGTCTTCTGAGCGGCAGCCAGATTGCCTTCCTTGCCTTTCCAGGTTGCAAGCACCGGTGCCTGCAACGCGCGGCCATAAGAAAAACTGACTTGCCACGGATGCGGGCCCATCATGTTTATGGCGTTCAGGTGGTCAGTGGCATCTTCCGCAGACTGCCCACCGGACAGGAATACGATTCCGGGGACAGCCGCCGGCACATAGCGGGTCAGGCAACGAATCGTGGCCTCGGCAACCCGCTGCACGCTCTCCTGACGCGCGCATGTCATGCCGGCAATAACCATATTCGGCTTCAGCAGCATACCCTCGAACAGCACGCGGTGTGCATCAAGTTCGGTGAAAACTGCCTCGAGAACCTTGGATGTGACAACTTCGCAGCGTTCGATGTCGTGGGTACCATCCATGAGTACTTCCGGTTCCACGATCGGCACAATATCCAATTCCTGGCAGAGCGCGGCATAACGCGCCAATACATGGGCATTTGCGCGAATACCGAAGGCCGTAGGAACATCGCGCTCGTTTATCTCAATAAGCGCCCGCCACTTGGCGAACTTAGCCCCCATCTGTTTGTACTCGATGAGCCGCTCGCGCAGGCCGTCAAGCCCCTCGGCGATTTTTTCTTCAGGATACAAGGCCATCGCTTTAGCGCCTTTATCCACCTTGATCCCCGGTACGATCCCACGGCTCGATAGTAGTTCGGCAAAGGGAGTGCCATCTCGAGTGCCTTGGCGAAGCGTTTCGTCGAAGAGAATGACACCTCCGATGTAGCGTTCAATCCCTTCGGTTGTAAAAAGGATTTCACGGTATCGTCGGCGATTTTCTTCGGTGGACTCGATCTTGATCGAATCGAAGCGTTTCTTGATCGTGGGATTGCTTTCGTCTGCCGCCAGCACGCCCTTCTGTTTCGCCACGATGGCGGTTGCTATTGACCTGAGTTTATCTTGGTCCATACGCAGCTCTCTTTCGTATTCTATACGATAATAAATAACAAGCAATTATGCATTTCTGTGTAATACCACTGACATTTCAATCTGACTTCAGCGCTCAGTCATCAGTCTGCTGACTTGTTCTTCGGCAGGATGATGATGGCCGCTGCCCTCTCATCGGTCAGGTAGGTGGCCGCCAGCATGGCCAGGTCTTCGATGGTCACCGAGGCATAATCTTCCTGAAAGCTTCTTGCCCATTCGAATTGCTGAGCGTGCCATTCCGATCCGGTCATCACGCTGTTGAGCCAATATCCGTTGGTCTGCCGCAACTCTCTGATCGAGGTGAGAATCGGGTCGACTGCTCGCGCCAGTTCATCGGCCGCAATTTGGTTTCGGGCCAGATCGCCGGCAATGGTTTTGACTTCCGTCAGCACGGTGTCGGTCTGATCCGGGGCCACATTGACATAGGCCTGAAATACGCCGTAACCGGTGTAGGCTCGACTGGCTCGGTTAAAGGCATACGGAGAATAGGACACCCCCAGTTTTTCCCGTATCCGTTGCCTGAGGCGCTCGGAGAAGACATCAGCAAGGACGGACAGCCGTCGGGTCCGGCCGATGTCCCAGAAGTCTCCCGTCTGCCAGGCAGCAACGACCATGGCCTTTGGAATCTGGGTGTCCACCTCGATTCGGTTGACGGCTCCCGTTGGCAGATAGGGCAGATCGACTCTTGGGTTTTCGGGATCGCGATCCCGGTCGGGCAAGGATCCCAAGTAGCGCCGGGCCAGTTCGATGACTTCATTTTCATCAATATCGCCGACAACGGACAGTTCCAACGGTGCGCTGACCAACTGGGGTGCGATCCAGTCCCGGATGTCATCCAGCCGAATGGCCTGAATTTTCTCAAACGACGGCATGCCGAACCGGCTGTCGCCCCCGGCCAGGAAACGCAGCCCCTCGATTCTCATCATGCCTTCGATGGATCGGGTGAAGGACTGATACTCCTGACCTAAGCGTTCGCGGGCCAGTGCCAGTGCGTCTTCGCGGAAACCGGGATCCATCAGGCGTGCGTAAATCAGCCGGAAAAGCAACGGCACTTCAGCGGAGACGGTTTCCCCGAAAAAGTTGAAATGGGTTTCGGTAATCCTGAAATCCACGGTGGTGCTTGTGCCGGCCAGGGCCCGCTCCAGTTCGTTGGTATCCATGGCTCCCAGGCCGCTTTCATTGATCGTCGATTCGGCCAGCAGGGAGATGCCCGGAAGGGTTTCAGGCTCTGCGGATGACCCGTGGCCGAAAATCAGGTTGACCAGAACTTCGTTGGTTTTGTAATCGGTGCGCTTCAAATTGATCTGAATGCCATTGTCGAGCCGAATGCGGGTGATGCCCAGGTCTTCTAAAGTCTCCCGGGATGCGATTGCACCGGTGATTTCCGGTTCCGGCAGGTAGGGGAATGAGGCAATGGCCTTTACCTCAGGTCGATGGACCACGCTGCCTGCCGAAGCCAGGTAGGTGTCGCGAATCAGAGATTTCGGACTTTTCGGGGATAATCTTTTCAAATCGGCGTTGCCGCTGATCAGGATCAGTCGGTGGTCATCAGGCCAATTCTCCTCGAAGGCCTGGTGAATGTCGGCCAACTCAACGGATTCCACCATGGGGGCCAAATTGTTTTTTTCCTGATCGGGGGACTGGATAACCCGGCCACCGGCAAGATGCCGGATAATGGCCCGGGCCAGGGTCGTGCTGTTGCGGGTGGGCGCTTCCCGGACTGCGTTGTCCAACATCTTCCGTGTGTCTTTTTTAACCCGCGTCAGTTCGGCTTCGGTAAAACCATACAGCCGGGCCCGTCGCAACTCCTGCTCCAAAACCCCAAGGGTCTGCTGCCAGTTTTCAGCACTGCTGTCCGCAGAGATTTGTGCATAACGGATGCGGTTCAGGTAGATGCCCGAACCAACGGCTGCAGCGGTAAAGGGCGCCCCCGGTGACTTCAGTCGGGCATCCAGGCGATTCTGAACGATCTGGTCTGCCAAGCTTTCCACGATTTGCCGGCGTTGAAGGGCCAATGAATCCGGAGCCTGTTCGTAAGCGTGAAGCACTTCTATACTGACTGTTGTTCCTCCCACTTCGGGTTCATAATGGTGAAAGACCTCCAACCCCTTGTGATTGATCGTGCCGATCGCTGGCGGGGTGGAGGCGGCTGCCCGCGGTACCAGATCGCTGAACTGTGCGTCGATCAACTGCTCAGCCAGGGGGATTGGAAAATCACCCACCAGGACTAAAACCATATTATCCGGCCGGTACCAGGCATCATAAAAGTCTTTAATGAGTGACCGGTCTGCATTTTTGATTATTTCGGTCTTGCCGATGGGCAGCCGTTTGGAAACCAACAGGTCTGGAAGTTCAAAGCTGAGTGAGGCTTTAAATGTTCGGTAATCGGCTGAATCCCGAGAGCGCATTTCTGCGAGAATTACCCCGCTTTCCCGTTTCACTTCCGCCTCCTGCAACAGAGCACCCGTGGCGTAATCGTGCATCACCAGCAGGCCCTTTTTCAGGTTCTCCTCATCTCCCGACGGCAGAATGATGTCGTAAACGGTTTCGTCGAAACCGGTATGAGCGTTGGCGTCGTTGCCGAACTGCATGCCGATGCTCTGAAAATACCTGACCAGTTCGCCAGGGGGAAAATGGGTCGATCCGTTGAAGAGCATGTGTTCGAGGAAATGGGCGAGTCCCTGCTGGTCTTCCGTTTCATTTAAACTGCCGGCCCGAATGTAAAGGTGAACACTGACCCGGTCTTCCGGGCGATTGTTTTCCATGAGGACATACTGTAATCCGCTGGCAAGGCGGCCGAAGGTGACGGATGGATCGGGTGCCAGGTCGCTTATTTCGTGTGGCCATGGCGGATATGGCTGCTCCCCGCTTTTCTGCTGTCCCGCAACGGCAGGCAACGGTAAAGGCGTTGATACGCACAGCCCTAAACTCGGTGACAGACCCACCCATCCCATCAGCACCAGCGCCATAATTGCAATGGTCAGCCGTGCGCTTGCCCTGTTTTCTCCAATCTCGCGGACGTGAATCATTTGTATCCCTTTTTGTTGGGTCCCACGCATTTAACGCGCCGGTTTCGCAAACGGCATTTTAATAGTAATACAGCGCAGGAGAAAGGCAATGCATGGTCCGGCGCTGAAAAAGAAAAGCCTTCTGGCTCCATCTGTCGGATGGCACAACCGGAAGGCTTTTTCTATATCGATATGGGCAGATTGTCGTTCGAGCCGTTTTCGATGGCCGACTATTTTTTCTTTTTGACGTAAAGGCCGCGGGCGAGGGTCTCGATCCTGCCTTTTTGGGTCAGCTTATACAGAGCATTGCTCACCTGACGGGCCTCAAGACCCGCTTTTTTCTTCAGCCGTTCTACGGTGATTCCGCCTCGGCTTCTGCTGATCATCCCGAAGATGCTGTCGAGCATGGTCGGCCCGCCCGCGGCGGTAGGGGCGTCAGCTTTCGCTACGGCCGGCGCTTTTTTTGCGACCTTTTTTTTTGCTGCTTTTTTTTTGGGTGCCGCTTTGGCTTTTTTCGCCGCTGCCTTGGCCTTTTTGGCAGGTGCTTTTGCTTTCCTGACTGCTTTCACTTTTTTCGCCGGTGCCGCCTTTCCACTGTCTTTTTCAATGGCCTCGGCCATTTTCTCCATCTGTTGGACAAGAGAAGACAGCGTAGAGGAAATTGCCATTAGTTCCTTTTGAACATCTTTCATCAGCTCGAGCCTCCTTATTAAAGCGGTTTTGGCTAAGAATTTAGCTAGTTATTCTGAGCCCTAATATATTTCTCATTTATTGTCAACCCCGTTTGCAGCGTTTTAAGCAATTCTTCTTCAACCGTCGAAGAAGAGGATGGCCAATTGGTCAGTATCCCGGAGATATCTTTTTTGTCAGCAGTAAAAAAGGAGGCCCGAATCGAAGCCCTTTGTTGAACTTAAGATATGATAACGGCAGGGGAACCGGGGGCGCTGAAACACGGTCGGCGGAAGCGGTGAAACGATCTTGATGACACTGCATGAGGGAGAAGTGACACTGCTCTCCAGCAGGAAAGCGCCGGTCAGGCTCGCTCTCAAGGCTCCCTGACAAACGCCCACCAGATATAAAAGAAGAAAAATAACCATGCAGCGATGGCTGTCAAATACGCTTTCCAATCGGTTTTTCGTGAAGCCATGCCATTCTTGTTAATCTTCCCGACGCGGAGTTTGCACGAGGGACAGATGTCTACGCTCAGGGGCATGTACTCCATGCATTCCGGGCATTTTTTAGATATATAACCGGTAGGATTGCCGGAATCAAACGAGGCGTGTGGTGTTTTCATATCAACCTCATCTTATCTTGAGTAACTTAGGAGAATGCTTTTGCCGACCCGCTATTCCAGATACTCTTTTTCGATGGTAACCTGGCTGTTCGATTTCCGTGCATCGATCCAATCCTGGATCACTGTTCTTTGCTTCTGTCGAAGGAGCATGCCGTTGATGCTGTCTTTCTCGGTTTCAAAACCGTCGGCTGCTGGTGCTTTTCGCGCTGATAACCGCAGCAGGTAAAAACCCGCGCTTCCCTGTACCGGCCCATCGCTTGTGTTGCCGGCTGAAGACAGCTGAAAGGCCGTTTCAGCGAATTTCGGGTCCGAACCTATCTCAGGTATGGCTGCATTGCGTGTAAACAAGCCGGTTTGCTTGACATCCACGCCATGACCGGCAGCGCTTTCTTTGAACGTTTTTCCCGCCCGTAGCTCCGCTGACATTGCATCGGCATCCTCACGGGCCTTGTCAGCCTGCATTTTCTTGGTCAGGTCATCTTTTACGCTTGCTTTAACTGCTTCCAATTCCGGAATGGCGGCTTCGATGGTTTCGGTGGGCTGTATGAGGTAATACCGGCCCCCGATATCCTGAATGTCGCTGATTTCATCGGTCTGGAGGGCGAAGGCGGCGGTTGCGAATGTGCCATTGTCACTGCCCAATACGTCCGGCCCCCGGCGGCTGAAGGCGCCGGTTTCCATCACGGCCAGCCCAAGGGTTTTTGCATTGTTGACCAGGTCATCCTTTTCAAAACACCTCTCGTAAAACTGCTCGGCCTTGTCGTAAGCCAGATTTCGTGTTTTCCTGAGGGTCAGGGTCTCGATTATCTTTTCTCTGCTTTGTTCAATCGTTTTCGTGGAGGCTTCTTCCACCGACTCAACCTTGATGACATGCCACCCGAATTGTGTTTTTACCGGTTCGCTGATCTCGCCGGCAGCCATGGAAAATGCCCTGTCGGCAAAAGGCTTGACCATCTGTGATTGCTGGAACTTGCCCAGGTAGCCGCCCCGGTCTCTGGTGGGGCCTTCAGAATAGGTTTTGGCCAGTTCGGCAAAGTCCTGGCCGCCTTTGGCCATCTTTGAGACCTCTTCTGCCCTGGTCTTGGCCGCCAGGTCGGCCTCTTCGCTGGCTTCCGGATCCAGTTTGATCAGAATGTGGCGTGCTTCTACGGTTTTTTCGGTTTTGAACTCGCTGATGTTGGAATCATAGTAATCCGTGATTTCGTCATCATCAACGCTAACCTGCGCCTTATATGCATCCGGGTCGAACACCACGTATCTGGTTTTTACCATGGGTTCGGTTTTGTAGTTTTCTTTCTGGTCTGCAAAATAGGCGGCCACCTCTTCCGCCGAAGGATTGATATCACGGTAGCGGGCCGGTTCAAACAAAACGTAGTCGACGTTCACCGAGGCGTTTTGCCAGTCATACCACTGGCGGGCCTCCGCTTCGGAGACCTTTGCGGCCCCCATGATGATTCGGGTAAGTTTTTCACCCAGTAAAGCATTCTTCTGATCCGCTTCAAACTCTTCCGGGGTGAGGTGGACTTGGGCAAGGATGCTTTGATAGCGGCGATTGTCGAAGGATCCGTTGTTCTGAAAGATTTCGGTTCTCATGACCGATTCGGCAACCTCGGCATCGGACACCCGCAGATCAAGTTTTTTTGCCTCCTGCAGGAGAATGGTGCGGTCAATCAGCTGGTCCAGGGCCTGTTTTTTAACGTTGAGCATTTCAATCATGCCATCATTCAAGCTGGACCCGAATCGCTGACGATATTGATCGATCAGGTTGTTGTAAGCGCGTCGGTATTCAGCAACGGAGATGATTTCATCGTTGACAACGGCAACTTTGGTGGCCTCCTGGCTGCGGAAACTACCCACGCCCCAGAATACGAACACGATTACGATAGCGAACAGGATCACTTTGATCATCCAACTGCCAGCTTGTTTCCGCATCACATTGAGCATTCACAACCTCTTCTTCAGATCATTTTGCCGGGATCCATGCCGACCCCTGAATTATATTGTTGTCTCGATCGTATCTGGTCATCTGTCCGAACCGTCGAAAAGAGACTGTCCGTTACAGGAATCACCAATGGCTGCCGCGGTGATGACACAGGAGACTAAATTATCTCATCTTTTCAAACGATTGACATTAAATGTTGCCGCGCATTTTGTCAACAGTTTACCGCTTGCGATTGCTCGTATGCCAAAATCAGTGGCGGCCTTTGCAGCCGATGGCGACGTCTGGTCAGCCAGTCCACGCCCAATAGGAAATGGCTAATTAAACTGAAAAATGGCATTGACATGCAAAACTGATTTTGTTAGTTTGCGTTTTCGTTTTCGGGGCTGTAGCTCAGCTGGGAGAGCGCATGACTGGCAGTCATGAGGTCAGGGGTTCGATCCCCCTCAGCTCCACCATTGGGAAATCAAGGGGTTAGCGGTTATTCGCGACCCCTTTTTTTTGGTTTTCCACCTTCCTCATTGTAGTGAAGCCATCCGGATGCTTTTCCTATCCCTTTTCAAGTGTTTCCTTCTTTCTAATTTATAAGGAGACCCTCTAAAACCTCGGCAAGTTGGGCTGAGATGACCATCCTGCGTGTTCGGCCTGTCTTTGATGTGGAGATGACAGGGTGTACAGAGCCTACGCCTGTCTTCAATGAAACCGCCTTTGAAACCAATGTCGCGCCAGGTTTTAAAGCGATAAGTTCACCTTCACGCATGCCGCTGCCCCGCGCACAGACCATAAAAGGGTAATACCTGGGAAAACGCTTCAGCATTTCTTGCTCGACAGCAGCCTTTTCTTTCCAGGCAAATGAATTCGCGTTCGGTTTCCGTGTCAAATTTTCTGGGGGTACAAAAGGGAACTGATGGTTGGGTGAAGTTGCCGTTGCCTTCTAGTTTGATGGGATGAAGCGGGCCCGGCAATTGTTTGACCAGATAATTCTTGACCTGACCTAACCAAACGGTGGTAATTTGGTTCATTAAGGATTGATTATCTCAACTGGTCTCTAATCTGGCTTTTCAGCTTAGCGTGAGGGCCTAAAGTAGACGGTAGGCTGCAACTGCATATTTTTTTAGTAAGGTTCTTCCGGACAAGGCGTACTTAAAGGTATGAAAAAACAGGACAAACGGATTTCCACCGGGTGTTCGCCAACACTGATCGTTCAGAACCGGATCGTCTCAACGCTGCACTGAAATTCAATCAACCTTTGGCCGCAGGGTTTTATATGAAAGAAAATCTGCGTCAGGCCCGGAACCAACCAGATAAAAAGACCGCGGAGACCTTTTTTTGAATCGATATCAAATGCTATCGATACTTTTCGGCTTCTTTTCTTGTCACATTTTTTGGCGACTATAAGGACTATGAATTCAATAAACAAGTTTATCGAAATTACCGTCGTCCTCATAGAGAAAGATTTTAAGGTAAAATATAAAAATACGCTCTTGGGTTATATATGGGCCCTGGGCTATCCGCTTGCATTTGCAACTATTTTGTATATCGCATTTAAGAATATCATTCGTATAAAAGTGGATAATTACGGACTGTTTCTCATGGTAGGCATTTTTCCCTGGCAGTGGTTTGCAAATGCAGCTTATTTATCGTCTAGATCACTGATAACGAATGCAACGCTAATTAAAAAAATTCTTTTCCCCAGATCGCTCCTTCCCTTGAGTACAGTTATTATCGAGATGATCCATTTCATCTTATCGTGGATTGTCATAATCGTGTTCCTGTTTTTAAATGACCAACAGTTGTTTTACGTGAGTTGGCTATACGGTGCACCGCTTATTACAATCATCCAGCTTGCCATGATCTACGGAATGGGCCTTGCCGTATCGAGTTTAAATGTATTTTTCAGAGATATGGAACGAATCGTAAGCCTTCTGACAACCATGTTGTTTTATATGACACCAGTGATATTTCCCTTAACCTTGGTACCTGAATCATTTAAACCCTTCTTCTTGTTGAATCCAATGACAGGCATCATAGAGCTGTGGCGGACCCTTTTTTTGGAGGGCATCTTAGCCTGGCGGTGGGTGGGGATAAGCGCTGCCTACGCCGTCTTATTCCTTTTGGCTGGAAGCCTTGTTTTCAGAAGCCTTAACAGGAGATTTGCAGAAGTATTATGATGGAACCCATCGTTGAATTTGCTGGTGTTGGAAAATCCTTTCCATTGTATCATTCCCTGCACGGCAGTTTCAAGTCGTTCCTGCTGCGATTGCCGCAATCGCTAAAAAAGCTCCAATCGGAACGATTTGTTGCCTTGGAAGATATTTCATTTCGCATTAACACCGGTGAAACAATAGGTATAATTGGTAAAAACGGATCGGGCAAAAGCACTACCTTGGGATTAATTGCGGGGGTGCTGAAACCTTCGGCAGGCCGTGTGACTGTCAGGCAAAGAGTGTCTCCGCTTTTGGCGTTAGGCGGTGGGTTCCACCACGATCTCACCGGCAGGGAAAACGTTTTGCTAAACGGTGTGCTGCTTGGGTTGCCGAGAAAGTTTGTCAATCAAAAGTTGGACGAAATTTTGGAATTCACGGAATTAGGCGCCTTTGTGGATCAGCCGATCCGTGCCTATTCAAGTGGAATGTTGGCAAGACTTGGGTTTTCGATAATCACCCAGTTGCAACCAAAGCTGCTATTGATTGATGAAGTCTTAGCGGTTGGCGATACGCGATTCAGGGAAAAATGCTATGGCGTAATCGAAGGGTTCAAAAAAAAAGCGGTCACTATTTTGTTGGTATCTCACAATGCATACGAAGTAAAGCGCCTATGCGAAAGAGTTATTTGGATCGATGACCATCGCATAAAAGACGACGGCCCAGCTGAAATGGTGTTGGAGAGGTATGATAAAGCAATGCGACAAGGTTAAAAAAGATGGCCAAGCGACAACAATGAAAATTTTATACTATAACTGGGTGCAATTTGACGATCCGGAAAAAAGAGGCGGTGGCGTATCCGTCTATCTAAAGAATTTAATCAGCCATCTGGTGAAACAAAATGCGGATGTTAGCTTCTTGAGTTCCGGATTGTCCTATAATTTTTTTAAAAAAAAAATTTACATAAGGAAAACAAAGAATCAATTCGGACAAAAATGCAAGACATTTGAGATTGTTAATTCTCACGTGATGTCTCCGGGGCATTTCTCTTTCCGCAATTTTGAAAATGGGGTTGAAGATAGAGAAATGACAGCGGTGTTTGATGATTTTTTAAATCAACATGGGCCATTTGACGTTGTCCATTTTCATAACTTAGAGG
The DNA here is from genome assembly GCA_963697225.1 of uncultured delta proteobacterium. Taxonomy (GTDB): domain Bacteria; phylum Desulfobacterota; class Desulfobacteria; order Desulfobacterales; family Desulfosarcinaceae; genus Desulfosarcina. The sequence goes on from CAVONM010000028.1 coordinate 93,664, forward strand.
GAATCCCGTTAAATTTTATCAAACTAAAAGACCGCTTCTACCATGCCAAGGTCTTCGTAACACTCCATAATTACTTTCCATTTTGTCCTCAGGTCAATCTTTGGAGACGCGAAGAACAAAATTGCACAAATTTCTGCCACGGCGCCCGATGCGTCAACTGCCTTACCTATGAACCGCCCAATAAGGCAGCCACTATCGCACACCAATTGGCTTTCATGTTAAAGTCTATGGGAATCGGTCCTGATAAAAGGGCATTCAAATTTGCCTTCAGACATCTTGACAAACTAAAAAGGGTTTACCGATGGATCTACGCCAAGACGAATCGCATCAGAAAAGACACCAATTTTACCGGTGAAAACAACAAGCTGACCAAAGAATGTTCAACGTGGGCAAAAAAATATGACGCAAGGAGACGATTATATGTCTCGGGATTAAATGATTGCTGCGATGCAATTATCGCTGTGTCTAAAAGAACAGCGGCATTGGCCAAGGGTTTTAACATCGACGGTTCCAAACTAATCGTTTTGTACATCGGTACTCAACACGCTGAACACATCCAAGCCAAAAGAAAACCCCCCAGGCAAGGAGCGGTCATTTCCTTTTTGTTTATGGGGTACATGCGAAGAGACAAAGGATTTTATTTTTTGCTGGACGCATTGACGCATTTGCCTCGAGCAGTCGCGTCCAGGATGAGGGTCGTTATCGCTGCACCGGTAACCGATTCACACTGGCAGCACGACGATTAAACACAATAGCCAATAAATTCAAAGAGATTGTTGATTTGCGACGGCTATACGCATCGCGATCTTCCCAAACATACTCGATGGACGTAGACGTAGGCATCGTACCGGTTTTGTGGGAGGATAATCTTCCGCAGGTTGCAATAGAAATGGTGGCCAATGGAATCCCGATAATCACGAGTGATCTCGGCGGATCTTCAGAACTGTCGCAATGCAGGGCGTTTGTATTTTCGGCAGGGTCGATAAATGAATTCGAACGGGTTATAACGAAAATTGTTGATGACCCCCAGTGTTTGGAATCCTACTGGGAAAAAACGTTAAAGTTACCCACCATGGATATGCATATCGATGAACTGTTAAACCTCTATAGGACCGTTGGGACAAGTGCATCGGGATGCAGCCATGCTAAAAAATGTGAGGTCTTATTTGAGTGACCCTTTGGGAAAGATCGATATGGCCTTTTGTCTGTTAAGGATAAAAAGTGGAAAAGCGGAAAACTAAAAAGATCGCAGTGGCCGGCGCTGGCTTTTCAGGCGCCGTAGTCGGATATCGATTGGCCAATGCCGGATATAAAGTTGAGGTATTCGAAGCCAGAAATCATATTGGCGGCAACTGCCATTCGGAAAGGGACCCGGAAACTGGTGTAATGGTTCATCGGTATGGCCCCCATATATTTCATACGAATGATGATCATGTCTGGCATTTCGTCAATCAGTTCGACGAAGTTTAGGCCCTTTATTCATCGCGTCAAAGCGACAACCGGCGGAAGGGTGTATTCACTTCCCATCAATTTGCTGACGATCAATCAATTCTTTAATACGGCGCTTTCGCCCAAAGCGGCCCAGGAACTGATTAAGCAGCAAATCCGCAGCGCAGATGGACCATCCACGGACATTTGAAGAGCAAGCCCTGAAACTCATCGGCAGCGAGTTGTACGAGGCGTTTTTCAAAGGATACACGATCAAGCAGTGGGGGATGTCGCCGGATAAACTTCCCGCCGACATTTTCAACCGATTACCACTGAGATTTAATTATGACGATAATTACTTCAACCATAAGTATCAGGGACTGCCAATAAACGGGTATAGCCACATCATCACCAAACTCCTTGATCACCCAAATATCACAGTTTATTTAAATCAATTATACAATCGAGAGAATAATGCCGCTTATGAGCATGTGTTTTATAGTGGACCGTTAGATGAATATTTTTCCTGCAAATATGGACGACTTGAGGTACCGCACATTGGATTTTGATGGAAACCTGTCGGAAGGGGACCATCAAGGGTGTGCAGTGATGAACTATTGTGAAGTTGATGTACCTTATACGAGAATTTGCGAACACAGGCACTTCGCGCCTTGGGAACGTCATGAAAAAACGATTTATTTCAGGGAATACAATCGATACTGCGAGGCTGGGGATATCCCCTACTACCCGATCCGGTTGGCGGCGGACGAGGGATTTACTCGAACAATACGTGGCCAGGGCAAATTCTGAAAATGGGCGTTACCTTTGTCGGGCGTCTGGGGACGTACCGCTATCTGGACATGGATGTCACCATCAAAGAAGCCTTGTCGGCAGCAGATAAATTTATACACGCCGGGACGGTAACCAGGTCGTATCCCACCCTTTATCATATCTCCATTTGGAAAGAATAAAGATGGCTGATATCGTTGCTGTAATCGTAACTCACAATCGGCTTGAAAAACTTAAAAAGGCCTATTGAAGCGGTTTGCAGGGAGCCGTTAAAGGGGATTGTAATTATTAATAACGCGTCTATCGATGGCACAGCCAAATGGCTGGAGAGCATCCAGGATTCGAAAGTAACCGTTATGAACCTGCCCGAAAATACTGGTGGTGCCGGTGGGTTTCATGAAGGATTTAAATGTGCTTTAGAAAAGTACCGACCCGAATGGATCGTTTGTTTTGATGATGACGCCTACCCGCAGAATGGGGCTATCAGAAAATTTACCGAAAATATCTATCCACAACATGTCGGCGGCGTCGTATCGGCAGTATATCTGCCCAATGGGGCTATCTGCGAAATGAACCGTCCGAGTATGGACCCCTTCAGTGACCGGCGTATTGCGGTTAGGACCATAAGAAGTGGAACCAGGCGCGTTTCATATCGGAGATGCGCCTTATCAGGCGATGAATCCAATTGATGTTGATGCAGGTTCGTTCGTCGGTTTGTTTATTCGCACGAAAGTGATCACTCAGCACATCGGCTTGCCCAGAAAAGAGCTGTTCCTATATGCAGACGACACGATTTACACCTTGTTGTTACGCAGGGCCAAATACAGGCTTCGTGTTTGATCCGGGTCTGGTTTTTATCCATGATACGACGGCGCTTGCAGATAGCAGGAATATTTATGACCCGCTGTGGAAAATCTACTATTCCTACCGCAACGGACTTGAGCTTTACCGGCTCGTCGCAGGCAAATTTTTCCCGATTGTCGCGATACTTAAATTGGCCAGTTGGTTCTATAAAGTGAGGTTTTATAGTGAAAAGCGTGCTTACCTGAGACTGTTTGGGCATGGTTATACCGATGGCCTGCTGAGAAAGTTTAATCGGACCCATCAGGAAGTCTTGTCTCTTGAGAAAGCCTAAGGGCGTGGTAACTTTCCCGGGGCGAACAATTTCGCCCTAAACCCAAAAGTTGTTGTATCGAGGTGACAATGGCAGATAGGCGATTTGTACTTGTGGCCATGCCCAGGACCGGCTCAACGGTATTGGTCGATTTGTTGAATTCACATGACGATATCTTTTGCGATAATGAATTGTACAATCCCTATCAAGTCTGTAGATACCGCTACGATGACCCTGATATCGAGGGGGTGAAGTATAGAAACACGAACCCATTAAGATTTTGGGATGAGTTCTTTTATAGTGATTTTGCCAAGAAGCACCAGGTCATTGGATTTAAATTCATGCTCGGGCATAACTATCAAATATTAGACAGGATACTCAAGGACAAAAGGTTAAACCTGATTTACCTCACCCGGGAAAATAAATTGGCCCAATATTCTTCTTACAAGATAGCATTCGATACGCAATCCTGGGGAGTCACAGATGAAAAAGAATTGAACCAAAAAGATAAGCATGCATTGAGGTTTGATCTGTGCCTGTTCGATCATTGGCTGCAGGAGACAATGACCTATGCGTATATGTTTGAGAGTATTTTAGCCACGCGGCGGCGCGATGCCATGGTTATAGAATACAAGCAATTGTTTCAAAAGGATATCCACAAAAACATGTGTCAGTATCTGGGTGTGCACGTTAAGCCATTGAGGTGTGAATTGTTTAAACAAAACGAGAATCGAATCATCGATCGATTCGAAAATAAAAATGATGTTCGATCCTACCTTGAGTTGATCGGTCAACAACATTGGGAAAGAACTGAGCTGTAATTTATGGGCCCGCAACTGGGAACCTTGAGTAAATTTAGGCGCAGGCGTTCAATTCGAATTATCTACTATGCTACAGATACATGCGATATATTATCAGGCGTTTCAGTATGTTTGATGACAGGATGTCCAATCGAGGTGCTAAAATTGCGACGCGGTTGAAATGAAGCACCCTCCGGTTCCGCCGCCTCCACTGTCTGTTGCTGTGGCTGATTCAGCAATCCTATAGATGGCTCCATTGGTGGATGAAAAATGCGCCAAGTATAATTCTCCGTCCTCATCTTCCCCAAAAACCGTAATTAATAGTTCTGTGTCCAATAGTTGCTCGGTGGTCCAACTGCCGGACGTATCAAGGGAAGCCGCCCAAATTTTTCCCGTACAAAAATCTGCATAAAAATAGACGCCCTCCAACCCGGGGAACACCCCGCCCCGATACCGGTAACCACCGATGATGGAGCAGTCACCGAGAGAATGATCGTATTCGACTATGGGCACCGTGATCGGACCCATCGTTGCAGTTTGTGGTTGGGTTGAAGCAATGATTGCCCTCCATCAAACGCCATCCGTAATTCTCACCACCTCTGCTGTTCGCCGGCTGAAAATTGACCTCCTCCCAGTTGTCCTGCCCCACATCAGCGACAAATAGATCCCCCGTAAGGCGATCAAAGCTGAAACGCCATGGATTTCGCAGCCCCACCGCCCAAATTTCCTGTCTGACATTCGAATTGCCTGCAAATGGGTTGTCGGGTGGAATTGAATAGGAAGAATCAACGTCGACATCAATTCTCAACATCTTACCCAACAGGGAACTACGGTTCTGGGCATTGTTCAAGGGATCTCCGCCGGAGCCACCGTCACCCGTCCCAATATATAGATAACCATCCGGCCCGAATTGCAGTTGTCCGCCGTTGTGGTTAGCGAAAGGTTGTGGAATAACGAGAAGAAAGGTAGCGGAGGCTGGATCGACCACATTTGAATCGGCAGAGATCCGGTAACGGGCAATTACTGTATCCCCGTTCAGGTCAGTGTAATTGACGTATAAAAATCCATTTGCAGCATAGTTTGGATGAAAAGCCACACTGAGCAGCCCACGCTCCCCCCCGGTGGTGATAAGTGATCCAATGTCTAAGAACGGTGCGGGTAGCAACTGTTGCCCATCGTATACCAGAATTTTCCCAATTTGCAGTGTGATGAAAAGTCTGCCCGAGCCGTCGCCTGCGTGGGCAATGGCGACCGGGCTGTCTAAACCGGTGATGATGGGCTCAATTAGAATATTCGGAGCGGCTCCTATAAGACACCGGGCCAACGGCGACATAGGCACCGAAAAGAATCAGAATCAATTTGCTGATTCTTATTTTTGAGATAGATATTAGGTCGATCAATGATTCTCACCTGCATACCGGGCATGAGCGAATGTCGTCACCGGAACCGATGACGATGCCGATTTCAGGATGACCGCAGCATGCGCAGGCACGGGCGGTTACCACTCCTTCGATCTATCCCCGACAGACCCGGACGTGTTTTTCATTGCAGGGTGTGGGTCATGATGTTGATGGTGTCCATGTAGATGGCCGGATCATGGCTGGCTCGGGGGCCGGCGACGTTGAGGGTCTCGATCCGGTTCATTTCAATCCAGGAGGCAACCAGCGAACCCGCATCCGATGGCCGCTGGCCCAGGGACAGGTCGATGTGAAGCAGCTGCTTGCCGTGTTTCAATGCCATCTTACGGGTATCGTCGGAGCCGCCTGTGGGGCTGCCGCGGGAGATGATCAGGGTGCCGTCTGAATCGAGCACATTCTTTTCCGTGCGGGCCTCATAGTCATCCGAGGCGGTTTCCTGCAGCTGATAGTGGGCGGGCACGGCGCCGTCTTCGGCCAGGCGACCCTTTGGAACCCAGCCGCCGTGGGCGATACCCAAGCGCATGGCCACATCCAGGGCCGCCCGATCCACGCCGGTCTGTCCACCGGAAATAATCTTTTTCAACATAGTCGCGACATCCTCTATCGTTTTCGGTTAACGGTTGCCGGATGGGGGGCGGCGCCGTGCCGCTCCCTGCTCGATGCCTTCAATCCCTCCCGGCGATGGCTGCGTCAGCGCCACCGTGCCCCTTGATTGTCATCCATCGTGCAATGCCTCCGTCAGGAGGTCGCTTGGGCGTCCATTCTCCGGCTCAGGGCATGGTTCAAGGCCGCTTTGATCTCCTCCATGGTGGCCGGTTTTCCGATTGCGCCATCGAACCCGGCCCGCGACAGCCGCTCGGGACTGTAAAGGTGCGCATGGCCGGAAAAGGCGTAAATACAGACGTCCGGCCGAACCTGCTTGATCTGCTCGCAAAGGTCCGTTCCATCCAACTCCGACATGATGAGATCAATAAAAATCAGGCTGAAGGTTTGATTCTCAACCATTTCCAGTGCCTGTTGCGGATTGTCGGTGGTCTTTGCATCGAAGCCGATCCGCCCGAGGACCTCCTGCATCATTTCCAGCTGATCGGACTCGTTGTCCACCACCAGGATGGTTCCTTTTTCGGCCATCTCACGTCCTTTTCAATGTCACCAGCGTCGCCCCCCACCCCCCGGCATCGACCGGTGCCTCTTCAAACCCATGAACACGGAAATCCTTTTTCAGCCAAGCATGCACGCGCGAACGCATCACCCCACTGCCCTTGCCGTGAATGATACGCAGGTCATAGATGTTGGATTCCAGGCAGGCATCGATATAGTCTTGCATCAGTCCGTTGAGTTCGCCGGGGGCGAAGGTGTGAAGGTCAAGGACACCGTCGATGGGGATGACTATCGGATCCATGATGGTCTCGCAGTTGCTGATTGAATGCGTCCGTGTTGCTGTTACCATTAGCAGATTGGCACAAGCATAACCCAAACCGTGGCGGGGGGCAAGCCACGAAGTTGACCCCATCGCTACAAAAAAGCACAATCATCCCGTTTGCCAACTGGTTTCCTTTCGGTTTCTCATCTGACGGGACAGGGGATCTGGGTTTGTTAATGGCTTTGATGGTTTGGCTTTTCCATCTGATTTGACTGTGGTATGAGACATGCTGTCAATCGAGACGTTTTTGCCCGTGTCCGGGTTTGTAAGCGACCCTAAAGAGATTGAACGGTGGTGAGGTTATGAAAAAGTTGTTGGTTCGAGCGGCGTCAGGTTCTTCCCGGATTCTGGTCGGGGAGTCGATTGACAACCTGAAACACTATGTGGATCTGCCGCGCACGGTGATCATTACCGACAGCACGGTTGCCAGGCTTCACCAAAAACAGTTTCCCGCCTGCCCGGTTATTTCTATCGATACGGGGGAGCAGATCAAAACCCTGGAGACGGTGGCGACCATTTTCAGTCAGCTGGTAGAGATGGAGGCGGACCGATCTTCTGTCATCCTGGGCATCGGCGGCGGCATCGTCTGCGATATCGCCGGATTCGTCGCCTCTACCTACATGCGGGGCATACCCTTTGGGTTTGTCTCTACCACGTTGCTGTCGCAGGTCGATGCCAGCGTAGGGGGCAAAAATGGCGTGAACTTCGGTGGGTATAAGAATATGGTGGGGGTGTTCAATCAACCTGAGTTCGTCGTCTGCGACATGATGCTGCTAAAAACCCTGCCCATCCGGCAGATTCAATGCGGCTTTGCGGAGATTATCAAGCACGGAGCCATCGCGGATGGCCGTATGTTGGATTTTTTAGAAAACCAGCGGGATGCCGCCCTGGACTTGGATAGCGCCATAATCGAGCATCTGGTTTATCGGTCGGTCGAGATCAAGGCCGGTGTGGTCACCCGTGACGAACGGGAGCAAGGGGAGCGGCGAAAGCTGAACTTCGGGCACACCTTCGGACACGCCATAGAAAAACTAACAGGCATCCCCCACGGCGAGGCCGTGGGCATCGGCATGGTGCTGGCCGCCAGATTATCCGTACAAAAAGGACTGCTGTCTCCCACTGATGCGGAGCGCCTCGAACGGATCGTCGAAAGCTACGGGTTGCCTATTCGGCCACCGGTGGATGCCCATTCCATGCTTGCGGCGATGCGCAAGGATAAGAAGCGTGAAGGGGGGGTAATTCATTTTGTATTCCTCGACGCGTTGGGCAGTGCCCGCGTAGAAGAGGTACCTTTCGATGAACTCCATCGACTGGTCGCTGCGGAGAAAATGGGGTGAGTGGGGATGCAGATGCGTTTTCTCTTTCTGGAACCCTTTTACGGCGGCTCCCATCGAGACTTTGCAAAAGGCCTTGCGGCCCATTCCCGCCATGACATCCATTTGGCGACCCTGCCGGCACGATTCTGGAAATGGCGTATGCGCGGCGCGGCCCTTCATTTTGTTCAAACCATCGGCGACCTGGCGCCGTTTGACGGAATCATCACCACTGGACTGATGAGCCTGGCGGATTTTACGGCGCTTTGCGGTCGATGCCGTCCCCCGACAATGGTCTATTTTCACGAAAATCAGCTCACCTATCCGCTGGCCCCCGGTGAGCAGATGGACCTGCAGTTTGGCTTCACCGACATCACGACAGCCCTTTGTGCCGATCGGGTTCTGTTCAATTCACGATTTCATTTCGATCAATTCTTCTCCATGCTTCACGGGTTTATCGGCCAGATGCCGGAGTTCAAACCCCGGTGGGCCGTTGACGCCATCCGGCATAAAGCCGGGGTTCTCCACCCGGGATGCAGCTTTGATGATGCTGCGCAGGAACCGCGGCCGTTGCATCCGGGGCCACCGCTGGTTGTTTGGAACCATCGCTGGGAGTTTGACAAGAATCCGGAGGCATTCTTTGATGCCCTTGACCGGGTGGATCGAATGGGGATTGATTTCAGACTGGCCCTTCTGGGTGAGAATTATCAGGCGGAACCAAAGGCGTTTGTTGAGGCAACATCCCGTTTTGGCGATAAAATTGTCCAAAAGGGGTTTGTGAAATCGAAGGACGCGTATGTGGGCTGGCTCAGGAGGGGGTTCGTCGCCGTGAGCACGGCCATCCAGGAGAACTTCGGCATCGCCATGATTGAAGCCATGCGACAGGGCTGCCTGCCGCTGCTGCCGCATCGGCTTTCCTACCCGGAAATCCTTCCCAAAGAGTTCCACGGTGCCTTCATGTACCGTGACGACGATGAGCTGGTGGCCAAACTGGCCGACATGTTGCGTCACCCTGAACACTATACCGTGCACCGGCCGGTGCTGGCCGACATGATGGCGCGGCATGCCTGGTCCTCAGTCATCGACCGATACGACCGGGAACTGGAATTATTGACGGAGGTCTGAAGTCCGATGACTGAAGTCCGATGTCGGACGACTGCAGACTGTGGCTGCCGATATCTATTCTGTCCTCAGTCATCTGTCCTCCGACTTCCGTCTATCATTGACACCATTGGTGGATGCTCCTATATTGTCCGCATTGCGAAGTTATCTACCCCACGCCCGCCGGGGCGTGGTTTTTCAATTTACTGCACAAGGAGAAATCGATGTCGAACCAGAAGGAAAGCTACAAAGAAAAAATCGATCGGGCCACGGCTGTATTCGAGACCAACATGGGCACCTTCGAGGCCGAATTATACGCCAAGGAGTGCCCCGAGACCGTGTGGAATTTCATCAATCTGGCCGAAGGCCGGCAGGAGACCGCCAGGGGGGGGAACTACTATGATGGCCTGGGCTTTCATCGGGTCATCGAGGGCTTCGTTATTCAGGGCGGCTGCCCCTTCGGCAATGGCACCGGCGGTCCGGGCTACCAGTTCAAAGATGAATTTGACCCCACCCTCAGGCACGACGGCGCCGGTTTGCTCTCCATGGCCAATGCCGGACCGGGCACCAACGGCAGCCAGTTCTTCGTGACGCTGGCCCCCACGCCCCATTTGAACGACCGCCACTCGGTGTTTGGCAAAGTGACCGAAGGGCTTGACGTCGTGATGAAAATTGGCGCCGTGGCCACGGGTCCCATGGACAAGCCCAAAGCACCAGTCATTATGAAGAAGGTCACCATACGGCGATAATGTCGCTTATCCTGGAGTAATCGCCGGCCCCATCAGGGCAATTGAACATTCCCCGCGGCAAGCCGCAGGGAATGTTCTGCATGTAACGGCAGTGCTGCGCAGCACCGTAAGGATGAAAGTCTATTTTCAGTTCGCTCGCTAACCCCGCCGCAAGCGGCGGGGAATGCGCTCGCTATCGAGGTTCAATGCCTGCCCCGTCTTCCAGAAAAGGCAGGCCGCAAAGAGGCCATGCATGATTGAAGTCAAAGCCGTCAATTTAAAACGCGTGAAGGTGGACACCCTGGTGGTGCCCGTATGTGAAGATCGCGACATTCACACCGACAAGTTGTTGACCTCACTTGTCGATGCTGCAAAAGCATTCGCAGAGTTCAAGGGAAAAAAGGGCGATGTTCTCACCTTGTTCCATCCTGCTGAAAACCGCATTACCCGCGCTGTCTTTTTCGGGATAGGAAAAGCCGGAACGTTGACCAGCGAATCCTTCAGAGCGTTTGCCGGAAACGCAGTGAAGTTCTGCATCAATGCCGGCCTGTCCGCCATGACGCTTGCTACGCCGTCTGCCACGGCGCTGACAATCAATGACGAAACCCTGTTCGGATCCTTGATGGAAGGGGCCTGCCTGGGCAATCACATCTTCGACCGGTACAAGATGGAAAAAGAGAAGACACCGGTCAAAAAGGTGGTTCTCATGGCCACTGCCGGTCAGAAGAAGGCTTATTCCAGCCTGGTCAAATCCGTGGTGGCGGTCTGCGGCGCCAGTCTAAAGGCCAGGGAGTGGGTGACGACGCCATCCAACGACAAGCGGCCGGAAGTCTTCGCCGACATGATCCAGAACGCCGCCCGCGCGGCGGGGTTGAAGACCCGCATCATGGACGACCGGTGGCTGGAAGAGCAGCAATTCGGCGCCATGCTGGCGGTGGGTCAGGGCAGCAGCGCCAAACCCCGCCTCGTTGCCATGGAATATTCACCCAGGGCAGCAAAGAAGACGATTGTCCTGGTCGGCAAGGGGGTCACCTTCGATTCGGGCGGGATCAACCTGAAGCCTTCAGGCAGTATCGAAACCATGAAAATGGACATGTCCGGCGCCGCCGCCGTCGCCGGCACCATGCTGGCCGTGGCCCATCTCAAACCGGACGTCAAGGTGGTGGGCGTCATGCCCATCGTGGAAAACATGCCATCTGGGACGGCCATCCGGCCAGGGGATATCATCCGGTCCTATGCGGGCAAGACCATTGAAATCGGCAACACCGACGCCGAAGGGCGGTTGATTCTCATAGACGCCATGGCCTGGGCCATCCGGCATTACCAGCCGGACACCTTGATCGATCTGGCAACCCTCACCGGCGCATGCGTCGTCGCCCTGGGTGAGAAAATCGCCGGTGTCTTCTCCAAAGACCCGGAGCTTGCCGCAGCCATCATTGCTTCCGGGGAAAAGACGCACGAGCGCTGCTGGCAACTGCCCTTGCCTGAGGATTACAAGGAACTGCTGAAAAACGATTTTGCCGACTTGAACAACGTCAGCGATGGCCGCTGGGGCGGTGCGATTACCGCGGCACTGTTCCTATCTGAATTTGTCGGCGACACCCGCTGGGCCCACATCGACATTGCCGGGCCGGCCTGGGCCAAAAAGGCGTCGGATTACTGCGGGGCCGGCGGCACCGGTTTTGGTGTGCGGTTGCTGTGCGACCTGATCGGAAAGATCTGAGGGCCGGATGGCAGAGTTATGAAAATACCTTGGCATTTTCCAACTTGATTTCAAGTTCGGCCAAATCGACCTCAGAGAGTTCAAAATAATCGGCTTCAGGGGTGACCGCAAGGACGCACGGCTCAACGCCTTTAAGGCCGATGCCCATGCTGTTGGTTGTTTTGTTGGCCAGCCTGACCATCATCATCAGATCGTCATTTTTCTTCAGGTCTGCCTTGTGGTGGTCGCGGGCAATACGGCAGTAGTGGTCTGGCAGGTTCCAGGTGCGAAGCAATGCATAGCCGTAGACGGTATGGTAATTTTTCATCACTTCCCCGAGGAGATCGCCGGAAGGGTTCTGCTTAATTGTGCTGGCGCGTATTATCTCATTGGTGGTGGTTAGAATGAGTAGTTTGCCGATATCGTGAAGCAAACCGGCCGTGAAGGCCTCCTGGGCTTTGGCGGTTAACCCAGAACGGTTGGCGATCCACTGTGCACTGACTGCGCATCCCACCGAATGGCGCCACAGGTTTTGCATCATTTTGTTGATGTAGGGGTCTTTGGATTGGAACGATTTTTTTTGTGTCACCAGGATGGCAATGTTGGACACTTCTCGGCTGCCCAAACGGACGATCGCCGTTCCCACAGTCGAGACCTGATTGATTCCCTTGTAGTAGGTTGAGTTGGCGATGCGTAAAACATGACTGGTCAGTGAAGGATCACAGGTAATCATTTTTTCGATTGCGTTCGTGTCTGGCTCGGCTTTGGATGCCTCCCGCTGAATCTTAAGGCCGGTGGCATCGAATGCGGGTAATACGGCTTTATTGCTGGTCAGGTAGGATTTAAAGATCTTTAGAAATGAAGTGGATTCGGATGCCGGCGCTTCGATGATCTTACCCCGGTCTTCACCTTTCAAGGCAATGCGGTAGATCCGGACCGGTTCTGGGATGTTTTTGACCGTGTGCGCGCCCATGTACTCAAAACCATGGCCCACTTTATTTTTGACCTGATTGTAAATGTCTTCGGAAATGCTGATGCCGCCCGGGTCGGCAAGGCTTTCGATCCGCGCGGCGATGTTGACGCCCGCACCATAAATACGGCCATCCTGATGAATGATGTCCCCTAAGTTTATTCCGATACGAAAAAACATTTGCCTGTTTTTTGGGAGCTCGGCATTCCGCGTTGCCAAGGCAGCCTGGATTTCAATGGCACTGGTGACGGCATTCAGTGCACTGCCAAAGTCAGCCAGGATATTGTCGCCCGGGGAATCAACGACGCGCCCCTGGTTTTTTTCAACCACCGCCGTGAAAATTTCCCGATAGGCGGTAATGGTGTTGACCGTACATTCCTCATCATCACCCATGAGGGTACTGTAGCCTTTGACATCTGCACTTAAGATCGCTGTCAATTTGCGTTGTGTTCTGTCTGCAGCCATCGGGCACCTCAAATTGTGCAATCGATGGCAAGACCCCAATCAGCAGTGGTCTGGGAGCCATCAACTGGTGTAAGTAACGGGTTTTCGACGGGATAGCGCGCTATCTATGAAAGCAGGAGGATCATGTGCAAACACCGACTTCATTAATTAAAATTTTTCGTTGCGGGGGTCAAGCACGATTTCCGGATAAGGCTTCGGAAATGATTTCGGGGAACAATAGATTTGTATTGCGCATGGCTTTTTTGATAAGACCCTTCAAGGGATATTTCTGGAAGCTGGTTGTCAACAACGGATTGATAATGAAATAGGTGCTTAACATGGCTGCAAACACCATAACCGAAACCATTGGCACCGTGGATCAAGCGGTAATAAGCAATTCAAAACCGAAAAATAAGGCGGAAACACCGGACTACGGCAAAATAATTGCGCTTCTGGTAGAGGTCGGTCTGCTTACCCAAACCCAGGTTCAGTACGCAAGCCGCGTCCAATCTAAGCTACGAACCGAAAAATCCCTGCTCGAGATCATCAAGGAACTTAACTACCTGACGGAAGGCCAGCTTCGAAAAGCGCTAAGGGAAAATCCCCTTTCCATACACATCGGTGATTTTTTGGTGGAACTCGGCCTGATCACCAACCGGGACCTGGGTCTGGTCCTCCAGCTGCAAAAGAGGGAGACGCCCATGCGCAAGCTGGGCGAGGTCTTGGTTGCGCATAATCTGATTGAGGAGCGCAAATTGATTGCCGAGCTCTCCCTTCTACTCGGGTTCCCCTTTATCGAGCCCGACTTTCCTAAAATCGACCCCAATCTGCTAAAGCGCGGTTCCATTACCCAATACCAGGCGCACAGCTTTTTCCCGGTCCGGCTTGAAGGCGAGAAGATAATCGTGGCCTTTGCCGATCCCATGGATCCGCGGGATATTGATGCAGCAACCGAGGCCATGGGCATGCCGGTTATTCCGGCCATCACCACGAAACTGTCCATCAAGGCGGCCATCGCATATCTCGAGAACGACAAGAAGGCCGGTACCCAGATCGCTGCGGAAACGGGTGAATCGGTGCTGAATATCGTCAATACAATCATTGTGAATGCCATTCAAACGAGCGATGTCAGCGACGTTCATATCGATCCGATGGCCGACCGGCTGCGCGTCAGATTCCGCATGGACGGCGTTTTGGCGCTGCACAAGGATTACCCCATAAGTATTGCCCAGGCGCTATCCAACCGTCTCAAGGTATTGTGTCGAAGCGACATCCCCGACAGGCGTTGCCATCATGGCGGACGGATCCGCTTCGATCACGGCGGCCATCAAATGGATATCCGGGTCTCCTTCTACGCTACCGTGAGGGGCGAGAAGATCGTCATGCGGCTTCTGAAGCGGCAGACGAAGCTCTTTCGCTTAGATGAAGTCGGCATGTCCAAGCGGGTGACGCACCGCTTTCAAGAGGGTGCCCTCGATCGTCCCGGTGGCGTCATTCTGGTCACCGGCCCTGCCGGGTCGGGAAAGACAACGACCCTGTACAGCTGCATCAACCACCTGAATACCATGGAAATCAGCATCATCACGGCTGAAGATCCGGTGGAATATGTTATCGACGGCATCAGTCAATGCGCCACCAATACGAAGATCAACCTCTCCTTCGAGGACTCCATCAAGCATATGGCGCGGCAGGACCCTGACGTTATCGTCATCGGCGAAATTCGGGACGCCTTCTCGGCGGGCGCAGCCGTCCAGGCGGCGCTGACCGGCCACAAGGTGCTCACCACGTTGCATGCCGAAGACAGCATCAGTGGACTGTTGCGGCTATTTAACATGGACATCGATGGTTTCCTGACCGCTTCCACGGTGTCTTGTGTGGTGGCGCAACGGCTGCTGCGACGGGTATGCGTCCACTGTGCACACCCTTACGAACTTACCCCCATGGATCTGCGTCGCATTGGGTGCGAATTTGACCAGATGGCAGGGGCCGCCTTCTCTAAGGGGCAGGGGTGCAGCCACTGCCGGTACACGGGTTACCGCAAGCGAGTGGCCGCATTTGAGGTGCTGATACTCAACGATCCGGTCAGAGATGGGCTGATCGAGGGCAAGACCAGCCATCAGATCCGTCGAATCTGCAAGGAAACGACGGGATTGGTGACATTGTTCGAAGACGGTCTCTATAAAGCCGCCCTGGGTATCACCACCGTCGAGGAAATCCTGCGGTGCCTGCCGAGATTCCATAAACCACGATCGTTCGGAGAGTTGGCGCGACTGCTGGGAAAGTGATCCATTCTCACATTTTTGTTCGCTGACCGCTTTGTTCGACCATCCAACTGCATTCCTGAGGCAGTGTTCCTCAGCCCTCCGCCTTCTGCCTCCTGGTCACCATGGCTTCGGCCAGCTTTTCCGCCGATTGGCCGAACAGGTCATCCACGGCGACCTCGTCCAGGTCGCCGTCGGCCCAGGGGACGCTGTTCTCCTGGACGATGTTCTTGATGTGATCGTATTTCCCGCCCAGCGCCTTGATTTTTTTCTCCAGCGGAATCGATTCTTTAAACCCGATGTTCAGCAGCAGCAGATAACGGATGCGGCTGCCGTCCGCGGGGTCATTGGATGTGGCCGGAATCACCACGATGCTGCGCCCGTCTTTTCTCCCCTTGCCGATATAGACGTTACCCTGGCCCACGATGATGCGCTTGGTGCCTTTAAGCTCGGCGTCTTTCTCCACCCGGGAGGGCAGCTGAGCGAGGATGCCCGTTTTGATCAGTATGGCAATGGTGGTCTGATCCGTGGGGTCGCCCAGCAGGCCCAGACCATCGATACGGTAAAGGATGCTGCCCTTGACGTGGTCGATCACCCCCTGGATGTTTTTCATGACGATAACGTTGCGGTTGACGACCTGCGAGATGTCCAACTCGTGGTCGGCCAGGGTGTCGAACAGGATGCCCTCCACCCGTTCGCTGATGCGGCTGGTGCCCACGGTGACGGTTTTGGCCTGATGCTTGATGGCGTCCACCGGGCGGGACATGAGGTTGATCGACTCGCCCAGCACGCGGAACAAGGTGTCGAATATATTTTTGGCCGTGCCCTTGAGCCCGAAATCCATCTCGAAATCGGATAGCGGCAGCCGGCCTGACAGGTATTTGAACAGCAGCGTCAAATCCGACGCATGGGTGATGGCCGCGGGAAATTGCTTGGCCTTGCGCCTCTTGCGAAAGGCCTGGTAAAACCCGGCGATTTTTTCACGAAAGGATTTTTCCAGAACCACCTCATAGATGTCCAGGCCCTGTTCGGCAAGATCGTCAAGGGTGTGGGTGATGGATTCACGGATGTCGTGGAGGAACCGGGAACCCTCGTGGATCGCCAGGGCGGCGTGGTAGCCCCAGATGTGACCCACCAGGGTGTTGAGGATGGGTGCAAACTGGGGGCTCACCTGGGGAACGTGAAAGACATCTTCGGCATAGGGGGCGAAACGTTCCTCTCCTTCGTCGGCAATCACCACCGGGGCGGCCTTATGGGCCTTGAAGATGGCGGTGTCTTTGATGATATCCCCGATGACAGTGCCCTTGGAACCGGCGGCGCAGACGATGATCAGCGGCTCGGAGGAGAGGTCGATATGCTTCTTATCTTCCACAAAATCCGAGGAGATCGTCTTGTAGCACAATTCGCTGAGCTTGATGCGGATCTCGTCCGCCGAGGCCTTATTGGGACCGCTGCCCACCGCGGCCCAGTAAGTTTTGGTGGCCGCCAGACGCCGGGCCGATGCCTGGATTGGTTTTCCCATGGCCAGAACCGTGCGCATGTGATCGGGGATCCGCAGCAATTCGGCTATCTGGTCCGAGATAAACTCAATGGACCGTCGTCCCTTGACGCTGGCTACCTTCAGACCCAGCAAGGCCCCGGCGACGATCTGTGAGTAAAAAGCCTTGGTCGAGGCCACACTCATTTCGATATCCCGGCCGCTGGAGGTATACAATACCCCGTCCACCTTGAAGGTGATGTCCGAGTCCCGGCGGTTCACAATGGCCAGGGTGTGCGCCCCCCGTGCCTTGACCATGTCCACGGTTCGGTTGGTGTCGGTGGTGGTTCCCGACTGGCTGATGGCCACCACCAGGGCGTCTACCATGCTGGTGGCGCCGTCCGCCTCGTTCAATTCGAATCCGCTGAGTTCCGAGGACTTGAGCGCGCGCAGCTGGATGGCGGGATCGGCCAGATAGGATTTCAGGATATCGGCACAGGCCTGGGCGGCGACACCCGCGGTGCCCTGTCCCACGAAGAAGACCCGCCGGATCCGATCTTCCGCCAAGGCCGCTTCCAGCGAACGGGGAAAGGATCGTCGGTCGAGATGGATGAGGTAATGGCGGCCGTTGCCGTCGTCGGAGATTTTCCAGCGATTGAGCAGGGTACGTTCCACCGATTGGGGCGCTTCGGAGATCTCCTTTAAAAAGTAGTGGGGAAAGTTCTGCCGATCGATATCCCTGGAGGTGATTTCCGTGTGCTTGACATCGTCTCCGGTTAGCGTGACGGGGCTGCCGTCGTAGTACATGGCCGTGATGCCGGCCAGTCCCCCGGGGGATTGCTGATCCAGGATGAAGATCTGGCCCTGGGTGTTGCCCTTCTTTCCTTTGACCACCTGTTCACCGTTCATCTTCAAGAAGTGCGATGTCTCCTCGATGAAACCATAAACCTCGGACGCCGGCATATAGTGGTCTTTGGCCAGGCCGACGAAAATGGCCTGGCCGCTGCCCTTTTGGGCCAGGAAGAATTTTCCCGGGGCCAGGTCGGTGTGCATGGAGATGGCGTGGGATCCCTGGAAATCACCCACCGCCAGACGGAAGGCCTCGGCCACATCGACGCCGGACCGCAGGTAATGCTCGATCTGCAGCGGAATGATCTTGGTATCCGTGGTGATGGGTTGCGGAATGGTGCGCCCGGATGCTTCCATTGCCGCTTTGAGTTCCAGGTAGTTGTCGATGTCGCCGTTGAGGCAGGCGTGGATAATGGGACGCTCCTTCAAGGTGGCGCCTGTCACGGTACTGTCCACCGGGTGGCAGTTGGGTTCGGTGATCGCGCCCACCGATGCCCAGCGTGTGTGGGACGATACGGTGTGAAAGCGGTGGGGCGCGGCAGCGATCAGCTGCAGGATCTGATCCTGTTGAATCTGCCGGCGCAGGAAGCGAATATTGTCTCCCAGGCTGCCGATTTCAGCGGCAATTTTATAGACTGCCGTCAGGGCGACGATTGACTGCCCATCGTCGGTGGCCGATCGATTCAGGCTGATGCTGTTGTTTTTCAGCACCTCACGATCCATGCGGCGCTCGAAATCAGGGGTGAGGCCCTTACGATCCAACGCGGCCGAAATGGCTTCATAGGCCTTGGCTGGCAGGATGAACAAAATAGAAATTCCCGCCGAATCCCGGCCCCGGACTTCAAGCCGGTCGATGCTGTTGAGCACGGCGTTGATCTGTCGCATGACGGTGATGCGGCTGTAGGGCCCGGGGTCGGCGCTGCCGGTCATCAGCGACCGGATGCGTTCGATATTGCCTGCCAATTCCACGTCCAGGCACCAGCACAGGTCCTTGAGGGCTTCGATGCGCGTGGAGATGGCATCCACCACATGGGTTTCCAGGCTGCCCATCGCTTCGGTCAGTCGTGCCTGCTCACGTTGCTGAAGGGCCGACAGTCGAACGGACAGATCGGCGACCGTTTTCTGAGCGGTCGGATCTTTAAACAGGTTGAGAAACGGTCCTTCCTGCTTGAGGGCCTGGATTTTTGCCAGCAGGCTGTCCAGCGTTGCCTGTCCAGCCGAAGTATCACCGGTGACCTCCTCCGTCTGACGGGACGGCGTTTCCTGCACACCCGCCTCGACGCTGTCGACGAGCGCTGCCAACGCGTTAAGGTCAATCGCAAGGTTGGGGTCCGTCCTTCCCTTGACTGCGATGATGCCGGCCAGACCACAGCACAGGCGGTTTGCCGAGCAGGGGAAGAGGATCACCGCCGGCCCGGCTACCGATGCAGGAACGCGTCCCCAATGAATGGCCGGCAGCAATGAAATCCGACGTCGTATGTTGCGGATCCCACGCGTCGTGTATGCGACGAAGCACACGGTATGCTTGGCCATGGTGACGAGAGTATATCGAGTCATAGCGGTCCTTTATTGCGAAGCCGAGGGTCTAATACCCCGTCGCTTGCGACGATAAAATTGATTGTATCCTTTGTTGATACCCCGCTGCTTGCGGCGGGGTAGTTCATTGTGAGCCCCGGAGGTGCCGGGTTCGCGGTTACATGTTCAAATAGAGCTGCCTGATTTTTTCACGGGTCATGATCGTTTTCCAGTCCTTGCCCAATGCATTCTCCCACAAGGGCTCCAGCACCAGCGACACATCCACCATTTTTTCCATCTGAGCATCGGTGACGCCGGCTGTCAGATTGCGCGGCAGATCGATGCCGATCCGTGCCATCATCTGTCGAAATTCCCGGACCCCTTCGGGATAATAGTCCTCGAGGGTGTCAAAGACCACACAGTTGCCGATGCCGTGGTGCAACCCCAGCACGAAGGCAAGGCCGTAGGAGAGGGCGTGGCAGATGCCCACCTGGGAGTAGGCGATGCTCATGCCGCCGCAATAGGAGGCCATCATCAGCCGGTCGTCGGCGTCTTCGGGATCGTCCAGAAAGACCTCCCGGCAAAGGTCCAGGGCTTTTTCGCCGTAGGCCCGGGAGAAACTGTTGAGATAGGTGCCCGTCAAGGATTCCACGCAGTGGATGTAGCAGTCCATGCCGGTATAGAAGCGTTGCGGGTTGGGGGCATTGGCGATCATCTCCGGGTCCAGGACGATCTGGTCAAAAACGGTGTGATCAGAATTGATGCCCAGCTTTTTCTGGGGGCCGGTGAGCACCGTGGTGCGGGACACTTCGGCGCCGGTTCCGGATAGGGTCGGCACGGCGGCGTGGTAAACGGCCGGCTGTTTAATCAGGTCCCATCCCTGGTAGTCGGCGGAAGACCCGGCGTTGGTCAGCATGAGGGAGACGGCTTTGGAAAGATCCATGGTGCTGCCACCGCCGATACCGATCACCCCCGACGGGTGGTGGTCCTGTTTGTCGACCATGTGTTTTTTGACCTGCGTGGTGAGCTGGTCCACGTAGCTGGTTTTGGGTTCATCGTCCACATTGACCCAGACCATCAGATCGTCGGTATGAACCGGAAGACGATTTTCTATCGTGCCGGTTTTAAAGACGTCGTCCACCAGAAAGATTATTACCGATTTATCGCTCCGGCGCTGTTCGTTGAGGATATCCCCCAGTTGTGATGTGCAGCCACGACCAAAGACCATCTTGGAGACCATTTTAAAATTGCGAAACATGATGTTTTCCTTTAACGGTATCTATTCAATTTTTTGTAAGGCTAATGAAAGTGACGACCATTTCCCTCGACTCCTCGGATCCTTAACCCCTTTTTTTCATACAATCGTCTTTAACGCCTTTACCGTTGCCTGGATGCGCTGGTCCAGCTGTTCCGG
Source organism: uncultured delta proteobacterium (assembly GCA_963697225.1). GTDB lineage: Bacteria > Desulfobacterota > Desulfobacteria > Desulfobacterales > Desulfosarcinaceae > Desulfosarcina. The sequence goes on from CAVONM010000028.1 coordinate 114,410, forward strand.
TGTCCATCCCAGCTTGATCTGCATGGAAATGGCCCGCTGCATGATGGCGTCGGACCCGGGCATGGCGATGCTGCTGTAGTCCGGGCAATTGGCCAGTGTCTGAACGGGCAGCCGGGCCGCGACCTGCATGGTTTGGAAATGGTTCCATTTCCGGATGTAGTGCCATTTGTTGTCATACCAGTGAAAACAGCCGTCCACACCAGCCGCGGCCAGTGCCTTCACCGCCTGCCGCGCGGCTTCCAGGTCAGGCATGAAAAAAGAGAGAAAGGTTGCCGAGTCCCCGTCGGGGTCAGGCAGGTGACGGAATGCGATGCCGGGGATGGCTGCCATGGCCGATTTGATGGCGGCTTTATTGCGCCGCTGGACGTCCAGGATCCAATCCAGTTTTCTCAGCTGGGCTACCCCAACAGCGGCATTGAGTTCACTGATCCGATAGTTGGTGCCGATGATCAGGTGGTCTTCGGTTCCCCGATCGTTGCCGATGTGGTCATGTCCGTGGTCGGCATAGGCATCGGCGGCGACATAGACCTGCCTGTCGTTGGTGACCATCGCGCCACCTTCACCGCAGGTGATGGTTTTTACCGGATCGAAAGAAAAACAGCCGGCCCTGCCGAAGCTGCCCAGTGCCTTGCCCTTGTAGGTGGCTCCCAGGCTCTGGCAAGCGTCTTCCAGCAGCGTCAGCCCCTTTTTATCGCAGATCTCCTTGATTTCGTCGATGCGGGCCATGGCCCCGCACATGTGAACGGGAACGACGGCTTTGGTGGCCGGGGTCAGGGCCGACGCCAGCCCTTCCGGCGAGAGACACAGCGTCTCGTCGATATCGGCAAATACCGGCACCGCTCCGGCCATGAGCACCGACTCGATGGTGGCCACGAAGGTGAAAGGGGGAACGATCACTTCATCTCCGGCGCCGACGCCGCAGGCGGCCATGGCTGTTGACAGGGCCGCCGTGCCGCTGGCGCATAAATGGGCGTATTCGACGCCGACGCGGCGGGCCAGTTCCGCTTCAAATGTTTTGGCTTTCCAGTGACCCTTGCGGGCCCCATCGAAGCCATAGCGGAACAGGACCCCTGTTTCCAGCACATCGTTGACCTGTTTACGTTCTTCGTCGCCGAATATCTCAAAACCGGGCATAAATGCCTCCTTATCCGCGGGAATCCTTCCCTGTCGGGGCTTTTTTCGAAAAATAGTCCTTGAAATAGTGTTCGATGGCCATGCGGGCATATTGTCCTGCCCGGGTGCCGATATAATCTTCGTGGGCCACCATTACCGCGACCACCATTTTTTCGGGTCCCTTTATTTCCGTGGCAAATCCAACGAACCAGTCGAAGCGGGCATCATGGGCCCGGTTGTAGATCGAGCCGGTTTTACCCCCCAGTTTCAGGCGCGACAGCACCTTGCTGCGGCTCTGTCCGCGAAATGTTTTTTTTGCGGTGCCTGCGCTCACGGTGGCGATCATGAGCTGGTTCAGCACGTCGGCGGTTTCCGGGGACACCGCGGCCGTCAAAAATTGAGGTTCGGTCCGATAAACGCAGTTGCCGTCATCATTGGTGATCCGGTCCACCAGCGTCGGCTCTACCGGCTTGCCGCCGTTGACCACCGCCGATACGATCACCGCCGCATGGAGGGGGGACAGGGTGGTCTGGCGGTTGAACCCGCTGGCAATCTCCGCCCGGTTGTAGGACTCGTCTTTTACCGCGAGTTGGCTGGTGGGCCAGTGGAGTTCGAAATCCACCTGCCGGTTGAAAGCGAAGGCTTCCCCGTATGCTTCCAAGGTTTTCCGGTCAAGGACCAGGGCGCCGATTTTTCCAAACACGGGGTTGACGGACTGGGCAAAGGAATCCCGCAGGGAGATAGAATTGGTGTAACGGTTGGTCTTGTCCGTCAACTGGCGCTTGTAAAGGGTGTGTTTGTAGCCGTTGAATTTGAACCGGGAACCGGCCGTATAGCCCTTTTCTTCAACCGCCGCCGCCGCCGTTACGATCTTGAAGAGGCTGGCCGCCGGGTATTCGGCCATCTGGCATGGATCCCGGTCGGGGTCGATCTTGTTGAATCCCGCCATGGCCAGGATTCGGCCCGTGTCCGGCGCCATGGCCACGATGCCGATATAGCGTGAATTGACCCGGTCCATGCGCTTGAGCAGGTACTGCTGAAGCCCCAGATCCAGACTGGTGCTCACCTGGTAGGGTCGGCCGTCGAAGTCCACCTTTATCGGATTGGCCTCCAGGTTGATCAGGCGGGTTTTGCCCAACAGGATATGGACATCTGTTTTTTCGATCAGTTCCGGGCCCTTGGCCGTCTTCTGCGCAGGAATCGAAGCCCTAACCGCCGCATCCGTTTCCGTGTTGACGCCTGCGGTGAAAACCCACCCGATCCCTGCAAGGGCCAGAATCAACAGCCCCACGACCAACCACGGCCTGCCACGGTCCAGCCGGGTTCGTCTGGAGGGGAAGTACTGGCGCCTCAGGCTCTCTTGATAGGCTTTCCAGCTGGGCTGGGGTGACGAATGTGTATGACGGTTGAAAAAACGGGTCATATCTGAAAATTAAACCCCCGGTGACGGTCAGCTTAACGGCGTTCCGGGCGTGGCCGAATGGTCCAGGGTCGCCACGGTGACGCCATTTTCGTCCGTTGCAGCAATGAGCATGCCTTTGGACAACACACCCATGAGTTTGGCTGGTTTCAGGTTGGCCACGACGATGACCTGTTTGCCCACCAGGTCCTCGGGGGCGTAGCTGCCGGCGATGCCGGAGACGATGGTTCTCGTTTCGCCCAGGTCTACCTCCAGTTGAAGCAGCTTTTTGGCCCGGGGGACGGCCTGGGCAGATATGACGGTGGCCACACGCAGGTCTATCTTGGCAAAATCCTCGATGGTGATTTCCGGTTTGATGGGTTTGTCCATAATCGGGGTTGCTGCCTTTTCCACGGGTTGCGGTAGCTTTTTTTCCATGTCGATGCGGGGGAAGAGGGATATTGATTTTCTCAGTTTTACCCCGGGCTTCATCCCTGTCCACGTGGTGAGCCGGTCCAGCTTGAAAAAATCGTCATCGCCTTTAAATCCAAGGTGTTTTTGCATGTTGACGGCGGTGTCGGGCATCACCGGATAGATCAGGCCGGAGATGATGCGAAGCCCTTCCAGCAGATTGTAGATCACCGTTTGCAATTGTTTCCGGGTGGCCTTGTTTTTGGCCAGCATCCACGGGGCGGTTACGTCGACATACTTGTTCATGTGGGTGATGAACTCCCAAACCGCTGCCAGGCCCTTGTGAAAGGCAAACTCACCCATGCTGGTCGAGTAGGCATCGATGGCGACCCGGGAATGATTTTCCAGCCCGAGATCCATTTCCTTTTCCACGTCCGGAGCCGGTTCGGGAACCACCCCGCCGAAATACTTATGGGCCATGGAGAGCACCCGGGAAAAGAGATTGCCCAGGTCATTGGCCAGGTCGGCGTTGATTCGCTGGACCAGCGCCTCTTCGCTGAAGTTGGAATCCAGGCCGAAGACCATGTCCCGCATGAGAAAAAAACGGAAGGCGTCCAGACCGTAGACGTCTTTCATCTCAAGGGGTTCCACCACATTGCCGATGCTTTTGGACATCTTGCTCTGGTCCACGTTCCAGTAGCCATGAACATTCAGGTGCTGGTACACGGGTATCCCGGCCGCTTTGAGCATGATCGGCCAATAGATACCGTGGGGTTTGAGGATATCCTTGGCCACGATGTGCTGGGCCACGGGCCAATAGGTGTTGTACAATTCGCCATCCGGGTAGCCCAGCGCCGACACATAGTTGAGCAGGGCGTCGAACCACACATAGGTGACATAGTCGGCGTCAAACGGCAGGGTGATGCCCCACTTGATACGGGATTTGGGCCGCGAGATGCACAGGTCTTCCAGTGGTTCGCGCAAAAATGCCAGCACTTCGTTCCGGTACCGTTCGGGGCGGATAAAGTCGGGATGTCGATTGATGTGGTCGATCAACCATTGCTGATACCGGCTCATCTTGAAAAAATAGTTGGATTCCTTGATGGTTTCCGGGGGTGTCTGGTGGTCCGGGCAGCAGCCGTCGACCAGCTCCCGTTCGGTGTAAAAGCGTTCGCACCCAAAACAGTAAAGGCCTTCGTATTCGCTGAAATAGATGTCGCCGGCATCGTAGATGCGCTGGAGGATGGTTTCAACCACGGCCATGTGGGCCGGGTCCGTGGTGCGGATAAAGTAATCGTTGGAGATGTTGAGCTCGGGCCACAACTTTCTGAAAAGGCCGCTGATCTGGTCCACGTACTCCCGCGGGGTCCGATTTTCTTTTTTGGCGGCACGGACGATTTTGTCACCGTGTTCGTCCGTACCGGTGAGAAAATAGGTCTGGTCGCTGGACATGGCGTGAAACCGCCTGATCACATCCGCTGCAATGGTGGTGTAGGCATGGCCCAGGTGGGGTCGGGCGTTCACATAGTATATGGGCGTGGTGATATAAAACGGCGAGGCCATGGCTTTATCTCCTGTCATTGACAACGTCATCGAGGCTGATCTCTACATCGCCGCCTTCTTCCAGCCGCACCGTCAGGCGGTTGCAGATGACGTTGTGGCGGGTCACTTTCCCCGGGCCGTTCTTGGTGGTCACGACCTTCCCGATTTTGGGGAAGCCCTGTTTCAGTTTTCGGTAGGTCTCATTTTCAAAAGTCAGACAGCACATGAGCCTGCCGCACTGACCCGAAATTTTGGTGGGGTTCAGGGAGAGCCCCTGCTGCTTGGCCATGCGGATGGATACCGGCTCGAACTTTTCCATGAAGGACGAGCAGCAGAAGGCTCTGCCACAGCGTCCAAGGCCGCCGCACATCTTGGCCTGGTTACGAATGCCCACCTGCCGCATCTCGATGCGGACCTTGAACTGATTGACCAGAATTTTGACCAGCTGCCTGAAATCCACCCGCGCATCGGCCGTGAAAAAGAAGGTGAGCCGGCTGGCGTCGAAGGTGCTCTCCACCGAAAACAGGTTCATCTTCAGCCCGAGGTTCTTGATGCTTTTCATGCAGAACGCGTGTGCTTCGCGCTCTAGCGCCATGTTCTGTTCGACCTGGCTCAAGTCCTTTTCATTGGCTTTGCGAAATACATTTTTCAGCGGCTTGCCGGGTTTGCCCGTCTCGTCTACCAGCTCGGGCGGTGTCTCCACGGTCCCCAACCCCAGACCTTTTTCCGATTCCACGATCACCTGGTCGCCCACGTTGAGGACAAATGCCCCGCAGCTGAAATCATAAATCTTGCCACCGGTTTTGAACCGGACTCCCACTTTTTTTTTCATGGTGTCTCTTTTATCTGAGGCAGGCGCCTGCCATCTGCAGGGCCATGGCATCCAGTGTCAATCTTGCGTTCGTATTGGATCGCAGGGCTGTCAACGCGCGATCCACCGCATCGATCTGTTGGAGCACCTGCGTCTGGCTGACCTGTTTGGCCGCCGCTGAAAGTGCCTCCAGCCGATCCTGATTCAATACCCGCTGTGGGTCGGTCCTGAAGACCAGCATGTCCCGCAGCCACATTGTAATGATTTCCAGCGATTCTTCAATAAGATCCTTTTTTTTGGCTAAGATCTCAGACCATGCCAGCCATGCCCGAATTCCCAATTCCCCGCGATCGGCCATTTGGCTTCCCAAGGCCTGGATGATCCAGTCCCGGCGGTTGATCCATCGGCTGTCGATCAATTTTACAGCGCGGGTGTAACTGCCGCCGCAGAGGGCGGCAACCGCCTCTATGGATCCCGGGTCAATGCCTCCAGCCGCCGTCAGCAGCTGTTTGATGTCTGCTGCGCGAAGGGGGGAAAACCGGATGTGCTGGCACCGTGAGACGATCGTGGGCAAAAGGTCGGATGTCTGGCGTGCCGTCAGCACCAGCAAGGTCCGGTCCGGGGGTTCTTCCAGAACCTTCAGCAGCGCATTGCCCGCTTCCGGATTCATGGCCTGCGCATCGGACAGGATGACCACCCGCCGGTCCGCCTCGTTTGGCTTCAGCGTCAGGGCCTGAAGCAGCGTCCTGATCTGGCCGATTCTGATAACCGACGACAGGGGGGCAACGCGGATGATATCTGGATGGTGGTTCCCGGCAATCTTTCTGCAGGGGCCGCAATCACCGCAGGCATCCATGGCATCCAGATGGGCGCGGTGGTGGTGACTTGTCGATTTTAACTTCAGGCAGTTGCAGGCCATGGCAAATGCCGTGGCCGTTATTTTTTTCCCCACCCCCTCATCACCGGTAAAGAGCAGGGCATGAGGCAGTGTCCCGTTGCGGATAAACGTCTTGAGCAACCGGGTGGCGTGCGCTTGGCCAACGATGGCGTTAAATACGGGTGCCGTCGTCATTTTCTTTGGATCCCGGGGGGGTGAATCGGACCGGTACCTGGTTCGGCCCGGACTCGTTGACGAGGACCCCGGCCGTCAGACGCTGGATTGGCATGCCGTCTATCGATCCACCCGTTCCTTGAGCTCTTTTCCAGCCTTGAAAAAAGGGAGCTTCTTGGGTTTGATGGTGACCTTTTCGCCGGTTTTAGGGTTTCTTCCCGTATAGCTTTTATACTCTTTCACGAAGAAGCTGCACAGCCCGCGAATCTCAACGCGTTCTCCATCGGCCATGGCGTCGGCCATGCTGTCAAAAAAGATCTGGACCACTTTTGCCGCTTCGGATTTGGATATGTCGGCCTTGGTCTTCAAAGCGGAGATGAGTTCCAGTTTGTTCATGTACCCTCCTTCAACGATCGGTAGTGTATACGGGATTGAAAGTGACTCTATAAAATAGAACTTAATAGAAAGTCAAGTAGTTATGATAATATTTCCGGCAGTTTCTCCACATCTGCGGCATCGACGTTGACCGCGGCGAACTGGCCCAGGGCCTCGATGTTGACGATCACACGACCGTCACCGCGGTAGCTCGAAAAAATACCTGTTACACCGGAAAAAGGCCCGTTGACCACCATCACCCGATCGCCTTTCTTAAACCGGGTTCCGGTAATCACTTCTCCTTGCGTGGAGACCATGATCTTGAGTGAATCGATGGTTGCATCGGCAATCGATACCGGCCCCCGGGTGCTGCCGATCAGCTGCACCGCCCCGGTGGTCTTTAATATCTGGATGTGTTCATGCGGATTCAGATCAGTCCTGACAAAGAGATAACCCGGAAAAAGGGGCACGCGGATCATCTTGTGCCGATCCCGCCGTCGGCTTTTTACGGTGATCTTCGGCAGGAAGACATCCAGTGCCTTGTTGGCCAGACCGTCGTTGACCACATTCTCGAAACGGCTCTTCGTGTGAAGTGCATACCAGGCGCGCGTCAGTTTATCTCCAGCCATGGGGCGTGGTTCCGTTGGTTATAAAATGATTCATCTGATCGGTAATGTCTCGCAAGTTAGGCTATCGGAAGGCAATTCGTGTATCATCCCTGTTGCCAAAAGGCAAATGGCATTCGCGCCAGTCATTCTCCGAATCCGCCGATGCCCATCAGATTGATCAAAAATGAAAATTTATTGTCTTCGCCTTCCACGGCATAGAAAAAATCGACGGACCAGCATTGGGCGGCGTAGAGAAATCCGGCGCCCTTGATGATGTCCGTTTCATCGAGCAGGTTGCGCTCATATTCGCCCCTGGCGGTGAGGCGATCGGTAAGCTTGACCGACAGGGTGCCGCGTATGGACTCATTGACGCTTTTTTCGTATCGGTGCTCCACCCACAGCCGGTCCCCCCGATGATCGACGAAGGCGGCGCCTGCATTGTGGGATGAGAAGTTGCTGTCGTAGGGGTTGTAGCTGGCATCGGCGCCGAGCGCCACATATCGCCCGAGATTGAATTCCAGCTCGCCGTAGATGTCTGAAAAAGGTTCAGGCTGATCATCCCTGGCCGGTGCGAGGTCATAGCTCTGCTCCAGATAAAAGCGGCAAAAGCGATGGTAGTCGAAAGAAGCTGGCATTGGCGGATCCGCCGGCCTCTGTTTCGTCAGGCTGGCTCCTCCTGCAGGGACTTGACCCTTGCCGGCCGCTGTGGTGGGTGGGGCTGGCCTCGTCGATCTGGCCGTAAAGGTGTTGGTGAGGGAGTAGGTCACTCTGTTTTTTTCATCGATGCGATCCAGATCGGTGAAAAATGGCAGGTCCGACTGGTCCTGATCCGGGATGTATTCGTAGACCACCCGGGGCTTGGCACTGTGGCGGATACGGTCCACGGCTGCAACGGGAGACCCCATTATTTTTGAAAACTCCGTGGAGAGATCCAGCCGGGCGTCGACGACCTGGCGATAGGTGGAGCGATCCAGGCTGTCGTTCTCCCGGCGGTCCATTATCCAGGCGGTCTGGCGCCAGCCGACCGACGGCTCCACCGACAGGTAGTTTTCCCACCTGAGCGGCAGATAGGCCCGGGGATAAATGTCGGACCGATGTCCCCGTTCGCCGTCCTCCCTATAAAAATAGGTATACTCGGAATCCAGGTCCCAGAAGACCCCGGTGCCGTAAGCCTGCTGCTTCGCGCCATTGAATTCGATCACCGGGAGTTGTTGCAGGGTTTCGTCGGACGCCTCCCAGCGTCGGTTGGTCACGTTGTCGTTCCAACGCAGGTCGCCATTGAGGGAATAGCGCGACCAGGTTCGGTTGACGTTCAGCCGATTGGTCCGCGTGTTTTCATCGTAGGTATCCAGATCCCTTCCAAAGGCTTCCAGGAAATAATCCCGGGTTTCATTATACCCGCTGCGTCCGTCCCTGAACTCGGTGAGGTAGTCCTGATCGCTGACGATGTCCAGGTCCAGTCGCGACCTGGCACCCCAGGGCAGATCCTGGTCCACTTTGCCCCGCAGCCAGTAGCGGTCCGTGTTGGGTCGATCATAGGCATCGCCGGCGTAGCCCCATTTTTGGGTTGCTTCGGAGGTGCCGTCATCGATTTTTCGGTCCTGCAGGCCGTCAGCCTTGATGGTCCCGTATGAATCGCTGGCCAGGGCATAGCGGTATTCCAGGCCGACCTTGGTGCCCCTTTCCTGCATGTAGTGAGTATACAAGGTTGCATCCGTGCTGTCGTTGATGGCCCAGAAAAGCGGTTGGTCCCAGTTAAACCCCCAGCGATCCGAAACGCCCGCTTCCGGGAGCAGCAGGCCCGTTTGGCGCCTGGTCTTTGCCGGAAACAGAATATAGGGCGCATACAGCACCGGCACATCCCGGGCCCGGAGTACGGCATGGGTGGCCCTGCCGTAGCCCTCGACGGTGACCTCGAGCGTTCGACCGGTGATCACCCAGTCCGGCCGGTTGCCGTCGCAGCTGGTAATGGACCCTTTTTCCGCCCGGTACGCATCCTTGCCGGTTTTTTCGATGCGTTCGCCGTGGATGTAAAAATGATTCTCCTTCAGGAAAACCGTGCCACCGTGAACCACACCGGTCTCCCGATCCAGATCCAGTTCCACGCGCCTTCCCGTAAGCACATCGTCGCCCACGGTCATCACCACATGGCCGTCGGCCACGGCAGTCATGGCTTTATGGTTGAAGGAAACCGCATCGGCCATCAGGCGTGTGGCCTGCTTTTCGATGATCACATTACCCCTGGCACGGTAGGTGGTGGACGCGGCATCGTAGTCCACCGTATCTGCACTGATCTGCCAGGGGACCTTCGGGTCGCCGCTGAGCCGGTCTGTGAGCGACTGGGCGTGGGCACACGACGCCCATGCCGTCAGGAACCAAAACGTCCAGAAAAGAAAGTTCAGGACCACTACCGGATGGCTTATGATCAGAGATGGTGGTCTGAATATGAACGGTCGCATCAGCAGAATAAAGGCATCGGCGTTTTGGGGGAAAAGGCGGTCTCAGCGTGGATCCTGCGAGGGCGGATGCAGGATAACCACTTGCACATAAATGAAAAATTCAATATAAAGCTATCTTGCTCGAAATTGCAACAACAGTTTTTAACATCGGCTGTCGACCGGGGCAAAGCCGGGTTGTGCGGCGGTCTTTCAGATGAAAGAAGAGGGTTCATGCGCGTACTGCTGACCAATGACGACGGTATTCACGCACCGGGATTATGGGCCTTGTACCAGGCTTTTTCGACCCGGCACCAGGTGACCGTGGTGGCGCCGGATCGTGAACGCAGCGCTGTTGGCCACGGGATTACCCTGCACCGGCCCATTCGTTTCGAAAATACCCGAGTCAACGGCAGCCTGCGCGGTTTCGCCGTCAACGGCACTCCGGCGGACTGTGTGAAACTGGGACTGGCCGAGCTGTTGGACACCCCTCCCGAGTTGGTTGTCTCCGGTATCAACCCGGGCGCCAACGTGGGCATCAATGTCAACTATTCAGGAACCGTGGCCGCAGCCAAAGAGGCCGCCATGGCCGGCTTCCCCGCCATGGCCGTATCCATCATTGCCCCCGGCGACCTGCATGTCGATGCCGCTGCCCGGTTTGCCGAATCGCTTTCCCTGCAGGTGAAAGGGTGGGGGTTGCCCCAGGGGACCTTTCTCAATGTCAATTTTCCCGATCTGCCGATGGACGAGATTCGCGGGGTTCGCTGGAGCCGTCAGGGAACCGGGATTTTTGCCCAGCACTTTGAAAAACGACGGGATCCGCGGGACCGGATCTACTACTGGCAAGGGTGTGACGGCCAAGCGGCCTATGACCAATCGGATATTGACGGGGCCGCCCTGGGTGACCGGTACATTTCGATTACGCCCATCAAATGCGACATGACCGATTACGACACCCTGCGGGAACTCTCCCGGTGGAATATCAGTGTAACCCCTTAATATCTAATTTACTGTTTTCTATTTTTTAAATTTAAATAGCAAATAAATTACAAAAATCAAAAAACAAGTAACAAACAAATAACAATAGCCAAAAGCCAAACAACGATGGCTAAACTATCAAATTCAAGACCTTATGATCTTATTTTAGATTAGAATATTGTATTTTGGAATTTATTTAAAATTTGGTGTTTGCAATTTGTTGTTTACGGCCTGCGCCTTTCCAAAAGCGCCGGTCTATCCGGGTTGAGGTGACATCGATGACCAAACGTTTTGTCTCTGAACTTGTCGCGGGCAGCGCCATTGACGAGGTGTTCCTGCTGGCCCAGCGCGCCATGGCCCATAAGAAAGACGGAAACCCGTTTTTGAACGTGACCCTGTCGGATCGCAGCGGCCAGATAAAAGGCGTGGTGTGGGAGCAGGTGGAGCGCATCGCGGCAGCCGTCGCCGAGGGTGATTTCGTGCATGTTCGAGCGCAGGTGGGCGAGTATCGGGGCGGCCTTCAGCTGGTGGTCAAGGATATGGCCAGGGTACCGGCGGACCAGGTGGATGCAGGGGACTTTCTGGCGGCCACCACCCGTGACGTGGCCAAGATGCTCGACCGGCTCAAGCAGATGACCACCCGGATGCAAACCCCGTATTTAAAGGCCCTGTTTGAGGCATTCTGGACCGATGACGCGTTTGTGGCCGCTTACGTCCGCGCGCCGGCGGCCAAGCTCATGCACCACGCTTATATCGGCGGCCTTTTGGAGCACACCCTCTCCATGGCCATATTGTCCGACGCCATTGCCGGGCATTACAGCGGCGTGGATCGGGATATGCTGCTGGCCGGGGTGATCCTTCATGATGTGGGGAAGATCCGGGAATTGGAATATACGACCCATATTGACTATACCGATGAAGGCCGGCTGCTCAGCCACATCATCATCGGGATGTCCATGCTGGACGAAAAACTGAAGCAGGTGCCGGAATTTCCGGAGGTCCAGGCCCACCTGCTCAAGCACATGGTCGTTAGCCACCACGGCGAACGGGCGTTCGGCTCCCCCGAGCCGCCCAAAACCATCGAGGCGGTCCTGCTCAACTATATCGACGAGATGGATTCCCGGGTCAACAGCATTCGCGAATATGTGGCCAAGGATCCCTCGGACGGATCTTGGACGCCTTATCACCGGCTCCTGGAGCGCCATTTTTACAAGGGCCCGGGCAGTTCGGATGCGGGATGACTGATCATGTTCATTACCTTAGAAGGCATCGAAGGAAGCGGTAAAACCACCCAGGTCCAGGCCATTGCCCGATGGCTGACGGCAGCCGGCCATGACTGCCTGAGCACCCGGGAACCCGGCGGTACGCCCATCGGCGGTCAGATTCGTTCCGTCCTGCTCCACCCGGACAACAGCGATCTGGCGCCTGCGGCTGAACTGCTGCTTTATGTGGCGGACCGGGTCCAGCATCTGGAAACGGTTGTGCGTCCGGCACTGGCAGCGGGCAAGGTGGTGGTGTGCGATCGCTATTTCGATGCCACCCTGGTCTACCAGGGCTATGCCCGGGGGTTGGACAAAGAGATGATTCGCCAACTGCACCAATTGGCCTGCAAGGGCTTGACGCCCGATCTGACCCTGCTGCTCGATCTGGACCCCGAAGCCGGACTGGCCCGTGCCTGGCGCCGGATCGATTCCAGTACGACCCATGTGATGGAGTCCCGTTTCGAAAAGGAGAAGATGCTTTTCCACCAGCGCGTCAGGGCGGGCTATCTGGACCTGGCGCGCCGGGAACCGCAGCGGTTTGCCGTTATCGATGCCGCCGTCGACCCGCAGGCGGTGGCTGTGCAGATTGAAGCGGTGCTGGCAGCGCATGTTAAGCGCCCAAATGACCAATGTAGGGTGGGTATCCGATCTGGATCTGATCAAACTTAGATTTCAATTGACCTTCATGCGCACCCATTTACCAAGCGACATCGCATTTTGGTATCGCGTAGCGTTCTTTTTCCATTGCAGATGGAATTACCTGTCATGACCCACAGCATCCTGGCTCATATCGGCAACACCCCGCTGGTGGAGATCCGGCGGATGAACCCCAACCCGCATGTGCGCATACTGGCCAAGCTGGAGTACCTCAACCCCGGCGGCTCCATCAAGGACCGACCCGCGTTGTCCATGATCGAGGAAGGGGAACGCTCGGGTGAACTGACACCGGGGAAGACGGTGATCGAAGCCACCAGCGGCAACACGGGGATTGGCCTGGCGATGGTCTGCTCGGTCAAGGGTTACCGGCTGCTGCTGGCCATGAGCGAGGCGGCCAGTGTGGAGCGGCAGCAGATTCTAAGGGCGCGCGGTGCGCAGATTCTGCTCACGCCCGGTCATCTGGGCACCGACGGGGCCATCGAGGAGGTATACCGCCTCGCACGGGAGAATCCAGACGCCTATTTCATGACCGACCAGTTCAACAACCCGGCCAACTGGATGGCCCACTACAACGGCACGGCTGTCGAGGTATGGGATCAGACCGGCGGCACCTTGACCCACATGGTGGCCACCATTGGCACCTCGGGAACCCTGATGGGGCTGTCCCGACGGCTAAAGGAGTTCAACCCTGAGATCCGGATCATCGGTGTGGAGCCTTATCTGGGGCACCGGCTCCAGGGGCTGAAAAATATGAAGGAGGCCTACCAGCCGGAAATATTCGAAAAGCGTTTGCTGGACGAGAAGGTCAACGTCGAGGACGAGCCGGCTTTCGAGATGACCCGGCGCCTGGCCCGTGAAGAGGGTCTCATGGTGGGCATGAGCAGCGGTGCCGCCATGGTGGTGGCCGCCGAAATGGCCCGGACGCTGGAGCAGGGGACGCTGGTGGTGATTTTCCCCGACGGCGGTGAACGCTACCTCTCCACGACGCTCTTTGCCGTTCAAGAAAAGATCGACCTCAAGCTCTTCAACACCATGACCCGTAAAAAAGAGCTTTTTTTGCCGGTGAATCCGGGGAAGGTGTCCATGTACGCCTGCGGCCCCACCGCCCATGCGCGCATGCACGTGGGGGAGGGACGCCGCTTCGTCTTCTCGGACCTGCTGGCGCGCTACCTGGCCTACCGGGGGTACACGGTCAAGCAGGTGATGAACATCACCGACCTGGACGACAAGACCATCGAGGGTTCCGAGCAGGCCGGCATGTCCTTGGAGGACTTCACCGGCATGCACATCGATGCTTTTCACAATGATCTTGGCACGCTGGGCATCCAGCCGGCCAACCACTATCCCAGGGCCAGCGAACACGCCGACGACATGGTTGACCTGGCCGACCGACTGGTCAAAAAGGGATATGCATACGAAAAGCTGCGTTCCATCTATTTCGACATCTCGCGATTCAAGACATACGGCCAGCTGTCGGGAATCGATCTCAACAAGATCCGCATCGGCGCCACCGTGGATCTGGAAGATTACGAAAAGGACAATCCACGCGATTTTACCCTGCTCAAGCGCACCCGGCTGTCGGAACTCAAGCGAGGCATCTACACCCGGACCGAATGGGGCAATATGCGCCCCTCCTGGCACCTGCAGTGTGCAGCCATGTCCATGCGCTATCTGGGGGATTTTTACGATATCCACTGCGCCGGCCGCGAACTGGTCTTTCCCCACCACGAGAACGAGATCGCCATTGCCGGTGCCTTGACCGGGAAAACCCTGGCCAAATACTGGGTTCACTGCGACCGTGTGCTGGTGGACGGCAAAAAGGTGGACGAAAAGGGTGACGCCCTGACCATTCAGGCCCTGCTGGACATGGGGTTCACGGGACGCGAGATCCGATACTGGCTGATCTCGGTGAACTATCGCAAGCCGGTCTTGTTTTCCGTGGCGCGCCTGAACCGGGTGCGCAAGACGTTAAAGCGCCTGGATGCCTGCATCCGCGCGCTGAAGAATGTCCGCCGCGGAAATTCCTACGCAGAACTGGATCAACTGTGCTACGACATCAAAAATGGCTTTACCAGCGCCATGGATGATGACCTGAACATCTCCGCCGCCCTGGCCGCCCTTTTCAGCGTGGTCAAGCGCATCAATACCCTGATTTTAGAGGACGACATCGATGCCGCCGGGGCTGAAAAAGTACTGGAAACCTTGGCCCGTATCAATGCGGTCCTCAATATATTTGAGTTTGAAGACGAAACGGAGAATCCGGCCGTGCAACAATTGATGGCCGAACGGAAGCGTGCCCGGCAGGCCCGGGACTGGACCCTTGCGGACCGGCTGCGGGATCAACTGCTTAAAATGGGGGTGGTCCCCCGGGATGATCCTGTGCGTCCCTAAATGGAGAACAACATGATTGCCGCCTACATGCCGTTTACCTACCTATCCGAATCCACGGCGCGCATCCTGACCGCGCTAGTTGGACGGGTGGTGGTTTATCAGCCATTGAAAACGAATATCCCCGAAAGCCTGGTCGCACTGGCATCACAGGGGCTCGTTGAGATCCGCACGCCGATTGCCCGGGATGACGACCGGCTGCGCGCCGCCGTGGCCGAATTCACGGACTGGGCACGCATGAATCCGGGAAAAACCACCCCGGGTGCCGGTTTTTTCAGCCAACGACAGGGGGACATTCCTTTTTTCGACGAAACCACCGTCAACCGGATCCGTTCCGACATCAACCGGTATGGTCAATCCGATGGTCAGGCGGATTTTGAGGCGGAAGAAAGGGAGGCCGAATTCAGCGCCCGGCTGTTCCTGGCCCTGGCCCAGGAAAATGACCTGGCCACCGACCGCCTGGACGATGACCTCAATCGGTTCAAGGCGTTGGAGAATGTTTTACTGGACACCCTGAAGGATGCCGATGAGGTTGGGTTCAACCGTCAGGCATTCGGCGCAGCGATCTGGCGGGACGATCCAGGTGCCAAGCTGACCGGGCAGCGGGTTCGTGCCTGGGCCGCCCTGGCCGTTGCCGATGCCGTGCTGCCGGAACTGTTGATCACCACCAGTCGTGCGGTGATCGATACGCTGTTGGACACCCATGGCGAAGCACTGCATCTCGAACGGCTCGCCGACATTCGACTCCCCATCCCACCGGCCGGCACGACGCCGGTATTGGGCAGGATGCTGGTTGATCTGGCCAACCGGGAATCCCTGCCATCGGCTGACCTTTCGTCTTTCGCCACCCCGGCCGCCGATGCGGTATCCGAACCGGCCGCCACGGTCACCCTTTTTTGCGCTGCAAATCAAGCACCCGCCACCGTTATTCGGCGCCTGGCCCCTGCATCCCTTGCCCTGTCTGGAGAGAATGAATCACCGAAATCGGTTTGTCACACCCTGATCCTCCTGGTGGAAAGTTGATTTTTTGATTGGTGAAATGCCCGACTGGCGTGGAATTGAGGGCGATCTGGCGAGGCGCTGAAAAAAACGCCATCAGCGCTTGACTGGGTGTTTTATTTGGTATAAGCCCTTTTCCATTAATAGAAAGCAGATGTTGATAATTGGATCAACACGCATAGAAAACTATTGAAAGGAGACTGTTAAGATGGCTTTTAACCCGATCGTTGACGAGGCCAAGTGTGTTGGTTGCGAGGAGTGTGTCGATGTTTGCCCCGTGGAAGTATTCGAGATGCAGGACGAAAAATCCGTCCCGGTGAACGCAGAAGAGTGCCTCGGCTGCGAAAGCTGCGTGGAAGTGTGCGAAGAGAGCGCCATCACCGTCGAAGAGACTTAATCGTTGACGATGTTAAAGACGTTCCAACCCTTGGCGGATTCTTCCGCCAGGGGTTTCTCCCCCCCCGCCGCATCCAGCCCCCCATCCATTAAAAAATGCCTGGAACCAGCCATGAACCGCTACCTGATTGTCGACACCGCTTTTGGATACAGCGCCGTGGCCTTTTCCGTCGAGCCGTTCAAATTGGTGGCGATCAAGCTTCCCACACCCGATCTTGACGGGCTGTGCCGGCCCTTTGATGAGGCATATTGGCGAATCGACAACAGCCACGCGGAAGTATTGAAAGTCGGTGCTACCCTGGTCCGATATTTCAACGGGGAAAAGATCGACATCCCCTGGCCGGTGATGGATCTTTCCCGCTTTACCCCCTCCCAACAGGCCGTTTATCGCACCGTGGCCAAGATTCCCTATGGTCAAACCGCTTCCTACGGTCAGGTGGCCCGGCTTGCCGGCCTTCCCCGTGCCGCCCGTTTCGTGGGCACCACCATGGCCAACAATCCTTATCCGGTTATCATACCCTGCCATCGGGTGATCAAAAGCGACGGGTCTCCGGGGCTGTTCGGCGGCGGAGAACCGTTGAAGGTTAGGATGCTGGCTCTGGAAGGCGCCCTCTGATCGTTGAACCGCGCTGCCTTATATTGTATTCCCGCCGCTTTTTTGACAACGCAATGATGCGGTATACGCCGCCACCATGCTTGCAATTGGTTCCGCAGGCGCCGTCCGCACCGAAACCCTTAAGGCCTTTACACAAAAGGAATATCGCGAGATCATTGCAACGTTGCCATAATCTTGGTCACATCCTGTGAAGATGGCTGCCTAAGAAACATAACAGTGGAAGGAGGCATCTCATGGCGCTTACCCCCTCCAAAATATAGGCCACGCATCACCCCCATGGAGGCGTTGGATATTTTTGGGACCTGGCGTGAAGGGCGTTATGATTACGAATGAAAGTGGTGGGATCAATTCGATATGCACGAAACACCGCTTGAAATAGTTATGATTTTGTCGTATCGGTTAACACGCTTATTGAGCGTTATATTAACCAAAAGACAAATAATTTCAGGTGATTGAATCGTGGAAAACATGTTTGAACACATTCTGGCCGCTAAAAAAAGATTAAAAGGGTTTTCCCATGTAACCCCGATAATGGTTTCACGAACGTTGAACCGGTTGGTTGGTGCGGAGGTCTTTTTTAAGTGTGAAAATTTTCAGAGGATCGGAGCATTTAAATTTCGCGGTGCATTCAATAGCATTTCTCAACTTTCCGAACCAGAAAAGGCACGTGGCGTTATTACTTACTCTTCGGGCAACCATGCCCAGGCGGTAGCGTTAGTTGGGAAATTGCTGAATATTCGAACAACGATCGTGATGCCGTGCGATGCACCTGCAACCAAGTTGGCCGCTACAAAAGAATACGGTGCAACTGTTATCGATTACGATCCTGCCAAAGCAAATCGTGAAGATATCGCCAAAGAACTTGAACGAGCGCATGGTTATGTAATGATTCCGCCATTTGACCACGTGGACGTGATTGCAGGCCAGGGCACTACCGCTTTGGAGATGTTTGAAGAGATTGCTAATCTCGACACGTTATTGGTGCCTTGTGGCGGTGGTGGCCTATTGAGCGGTTGTGCTGCTGCTGCAAAAGGAGCGGCGAAAAACTGCAAAACACTCGGTATCGAACCTGAACTCGCTGATGATGCGACCAAATCGTTTCATACAAAAAAACTGCACCGGGTAATCAACCCGCCTACGATTGCGGATGGAACCCGGACCCCATCATTGGGCAAACTCACCTTTCCTCTGGTACTCGAATATGTTGACGATATGAAAACGGTTACGGAACAGGCGATTATAGACGCGGTAAGATTTTTGTTTTACCGAATGAAACTCGTCATTGAGCCTTCTGGCGCACTTGGATTGGCGGCCTTGCTCAGTCAATCGGTTAAACCGAAAGGCAGGATTGGAATCATTTTGAGTGGCGGCAACATTGATTCAGCTACGATGATAAAGGTGTTGGCGTCTCCTATAAACGGCGGCATTGGCGCGCAGCGGATTTAAAATTTGGCTCAAACGGATCATATTTTGGTGTCTGTAATCTCATCAAGTTGGTGATGAATTTCAACACATCCCAACCCGCCTGAACCGCAATAGCGAGCGAACTGAATTGATGTGTAATCACATCTCAATGATTTTTAATGAAGCAGGTGCGCTTCTTTGCTGGAATTTATTGATACTTGAACAGGATCATTTCTGTCTGGTTACTCTACGATTTCCAAAATCATTCTTTTCTTAACCTTTCCTGATGCTGCATTCAAGATGGTTCGCATCGCTTGAGCGGTTCGGCCATTCTTTCCGATCACTTTTCCTATGTCTTCCTTGGCCACCTTCAGTTCTAAAACAGTGGTATGATTACCACCCACTTCTTCAACGGTAACTTTTCCGGGATCATCAACCAGCTCATGAGCGATCAATTGAATCAATTCTTTCATAACGGGCCATCCTTTCTGGTGTCTCCGCGTCGGATCAATTTTGGCTTTGAATGAAGAAAAAATTAGGATAAATCCCTGCGACCCCAACGATGATAATTACCACCGAGACTGTCCGAATTATCCTGTCCATGTTAATCATAGTAACCAACAACAGTCATGAAAAATCAAAAAAGAGGGATTGAAAACTCAGTACCAATTTCTTTCCGGGTCGTACTTGAAATCGATACTCCTTTGGCCGTCCGCTTCGGTTGCATCAATTACCAATACCTGGCATACAAATGCATTTTTTGATTTAATAGAATATGACAACCGCTGTTGCTGTGGATATTCTGAAATTATTTTTTCAGCAGGTTCCGAAATAATAAAATTATAACAGTGCTTACAAGAATAGCATTTTTTCTCTTTTCCGTGACATGAGACTGTATATCCTGCTTTTTTTCCACAAAGTGGACAAGTGTTCGAACGCATGATTACCCTCCAACAGCCAGTTTCTGTTGAGCTGTAAATGACAATACATATCTTACGGCAATACGCGGAAATTCAGATTGGAGGCAACACGGCAACTGGCTTCGCAATATTGAATTCCGCTATTGCAACGGTAATATAATGGTCCGAATTAAACATAGAGATTACTATCTGGCGGGTACCACCTGCAAGATGGGACGAATAGGAGGGAAATAGGGGGGGAAACCTGGTACTACGTAATAGATCGGAGATAGGATTGCAGGTTCGTCTTTTTGTTTGTGAGGTTGAGCCTGCGGCGAATGTTAAGCCGGTGGAAATCAATCGTGCTTTTGGAAACACCCATTAGTCCGGCGATCTCCTTGGTCGTTTTACCCTGGCGGATCAGGTTGGCCACCTGCGTTTCCACCGGCGTCAAGTGTCTGCCATCAATGACAAAACGCCTGCTAAGCGGCGATGCGATGTCATCTAGGTTTTTTTTAACCGTTTTAAGCAATTGCTGCTGCCGCTGGGTTAGGTTCCCGGATGCGATAGCGGCGAGGTGCGGGAGAATCAGATCATTGAGGTTGCAGACAACCTTTTCTTCAAGCTTGTGACGATCATCTTTAACCTCATTAAGCAACACCTTCAAGGCGGTGTTGGACTCTTCCAGTCCCATTGAACGCTCTTTGAGTTCTTCGGCTTTTTGTACCAGAGCGATCTGGGCCTGTTTACGGGAGTTGATTTCTTTGTTAAGCCGCAAGTTAGCCCGGCGCAGATCGACTACTTGTGATTGGACTTGAAGCTTCAACTCCTGGCGTGCTTTTTCCAAGCTCTGCTCGATCTTCATTTGGTCGCTGATGTCGATGAAGGTTGTCCCGAGGTGTCGATCATCCAGCTTGAATGCCGACATCAGGAAATGTTTACCCAAAGCGCCATGAAATCCCTTCACCGTAACCGGTTTCTTGTTGCCCATGACCAGATTTATACCATCGGACCAGGAATCCTCATTATTGGGCCAAATCTGGCGAATCGATCTGCCCGCCACCTCGTGGCGGGCGATACCGGTTAATCGCTCAAAGGCTGAATTGACTTCCAAGATGCGGGCATCGATGATGCGGCCTGACTGGTCGCAATCAGAAATCTCCAGCAACATGGCACCGCTGACCATATCGTAAAACAACTGGTGATATTTTTTTTCACTGGCCTGCAAAGCAACTTCGGCTTCCTTTCTCACAGAGATGTCCACCAACACCATTCGCCACTGGATTACTGTCCCAGTCTCGTCGCGATCCGCCTGGATGTCCGCCCGAACCCAGATCGAATTGTCTTTTCCGCTGTTGAGCCGGAGGTCAACACTCTGCTTTTCGCCGGTTTCTCCTGATTTTTGCAAGGCAGCCAGGTAGGAATCCTTCCAATCCGAGTTGATAAATTGGCTGAATCCAGATTGCGGAAGTAATTTTCTAGATGCCCCGATGAGTGTGGCTCCAGTCAGGTTTATGCGTTTGATGACTCCCTTGTTAGTCATCGTAATATAGCCGCAGGGGGCAAACTCATAAAGATCTTCATATTCACGATGCAATTCTGAAATTTCCTGCTCAGCCCGTTTGAGCTCTTCGTTCTGGATTTCCAGTTCTGTCTGGTAAATGGTCAGCTCGTGGATTAGTTCCAGCGTGTCAAAGGACGAGGAGGAGGTCGTTTCGGGCTGCGTGTGGATCAGTTTTTCAGCCTGCTTGCGGAGTCGTTCGAATTTATTTGATTGGTCTATCTGGGAAGACATTTGAACCTGCCCTTCACCAATCCTTCGGCTTTAACAGTCTGTGCAAGGCGTCGCTATTTGTAACCGCGTTAGACATAACACTAAGACGAAGCTCGGATATATTCAACTCTTTTAAGGCAGCGCCTGGAAAAATGGAAGCGTAAAATTTTGTTGTCCCATCTCATTTTGATGTGATTTGATCTTTGCCGGCCATGCCCACCGCGCATGTGCGTAGCGCTTACCGGCGTCTTGTTTTTTTCCAGTTTCTTGCTATAGTTTAAACAATCCCCGCAAACTGCCCTATCGCGGGTTCCTATGTCAAACCCCATTGGGATTAAGAACCTTACTGGAGCCATGTGAAGGTGTCGGGTCATATTTTGAACCCGAGTGTCGAATCGGTCGAGATCCATGAAATGGATGGCAACTCCTTAGTTGCCGTAAATGGGTGTATTTATCCTCATCCGTGAGAAATGACCATGCCAAAGAAAAAATCGACTGCAAAAAAACCAGGCCAATTAAATCCCGGAACATCCACCGACAGGCTGGGAAAAGGACCTGCGGCAACATTACCGGAAAATACAGCCAGAAGGATTCCCATCGTCGGATTGGGTGCCTCTGCCGGGGGTCTGGAAGCGTTAAAAACATTCTTTGCTGAAGTGCCTGAATACACCGGCATGGCATACATCGTCGTGGTTCACATGAGTCCCAAGCAACCGAGCATGCTGCCGGAACTGCTCCAGAAAGTCTCAAAAATCCCGGTCTCCACCGCCGGTGACAACCAACCGATTGAACCCAACCACGTATACGTCGTCCCACCGGATAAGGAGATCTCCGTATTTAAAGGTAAGATCCAGCTGCTGGACATCCTCGCCAGAGGTGCCACCCTGCCGATCGATCTGTTTTTTAGATCGCTGGCCCAGGATCAGGGAAGAAACGCCGCTGGGATCGTTTTGTCGGGAACCGGAACCGACGGGACGCTTGGCGTGAAGGCAATCAAGGGCAGCGACGGGTTGGTATTGGTTCAAAGCGAAGAGACGGCGGGTTACGACGGCATGCCCCGAAGTGCCGTCAGCACCGGGTTGGTGGACCTGGTGCTGGCCCCGGGAGCGATGCCTGCGCGGTTGGTTCAGTATTTTTCGCACCACGAAAGCGCATATGATATGGGGGCCACTGCAACGAAGAATGAACAACAGAGTTGGCTCAACAAAATATTTGCTACTTTGCGCACCCGCATCGGGCACGATTTTTCCCTCTACAAGCCCAATACCATCCTTCGCCGTATCAGCCGTCGCATGGGATTGAACCAGATCGACAACCATGAGAATTACGTGCGTTTCCTGCGTGAAAATTCCGCCGAGGTGGAGGCCCTGTTTCGGGACCTGCTGATCGGTGTTACGCAGTTTTTCCGCGATGCCGACTCTTTCGAGGTACTGAAAACCAAAATTTTTCCCACATGCCTGGCATCCATGCCGGAAGGTGCAACCTTTCGGGCCTGGGTGCCGGGGTGTTCAACGGGTGAGGAGGTCTATTCGCTGGTCATGGTGCTGCGTGAATGCCTCGATCAGATTCCCAACCGACTCAACCTGCAGCTGTTCGGTACGGATATCGACAACCATGCCATCGAAAAGGCCCGCGAAGGGTCCTTCCCGTCCAGCATCGAAGCCGACGTGAGCGCCGATCGATTGAAACGCTTCTTTACCAAAAACGGGGACTTTTTCCGCATCCGCAAGGAGATTCGTGACGATTTGGTCTTTTCCGTCCAGGATGTGCTCAAAGATCCGCCCTTTTCACGCCTGAACATGCTGTGCTGCCGTAATCTGCTGATCTATCTGGACACCGATGCACAAAAAAAACTCCTGCCGCTGTTCCACTACACCCTGGCGCCGGATGGGATTCTGGTGCTGGGTTCCTCCGAGACGGTCAGTGGATTTACCAACCTGTTCGCGGCTCAGGATAAAAAGTGGAAGATATACAAACGCCGCGAGGTGCCGCCTGCCCTGCGTCAATTTGTCGATTTTCCCAGTGGACCGGTGATCCTGGAGGCCGTTAACGGAGGCGCACCGCTTGGTCCTTTTGCCAAACCATCCAATATGGCCCGGATCACCCAGAAGGCGATCCTCGACCAGTTCGCCCCCACAGCCGTTCTCATTGATCCCAACGGAGACATATTGCATGTGCAGGGCCGCACCGGAAAATACCTTGAGACGCCCAGCGGAGGGCCCACCCACAATATTATCAACCTGGCCAGAGAGGGTTTGCGCATCGAGCTGTCTTCCGCCATCCGACAGGCGGTGTCGGCGAACAGCGCAGTAACCCGCCGGGAGATTGCCATAAGACACAACGGCGATGTTCAGATGATCAACCTGCACGTGTCTCCCCAGCGATTCCCAAAAGAGATGTCCGGAAACCTGCTGGTAGCCTTTGAGGACATCCATGTCCCCTCAACGCCTGGCGACACACTGCCTGACGGAAGCAACAAACCAGTCGAATCATCAGCCAATATCGAACTGGAACAAGAGCTGCTGAGAACCAGGGAGAGCCATCAGGCTACCGTGGAAGAGCTTGAGTCTTCCAACGAGGAGCTCAAATCCACCAACGAGGAGCTGCAGTCCGCCAATGAGGAGCTGCAGTCCACCAACGAAGAGCTGGAATCCTCCAGGGAAGAGCTTCAATCCCTCAACGAGGAACTGCATACGATCAATGCCGAACTGCAAAGCAAGGTGGAGGAGCTCTCCGCAGCCCGGGACGACATGCGCAATTTGTTGAACGGCACACAAATGGCCACCATTTTCGTGGACAACGACCAGTGCATCCGCCGCTTCACCAAAGATGCGACTTCCATCATCAATCTCATCGAGAGCGACATCGGGCGCCCCCTGCGGCACGTGGCGACCAATCTGGCGCACAATAACATAATTGCGGATCTGAGCGAGGTCTTGAATACACTCTCACCCAAAGCGGTGGAGGTACGGACCACCAATGAACAATGGTACAACATGCGCATTTTGCCTTATCGTACCAGGGATAACCGCATCGACGGGGCGGTGCTCACCTTTGCCGCCATCGGGGATCAGAAAAAAGCCCAGGCGGCACTGAACGAATCCAGACATGCCATGGAGCTGACTCTGGAGCTGGTCCGGCATGCATTCGACATGAATCCGGAACCGACAGCGGTGCTCGACAGCCGGGGAAGGATGGTCATTGCCAACACGCAGCTGGCCGAACTGCTTGGCGTCGCCCAAAATGATATTGACGGTATGGACTTTCTGAGCGATCAGTCGGTCATTTTCGACTCCATCGGCCTCAAATCGGAGTTGAAAAGCGCCTTAAAAAAATGCAAGGATTTCACCACCCGTCCTGTCGAGGTGAAATCGCCGGAGGGCAGCCAGCGATTCGCTATCCATGGCCGGATTATCAAGGGGGGCGATGACTACCCCTATCGCATTCTGCTGCATTTTGTGAAGACGCCACAAAAGGAATGAAAAATGTCCGACGATCTCGATCCTTCCGACAAATTCGAACAGTTGCGACAACAGGCAGAAGAACTGCTCCACAAGCAACCGGACCTTGCCCCTGAGACACCCTCCGATATTCTTGACCTGATCCATGAATTGAAAGTCCACCAGGCGGAGCTTGAGATTCAGAACGAAGAGCTCCAACGGGCGCAGAAGGAGCTTGCCACGTTGCATCAGGCGTTCGAGAGCCTGTATGAGTTTGCTCCCTGCGGATATGTGACTTTGAATAACAAGGGGATCATCACCCGCGTCAATCTGGCCGCAGTCGCTCTTCTTGAAACAGACCGACGAACACTTTGGCATTCAGGTTTTAGCCAATTCATCGATTCCGACCATGCGTATGCCTTTATATCTGCCCGGAAAAAGGCCGGGGAGACCGGAAAAAAGCAGAGCGTTGAACTGCCGCTGAAAGGAGGAAAAGAAACACCCGTATGGGTTCAGGCAAACATCGATGCCGATCGTGATGATGCAGACATGGTGACACAATGGCGGATTGTGCTGCTGGACATCACTTCCAAAAAAGCCGCTGAAGCTTTGCTAATGGAAAGCGAGGAGCGTTTTCGGGCACTGTTTGAACATGCGCACGTTGCCTACCAGTCCCTGGATAAAAACGGTAACCTTGTCGCGGTCAATGAGGCATGGCTGGAAACATTGGATTACTCTGAAATGGATGTCATCGGAAAAAACTTTTCTGATTTCCTTCATCCGGATTGGAAGGAGCGCTTCAAGGGAAATTTTTCTCGAATTAAAACCGTAAGCGAAGTTCTTGGCAGCGAGTTTGTCATGCTAAAAAAAAGATGGCATGGATTTTCTCGTTTCGCTCCAGGATAAAATCAGCAGGGATTTAGCGGGAGAATTTAAAAATGTCCACTGTGTGTTTTATGACATCACCGACCAGCGCAAGGTGGAGGCAGATAATAAAAGTCTTGAAGACAAGCTTCGTCAAGCCAAAAAAATGGAATCCATCGGTACCCTGGCCGGAGGAATAGCCCACAACTTCAACAATATACTCATGGGAATTCAGGGCAGCGTATCCCTGATGTTGATGAACAAAGACCCTTCGCATCCTGACCGCGATCTCCTGCGCGGAATAGAGGAATGCGTAACGAGCGCCACCGAGTTGACCAGGGATCTCCTTGGGTTTGCCAGGGGCGGCAAGTATCAGGTCAAACCTACAGACTTGAATGCGCTTATCAAGAACTGGAACTGGATGTTTGGCCACACGAAAAAAGAGATAAAGATTCACGAAAAATTTGAAAAGAACTTATCGACCGTTGAAGTGGATCAGGGTCAGATTAAGCAGGTGCTTTTAAATTTGGATGTAAACGCTTGGCAGGCGATGCCGGGCGGGGGAAACATCTACGTCCATACCGAGAACGTGACAATTGATCAGGAGTATGTTGCACCATTTGAGATTATGCTTGGCAGATACGTCAAAATCTCTGTGACCGACACGGGGATAGGGATGGATGAGGAGATTCGGGGAAAGATCTTCGAGCCTTTTTATTCCACAAAGGAGATGACGACATCCTCCGGGCTGGGTCTGGCGTCAGTCTATGGCATCATCAAGAACCACGGCGGCTTCATCAACGTCTCCAGTGAAATAGGAGCGGGAGCCACCTTCGACATCTATCTTCCCGCCTCTGATCAGGAAGTCGTGAAGGAAGCCCCGGGACCCAACCGGCAGGCTATCCAATACGGGCAGGATACGATTCTCCTTGTGGATGATGAACCCATCATCATCGACGTGGGTCAAAAAATGCTGGAGAGATTGGGCTACCGTGTCCTGATTGCCCGCAGTGGTGATGAGGCCCTGGAGGTTTACGGAAAAAAAAGGACAGAGATCGCGCTCGTCATCCTGGACATGATCATGCCGGGCATGGGAGGCGGAGAGACCTATGATCGCATGAAAGCGATCGATGGCAATGTGAGGGTTCTCCTTTCGAGCGGGTACAGCATCAAAGGGCAGGCAAAAGAAATAATGGATCGTGGGTGCAAGGGATTCATCCAGAAGCCGTTCACCCTTTTCGACCTGTCAATGAAGATAAGGGAGGCGTTGGGGGAAACAAAGTCGGGCGAATCGAGAAAAAATTGATACGACTCCACAAGAGCTGCTTAAGGCGCAGCGGTCTTTTGGGAAACATTTTCGGGCACCGTCAGCTGTGTGTAGGTCGATATATCATCAACCATCCGATCCTGTACAACTATCGTTTGCCTGCCATAATCCCCACGTGTCTGAATTGACTCACTTCCCTTCACCGAGTATTCGCAAAATGGTCGCCCGATCGGCATCGGGGTTCTGATTTAAAATGGCGGCCACACGCCGAGCGGTGTAGGCGGTGGCGATGGACGTGCCGGCATAGGTGCCCGGATCCCCCTTGTATCCCACCGGCAGGTCGGCCAGACCTGGGGCGGACACGTCCACGAAATCGCCGAAGTTAGACTGATCCCATGCATCGCCGTTCGGGTTCAGCGCCCCCACGCCGATCACGCGGTCATAAGCGGCTGGATAGACTGGGTTGCCCGTTGGGGAATTGCCTGCGGCCGCAACCAGAATCAACCCCTTGGCGGAGGCATAGCGGATCGCAGACCCCAGCAAAGAACTGGGTGTTTCCGACCCCCAGCTCAGGCTCAGGACCCGGGTGCCATTTTCGATGGCATAGTCGATGCCGCGCATCAGCGTATAGGTTGAGGTAAACCCGTTGTCGTCAAACGCACGGATGGCGATTACCGGACTGCCGGCGAGGATGTCCTGACTGGCCCCCAACGGGTTGACCGCTCCCGCGGCAATCAGGGTCATCTGGGTGCCGTGGCCCAGTTGGTCACCGACCTCGGCGCCCGGTGAAACGGCATCGTATGCCGCCAGAACGAAGGGGCTGTTTTCATAATCGGAACGCAGACCGCTGTCCATCACCGCTACCACGGCTGCGCCGGATGACGGAGGCAGTGACGGTGGGGGAGTGGATGACCGGGTCTCTCCCGTTGCCGGAAGGTCCCCTTCCAGTGGATAGGCATAGTCCGGTTCGGCCGTTTGAACCCCCGGGTAGCTGGCGATCGTTTCGGTGATAGCCGGGACGTCACTGCCATGGGGCAGGCGCAGCCGGACGATGCCCAAAGGGGCGTATGCATCGAGGATGCTTGCGCCCAGCTGATCCAGCAGCGCCGCAAGGGCGGCTTCCGTGACAGTTGGGGCCAGCCGGAGCAGCAGGATGTCCTTTACGTGATAGGTGCCGTCGCCATTGCTGACGACACTCAGGTTCACCTCTTTCTTCAGCAGCCTGGTGCGGGCTTCCTGGCCCTTGTAAAAGATACGGATTTCCCAGAGCCGGGGTTCGCCGGCAGCGGATGCCTTCTCCTTTCTCCAGATGAGGGCATAGTCGACGGATTTCAGAATGCTGGTCATGGCGGCGCCGATGGGCCGGTCCTTGAACGCTGCGGTGATTTTCGGATTGATGCGCGGATCGATGCGGATGCGGATGCCTTGGTCGGACAGCAGTTCCAGAATCTCCGAAAGGTCCTTATCCTGGGTGTTTAAGGTCAGCCGTTCACCGTCGATGCGCACAACGGGCTCCACCGCCAGAACGAGAATAGGACCCAGCGCCAGGCAAAGCAGGAGAAAACAACTAATTTTCATGATCGATTTCATTGGTCGTGTCCTCGCCTTTTATGGACCGTCCACCTTGGAATCATCAATTGGCGGGGTCCCCTTAGATGACTGCTCCTCCACGAATTCGGACGCGCTTTGGACCAGTTTGAAAGGTGCTTTCAGGGTTCTTTCCATGAGGTTGAGCACTCCTCGGCCCACGTCTGCCGGACGCATCGGCTGGACACGCAGTCCGCTCCATCGGCCTAGTATGCGAATGGGAACGGAGATCAGCGAACCGCCGGCGATATAGTTGATTACGGGAAGCTTATTGACAACGCTGTCAACGGTCTTGAACGGGGCCGCCAGCAGGATGATGTCCGCCGTGGCGGCTTGCAGGTCGAGGGTGCCCTGACCGGTGATTTTCAGGGCGCTTCCGTCTATAAGAATTTCATCGAACAGTAATTTCCCGTCTTCGATATTGGCCTTTATATGGGCTGTTTTGTAGGCTAAGCCCTCTTTCTCGAGGTTGGATTTTTCGCTGACGAACACATCGGTGGTCTCGAGATAGGAGATGACTTTCGTCGTTACATTGGCATACATAACTCTCCCATTCTGCGATGAAAAATCCAGTTGGCCGGACATGAATTGAAGTGAATTTTCACGGGTGGGCGGCAGCGTAATGACGCCGGTAAGATTATAGTTGGCTTCGGCCTTCACCGGCATCTGCCATAAGCATTGGCCCGTCTGCTGGAGCGACGCGTCCTTTGCTTCAGGGGTGATGGTGAAAGCCAACCCTTGTGGCGAGAATTCGATCTCCCCGGTGGTGGAGATGCCGCACACATCCGCCTTGTCGATCCGGACGTGAATGCGGTCGTCGTCTATATGGATGTCGGCTTCCAGGGGAGACCAGGTAAACCTGCTGTAAGTGAAATCGGCGACATTGAGGTGAATATCTCCCCGCGGGATAAACTTGGCGCGCGGTTCCTGCCTGGCCATGGATTCTGCGTTGTCCTCAGCGGCTGGTTGCAAGGTGCGGATCAATGTCTCATCCAACCGGTCGGCATTTACGTTGAGGTCAAATACCAGGTTCCCATCGCTGCGCTTCAATAAGCCGTCTACAACCATTTGGCTGTTGAGCAGAGATACTGCTGAGGGAGCGATTGTGAGTTGATTGTCGCGGCCGTCAATGGCAAACTGTTTTACCTCGATAGGATCGCGAACGATACTTTGCAGATGCAATCCTTCACCAGACAGTTTTCCGGAGAATGAGGTGTTGAGTGGTGCTGAGGTATCGATCACGCTGCGAAAGTCGCCTTCCAGTCGACCGGACAGGGTGCGGTTGTCTCTTAGCAACCGGTCGGCCGTCTGGCTCTCGAGATTTCCCGAAAAAGCCAGTTCAATAGTATTGTCATGCTTGCGTGCCGACACCGTCGCCTTCGAACTTCCGTCAGAGAACTGGAGATCGCGGATCTGCCAGGAATTGGGGGAGCGGGTAAAGTCGATGAACAGTACCACACCACCGGCGGATTTCCCTTCACCCTTAAAAGACAACGTCTTCTGTGTGCTGTCCCAACCGATGTTGACCCCGGATAGATCCACCGGCGGCTTGATCTGCAGATGTTCGGGGATGGGTAGGATCGTGCCCAACCAGTCGATGGTCGCCTGTCCCATGGATCCATCGATGCGCCACGCTTCGGCTTCGGATTTGATGATGCCTTTGGACTTGAATGACGAAACGAATGAACCGTCCAGAAATTCGACGCGTACGTCCGAGGCATGCTCTTTACCGGGAATGAAAACGATCTCACCACCCGAGAAATTGACCTCAAATGGCACCAGGGGACTTTTCAGGCTGACCGCTTGAGGTGTCCCGGAAATGTTGAATGACCATTCAGACGGTCTTGTGAGCGGTCCGCTGATTTCGAGTTTGGACAGGGTTGCGCTACCGGTCGCCGTTTCGACATATTTTTTAGACTTCTCCAGCCCCTTAAAACCGGTGAGCCAGGTGTGCATGGGCGCAACATCGGCAACCACCGAAGGGCACGCGATGGTCAATTTGGACTGCTTTTCCCATTCGATGGCGGCATCCAGACCCTTGAACGTAGCGCCCTTGAAGTAGCCGCTGACATTTTTAAAGGCCACTTTTTGGTCTTCGTACATTACGTCGCCATCCATGCGTTCGAGGTCGGCCTCGATGCCCGGGATGGTGACCAGGCCTTGTGTCAGGTGACCTGATGCTTTCATTTTATTCAGATGCCATCCGGTTTCATCGATATCAAATCCTGCAAAATAGGTGGCATCGGCCAGGTGTCCCTCCCTGGCAACGGAAAAGGCCGTCCGGATCGCGTCCAGGTCGCCGGCGATGGCTCGGGTGACCAAGCCGGTGACAGCCACATCCAGCCTGCTGGCGGCAGCGTGCACCTCCATGACGGACCTGCCGATAGCATCTTTGGGCCGGATGCTGGCGGTGGCAGAAAGATCCAGTGCCGGCCGCAAGGATGTAAGGGAATCGATGGACACCGACAGGCGCTTGCCTGCATAGTCTATGGCACCTGAAACGACGACTGTGTCCAGATCCAGCTTCAGGTCCCTGCGCATGACCGTCAGGGAGGGAAACTGAAGATCAAACCGGCCATTGA
This sequence comes from uncultured delta proteobacterium, assembly GCA_963697225.1. GTDB lineage: Bacteria > Desulfobacterota > Desulfobacteria > Desulfobacterales > Desulfosarcinaceae > Desulfosarcina. The sequence continues at coordinate 145,268 of CAVONM010000028.1, forward strand.
CCGTTTCGGGTCCGTCGACGGTGAAGTCGACGTTGACCGTCGCCTGGGTGTCTTCGGTGGTTATGCCGCCGGGCAGGGTGGCATGGAACAACAGGGGGCGCACATCGATGTCGGTGAGCGAGATTTGTCCTCTGGCCTGCTTGGCTTCAATATCGGCGGTGGTGCTGGCCTTCAGAGTGCCGGTCAGGTCTGATTGGCATTGCAGGCTCAGCGACAGCTCGCCGTCGTCATTTCTCACCGAGGCATCGATCCCGCTGATCCGAAGATCCGGTGCATCGGTGAACGCCAGGGTGACCGTTCCGTCCTCGATCCGAAGATCCGTTCCCGGGTCAATGGTCGCCAGGGCGCCAAAAAGGCTCTCAACGGCCGTCCTGATGCTATCTTCAAGAGAAGGGCTCTTCTTCTCCTTCGGTGGTTCCGGCATCTTTATCGGGTCTGAAGCCAAAAGAACCTTTACATCTGGGGCGATCAGGGCAAGCCGGCGGATGCTCACCTGGCCTTTCAGGAGGGGCAGAAGTCTGGGGTAGACCGACAACTCCTGTGCGGTGGCCTCAAACGCATCTTGCCGACTCAAATGAATCTCCCGGGCTTTCAGGTGGGGCAGGGGAAAAAAGCTGATGTCCAGGCGCTCATAAGTCAAGGCCCCGCCGGTGGCATGGGCCGTTTTAGTGACGATGAATGATTTCACCGCGTCGCGGTTGGCCAGCAGGTGGGTGGTTAACACCGCTGTCATCAGTAGGGCTATGACGACGCCGGCGCAGGCCAAACTGACCATGAGAAGTTTACGGGTGCGACGCATCTATTTCCCTCCGCATCGGGCCAGAAATTTGCCCACCAGCATGGCGATCAGGATGGTCATGTACAACTGGCCGGTGACGGCGATGAGCACTGTCATGGATCGGGCCAGGTGGGCTTGAGGGGTAACATCACCAAAGCCAAGGGTGGTGAGGGTCACAAAACTGAAGTATATATAATCGTTAAACTGCGGTACGATTTCACCGGGAAAAAGAATTGCCGAGCTTCCTGACTCATATACATGTCGGTGCACCACATCTGAAATAGCCAGCAACGCCGCGCTGAGCACGCCAAGCAGCAGATATCCGTTGATGGAACTGAGAATAATGGTGGGCGTTACATCCCGGCTGCGAGCGATGTGACGGATCATCAGTACGACGATGGCTACCAGAAAGAGAAATGTGGTAAGGAAGTTAATCAGGTAGACGACGTCACTGCTTACGAAATGGCCGATCCATGTGGTGGCTGCCGTGAACGAGCCCAGCGGAAGCAGTATCTTTAACGATCGGGTCGAAAAATCCAGCGAGAAAATGCCCGAGAAGAAAATAGCGGTCAGCAGCATGTCCCGTACCAGGGAATTCCTATCCTTGAAAAGGGGGAACAGGATGATCAGGGCAAGCAGACAAACCAGCAGAATGATATTGTTGCGCGCCAGATTTTTTAGTTCCATAGCTTTGGTTTCCAGGTTCAGCGGCTGCCCATGATTTTTTCGAGGATGACTTTGGTGATCAGGTAGGTGGGTTTGACCCCCTCCTTGCCCATCGCTCCGGCGGCCAGGGTGCTTCCCGTCTTGATGGGGTTGTCCGAGGCATAGTATGCATAGCGCACCGGCATATTTTCACGGGCGTTGCCCTTGATGATGGCTGCACTGATCGCCCGCTGAAAATGGCCGCCCTCCATTTCCAACCCGATGGTTTTCCAGTCCGATTGAAATTTTTCGAGCATGTCCCGATTCTGCAGCGAGGTGCCCAGGACCGTGACCATGGGACCCACGAACACGTTCTCCGTATCAGGAAAATCCGACGCAGAGAGATCGTTGTCGATCCGGTAGTTGTCTGAGGTGCCTTCGAAAACGTGGGCCGTGGCCAGCATGATGTCTCCCTTGTCGCCGGTCAGGATGCCCGCCTTGCCCATAATGGAGATGGAACTGAAGTCAAAGGAGACGGTGGAGCCGTTCTTGCTGTATGATTCCAACAGATTTTCCATGATTTCAAAGGCCTGGGCCCCGAAGGCATAATCGATCACCAGGATGACCGGGGCGGTTTCTGCCGATTTGGATACGGTGATGTTGAGCTCCGGGTGCAGTTCCACCCCATTCAACTGTCCGGTATCGATGATCTGACAGTCGATGTGCGCGCCGGAGCGGTCCGGCAGTTCCAGAAAACCATGCGCCACGGCATACTTTTCGATCTCGCCCTGGTGTCTGCGCAGGTCGTGGAAAAAATCATACAGGCTGCCGCTGGTTGGCTGCCCGGCTTTGCGCAGTGCCGCAAACCCGTAAACGACATTCAGCACGCTGTGAAGGTTGGCGCTGACAATGTGAATCGGCCGCTGGTGCAGGTTCTGCTGAATCAGCTGCTCTTTGATATCCGAGGCCCACTTTTTTTCGTACTCCTGCTGACCGATGATGCGCATGAGTGATGGGGTCAGGTAGACGACGATGGCGTCGTTCCTGTTGTTGCGCTCGGCTTCGATGCGTTGGCCCAGGTTGTAAATCAGGTGAAACAGCCCATTGTTACTGCCATATTTTTTCTTGTTGGCCTCAAGATAGTGATACGTGTCCCGAGTTTCCCGGTAGGGTCGGCCTAAAATAATGCTCAGGCTCCACAGGGCCTGGTCCAGGACGGCATCGGAGAACGGGTTCTGTTGGCGAACGGATTTTTCCAGCTCGCTCCATTCGATGGTGAGACTGCCCGAATCATCGGTCATGCGGCTGTATATTTTGCGGGCCTCAACAACCAGAAAGGTCATATGGGTGAGAATGTCGTATATCTCACTGAGACCCCGGGTGATCACGAAACACATTTCGTTTTGCCCCACCCGGTAGCAGGTTCGCCGGCGCTTCAAGGGAATGGTCGGCTGCAGTGCGTCGTTTTTAAACGGGTCCTCCTCGGTGAGGATGATGCGATTGCACTCTTCGATTCCTTTGGGCAGGCGGTCGAGAACGTATTCGAGACCTTTGAGTTCCACGACCCGGGGGTCGTTCATGCTGCCGTAAATTTCGGGGCTCAGGTTGCGCAGGCATTGCTCCAGCGCCTTGCCCATTTTCCCGCTCGGGCGATAGAACCCACGGATTGCCGAAGCGTCGGTCAGCGTTTTGAATTCACGAATGGCATGACGGGCTTTCTGGGCTTTGGTGAACGCTCTCACAAGTCATCCTCCCTTAACTGGCATTCGGCGGAATTGATTGCCATTTATAGCATATTCAGGGATGGGTTGAACAGGTGTAAACCAGTCGGCGGGAACCTTGATCGACTGCCGGCGTGGTCAATGTGCCGAGTGATCAACATGGGGGAAGATGCGGCCGACCGCGGACCCGACTCGGATCGGGAAAATATCGGGGTTTTCGACGGCCCCGGGGTCGCTCCTTTAACCCTTCGGAAGATCGAGTGGCGAAAACCGATGACAGGCGGTTGAAGTCGGTACGCAGACATCTTCAATCAAACACCTGCCATCGGTGACCGATGGTCTGCGCTGGATTTCTGTCGCCATGAACGGGTGCGCCCAGAAAGGATAACGGTTGACGCACCCTTGCCGCCTGACTTCAAGGCGTTACTTGAGATCCGACAGCCAGGAGGGATCTTCGAACCATTTGAGTTTCAGCTTGATCAACTCGTCGGACTGCCGCATGGTGTTGAGAAAATTGGTGGTCCAGTTAATCATCTGGGAATCTCCCGCCGGCATGGCGATGCCCAGCGGTTCATAGGTAAACGGGGTGATCAGCGAAACCAGTCCTGCATTGGGGTGACGAAGCAGAGACAGCACGCAGACATGGTAATCGGCCACCAGGGCGTCCACCTGGTTGGAAAGAACCATATCGACGGCCTCGTTGTAATCCTTGGCGGTGACCAGCCGGGCTCTGGGCATCATGGTTTTGACCAGACTTGCGGAGGTTGAACTTTCTAAAGCCGTGAAGGCGAACGCCTCGGAATTGAGTTTTGAGGTGTCCTCGGAGGATACCAGAGACTTGAACTTGGTCAACAGGGCTTTGCCGGAGATGTGATACGGACCTACAAAGGCCACCTTCATGTTACGTTCAGGGGTGATGGTCATGCCTGAGATGACCATGTCGACTTCACCGGCTTCCAGCGCAGGCAGCAGTCCGGAGAAGGGTTTGATAACCAGGCTCAGTTCGACCCCCATGGCGCCGGCGATATCGCTGGCCAGATCCACATCCAGGCCCATGGGTACGCCGGATTTGTCAAGCATGTTCAGCGGCGGCATATTGGCTGCCGTGCCCACGCGAAGGATGCCGCTTTGGGCAATCCGGTCCAGGTTCGAAAAGGTCATGGTCCCGCTGTTGGTATGGGCACACGCCGCGGCAAAAACAAAAACAAGTATCAGCAGAAGACCACGTTTGAACGGTTTCATTGATTTCTTTCTCCATACGATAAGTGTCGATTGAAATTAACACACAACCCTACCAGGGTCAATGAACCGCGATAGCGAGCGCATTCCTCGCCGCTTGCGGCGGGGTTAGCGAGCGAACTGAAAATAGACTTTCATCCTTACGGTGCCGCGCAGCACTGCCGTTACAGGCAGAACCCTCCCCGCGGCTTGCCGCGGGGAGGGTTCAATCCGAATGGGATTTGCTCAACCGGGCAGGCACGGATGGGCCAGTTTGCCAAAGGTGGCATGTGGCGGCGAGTGGCGCGTTGTCGGTTCAAACGGGCGGATATCAGCCGATTTCCGGGTAGATTATTTTTCGGCAGGGCGGACAGATCGTGTGCGAAAAATCGGCTTCGGAATTCATGGAGACAAACTCTTCCACATGCCACCATTTGCCGTCTTCATCCCTTATTTTCTTACAGCCGGAGCAGATGGGCAACAATCCCCGGAGCATCTCGTTTTCGGCTTCTAACACTTTCTTCTGGCTGAGGGACGCTTCAAGCTTCAGGAGCAGTTCAGCCCGCTCCTTCTCGACCTTGTGCTGGAGGGAAATATTTCGCATGACACCGAACAGCAGGGTTCGTCCATCATCGTCTTTGAAAAACTTGGCGGTGATCTCGACCCAGTAAACGGAGCCATTCTTGTGTTGCAGTTCAAACTCTGCCTTGCGCTTGACGCTTTTTCCCATCCTGTATTTGCGATACCCTTCGGCCAAATACGCCAGGGCTTTTTGGTAGGAATGGGGCGCCAGCTGTTTTTTGTCGGGCAGTCGCTGAATTTCTAAAGCGGTGTAGCCGCTGAGGGGTTCGATGGAGGGGCTGATGTAGGTGAAATACATCTTCTCGATGTCCACCACCCAGATCACGTCGACGATGGATTTTTCTATAATTTTATATTGTTTTTCGTATTTGGAAATTTTTTTTTCGATGGTGTCGCTCATCACGTCTCGCAGTTGTCGGATTAAAATCGGGTGCTACCATAACCGGTGAATCCCTCATCGGCTGATTGCTGACCGATCTTTAATCGCAACGGGTCCGAATGGATTCACAGGGCGTATTCACCCCACAAGATTTTTATCCCGATGGTCGACCTTGCCGGCTACTCACCATTGCGGTTCACCCACTGGTCCAGGTGGATCGGCTCGACAATGCGGCAGGACATGGGCTTCCACTGGCAGGCGGCGCTGACTTCAACGCCAGATTGAATGATGGATACCGGCCGGTCCGATGAAACAACCACGACGATGATATCCGCATGTTCGGCGGTGAACCGCAGGGCCGAATTGTAGCGGGCTCCGCGGGCACGGTCTTCGCCCGCGATGGCCCGCCCGTCCAGCAGGCAGGCAAACCCGTGAAGGTGCATGTCGGCGCCGATATGCAGGGCGCCGTCCACTCTGAAAAGGGATTTGGCCAGGTCGAGGATGGCCGGCTCCCGCAAATCCAGGGGGCGGTCGAAGCACTGACCGGAAATGATCACCGGCGAGGGATTGAGGTCCAAAACGAGGGTGGCGCCGTGTTTCTGGTCTTCGGCCTGATGAACCAGGGCGGCAAGGATTTTTAATACGGTGGTGCCGGTTTCCGGATCGAGGTCCGATTCCAGCAGCGCCTCTTCCAGGTGTACCAGGTTGGCCCGCCGGGTGGTGGACTGGTAGGTGCCGTCGGAAAAACTGCATACCCTGTCTTCGACAACCTTCAGAAAACCGTGCCTGCCCCTGAAATCGGCGGTAATGCTAAAATCAGGCAGACGGTCGGCTGCGATTCCGGCCACGCAGCGGCCGTCGGAAACCAGCTTGAGGTTGGTTTCTTCGACGGCGGCCAACAGTTTCCGCACGTGTTTGATGTTTCCCATGGTGGGCTGTTCCGCCGGGGAAAAATAGGCCAAAAACGATATGTTGGCCAGCGTCTGGGGTTCAACAAAAACCAGATCCCCCCGCGGCCAGGCACCCTCTTCCCGGGTTCGTGAGAGCTCCAGGATCGCATCCAGGATAGGGTAAATGCGCAGCCGGGTATCCCAGCCGAGCAGGACGTTCATGCGGTCAACCACATCGTCGCGGACCGCATGGGTGGCGTATTCCCGTAGAAAGCTGCCCGAGATGCCGGTGTAGAATGTACTCTCGCTGGCCATGTCATGGGCAAATCGCCAGGCGGCGTGCTCCAGCCAGCGCTCGGTGGGACCGGTGCTGCACATGTCCGGGTGGTGCTCGGTAAACCACATCTGGTAATAGACGGATCCGGATCGGCCGCCATAGGAGACCAGGCCGGCCATCTGAAGATTCTTTTCCGGGATGATGTGGCTGTATTTCAGGCTGCCGCGGTGGATGGACGGACGGTTGCGCCATTCCTGGTTTTCCACATACAATTCCTTCAGCCGGGGTTCGTGGCCGGACAGAAGATTCTGGGGATCAAAGATAAACATGGGGCTATCCGATCCCATGGCGAAAACCATGGCCGCCCGGCTGGGGCCGGAGAAGTGTGACAGGCCGTCCCGAAGGCCGTCCAGGGTGTCGCCGATGCAATGGCAGGTAAAGGTGTTTAGGGTCACTGAGGAGTTCCGTGGGTTTTCTGATTCGGCAATAGGACCATGGGAAACAATCTGTTCAAACTCTTAATCGACCCCATCGATTTTGTCAATTGACTGCCGGGGTGCTGCGTGCGGCACCCTCTGCAAGCCTCTTTATTGATAGGTTATACCCACCAGTGTGCCGACGATGACTCCTCATTGCCTTCCCGGAGCCATTCCTTAGAATTGACTTAGGGCTGTTGGTCATTTAATAATTTGGAAGTGGGTGTGAGTGATGGATTTTTTTTGCCACCACTTCCAGAAGATCAAAATACCCAACAACTGAACATGAGCGTCGAAACCATGGACAAAGATCTAAAGCATGCTTTATTGAGATGGATTGATTCAGAAGCCGGAATCGAAAGCCTTGAGCCAGGCGAAATTCAAAAGACCGTCGACTGGGCCAGAATCATGCCGTTTGTCTTGCTGCACCTGGCCTGTCTGGGTGTTCTGTGGGTCGGATGGAGCCCGGTTGCGGTTTGGACGTCTTTCATCCTCTTTCACGCCACCTGTACCATAAACAGCCTGGATCACATGTTCGGTACACGGCGGTTTGATAAGCCGGATACCAGTCGCAACAATGCACTTCTGGCCCTGATCACCCTGGGAGAGGGGTGGCACAACAACCATCACCACTACGCGATGTCGGCCACCCAGGGCATTCACTGGTGGGAAGTCGACATCACTTACATGCTGCTGAAGCTCTTGGAACGGGTCGGCATCGTTCGGGACCTGAGACCGCTGCCTGAAAGGCTCCGCTCCGGATAGATTGGCCGCCTCATGCAGGTCATTTGCCTTCCACTTCAGCCGGGGAGAATCGTTTATGCGCATCGCCATCGTCGGCACTGGCATTTCCGGGATGACTTCCGGCTACCTGCTGAGCGAAGATCACGAGGTGACGGTCTATGAGGCCAAAAGCACCATCGGTGGCCATACCGCTACCGTGGATGTTCCTTTAAACGGCCGCAATTGGCCGGTGGACACCGGCTTCATCGTATTCAACCACAAAACCTATCCCCACTTCACGCGGCTGATGGATCACCTGGGGGTGGACTCCCAACCCTCGGTGATGAGCTTCAGCTTCCAGGACCAAAAAAGCGGACTGGTGTTCTGCCCTACCAGCTTCAATGCATTGTTCATTCAACGCAGGAATCTGTTGCGCCCTGCTTTTCATCGCATGCTGCTCGATGCACTGCGATTCCGGCGTGGGGCCCGCAAGCTTCTCGATTCAGGCGATGATCGAACAACCCTTTCGTCCTACCTTGCAGCCCATCACTACAGCACGGATTTCATCGACCACTTTTTGATCCCCATGGGTGCGGCGATCTGGTCGGCGAGTCCGGGCGCGTTCAGGCAGTTTCCGGCGCGATATTTTATCGAATTTTTTGAAAACCACGGCTTTTTAAATGTTTCAGATCAACCTCAATGGCGGGTCATCAAGGGAGGCTCCCGGAATTACATCGGGCCCATCACCCGGCCTTTTGCAGACCGCATCCGCCTGAACAGTCCGGTGTCAGCCGTTACCCGTTCATCGGACAAGGTGATCCTAAAGACTGCCGATGGCCGCGTCGACAACTTCGATCACGTGGTGATCGCCGCCCACTCCGATCAGGCCCTGGCCATGCTGGCCGACCCGTCGGCAACCGAACGCGCCGTTTTGGGCCGCATCGGCTACCAGGAAAACCAGGTGGTGCTGCACACCGACACATCGGTGCTGCCTTCCAAAAAGCCGGCCTGGGCCAGCTGGAACTACCTGACACCCGAACGGTCGTCGGACCGGGTGGCCCTGACCTACAACATGAACATGCTCCAAAACCTGGATGCCCCGGAGACCTTCTGCGTCTCCCTGAACATCGGAGAGCGCATCGATCCGGCCAAGGTCATCCGCCATTTCGTCTACCACCATCCAATTTATACCCCCGACAGCCTGGCCGCCCGCCGCCGGCACGCTGAGATCAGCGGGGTGAACCGTACCTCCTTCTGCGGGGCCTATTGGGGATACGGCTTTCACGAAGATGGGGTGAATAGCGCACTGGCTGTTTGCCGTGCCTTCGGAAAGGGTATGCCATGAAAAGTGCCATCTACCGGGGCACCATTCGCCACCGACGCTTCACGCCGGTCGACAACGCCTTTCGGTACCGCATTTTCTTCATGTTTCTGGACCTGGCGGAAATGTCGCGGGTGTTGGCCATTCACCCGTTATGGTCGGCTGACCGGGTGAATCTGGCCTATTTCCGGCGTCGGGACCATTTCGGGGATGCTATGATACCCCTGGATAGGACGCTGCGGGACCGCGTTGAGGCGAAAACCGGCCAGCGGCCATCGGGCCCAATTCGCATGCTCACCCATCTGCGCTACTTTGGACACTGCTTCAACCCGGTGACCTTCTACTTCCTTTACGATGGCAGCGACAGCCGACTGGAGACCATCGTGGCCGAGATCGCCAACACCCCGTGGGGAGAACGCCACCTGTACGTTCTGGATGATGCCAGCAACATCCATCCGGATCGCAGGTGGCGCCGGTTTCGCTTCTCGAAGGAATTTCACATTTCGCCCTTCATGCCCATGAACATCGATTACGATTGGCGGTTTTCGGTTCCGGGAGATCGCCTCAACGTGCACTTGATGAATTTCAAAGACGGAAAGCAGGTTTTCGACGCCACGTTGAATCTTTCCCGCAGGCCGATGAACCGGCAGAACCTCACACGGATGCTGATTCTCTACCCGGCCATGACCGTCAAGGTCGTCGCCATGATCTACTGGCAGGCACTCAAACTGAAGCTCAAACAGACCCCATTTTATGACCACCCCGGTGAGACGATGCGGGTGAACCAATAGAGGAGGTGTCACCATGACCACTACAACCATTGCACCTAAAAACAAAAGCCTGTCCGTACCCGGCCCCGTGCGTTCTCTCAATAGCGTCGGACGTCGTCTGGTGCTGGCGATGATGGAAAAGCTCGAGGTTGGCCAGTTGATCGTAAAAGATAGGCGGGAGGTGAAAACCTTCGGCCACAAGACTCCTGAATTCGACCTGTCGGCCACCATCCAGGTCCACCGGGATGATTTTTACCGCTTCTGTGCCTTCGGAGGCAGCATCGGTGCGGGCGAAGCATTCATGCTCGGCCACTGGACGTCCCCCGACCTCACCGCCGTGATGCGCATCATTGTTCGCAATCAGCAGGTGTTCGGGGAGATGGACCAGGGCTGGACCATGCTCTCGCGTCCCGTCAATCAGATCTTCCACCTGATGCGCAGGAATACGCCCACCGGCAGCCGTGAAAACATCATGGCCCACTACGACCTGGGAAATGATTTCTACCGGCTGTTTCTGGACGAAACCATGACTTATTCGTGCGGCATCTTCGAGACACCGGAGTCCTCGCTGAAGGCCGCATCGATTGCCAAGTACGACCGTTTGTGCAGGAAATTGGATTTGGGTCCCGACGATCACGTGCTGGAGATCGGTACCGGATGGGGCGGCTTTGCCCTTTACGCAGCAGAAAAATACGGATGCGAGGTCACCACCACCACCATTTCGCAACAGCAGTACGACTTCGCCAAGGCTAAGATCGAAGCGGCAGGATTGTCCCAGCGCATCCACCTGTTGAAATCCGACTATCGGGAACTGACTGGTCAATATGACAAACTGGTCTCCATTGAGATGATCGAAGCCGTGGGCCACCACTACTACGATACGTTTTTCCAGGCGTGTGCCGGGTACCTCAAGGATGACGGCATCATGGCCATCCAGGCTATCACCATCGCCGATCACGCGTTTGAACAGCACAAGAATTCGGTGGATTTCATCAAACGCTACATTTTTCCGGGAAGCTGCATCCCCTCGGTAACGGCACTGCTCGAAGCCATGTCCAGGTCAAGCGATCTGAGGCTGTTTCATCTGGAGGACATCACCCACCATTATGCGACCACGCTGCGGATGTGGCAGGAACGATTTTTCGACAACCTCGACCAGGTTCGCGAACTGGGCTTTGAAGATGCATTCATCCGCATGTGGGACTATTATCTGAGCTACTGTGAAGGGGGGTTTTTGGAGCGCTATATCGGCAATGTTCAGATGGTATTAACCAAACCTTTGAATCGGCGGCTTCCCCGCATTGGAGGGAATGGCATCCCATAAAATAAAGTATTCAACCCGCTTTGAAATGGTTCCGGATCCCGAATTTTTCCAAGTAGCGGGCCTTTATTCTTTGATAAACAATGCAGTCTGTTATGTGAACTGTGGCGAGGTTTGCGAAGTCAAAAAATTTTCTTGATTTCTCCTATGGTGGTGTTATTGTTGGGCCAATCGAAGGTCCGTTTCAGTTTGGCGGGCCGGTTTCGTTATGAAGGTGTTGGTCATGTTCGTCCAGTGGCACCCTTTATGTATGAAGCAAGAGAATTTTTTTGAAAGGAGGGTGCCAGCATGATCAACGGCGTAGTAAAATGGTTCAACAGCAGCAAAGGCTACGGCTTCATTGAGCAGGAAGATGGGCCGGATGTGTTCGTCCATCATTCAGGTATCAATTCAAGCGGTTTCCGATCTCTCAACGAAGGCGACCGGGTCACTTTTGAGATCGTTCAGGGTCCCAAAGGGCCGTCCGCATCCAACGTGACGGTTGTCTAAAACTTCGACCTGACCCAAAATTCATAAAGGGGGTATACGCCAGGCAATGCGTATGCCCCCTTTTGTTTTCACATCTTTAAAATAAAATCACCTGCAAAGGATGGGTGAAAAGTGGACCGACCGAATTCGTACTTGAGACTCAATACCTCTTATTTCTGACAACCACAGGACTGACGGACAATTAATTTACTTTTCAGAGTAACCTCTCGAGTTGAGCGTGTCGGATCCTGAATTCTTTTGATGAGCAGTTCGGTAGCCGTGCGGCCGATTTCATAGGTGGGCTGTTCGATGACGGTAAGGGCCGGTACGACCAGTTTGGCCCAGGTGGTTTCGTCAAAACTGGCAAAGGCGATTTCCTCGGGAATCGCCTTATTGCTTTCCCGCAGCGCCCGCAGCGCGCCGGCGGCCAGCAGGCTGTTGCTGGTAAAGATCGCATCGGGCGGTTCAGATAGCTGAAGCAACTTTATGGTCGTGTTAAATCCGTCTTCTTCTCTGGGATTGGTGTACTTGATCAAATCGGATGATTGCTGGATATTGTGATCTTTTAGCGCCGCTACGAGGCCTTCCCTTCGTTCGCGGCCGGTGGTGCTGCCTGTGCCAAATATGGCGCCGATACGGCGATGGCCATGCTCGATCAGATGGGTTGTGATGGTGTGGGCCGCCTGCACATTGTCAATTACTATATTATCGACTTCGGCATTGCTCACCCGTCGGTCAATAACCACCATGGGGATATTCAACTCGGATGTTGCTGAAAAATTATCGGCGGTTTGACGGGTTGGAGATAAAATAATACCGGCAAGGTTTTCATCACGTATCAGATTCAGATACCGCTGTTCTTTGTCCGGATCTTCATCATTATTACAAAGCATCACGCTATAGCCCTGCTCGTGTGCGGCATCTTCAACAGCCCGACCGACCTGTTGAAAGAATGGATTTTCAATATCGGAAACAATCAGTCCGATAATGGTTGATTTTTGGGATCGAAGACTACGGGCAACGCGGTTGGGACGGTAATTCAGCTTCCTTACCACTTTCATCACACGGGCTTTAACCTCTTGGCGCACGTGGGGCTTGTTTGCCAACACGCGTGACACGGTCGCTGTTGATACACCCGCTGCATCGGCAACGTCTTTTATCTTCACCATAATAGGATCAAACTCCTGATTATTTTAAGGTTTCACCAAATTCAACCAGCCATAATGTAATCGTTTACACATCCATTGTCAATTCAAATCAGCCTTTTCCCATCGACCCTTTTTCGACAAGAAACACTCCATCAATGCTCCATCGCCAAATAACATAATGATATATAACATAATTTTATCATATTGCCTGTCGATGCGGTGATGACGGATGGGATCCACAAGAGATCGTTTTGGTAATTTATCCTGATTTTCGGATCGTGGGAATGGATCAATCATGCCAATCCTCTATGCAAACCATTGTTTTTTTTCATTGAGGATATAAGTTCAATTACGTAAAATGTAAACGTTTACTGATTTAATTTAATTTTATGGGGAGAATAAATCAGCGAATAAGATAAAAAAATCAACTAAAACGATATGTTAAATATTTTACAAAAAAAAATTAAAAATACATTAAAAAAATTTATTGACACACAAACTGTAATCGATTACAGTTAATCCAACGATTAAGGATTCACCATCCCACAAAACCAATTTAAAAAGGAGGCCTCGAAATGAAAGAGACAATTCAAAGATGTGGCGGCTTCTGGCCGGAATGATCACCCCCACCATTGGTGCTTTTATAGCCTGGGGTTTGAAAATGAATAATCTAACAACCAAGTAACTAAGTGGTTTGTTTATGTCCGGTAATGCTATGAAAATAGGCGTCCAGTCATTTGGAAGGTTTTTAAGTGGCATGGTAATGCCAAACATTGGTGCATTTATCGCTTGGGGGTTGATTACTGCGTTGTTTATATATGGTCACCGGTAACGCTTTATGGTTACACCGTACCTGGTGGCTTAATACAGTATCATCTGATCGGCCCGGAAGTATTAAAGACTGATACCGGATCTTGTCTGCTCAAGGTTTCCAATCAGCTTGGCTTCGTTGAAGCGGCCTTGCTGGAACCCTGGGGCTGTGTTTGGGCATCCTATACACAGCGTCGACGTCTGGAACCCAAAGACGATGGCATCATGTGGATTGTCGGTCAGAAAGGCGACAAGAGCGCTTATGGCTTTTCCAAAGGGCTGGAAGCACCGAAAACGGTAATGCTGACGAATGTACCAGAGTCTATCCGATCCCTGGCGGAAAGCAAATGCAAGACGGTGGTCATTCGTGATGACGTAACCATTTCCGATTTAAAAAGTCTGGTTGATGAATATACGGATGGTGCAGGCTTTGATGACGTCGTCGTACTGGACCCGCGTTCTGCAAGTGAACTCACCGAAATTGCGAAAGTTGTGGCCAGACGCGGCACCATGAACATGGTCGGCAAAAAACCGCTGGATGGGCTGGTAAATGCTGACGTGGGACGATTGCATTACGACTACGTTGCCTTCGTAGGCAATAAAGGTGAAGACATTTCTGATTCCTACGGTCACGCTCGCAATCGTTGTGATCTACGCAGTGGCGGTTTAGCTGTTTTTTTGTTGGTGCCGGTGGGCCCATGGGACAAATGCATGTCCAGCGAGCCATTGAAAAGAAAGACGGCCCTATCACCGTTATTGTGACCGATATTAATGATCAGCGGCTGTCTGAGATCAAGCAGCGATTTGCTCCGTTGACTGAAGCCAATAATTGCAGGTTGCTGACCTTTAACCCAAAGGAACACAAAGATACGTTGCCGGAATTCGTCAAAGCTCAGAGTCAAGGGCAGGGTGCTGATGATGTAGTGGTCTGCGTACCGAATGCAAACATCATGGCTGAGTCGGCAAGCTTTATGAAACCGGATGGCATGTTGGTTCTGTTTGCAGGAGTGCCCAATGGAACGTTGGCACCGGTAGACTTCAGTTCTGTTTATTTGGAGAATGCTCAATACACCGGCACCTCGGGTCTGACCATTGAAGATCAGACGACTGTGATGGAAAACGCGCTTCAAGGTAATATTGCGCCAGCGGTTTGTGTAGCAGCCATTGGGGGGATGAAGGTTGCTAAATTGGGCATCGAAGCGATGATGGATTCGCGTTTTCCAGGCAAAATTTTAATTTTTCCACAACTGGAAGACTTACCTCTGATGGGGCTGGATGAGTTGGCTGAGAAAATACCTGAAGTGTCTAAAAAACTGGGAGCGGGCAATACGTGGACGGTTGAAGCTGAAAAAGCTTTATTTGAAGCATGCTTAAAGGAATCCGCATGATATATACACTGACGTTGAATCCGGCAATCGATTGGGAACTGCAAATCGAGCATTTCGAGCTTAATTCTGTGTCCAGAGCAAAGCAGTCACGCAGTGATTGCGGTGGTAAAGGCTTTAATGTTTCCCGCATGTTGCGGAACTTAAATACCGACAGCATTGCGATGGGGTTTGTTGGCGGTATAAATGGTCAACGTCTAGAATCTGGATTACAGGAACATGGCGTTACAACGGATTTTACCTGGATTCAGGGTGAAACCCGCACCAACGTCAGCATTGTTGCTGTCGATAATGCCGAACACATTAAAGTCAATGAACCAGGACCGGCGGTCACGGATAGTGAAGTAGAAGCGCTGATCCGACAAGTCGAACGTGTATTAGCACCAGGAGACTGGTGGGTGATGGGTGGCAGTTTACCACCCGGTGTAGATGCAGATATCTATGCCCAATTAATTGAGCGAATTCAGCAAGCTGGTGCCCATGCGATTTTGGATAGCAGTGGTGAAGCATTGTTACAGGGCTGTAAAGCCTGCCCGACCTTGGTTAAACCCAATCTGGAAGAAGCATTACAGCTGCTTGGCATTACCCAGGAAGGTTTTGATACCATGACGGATTGGGTGGGTGATATTGTGGCATTAGGACCTAAAAATATAGTCGTCTCGCTGGGTAAAGAAGGTGCCATGCTGGTTACTAACCGAGGAATGGAAATGATTCATTCTCCCAACATCATTGAACAAAATCCAATTGGAGCCGGTGATTCTTTAGTCGCCGGGGTGGTTTGGCAGCTCAGTCGAGGCGGCAGTTATGAGGATGCAATTCGTTATGGCGTGGCCTGTGGTGCGGCGACTGCGAGCAAGCCAGGTACGGAATTGGGAAGCTATGATGATGTGATGTCATTAGTGAAACGATGTGATAGAGAAGCCATAAAATCTCCCGGATAATGTCAGAGATCTAATAGATAAGGAATGAGAGGGAAAATGATGGACGACCCGACTCGCTACAAGGATCTTGGATTGGTGAACACCCGTGAGATGTTCAAAAAGGCCATGACCGGCGGCTACGCCGTGCCGGCATATAACTTTAACAATATGGAACAGCTTCAGGCCATTGTAATCGGTTGCGTGGAATCCAAATCCCCGGTGATTTTACAGGTCTCCGGCAGTGCCCGCACATACGCCGACCCATCCCTGCTGCCCCACATGGTCAAGGGCGCGGTCACCATGGCCAGAAAAATGGGCGGATCGATTCCCATTGCCCTGCACCTGGACCATGGCGATAGTTTCGAGTTGGCCAAAGACTGCATCGACAGCGGATTTTCATCGGTCATGCTGGACGGTTCGCACCACAGCTTCGATGAGAATGTCCGGCTCACCAAAACGGTGGTTGATTACGCCCATGCAAGAGATGTGACTGTTGAAGGTGAACTGGGGGTTTTGGCCGGTGTCGAAGACAAGGTTTCCTCCACCGTGTCTCACTACACCAAACCCGAGGAGGTTGAAGAATTTGTAGGAAAGACCGGTGTAGACAGCCTGGCCATCTCCATCGGAACCTCCCATGGCGCCTATAAGTTCAAGCTCAAACCTGGGGAAGAAGTCCCTTCTCTGCGCTTCGATATTCTGGAAGAGATCGAACAGCGTCTTCCGGGCTACCCCATTGTACTGCATGGCGCATCGTCGGTAACTCCCAAACATGTGGACTTGATCAATCGCTTCTGGGGCAAACTGGAAAGTGCGGTGGGTATACCGGCGGAACAGCTGCGCCGGGCCGCAGGTTCGGCGGTGTGTAAAATCAACATCGACAGTGACGGCCGCCTGGCCATGACCGCCATGATCCGCCAGGTTTTCGCCGAAAAACCGGCTGAGTTTGACCCCCGCAAATATCTGGGGCCGGCACGGGATTAACTCGTCAAAATGGTTAAACATAAAAATATCAACGTACTTGGCAGCGCCGATCAAGTATAGTTCTCTGAACATCCACTGTGGCTGCTGCATAATCAGGGTCACCATGGACATCGGCAAAAGGAGGTTATCCGAGATGAACATGAAAAAGGTTTTAGGGCTGATCATGGGCGGCGGACAAGGATCGCGGCTTTACCCCTTAACCAAGTTGCGGGCCAAACCGGCCGTGCCCCTGGCGGGAAAATACCGCCTGATCGATATTCCCATCAGCAACTGCCTGCATGCCGGCATCGATAAAATCGCCATCCTGACCCAATACAACTCGGTCTCATTGCACCGCCACATCCAGCGCACCTACGCGCGGGACATGTTCACCAATGGCTGGGTGCAGATTCTGGCGGCAGAACAGACTCCCCTCAGCACCGGGTGGTACCAGGGCACGGCCGACGCGGTGCGGCAGCAGCTGATGGAGATTGAGGCCGCACGCACGGAATATGTCCTGATTCTGGCCGGCGACCACCTCTACAACATGGATTATCATGCCTTTGTGGAGTATCATGTTGAAACCGGGGCCGACATCACGATGGCGGTGCAGCCGGTTACGCCCGATATGGCACCGGCCCTGGGCATCCTAAAGCGCAACGACGACGGTCAAATCGAGAGCTTCACCGAAAAACCACCATTTACAGATCTGGCAGGTTTGGAAAGCATGCCCGGCCCAGACAAACCCTTTCTGGCGTCCATGGGAATTTATGTCTTTCGTACCGACTTGTTGTTTGAGGTACTCAAATCAGAAGGGGACGATTTCGGCAAAAATATCATTCCCGGCGCCCTGGCCGATTACCGCGTGATGGGCTACGTCTACAACGGATATTGGGCGGATATTGGTACCATCCGTGCGTTTTATGAAGTGAATCTAGAGATGGCGTTGCCGGATCGGCCGTTCGATTTTTACATTCCCGGACGGCCCATTTACAGCCGTGCCCGTTTTTTACCGGCCTCTGAAGTGCAAGGCTCCCAACTGGACCACACCCTGCTGGCGGATGGGTGTCGAGTGACCGAGACAGACATCCGTGACGCGGTCATCGGCCTGCGCAGCCTGATCGGCCCAAAAGCAAAGATCCGTTCTTCGATCGTCATGGGCGCGGATTATTATGAAACCGAGGCGGATCGAGTCGAAAACAAACGGATCGGCCGGCCCGATATCGGTATTGGCGAAGGCACCGTCATCGAAGGTGCCATTATCGATAAAAACGCTCGCATTGGTCGCAACGTGAGTATCCGTCATCTGGCCGACCGTCCCGACAGTGAAACAGACAATTGGGCGGCTCGAGACGGTTTGGTGGTTATCCCTAAGGAAGCGGTAATTGATGATGGTATGGTGGTTTGATTTATAATCGGTTGGCAATCTTTCAAAAGCATATCGATGCACCTTTATAATCAAAGAGGAATCGACCGCATGGCCCTGCTTCCAGATCATCTGCGTTACCTGAACCACCTGGCAAAATCTTACCCATCCGTGGAAGCGGTTGCCGAGGCTATTATCAACCTACAGGCCCAGCTCGACCTGCCCAAAGGCACCGAACATTTTATTTCGGATATTCACGGTGAATTCGACTCCTTTTGCAAAGTAGTGAGCCATGCCTCCGGGGCGATCAAACGAAAGATCGCCGAGATTTTTAGCGATACGTTGTCTGAATCAGAAAAAGTGAATTTAGGTGCCCTGATTTACACGCCTGAAACGATGCTGGGGATCATGTTGCCCGCTTTTGACGAGCAACGGCAGTGGTATCGTGAAACTTTGTTGCGATTGATACAGGTATTGCGCGCGGTTTCATCGAAATACCCGCGCGCCAAGGTTCGGCAGTTGATCGAAGGTCAATTTGAAGCCCTGGTTGAAGAACTGCTCTACGAACAGGAACAGCTGACGGATAAGTGCGATTACTATCACGGCTTGATTGAGACGATTATCTCCACCGGCCACGCCAAGGCCTTGATTGTCGTCATAACCAAAGCCATCCAGTGCCTGGCCATCGACCACCTGCATGTGGTGGGTGATATTTACGATCGCGGTCCCGGTGCGCATCTCATCCTGGATCGTTTGATGGCCTACCACAGCGTCGACATTCAATGGGGCAATCACGATATCCTGTGGATGGGTGCGGCAGGCGGCAGCGAAGCCTGCATGGCCAATGTCATCCGAATCTCTCTGCGACATGGCAATATGCACACGTTGGAAAACGGTTATGCGGTGAGTCTGCTGCCTCTGGTCTCCTTTGCGATCGAAACCTACGCTAATGATCCCTGTGATTTGTTTCTGCCTCAAGGGTTCAATCAATCGGACGATTCGGAGGGAGAGCGCAGACTCATGGCCCAAATGCACAAAGCCATAACGATAATACAACTCAAACTTGAAGCCCAGATCATCAAGCGTCGGCCGGAGTACGGCCTTGAGAATCGTTTGCTGTTGGATAAAATTGACTTCGAGCAGGGAACCGTCAGGGCAGACGAACGCATCTATCCGCTGCTTGACACCCGATTTCAGACCGTCGCCCCCAACGATCCGTATGCCTTAACCCCTTCTGAACACCATGTGGTCGCACGCTTGAAACTGGCCTTTTTAAACAGTGAAAAATTACAAGCGCATACACGCTTTCTCTTCGCCAAGGGGAGCATTTATAAAACCTACAATGGAAATTTGCTCTACCACGGTTGCCTCCCCATGAATGGCGACGGTTCATTTAAATCACTTCGCATAGACCATACTGAATATGCCGGCAAGGCGCTGATGGAGAAATTGCACCGCCTTGCCAGGCAGGGTTTTTTCCCCACTGAAGACGCCACGAAAAAACAAGCCGGCTTGGACGCCATGTGGTATTTATGGTGCGGCCCCTGTTCGCCTCTTTTTGGCAAGGAGAAGATGGCCACCTTCGAAAACTATTTTGTTGAAGATCCATCCACCCATAAAGAGCCACGCAACATATACTATACCTTGCGGGACGATGAAGCGACAGTCCGGCGAATCATAGAGACATTTGGTTTAAACCCGGATGGCGGGCACATTATTAACGGGCATGTACCGGTGATCGTCAAAAAAAAAGAGCGGCCGTTGAAAGCCGGCGGCAAACTGATCGTGATCGACGGTGGTTTTTCCCCGGCCTATCAGAAAAAGACAGGTATCGCCGGCTACACACTGGTTTATAATTCATGGGGGCTATTGCTGGCCACACACCAAAGCCGTAAGGCACGTCCGGCTGCTGATGTGGACATTCACGATATCGACTGCACCACCGAGATCATCGAAAACCGGCATCACCGGATTCGCATCAAAGATACCGATGTAGGCCGGGAAATTCAGGGCCGCATCGAAGAACTGACGGCGTTGCACGATGCATATCGGGAGGGGGCAATTTCGATAGACAGGCCGTAAAGCCCGGCATCAGGGTTAAGTAGCCGGCTATTACAAATTACAATAACCAAAAACCAAATCACAAATAAATCACAATACCCAATTTCCAAATTTATCACCATTATACAGGTGCGTGCCATAGGAGAGGTTGATGAAATGAAAATATTATATATCGCATCAGAAATCACCCCTTTTGCCAAGACCGGTGGTCTTGCCGATGTCGCCCAGGCACTGCCCAAAGCCATAAGAGCAATGGGACATGACATCCGCGCCGTCATGCCCAAATACCTTTCAGTTGCTGACCAAAACCCCGCCATGGAGCGTCTAATGCCGTTCACCGTCCAGATGCATAACGGTCTTCATGGGGCCGTGCCATGGCAAGCTGAAAATGATGCCGTGCCTACCTATTTCATCGAGAACGACGCATACTTCAATCGCGAGGAGTTTTACGGGCTGGGTGACGAGGATTATCCCGACAATCTGGAGCGGTTTGTGTTTTTTTGCAAGGCGGCCCTGGAGTGCTGTAAGGCCATCGACTTCGCACCCGATGTGATCCATTGCAACGACTGGCAGACCGCCGCCCTGCCGGGGATACTCAAGGCCACCTATGCAGCCTACCGCAAGGACTCGTTTTTTAGTCCGTTTCCAAAACTGGTTTATACCATCCACAATATTTCATACCAAGGGCGGTTCCCGGAAGACCACTGGCCGATTCTATCCCTGCCCCGCAGCTACTACTCCCATGATTTTGAATTCTACGGCCAGGTCAACTTGACAAAAAGCGCGATCCATTTAGCGGATGCCATCACAACGGTCAGCGAGACCTATGCGCGTGAGATCCGAACCACCAACTTCGGTTTCGGTCTGCAGGACACCTTGCAGAGCAATGAAGAAAAACTTACCGGGATATTGAATGGCGTGGATTACCAGCAGTGGCGTCCTGACACCGATCCCTACACGTACGGTATTCACTATTCAGCCGATGACTTGTCGGGCAAGCGCCGGATTAAATCCAAATTGCGTGAAGAATATGATCTGCCGGACGGTGACGAGGTGCCCTTAATCGGCATGACCACGCGTTTTGTGGAGCAAAAAGGGATCGATCTGATCACCGAATGCGCCGAGCAGATTCTACAGCTGGATACGCAAATGATCGTGCTCGGCTCGGGTGAACCGCGTTACCATGATTTTTTTGAATGGCTGCAGCGCAGCTACCCCGATCGGGTGGGCATTTATATCGGCTTTAACAACGAATTGGCCCATCGGATCGAGGCTGGCGCAGATATCTTCCTCATGCCGTCACTATTTGAACCCTGTGGTCTGAATCAAATTTACAGCTTAAAGTACGGCACCCTGCCCATTGTCCGGCTGACCGGCGGCCTGGCCGATACCATCGAAGACGGCGTCAACGGATTTACCTTTTTTGACTTCACTGCGCATTACTTCTTTGATGCTGCCCGGCGCGCCATCGAGGTCTATCGCAAGCATCCGGACAGGTGGAACCAGATGATGATCACGGCCATGGGTCAGGATTTTTCCTGGGAAAAGTCGGCTGAAAAATATCTTGCCGTATACAGCAAGGCATTGGGAAAAAAAGAATAATCATTGGCCACCCAATCAGTTTAATGAACAACGAAAGTTACAGGAGCGATCCAACATGAAAATTCACCCACTCGCCGGAAAAGTGGCGCCGAAATCTGTGCTGGCCAACATTCCAAGGCTCGTTTCGTCCTACTACACCCATCAACCGGACGTTTCCGAGCCGACCCAGCGAGTCACTTTCGGAACTTCGGGCCACCGGGGCTCGTCACTGAAAAACAGTTTCAACCAAGACCACATTCTGGCCATCAGCCAGGCACTCTGTGAATATAGGACTTCTCAACATATCAATGGACCGCTTTTCATGGGTATGGATACCCATGCCCTCTCCGAACCGGCCCTGGCCAGCGCCCTCGAGGTTTTTGCCGCCGCCGGGGTGACCGTCATGATCCCCAAAGGGTTGGGCTATACCCCGACGCCGGTCATCTCGCATGCCATCTTGACCTTCAATCAAAACAGACAGCGAGGCCTGGCCGACGGTGTGGTCATCACCCCTTCCCACAATCCCCCCGAAGATGGCGGCTTCAAATACAACCCTCCCCATGGCGGGCCGGCGGGCAATGACATCACCCAGCGCATAGCCGACAGAGCCAACCAGATCCTTGGCGATGGGCATGACCAGGTCAAACTGATGCCTTTTGAAAAAGCCCTCAAAGCTGAAACGACCCACGAATATGACTACATCAGCCCCTATGTGGCGGACCTTGCCAACGTGGTCGACATGCAGATGATCGCCGCATCCGGGCTCAAGCTCGGTGTGGATCCCATGGGAGGGGCCGCGGTACATTACTGGGCGCCCATTGCCGAGCGCTTTGGGCTTTCCCTTGACATCGTCAACCCGGACGTGGACCCCACCTTTGCGTTTATGACCCTGGACAAAGACGGTAAAATCCGCATGGATTGTTCTTCTCCCTTTGCCATGCAGGGGTTGATCAAGCTCAAAGACAAGTTTGATGTTGCCTTCGGCAATGACACGGATGGCGATCGCCACGGAATCGTCACCAAAAGCGCCGGTCTGCTCAATCCGAATCATTTTCTGGCCGTGGCCATATGGTATCTGTTTCAAAACCGACCCGCCTGGAGCCCATCGGCCGCCGTGGGCAAAACGCTGGTGTCCACCTCGATGATCGACCGGGTGGCGGCGAATCTGGGGAAAATGCTGTCTGAAGTGCCCGTGGGCTTTAAATGGTTCGTGGATGGACTGATGCGTGCTGAAATCGGTTTCGGCGGCGAAGAAAGCGCCGGAGCGTCTTTCCTGCGTCGGGATGGTTCGGTGTGGACCACGGACAAGGACGGCATCATCATGGATCTTTTGGCCGCTGAAATCATGGCCAAAACCGGCAGGGATCCGGGTGAGATATACCAGTCACTCGAGGAGCAATTTGGTTCTTGCGTATATGAGCGCATCGATGCTCCGGCAACCGCTGAGCAAAAGACGGTGTTGACCCAACTTTCAGCCGAATCGATCATCGCCAGGGAACTGGCTGGAGAGCCGATCTTTGCTATACATACACGTGCACCGGGAAACCAAGCCCCTTTGGGGGGATTAAAGGTCGTCACAGAAAACGGATGGTTCGCCGCCCGACCATCCGGCACCGAAGCGATCTATAAAATTTATGCGGAAAGTTTCAAGGGCAAGGCACATCTGCAGAGCATTCAGCAGGAGGCCCAGACCATTGTCAGTGCGGCATTTCAAGTGGCAGGTGCTTAAAAAGGGGTTAACACCAATGAAGCCTTTGGCTGCCGTCTTAGTTGACAAATTACTCGCCAGCGATCCCGGCCTTGAACCATACGAAAACGATTTGTTGCGACGGATTCAAAAAGTCCGGGAAACAGAAGCGTGGCTCACCCAAGGAAAGATGTCTCTGGAAGACTTTGCATCCGGCCATGAGTACTTTGGACTGCATTTAAAAAATAATCAGTGGATTTTCAGAGAGTGGGCCCCTAATGCCACGGCCATTTATCTGATTGGCGACATGACCGACTGGCAGGAGCAAAAAGCTTTTTCCCTTGAGAGGATCGACGATCAGGGGGTATGGGAAGTTCGCCTGGATTCGGGGAGAATAAACCACGGTGACCAGTATCGCTTACGCATGCATTGGGCAGGGGGCAGCGGTGACCGAATTCCGGCCTATGCCCGGCGGGTTGTTCAGGATCCCGAAACCCTAATTTTTAACGCCCAGGTGTGGCGGCCAACCGCACCCTACCAATGGCAGCATCCTGATTTCAGGCGTCATGATGAGTCCGTCTTTGTTTACGAGGCCCATGCAGGGATGGCCCAAGAAGCGGCCAAAGTGGGGACCTACAGGGAGTTCCGCGACAACATCATCCCGCGCATCGTCGCCTCGGGCTACAACACCCTTCAACTGATGGCCATTCCGGAGCACCCCTATTACGGCAGCTTCGGTTACCATGTATCCAGTTTCTTCGCCGCCTCATCACGCTTCGGTGCCCCCGAAGATCTCAAGGCCTTAATCGACAATGCCCACGCTGCCGGTATGGCCGTGATCATGGATATCGTCCATTCTCACGCGGTCTCCAATCAAGTTGAGGGACTCAGCCATTTCGATGGGACCCCCTGCCTCTATTTCCCCGATGGCCCCCGTGGACACCATGTGGCCTGGGATTCGCGCTGCTTTGATTATGGCAAGCTGCAAGTGGTTCATTTTCTACTCTCCAACTGCCGCTATTGGTTGGACGAATTCAAGGTCGATGGGTTCCGCTTCGACGGCATTACCAGCATGCTTTACACCCATCATAGTTTGGGCACTGCTTTCACCTCCTACGCTGACTATTTCAACGATGACGTCGATGAGGATGCACTGACTTATCTGACGTTGGCCAACAAGTTGGTTCACGCCGTCCGCCCGGACGCGATTTCCATTGCCGAAGATATCAGCGGCATGCCCGGCTTGGCCCTGCTGGTATCCGAAGGGGGATGTGGGTTTGATTACCGCTTCGCCATGGGGGTGCCGGACTACTGGATCAAACTGCTCAAAGATACCAGGGACGACGATTGGCATATGGGCGGCCTCTGGCATGAACTGACCAACCGCCGTCAGGAAGAAAAGACCATCAGTTATGCCGAATCCCACGACCAGGCGCTGGTCGGTGACAAGACCATCATTTTTCGTCTCATCGATGCTGACATGTATGAGCACATGTCGATTGACGACGACAACCTGACGGTTGAAAGGGGTCTTGCGCTACATAAAATGATCCGATTGATCACCATGGCAACAGCTGCCAATGGGTATTTGAATTTTATGGGCAACGAATTCGGACACCCGGAGTGGATTGATTTTCCCCGCCAAGGCAATTCCTGGTCGTATCATCATGCCCGCCGCCAGTGGCGTCTTGTGGATGATACCAATCTGAAGTATCGGTTCCTATACCACTTTGACAAGACCATGATCCGACTGGCTGAGCAGGTTAAGCTGCTGGAGCACTCCGACATTCGTCTTTTGGGTGAGCACTCAGAAGACAAGGTCATCGTGTTTGAACGTACCGGCCTGGTATTCGTTTTTAACTTTCATCCCACGCAATCTTACAGCGATTATCCGATCATGGCGAATACCGGCAGATATCAGATGATTTTCAACAGTGATGCCACTGAATTCGGTGGCCACGGGCGGCTGGTGCCGAACCAGGAGCATTTTACGCTGACAAGCCCATCACAACCGGCGGGACAGGCATTGCTAAATATTTATTTACCCAATCGAACAGGCATTGTTCTTCAGCCGATACTAACAGTCGGTTCTTAAAGTTCTTCAACGACATGATTCAAACTGAATGCGATCAACACCAAACCGTCGATTTTTCAATTTTGTCCGCAACAATATCGATCCCGATTTAAGGAACCCATGCGACAAACCCATGATCCAGAAATTGTAGCGAAAAAGAGTACCCTTAAGATGGGAAATCATCTTCCGTACCATTAAGGTCCACAATCGATTGATTCTTGAACTAATGGCTCGTGGAGGTATGCGTAACGGTGAAATTTTGAAACTCCGCCTGAAAGACCTCCAGGACCGTAAACTGATCCTCCATGAATCCAAAAGCGGAAAAGAGCACGAATTTGTGTTCATCCCTCAGAAGGTGGCAGGCCGATTGCGCGAATATGCATTCCAAGTGTGCAATGCACCCAATGATCGAGTATTCCCGATTTATTATGAAGCCGCCAGGGTGATGGTGATTAAATCCGGAAAATTGGTGGGGACCAAACTCAGGCCACATGATTTGCGTCGTCATCCGGCAACCCTTGCATCCCGTTCCGGCATGCCGATCGTAATTGTGAGCAAGGTCATCCTGCGCCATGCGAACCTGTCAACGGCACAGCGTTATCTGGGAACGATCAGTGATGTTGAAGCGATAAGGTGGATTGAGAACATTTACGGTTAAAGCAAGAAGGGTGGATCCCCGATTATTGGATTCACCCTTTTGTGTCACTGTTACGATCCGTAGATAGCCAGATGATACAGTTGCCTTCGGGTGGTGGGGATAATGCATTGTAACTGCGGCCCCATCCAAAATGATTATAGAGAAACGCAATTTGGCTATCTGCAAATTGAGTTGGCTTGCATTATGTTGGAGAGCTATCTGGAATCACGCTAACGTGGAAGTGAGTAGCGGCCTAAATAAATTTCAAGTCTGCACGGCCTTTTCGTAAAACCGCTCTTTTCACGCCGTCTGCTCCACTTTTTTTTATGGATTGAATAATTATTTTTTTCTGTACTCTGGTTTCATGCCCTTACGTTCTTCATCAGAGAGAATGATACCACTACCCAATGTGTTCAGCGTGCAGCAACAGGGCAGACGTGTGGCGTGGCGCGTCCGGCCCGTCCGTTCGCCGTGAAGTTAGAACGCAGGACACGGACTCGATTTGAGCCTCTGTCGTCCGCGGTTACTTATCCCGCTTTGCGCCGCCCCGAGCCTTCTTGGCGTCCTGCTTCGTTTGCGTCTCCCCTGGCTTCTGGTAATCGCCAATCACGCTTTTCAGTGGACAGAATGTGACTGCCGGACACTTCTTGCAGCCGGCTACTAAGGCGACTGGGCATAAAGTCATCTCAATTCCCCCTTTTTCGGTGTTTGGCGTGCAAACCTGTCCGATGCGTTCTAACCAGCAAGCATATGGACATGCGTATCATCACATTTGGCATATTATACAGTAAAAGCATTGATCGAATCAGAATACAGTTAAACTTAGATATTCGGAACAAACTGAATTAAAATCTTTATTCCAAACCCGGTTTTTTTTCTTGATTACCCCTTTCGATCAATTTCTTTGAGCCACCCATGCGCTGAACTCTTTCCGCGGTCCTCCTACTGGCCGGAAATATCAATCCACAAATAACGTACCGGATATGCGCTGATCGCCGTTGTCCGGATTGAATTGAAACGGTACGCCTCTGGAGAAGGACCCCGGGTGTTTGCCAGTATAGAAATCATTCAGAAATTTTCGGTGCCCTTGGGGATTGATTCCTATATGCCATGCATCTTTATCATCAAAAGTCCATCCGAGGTCGTCATGACAGCGCAGGTAGTTGACCCATGCACAGCCGTAAGGCAGCCGCTCCCTGTGGCGCATGGAGTGTTCCAGCAGTTTTACCTCACGTGTTGCCAAGGCTTCCCAGAGCAAGGCCATCAGCAGTGGGTTGTAGGACAATTGACACGCTTCCGGGTGAACGTACTTGATCACGTCATCGGGATGAACAATGGCTTCGGATTTGAAAAGCATGGCCGGGGAAACGATCCTGACCATGGCGTTAAAGGCCCGAATAATTGTATGGGCTTCAGGTTGGTTCTCGCAATTGGTGCCCAGTCGCTTCCAGATAAATGCCACGGCATCCAATCGTAAAACTTCGACTCCCTGGTTGGCCAGAAACAACATCTCTTCCGCC
This sequence comes from uncultured delta proteobacterium, assembly GCA_963697225.1. Taxonomy (GTDB): domain Bacteria; phylum Desulfobacterota; class Desulfobacteria; order Desulfobacterales; family Desulfosarcinaceae; genus Desulfosarcina. The sequence continues at coordinate 172,986 of CAVONM010000028.1, forward strand.
ATGGCCTGAAACACGGCCGGATTGCTATAGTTCAAATCCCCCTGGTAGCTGTTGAACGTGGTCCACACCCAGCGCTGCAGTTCGCCATTCCAGGTATAACTGCCTTTACGCACGGTAGGAAAAATATCTCTTAAATGCTCCTGAAATCGATCGACCAGGGCGCGGTCCGTAAAGGTAAGATAATAATTCAAGAACTCCGGATCGCCTGCCTTGGCTTTTTGCGCCCATGCGTGTTCGTCGGAAGTATGGTTGAACACGAAATCCAAGACCAGACTGATTCCCCGTTCACGGAGCTCGGCCGCCAGTTGGGAAAGGTCCTCCATGGTCCCGAGATCCGGGTTGACGGCCCGGTAGTCGCTAACCGCATAGCCACCGTCGTTTTCCCCGTGGGGAACTGAAAATAAGGGCATCAAATGCAGATAGGTCACCCCCAGTTTTTCAAAATAGGGGATATGATTGCGCAGTCCTGCCAGATTGTCACTGAACAGATCCACATACAAAACGATACCGATCATATCTTCGGAAAGGAACCATTGGGGATCGGCCTCGCGCTGTTCATCGAGCTGATGCATCGTCTCAGGGCGATCTATCCAGTAGCGGATGAGCATGTCGAGAAGTTGTTCCAGGGTATAAAAGAAATCATACTGCCACCCGAAAAGCTCGTGAAGGTATAGGAACAAGCGCTCCCATTCGCGGTTGAGGCGGTTTTTGAAATGGTTCCGCTGCACAGTGATGTCGGCGAGCGCATTTTTATATTTAACTTCAAGGCGTGGCAACAGTCTGCCCAAGGCATTTCGAGCAGCTTCCCGGCGCCATTCAGAACTATCCATACAACCTCCTCTTTCAAACCGGGCGAAGATGACCGAACATGATTCGGCTCCCTCGGAGATACAGCATATACTATCTGCGACTTGGTTTGGGATTTAACTGGAAGAGAACGGTTCGGACAATTCTGAAACAGATGCTGTCTCCTTATTAACATCATCATCGAAATTGGTTTTCTCTGTCGCGAAGGAAATGCTACTATACAAATCTTTGATGCTCTCTTGCATCTCTTCCAAGGGTACATCATCATATTCACCCCGGAACAGAATGTAGTCCATATGCTTGTTGCCGTCCAGATCAAATGGATGATAGATGGAATCGTTTTGTCCGTCAAAGTCCAGCGCCCTCAGACGAAATTTTTCACACAACTCAATATTGAATGCTGGTGTCGATTTTACCCACTTTCCGCCCAAGTGGATGGCGGTGTAGCCGTGCCAATAAAAAACGTCCGTTTTCATCTGCTCCCGCATACGTTTTGTGGATAAGTGGTTCCGGACATCGGCATAGCCCACACGAGCCGGTATGCCCATCACCCGGCAGCACGCTGTCAAAAGTACGGCTTTGGGGACACACCATGCTTCACCGACTGCCAAAGTCGTGGATGCTTTGAGGCCGTCTACGGAAAGCTCAAACAGGTATGGATTGTATCGAATTCCGTCTCGGACGGCATAATAGAGACTGACCGCCTGGTCTGCTGGGTTGTTGGAACTGCCTACATGCTGATGTGCGAATGACTGAACGGATTCATGATCAGAGTCGATAATGGTTGTCGGTTGCAGGTGCTGTTTTTTCGGATTCATCTCAAACCTTCCTGTTTTAACCTGTTTTCCTATACATATTGAGAACTTGTTTTTGTTTATTTCATTTATTCATAAAAAAGAGTTTGAAAAAAATGTGAGCCGTTTGATCCAATATTGATGATATCACAATATCTAACAAAGTGGTGGTATATTGAGGGATATGAAAAAAACCGATTCTGTCAAAATATGTGCTTTCCAGTTCATTTATCAGGAAAAATCCTCCAATGGCAGCGAAGTCCTATGGACTTCGATCGTACTCTCTTCCAAGAAACCCCTTCACCAATTAAGGCAAGGATAGCTATGGGGTATTGGGTTACCAATTCTTCTGTTCGCTTATTAATAGGATTTAGTGTAAACTAATCGTCGATGTTAAATGTCATAATATGTGGTGCAACCCATCCTAAAGAAGATGCCGATGCGCAATACGCATGCCGCCCCCAATCTTTACATTCCCGATCCAGACATCGGAAGCTTGGCTGAATCTATCCGATCGCTGTATGTTGCAATTTTAACTCGTGCTATCAAAGATATTTTTAAACCTACCTATAGTGACCATGAGATTTACAAGAGCCAAGCTCTATATTGGATAGCAGTAAATGATTCTGAATCCATCACGAGCTTTATTAATATCTGTAATCATTTAGATATCGATGTGAATGAATTTCGTCACATTATTAATGTCGAATTAGGTAGGATGGCGCGTGGCCTTCCTCATCGTATAAAATTTAACATGAGGGATTACAATATGCGGACTGAAAGTGACAGCTGACTGTCGGCTCGACTACCTCCCACCTACCATCAATGGTGTCAAAATTGTCTGTAAGCGGCATGTCACGACCTTAAAAAACATTTATTATGAGGCGCTGAGACAGGATGGGAACATTTTTGAGTTTCGGCATTGCCGAAAGAAAGAGTGCTAATGGCAACCCCTTTCGAAGAGACATCTTACCGGCTCGATTGGCTCCAAGGTGCTCTGCTCCCATTATAAACAGGAGATCTTGTCATACCAGAATGCCACAATCGGACATTAATGGACGGAGTAAACCACCTGTTTTGCTGAACAGAAGAGATCAGCATTGAAATCGTCATCCCGGTTCTTAGTATTTTTAAAAAACCGGTTATAATCGGCACAAGGGTGTATTGTCTGAAAAATGGGCGAAAATAAGGGTTGCAAAAATTCTGGTGCTCTTGCCAGTAGCAGGCACTGGCAGATAAAATGGATGAGCACACCATGTGGTGGTCAGCCGGAAAGCCAGTTCGGTGCAGATTACCTCAGAAAAAATCATCCATCACAGAAGTTCGCCGAACTAAGATGTATTGAGAGTAGCTTCCGAATCGCAAAGTTGTCAATTGCTGGGATAGATGGTCTTCTGATCGATGACCCAAATATTTATAACCAGGCAAATACGCTGTGGCTATCTGATAAAAATGAATTTCACCGATTCGTATGGTTGCTTGCCATCGAATTTAACTATCAAGGATCACATCGTATTTGCATTTCGGTGATGGTCCCATTGATCCAGTCAAGCCCGAAAATATCCGTACCTTCCTGAACCGCCTTACCAAAAGAAACAAACCTATAGTAATCGATCCAGTCGCATCTATTGGATTTTTGTAACTGTTCAAAAACATATATCAATTCTTGACAGACGCCAAAATCAGTTAATAATACCTATATGCCTTAAATTTTCAGGTTGAGTGTACATTTTGACTGCCCCTTCTTTCTGCCCCGTCGTTTATTGAGCCGTGAACCGCGATAGCGAGCACTTTCCTCGCCGCTTGCGGCGGGGTTAGCGAGCGAACTGAAAATAGACTTTCATCCTTACGGTGAACATTCCCCGTGGCTTGCCGCGGGGAGGGCTCAATTGCTGTAACGCTCCAACGATTTGTCAATCGCATAAAGGCATTTATTATTCGAGTGGATAACCATGAAGAAAGGAGTCGATCATGGAGATGAAAAAAATACTGGCCGGATGGAGTAAAGTCTGCCCCGGATGCAATATCGGGCGGAAATTTCCGGATTCCTTTATCGGCAGACAAGTAAGGAATCACTGGAAGCAGGGATGCCCCTCGCATAACGCCTATGTTGAAATCTACGGCAACGACGAACCATCGCCCAGGAAGGACAAGGTAAAATCCGAAGATTAGTTACTACGCCGGTTAGAGGCTTCAATGCTGAAATTTACAGCGGTTGCTCGCGGTGCGGTGTCGTGCGTAGGCAGAGCGGATAAGGGAACCGGAACGATGCTATATGAAATCATCAATCGATATGCAGAATCATGCCGGCCATACATGGGCAGGTTCATCAATCATCTGCCGATGGCACAGCTGGCGCTTTACCGGATGACCGGGGATCTGGACCGGGTTGAGACATTCTCGGCCAATTTTGCAACGCATTTCAAGGTCGATCCCCTCCAGTCCAACTACCCGGCGGTGGACAGCATCGATGCATGCATTGGACAGCGTGATTTGTACGAGTCCTGTCTGGACCTCGTCAACGAAGCGATGGCTTCCCAGGGCGTGGAACAGATGGTTAAACAGACGCTGAAAACTTATCCGATGGGCATCTCTTCGGGGCTGTTTCACGCATTGATCAGGCTCGGATATGCCGTGGACGGGTATCGCGCGGAAACTGCATCCCTGGATGAAATCACCAGGGCCCTGGCATACTACCTGACGGCCTATAGGGAAGCCGGAACGTTCAGCCGCCAAGTGGGTCGGTCCGCCTTTTCCGAAGAGATGAGCAGTCTGACCAGCTCAGCACCGATCCAGCGGATCATCCAATCCAAATCCTCACTGGGCCAACGGTTAAAGGCGTTGTATGGTTCGGACGAATATCTGCGGACGGGTTTTGTCGTCAACGGCGATGAAGGAGACAAGGCCTGCGGGTTGTTGGATCATTTGATTCCCCTGTTCAACCGGACGCATGACATTGTGGTCCTTCATTGCATCACCGGCCTGCATGCGGCTTTCATGCTCAAGGAAAATTTTCTGGATTTCGAGCATGCACTGGACATTCTGACCACATGCATCACGACCCATATCCTGGCCGCAATGCCCCGGGACCGGTTCGACCGGGTAAACGATGCAAAGGCGTATTCCTGGGAGGCATTGTTGAGAAAAGGGTCGGCATCCATGGACGTCCATACCCTAAAGCTGACCTATTCCTGCCATCAGCTGTATCAGGTATGTCCGCATGATGGGTTAAAAGACGTGGCTTTGAACAAGATCGAATGAATCGACGCGCTTAAGCCAAAATTCATCCTGGGAGGGGATAGCAGTAACCTGCTTTGCAGGAAATCGTGTGATACGATCTGGCTATTTCTAATCATTATCATGATTATCCTGCCACCTTCCTAGATATTCTCTGACCATCGCATAGCGATTACCGTTAAAATCCCTAAGATAAAAAATCCTGAGGCAAGCGGAAGCATAGAGCCATCATAGCATCTTCCGATCAGGGCCCCTAATGAAGAAGAGATAAAATTGGATAACGATCCGATAATCGCTGCACCGATGCCCGCCATATGCTTCAACGGCTCCATGGCAATGGCACTCAAATTTCCAAAGAGTATTCCCATGCAGAAAAACGACGGTGCGAAAAATACCATCATCAACCACAGCGGTGTTCGACCGCCCATTTGGTAGGTGACCGCGAGATAAATCGTGGTCAGAACGACAAATAACAGAACTGCCCGATAGGACAGCACCCGCATTCCGAATCGCATGACGATGCGGGAATTTACGAAGGAGGCACCACCTACGAAGAGCGCCAGAGTGGCCATATAGATCGGAAATTCCCTGCCCAGACCATACACCTCCTGGAAGATCTGTTGGGCACTGCTCAGGTATGACATAAGCACTCCGGCGATGAACCCAGAAGCGAGGGTGTATCCCATGGAGAGGCGATTTTTACACACCCCGAGGACAGCATCCAGAATTCGACCGCTGGAAAAGGGAATGCGATCGTCTCGGGAAAGCGTCTCCGGTTGCCTGATGGTAAACCAAGTCAAAGCGACAAGTCCCTGAATCATCAAAACGCCGAAAATGGCCCTCCAACCCATTGTCAGCAATACGGCTTGTCCCAATGCCGGTGCGATGGCCGGCACAACAATAAAAATTGCCATCACAGCGGACATGATTCGGGCCATGGCCCGACCGCCGTACTGGTCTCTGACAAGGGCAATGATTGCGGTTCGTGGCCCGCCCGTACCAATGCCTTGAATCATTCTCCCGACCACCATCACCTCAAATCGGTTGGAAAAAATAGACAACAAACATCCAATGATAAAAATAAAAAAACCGGTAATAATGACTGGTTTTCTGCCGAATGAATCAGCAAGGGGGCCAAACAGCAGTTGACCGATTCCCATGCCGAACAGCAATACGGTAACAACCAGCTGGATATCATTGGCGTGACAAACACGAAGATCCCTGCCGATCTCCGGCAGCGCCGGCAGCATCATATCGATGGACAGCGCCGTGATGGATATCATGAGCGCCATCAGTGTGACAAATTCCCGGTATCCCGGACCGCGTTTCATCTGTTTATGGAATCCTTATCTTCATTTTTTCCTAACTGATCAAATTCAGTTAGTCTCTACTTCCAGTGAATCACCGGCGCTTTCCTCTCCGGCAACCGATGATACTTAAACTTGGGATACCCGATCATCATCGGGTAGAACCAGGTGTGTCCCCCGGGCAGCCCCATGGATTCCACCAACTCGGGGGTGGCCAGCATGGCCCCCCGGAGCAAGCCGGCCCAGCAGGTGCCCACGCCCAGGGGCAGGGCGGCCAGTTCCAGATAAGCCAAGGCGATGCTCAAGTCCACCAAGCCGTTGGCGTTCCCTTTGGGAGCGGTGGGAACAATGAGGGTCTGGGCAGTGCGCAGGATGCCGTCGTAGCCGGTGGCCCAGCCAGCCACCACTGGGCGGAAATAAGCGGCTGCCGGAGCGTCGGGGTGGGCTTCGATAACCCGTTCCATCCAGTTGATGGTTCCCCGAGATAGTGATTCCAAATTGTCCCGTCCCTCGATTACCGTCCAATGAAGGTTCTGGGCGTTGCTGGCCGTAGGGGCATAGCGGGCTGTATTGATCAACTGATCCAGGGTTCCCCGCTCCATGGCCTTGTCCTTGAACCATCGGATAGATCTCCGGGAGCGGAGGAACTGTTCGGTCTGATCCCAGGACAAGACCAGGTCCTTATCTACCTCCGGGCAGTCTTCAATGGCCACCCCGGTCACACTCAAGGCACCGTGAGGGCAGACGGCCACGCAGTGTCCACAGGCCATGCAGTTGGCTTCATCCGCCTGTGCAACTCGAGGGAAACACTTGTCATTTTCCTGAATAATAATCCGTCTGGGGCACTCGGCCGCACAGATTCCGTCCTGTTTGCACTTGGTTTCGTCAATCGTTAGAAAGGCCATGTTTGTCTCCGTGTATAGTTGTTGAGCCCAACATCATTAAATATTGTGGTAACCTAAAGAAGCTTGGCTTTGAAATATTGCTGCTGCAAATGCAAGGCAGGTCGGTTTGTTGCATTTGCGGCAATTGGTTATTGGCAATAATTTGAATTTTGCCATATCAGCTGAGTTTTCTTTTTTGTTTCGTTTACCATTTTAGCCAAGCATGATGAGGCCCGCCACCCAACTTGTTGCGTCTTTATGGGGAAAATATGGTTTTTCCGCTTTTTGGGCTGGCCATCCGGAAGACAGCATCAATTGAGTGACATCGATACCAAAACCTGACATCGATGGACGGGCAGACTCTATATGGCGGCAGGGTTTATTTTCTGCTACAACACAGCACTTTTCCTGATCCTCACAAAACAGTTCTTTACATGATCCACCTGCAAACGCTTTTGATTTTCCAAAACCTGTCTCGATAGCTTTTTGCTCTACCGTTGCTACGATTTGATGAAGGAGTTGCATGACACCCTTGCGCTCATCGGAAAACATGACGGATGTCGGCAACTCTATTTTCACGGTAATGGCCTGTTTGCTCTGCGCCTGCCACTTTCTGAATTCGACCGGGCCTTCCACATAGGGCGGGCAGCTTGCTGCAAGACCATAATTCGGGCAGGTATATTCTCCGTTACATAATGCCGCCAAAGTGTCTTTAACCTGGATCTCTTTGGACGATATAATGGCGGAAGAAGTCGCTCCAAGCCTTTTCGCTTCCTGGATTAAGTGTTCAAGTTGCTGTTTTGAAATCAATATATTTTCCATTTGTCTTATCCATCATGTTGGAGGAAGAACGGATCCAACCGGGCGTTATCACCATTGTGCGATTTTGTTCTGTTTCATAAATGCTTTCATGGCAGAAAGCTTCGACACAGTTTTTGGCCTAAGAATATTACCGCCATGGTTGTTGACGATATGGCACCTATCCGGGTGGCAGCCATAGCCCAAAAGAACGCTTGCCTCTGCCCCTTCTGTCCCGGCATCCGCTATGCACCATAGGAGGCATATGGGTAAATGAATTCCAAAAGATTCAATCGACAAGAATTAAATTAACTGTTAGATATCACAATTGTTTATAAAACAATTGTTAAAAAAAGGAGAATAAAACATGGAAGAAAATCGTCCACCACTTCCACCTTTTACCCTTGAAACTGCAACTCAAAAAGTAAGAGCTGCTGAAAACGGATGGAATACACGTAATCCAGAGAAAGTTGCTTTGGCTTATACAATCGACAGTCAATGGAGAAATCGATCAAAATTTGTCAAAGGCCGAGAGGAAATCATACTCTTCCTTCAAGACAAATGGGCTAAAGAGTTAGATTACCGTCTGATAAAAGAAATATGGGCTTTTAATGATGTCCGTATCGCTGTGCGCTTTGCTTATGAATGGCATGATGATAGTGGAAATTGGTTTCGTTCCTATGGAAATGAAAATTGGGAATTTAATAAAAACGGGCTCATGCAATATCGCATGGCAAGCATAAATGATCTGCCGATCAAAGAATCTGAGCGAAAATATCACTGGGTTTTGGGTCCACGGCCTGAGAATCATCCAGGTTTGAGTGAATTGGGCTTATAAAAAATAGTAAACCTTTTTTATTCATCCAATTTTTCCTGCACTCATTAGTTAAAATATCAGAAGATCTACGATTTCGGTCGGTTCCGGCCTGATGGTATGATCGGGATGCACCTCAGTGCTTCTGATAGTACCGTTTCTGTCGATGATAAACCTTCCGGACATGGGCAGTTCCCAGGAGTCGTTACCGTTGAATCGTTGGAGATCGATGCCGAAACCGATGTATATTTCCTGGAGTTTTTTCGGGAGGGTGAAAACCAGGCCTAACTCATTCGCAAATCCGTTATTTTTATCTGTCAGTACCGGGAAAGTGAGTTGATGCTTTTTCACAACCTGTTTCGTATATTTATCCAATTGAGGGGAAATGGCGATGATTGAACCTCCCAGTTCCTGCACCTGGCCGTATACTTCCTGCAGAGCTTCCAGCTCCACATTGCAGTAAGGTCACCAGATACCTCGATAAAAACTGATGGCAAGGGGCCCTTTCGCAAGAAGATGGTTTGAGCTGACAAAATTGCCTTTTTCATCGGGAAGGATAAACTCGGGCAGCGTTTCACCAATCTTTATCGCCTTGTCAGCGATTCCGGATTGCACCAGATTTTCGACCTCCTGCAACAGCGTCGCAACCATTTCAGGCGGCCTCTTTGCCATATTCTCCTTTTTCATTGCATCGAGTTTTTCCTGTAATTTCATCGGGGTCTCCAATGTATTTGGGGTATTTGAAATTTTCCTCTATTATTTGACCTTGAAGGCAAACATTCTGTAGCAACAGTTACAATGACAAAAATAATTATCAGGTCAGTTAAACCATTTAAAATCAGGTATACTATTGCGTCAAAGGAAACTGAATCACCACGCCTTGGGGGTTTTGTGCCCTAAGCTCTTTGGCGACACTGGTGAGCACACCGTAAAGCCGATCTTCAACATTGGTGACGGCCAGGCTTCCCACCCGCATTGTCAGCCAGGTGATTCGTTCTCTAAGGTTTTTTATGATCGGCAATCCGACCTTGGGGTGTTGAAGGACCATCTGTTCAAACTGGCTGCGGCTGAAACCGCAGGTCAAGGTACCTTCCAGACAATAGGCGCTGACTGGGTATTGCCCCTCTTCCGAAAACATGTTTTCACCGACAAAGTCACCGGCCTTGCGGATATCCAGTGTCAATTCGGTGCCGTCTTCCAGCACTTTGGAAAGCTTGACGCGGCCGCCTTTAACAAGAAACATTTCATCGGTGGGATCTCCCTGCAGAAACAACGCTTGGCCGGTGGTCGATTTTTTCCGCAACGCCCCACGACTGAGCGCTTTAATTTCCTCTGCTTCGAGGTTCTGGAATATCCACAGGTGGCCAATGCAGGTTGGGGACAGGTCAATGTCACTACCAGCGATTTGTTCACACAGACAAGCCATTAAGCACCTTTTTCAGCAGGTAATGAGACACCATCCATTCCTGGCCGTCGGCATACCCCCACAGTTCACTGCAGGCCATGAAAAAGATCCGCCAGCGCTGAAACCACAACGCTGCATCTTTTTGGCCATAAATATCCGCCAGGATCGGAATGATCGAGCGTTTCCGGGCGTCCATATTGGCCAGCCAGGCATCGGCGGTTTTGCGGTAGTGCGTGCCATTGACCTGCCAGTGCTTTTCCACCAGAAGGTGCTTATGGAAATTGCATATCAGGTCATCCGAGGGCATCATGCCGCCGGTAAAGAAGTGTCGTCCCATCCAGTTGTCGTCGCCGTCGGCCTCGAAAGGATAGGCAAATTGACGGTGGGTGAAAATATGAATGAACACCCGGCCGCGGTCTTTCAACCAGGTGTCGATCCGTGCCAACAGCGACTCCCAGTTGCGCATGTGTTCGAACATCTCCACGGATAGAATCCGATCGAAGCGCTGGTCCGTTGAAAAGTGGTTCATGTCGGCGGTGATCACCTGCACGTTGGTCAGCCCCCGTTCACGGCAGCGGTGTTCGATGAAACGGTGCTGGGAGGCGGAATTCGAAACCGCCGTGATCCGGGCGTTGGGAAAATTGGCGGCATTCCACAGGGTGAGCGACCCCCATCCGCAGCCCAGCTCCAGAATATCCATGCCGTCTGCCAGCCCGGCCCGCTCGGCGGTGACTGCCAGCATGTCCGCCTCGGACTGGTCCAGAGAGGTGACGCCGGGATTCCAGAAACCGGCGCTGTATTTCAAATGTTTTCCCAGTACCTGTTCGAAAAAGGCCGCCGGGACTTCGTAATGCTGCGCGTTGGCCTCGCCCGTGGAGAGCGCCACCGGACTTAATCCCATGGTTCTTACGAAATAGCCGATCACCTGCCTGCGGTTATGGCCATGTCTTTTAGTTTCCGCCTTTAGCCGCAACCGGTTCAACCGGCGGATGCCCAGCCGTATCAACGCGTCGGGCAGCCAGGCCCGGTCTGCCAGATCGATAAGCGACTTCATCTGACCTTCTTTCCCGGAGGCTTCGGAAAGAATGTGCTGGTATTTTCGATGTACTCGGCATAACCGGGACGCCGGGTCTTGAGAGCCGCTTCGGTCAGCGGCACACCGGTCATTTTCAGCAACACAATGGTAATGATAATCGGACTGATAACTGTCCACCACCCACCCGGTGTAGTCAAGGCAACCAGGAAGAAACCCCACCAGATTAAAAATTCGCCGAAGTAGTTGGGATGGCGGCTCCATGCCCACAAACCCTGATCCATGACCCGGCCGCGGTTTTTCGGATCGGCTTTGAACCGGGCCAGCTGCCAGTCCCCGACCGACTCGAAAACAAAACCAACCGACCAAACCGCGGTACCAAGGATGTCCAGCGCGGTGAATCGGAACGGCGCTGCGGACAACTGCGCTTTTTGAAGGACCAGAGAGATGAACCAGAGAAAGAGCGCCTGCAGCCAGAACACCTTGAAGAGGCTGACGATCCAGAAGCGTTGCCCGCTTTTCTCCCGCCACTGGCCGTAGCGATGGTCTTCCGGTTTACCCCAGTTGCGCCAGGTCAGATAACCGGCAAGGCGCAAGCCCCAGCAGGCGGTCAGGACCAGAATCAGCAGGCTGCGGCCGCCAAATCCGCCACCGGTCCAAAAGGTAACCCCTGCCACCAGCACAAATCCCAAGCCCCACAGACTGTCCACGATGGTGACGTTGCGATACAATACACTGAAAATCCAGCCCACGGTCATCATCGCGCCAACGGTGGCCAGGTTGATCATTGGTATGGCGATCCAGCTTTCCATGGTCATTTTCTCTATCCGATCGTTTCTGCAGGTTTCAGCGGGTCTGCAACGATATGGCCAGCCTGACGCCGGTCGATGGCTGCCCGGATACGGCCGTGGATGTCACCGCTGATGGGGTAGTACAAGGCGATGGCGATGGCCAGTAGGTTGCAAACCGATGGCACCAGGGCGTAGAGGACACGCAGGGCAAGGCGCACCGTGTCGGTCTGAGCAACGTTGGGCGTGTACCCGGTGGCACCGAGAACGGCCAGACCCACACCAACGCCCACGGCGGCAGCCAGTTTCTTGGCAATGGACCACAGCCCGATATACTGGCCTTCCCGGCGGCGGCCCGTTTTCAACTCGTCGTAATCAATCACATCTGCCTGGATGGCAGAGGGCAGGGCCAGGGTGGCACCGAATCCGATGCCAGACACCACCACCAGGATCGCATAGACGGCGGTGTCTCCCGGACCCAGAAAAAAGACGCCGATGAATGCGCCGGTGTTGACTGCCATCGATGCAATCCAGGTCTCTTTTCTGCCGAAGCGATGGGCCAGGCGGACCCAGACCGGAAGGAGGAGGATACCGGTCACGAAGTAAAGCATGAGAAACAGGTCCGCCTGGCTTGAACCGAGCACGTACTGAACGTAGTAAAGAATCAGCGTTGCCGGCAGGTTGCTGCCGATGGCGCTGATGGTGTAGGCGGCCAACAGGATCATAAACGGCCGGTTCTTGAAGACCGATCGAAGGTCTCGCCAGCCGACGGCTGAAGCCACCGCCGGTATATACTCCCGTTCGCGTACGACCCTGACGCACCACCCGCACATCCCCACGACCAGGGGGGCATAGATCACCGAAATCCAGAAAAACTGACTGCGCTGGCCGGAGGCATCGTCACCGGTCTCAAAGATGGCCTGCACCAGGGCCGGAGACGCTGCGGCTGCCAGGGTGCCGGCAATCAGAAAACCATCCCGCCAGGCAAACAAGGATGTTCTCGCGTGGTAGTCATAGGTGATCTCCGGACCCAGCGATTCATAGGGAACCGTGACCAGGGTCCAGAACAAAAAGAGCGCATAAATCCAGAAGGCAAACCAGAGTGTGCTCCAGGTGGTCGACACCGCTGGAGGATTGAAAAGAAAAATCAGGGCGACGGCGACGAGTATTGAACCAGCCATGATGTAGGGCCTGCGGCGGCCGAAGCGAGAGCGCGTCCGGTCGGACAGGGTGCCCATGAGCGGATCGGTGACGGCATCAAAAAGGCGCACGCCAAACAGCAGAAGACCGGCCAGACCAATATCGATGCCCACCACATCCGTATAGAATTTGGGGATGTATACATATACCGGTATGCCGATAATGGCCAGGGCAAATGCCGGCATCGCATAAGCCAGGCGTGTCTTAAAAGATGCAGGTTGCATGGGGCTTAACCGTTCAAGCCCAGCAGGGCGTTCTTAAACTGCCTGTCAAAGGGGTTCTCTCCAAGCCAGAGCGAAAAAATAGCCGCTGCAAAATCCGCCCCCTCGATGGTTCCGATCGGCCTGCCGTTGAGGGCCAGTTCCGTGCCCACACCGGGAACATAGGTCAGGGCGTAGCGGTCACCGGGCTGGACATCCACATAGAGGCTGTTGTGGTAGTCGATCCGTGGACGGAGACGCTCAATTGCCGCCGCGTCCAGGTTGTTTGACAGTCCTTTGTAGGTGGCCGGCCCGAAGTCTTTACCCTTCAGGGCGTGGAAATACTCGATCTCCAGTCGTTTGGGCGTGTCGGAAAGAACGGTCTCGGGCGCAAGATCGGGTTGGGTATAAAGGGCTCCGGCATATGCTTTGATAAAGTGCATATATCGAAGCACCCCGGCACCCTTGATTCCCAAGGCCTGCTGGCCAACCATCACCTGTTCGTCGAAGAAAACGTTTTCAACCTCCGTGGCGCCTGCCGGCGGCACGATAAAAAGGGTCATCAAACTTACCCACGCGATGCGCTTGTTAATCAAAATTTCAAATGTCATCCGGTCACCTCAGTTTTACAGTTGGATTGGTTCAATCCGAAATTTTACTCTGATAGTTTAATATTGTCAGCCGACGATGATATTTCAATGCGGTTAGAATCGGTGGCCATTGATAGGATTAAACTGTCACTTTGATTGCGCCCCGGGCGGGTTGCGGTTAACACGGCGGGAATCATGCCAATCCGTCAAAAGCAACCCACCTGGCATGGCGGTGAAGGGCCGGATTTACGGTAACGCATTGACACATAAATAAAATTATGATCATTCTGCATTATCAGTTCTTTCGTCCATGGGCCTGTGTCGTCGCCTGAGAGACACGTCCATATTCCCTGAAGTCATCAGCAGTCGCCTATCCTGTTCAACGCTACAGCGAAAAACCCTCACTGCCTGCCGTGAGCGGTTTCAAAGGAGTCGCCATGAAATTCGAGGCCATCAAGAAAGAGACCGTCATGCTCAATCCGCAACAGGAGATGGCCGAGCGGCGCATCCCCAGCGAGATCCGCATCGATCCACTGACCGGTCGGACCTCCCGGATCTGCCATTTCATGAAACTGCAATGGGAAAAGCCGGACTTCGATGCCCTTGTGGCCGGCACCGAGGCCTGGTGCCCATTCTGTGGGGACAAGGTGCTCGATGTGACCCCCTGCTTCACCAAGGACCTCATCGCCGAGGGTCGTATGCAAAAAGACGATATGGTCATCTTTCCCAACATTGCCCCCTATGACAGCATCGGCGCCGTGGCCACATTCGGCCCCCGGCATTACGTCCCCATGACGGCATTCACACCGGCCCATATGGCGGATGCGTTTGGCTTCGTCCACGATTTTTTCAGACGCGTGGCGGAATCCGGCCACCCGGAATCCGTCTATCACATCGTCAACTGGAACTACATGCCGCCGGCAGGCAGTTCGTTGATTCATCCCCATTTGCAGGTGTTCTCCACATCCACCGCCCCTAACCTAATGCGCCAGGAAATCGAAGCCTCCCGCAACTACAAGGACGCCCATGGTTCCACTTACTGGGATGATCTGGTGGCTGCAGAAAGGGATGCCGGGCAGCGCTACCTGGGGCAAGTCGGCCGCACGCACTGGTTGACCGCGTTTGCCCCCATGGGGGTTGCCGGCGACGTCCTGGCAGTGGTGGAGGAGGCCCGCTGCACCCTGGATCTGACTGCCGAAGACCTGATGGATATGGCCACCGGCTTGGCCCGATTGATGGTCGAATACGACAAGATGGGGGTATACAGCTTCAACATGAACTTTTTTACCGCCGCCTGGGGCGACGATCACTTTCGTTTTCACCTGCTCTTCTCGCCCCGCACCTTTTTCAACCAGAAGCTGGGCACCCCGGACATCGGCGCCCTGCGCAACCTGTTCAACGAAACCCTGTGCATGGCCTACCCGGAGGAAATCAACAGGCTGTTAAAGCAAGGCTTCTGACGAACAACTGCTTTTTTACGGGGAAAAGGAGCCGGTCCGATGAAGTTGTGAGTTTTTTTCTCAGAATTGTGAAAATTTATTCATAATTTCTTGCCCGCCGCCACATGTAAAAAGTTTCTTTTCACACTGATATTATTTAATAATTTTTTATTCTCCTGAAAATTGCATATTTATTGCATTTGCACCTGACGGGTACTATCTTTTACCAATCCATCGTAGACCGGTTGACGTCCGATCAGGCATTGGTGGAAGCATTTTAAAAATTTGGAATAAAACCAAATTTAGCGAGGATAAAAAAATGATTGATAGATTAGACACTCATCCAACGCCGCGAAACCTTAGAGATGTTGATCAGAGAAGTGGAAAAGACAGGCGAGAGATGCATACCATGCTCGACCCAGACCGAGACAAACGGAAAAAAAACAGACGAAAAATGAGCCATCGAAGCGCCGTGAAAGATAGTTGACGCGCAGGCGTTTAAACCACGTCCGAATCCCAAGGATAGTTGCCGTTGCTGCAGATACATTCCAGCGAAACCGACTGGCAGAGGTAATATATGCAACGAACCGATCGATCATTCATCGAAAGACGTACAGGAAAAGACAGAAGGCGTCTTTTCTCAATCAAAGGGTTTTTTCTTGGCAAACCGGACAGACGCAGATCCAAGGAAAGACGGTCTGACAGCGAAAACCGTCAAAATTGGGTCCGTGTCAGCAAATGGTCCAGTGCGCCCTTGAAACAATTAAAAATAGCCAAATATCTTCTGAAACCCTCCAAATCTTGATAGACATACGCCGTGGTATTGATGTTTCCAGACAATGGCCATCTGATCGAACGACGCCTATTTAAACTCATTTACACCTTTTCGGACCATAATGATATTAAGTGGTTTTATGACCACCTTCGTTCTTTCCCATTTCTTTTCTTGGTGGGCGCGCTGATCCTCCTGTCATTTCCGATCCTCCTGGCCCTTCCGGATCTTCGATCAGGAAAATGAATTGTGAGGTAGTATTGGCGCCTCTCTATTCCTCGTCGCCTACCACTTTTTTCAAAAGCAGGTATCATAATAACCTCCTGTAAAATTATACAAAATAGGGGACCCAACATCTTAATGTGATTTTCAGAGCATTCAGAACACCTGCAAATTCTGCCAGTAAATTATCACCCGGAGCATCAACGACTCATCCCTTAAATGGCCGGACCAGCTCGCTTATTAACCTCTTGCTGCCTTCGATAGCCCGAATCTGCACTGAGGATGATGCTGAGTTTTCGTACTCCGTGCGCTCGAGTCATGGGAGGCCTCTGGCGATATGGTGCGAGTCATCAAAAATTGGCTCAGTAGGAGGTGGGGCCTGGAAATCGTGCTGTCGAGCGGAACAGGTCAGAGCATGAGAATGCGCATTCGGCTTATCTAAAGAAACAATGTTCGAACTGGCAAAATAAGCACGATCTTGCCTTAGATCAAATTCATATGACTTTGTGAAATCGTGTTTAATTTATTCGTGGCAATGTGAAAGCGGTCGCGTCAGGCCTTCTGACACGATGGCCTGCGAAGCGGTGCAAAGGAAAAATGCGTTGAGACAGGTATGTGTCGTGGGGATCTATAAAGGGTAAACGTGACCCACCATCCTGCCGCTAACCTTTGAGTTTTTCTTCAATCTTTTCGGCAAGATCGCCCCTGCCGCGTTTCCGAAGCGGTTCAACCAGCTCCTTATAGAAGGGCTCGCGTACGCGGATGGTGATGCTGAAGGCGTCCAGCCAGGCCGGGTCGACTGCATCATCCTCAAATGCCCGGGTCTTGTCCAGAAGGCCCAGGGCCTCCAGTTCCAGCATGGTGCGCACGCACTTCTCGCAGCGGCCGCAGTTGAGTTTTTCCGGCACATTGGCCAGGCAGACGCGGAAATTCTGGAAAGCCACATCCCAGCCGGCCACCATTTTCAGTTTTTCCATGCGGGACAGTCCTACATCGCGGTGGCGGATCTGAAGATCGGCGCTGCCGTACTCCGGATCCAGCAGGGGGTGGGAGCCGCAGGGGTGCAGGTGGGGGATGTCGTATGAAGAGGCCAGCCAGGCCAGGTTGATGCGCATAGAAAAAGCGTGGACGGCGGCGGCCAGCACGGCGCCGAAAAACTGGTTGAGCCACAGATCGCGATTGTCGCACAGGTGGCGGATATTCGTATAGATGGGAATAAGGGCCAGATCTGCGTCGGCAGCAACGGGTGCCATAGCTGCCTTGGCGCGTTCGAACACGTGGTATTTCGCACCCTGCGCGATCACGCCGCCGATGTCGAAACCGTGGACCAGCAGAGCGTCTCTGGGATACCCGGGATGTGCCGGGGCATAGTTGTCTTTGATCCGCTTGAGGGCGGCCAGGGAATCCATGCCCCCGGACAGGAAGATCCCCGCGTGGCGTTTTTTTTCTTCATGCAGGGCCGTTCGGCAAAGCGGTGCATCGATGGTCAGCGGTTGAAACGTACCCTCGGTCCAGTGATGCATGAGGACCATGACCGTTTCCAGTCCCTCTTTGAGCCGGGGGCAGATGGCTTCGTCGAGCGCCAGCCGCCGCTCCCCGAAGTAAAGGGCCGGGATTATGCAGCCCACGGCAAAGGCGTGGGGGTTGGCGAAGATCGACGCCGCGTATGCCGTTTCGGTTTCGATGAAAATTTCCTGCGCCGGTTGCTCGTTGTCCTCGAAAGCCACCGAGGCCACGGCGCGGGTCAGGCCATCGTTTTTTCTCACATGCAGGTTGGAAAGCTTCATTTCAGACCTCCATGCGTTCTCGTTTCTGGAGATACCGTTCGGCGGCAAACTGGACGATCCGTCCGGCGATGTCAAGGCCGGTGGCCGCCTCCAGACCCTTGAAGCCTGGTGCGTAGTTCACCTCCACGATGAAGGGGCGGCCATCCTTGTCCACGATCATGTCCACACCGGCCACATCGCATCCAACCGCCGTCGCGGCGCCAACGGCGATGGGTTCGAGTTCGCTGGTAAGTGCCGTGGCCTCGATGTCGCTCCCCAGATGGAAATTGGCGCGAAACTCGCCGGTTGACGGGATAAGCGACGCCGCACAGACCACTTCACCGCCGATGACCAGTGCACGCAAGTCCCGGCGCTTTTCGACCGGCAGGTAGCGCTGGACCATCAGCCCCCGGCGGCGATCCAGAGCGGGCAGGGCCCGTTGACGGGCATCGCCCGCATCCATGATCCGCAATACCCCGTCTCCCTGACGGCCGCTGATCTGCTTGGCCACCACCGGGTAGCCGCCCAATTGATCGACGCCATGAAAAAAGCCTGCCTCGTCGTTGATGAAAACGGTGTCGGGGCTGGGCAGGCCGGCGGCGGTCAGCACCTGCTGGGTGAGAAATTTGTTGCGGGCGATGGAAACCGCCTCATGATCGTTGACCATCGGTACGCCCATGAGTTGGAACTGGTGGATCAGGGCCAGGCAGGCATCGCCGATTTGCGCGCCCTGCCTTGGCAGCACCACGTGGGGAAGGGGTCCGGAATGGGCGCCGGTAACTTCCAATCGCCCTGCTGCCGATAGTGGCCACAGGTGATAAGGGTGGATGAGAATACCCTGGTGACCGGCCGTGCGGGCCGCTTCGAGCAGCCGGCGGTTGGGGTGGTAGCCGGGTTCTTGAATCGTGATGATGCCGATGCGAATATTCACTTTGGTGTCTTCCTCCCATCGGTGTCGATCATCCATTCCGGCATCCAGATGCCGACCGGCTTGCCGGCCTTTTCACTGAAATAGGTGGCCACCTTGCGGGTGCGGTTGCGTATGGCGATGATCTTGGTGGCCGCGTTGTCCTCGGCGATGACTGAAAAGATCTTGCGGTCGCCGGCCCGTTGGGTCAGCCCTTCCAAAAGCCTGGTCCCGATGCCCAGCCCCCGGTATTCAGGACGCACCGAGGTATAGCCCCGCTCGACGAATCCGGTGAGATCCAGCCTCGTCTGGCGTTGGACAGCCTCGATGTATTCGGGTCTGGGGTTCTTGAGACTTGAATTGCCGACGATGACGCCTTTTTCCTGCACATAGCCGATAAGATGCGCCCGCAGCAGATTGAACCGGACATGGGTGGGCGCCACCGTGCCTCCGGCGGCAACCATGGCGCAGATCTCTTCCAGGTATCCGTCCGGCAGCCGGTCCGGCGGGAGAAAGTGGTACGCAAGGGTTGCACCGATCGTAAAAAGGCGCTCGCCATCGTCATCCACGCGCAGGCGGAGCAGCCGATCTCTGGTCAGCCGGTCGACCAGTAAAAACCGGTTCATCGGGTCAGCTATCGCCTGCCACAGCGGACGACCGGGTAACGGGGATACCTCACCATAAGTCCCATGGGTATTGCAATTCCCATCGTCAGCGTGGGGTTTCTCCCAGGAGTGGATGATATTCGGCTGGCTGGCGACGGTCCTGCAGGTTTTTGATGAAGCCTTCGCGCCATCGAGCATCAGGTGGTTCCAGACGCCGGCCCGGGAGAATGCCTTGAAAAAACTAACATCCGGCAGCGGGCCCCTGACTCGCCATTGAATTTGAACGATACTGCCACCTTCAGCCATGGCCTTGAAATCCTCTGCAATATTTCTATCGATGCTACTGCAGAGGGACAGGCGCAACCCTGGCCGCCGTTCGTTAAGCGCCATCACCAGGTCTTTGAATTGATCCGGTGGGATCTCATTCAAGCTCAAGCAATGGATGGTATGGTAACGCGCGGACAGCCGCTCCAATCGTTCCATCAACCGCCTGCCGACACTGGTGAACGCATCCCGGCGAACATCCCACCGGCAGGTTTCCGTCGACGCTGCGGTGGAAAGTTTCCTCGCCTGGGTCAGGGTCGACGGCGGTATAGCGGACAGCGCCGGTGATGGTTGAATCAGCAGAATCGAAAACGAAGATGAAGATGAAGCGGTCATAGTGTTTGGAAAGCAATCCTTGAATGGTCATCTTCGGCCAGGGAGTTGAACTTGCTATCAATCATCCGTTAGGCATGGGTGTCCTGGGTGTAATGGCCAGAACCATAGGGAATTTGCGTGGTGGTGTCAATTGCAAAGGACCCGGAGGACCCCAGCTGTGCCGCCCCACCGCTGAGGCTTGCTAATTGTTCTAAATTGAAGTAAATAAAATCATCCTGTCATGAAGGCCCAAAAAGGACTGCGCTTGCCATGAAGATCGCCTACCTGATGGACCCGCTGGAAAGCATCCAGCCGGAAAACGAGACCACCAGCCACCTGATGTACGCGTGCAACGAGCGGGGGCATACGGTCTATTTCTTGGAGCCCCACGATGTCTACATCCGCAACGGCCAGGTGGTGGCCCGTATGCGCAACGTAACGGTTCAGCCGGGCCTGGGCATGGCCGACTACTGGCAGGCGATCATCCGCTGCACCAAGCAGGACCATCTTATTTTCGAAGCCATCACCCAACTGGATGCCCTGTTTCTGCGCAGCAACCCGCCGCTCAACTACCAGACCATGGAGTTTTTGCAGACCGTCAACAATCACGTCTTCATCCTCAACAGCACCACCGGCCAGATCCTGGGCAACAGCAAACTCTACATCCTCAATTTCCCGGAGATCATCCCCGAGACGCACGTGTCCAGGGATCCGTCCCGACTGCGCAAAATTATCGACGATTTCGGCGGGGCCATGGTGGTCAAGCCCTTGCAGCGGTTCGGGGGAGAGGGCGTGATCAAGGTGAGCACCCGGGACCGGATGAACCTCAATTCCCTGATTCACTATTATGTGCGGGCCTATGAATCCTATGCCCGGCGTGAACCGATCATGGTGCAGGAATACCTGAAAAGCGTCAAGCAGGACGGGGACATCCGCATCCTGCTGCTCAACGGCGAAATCATCGGTGCCATGCGCCGCAAGCCCAAAAAGGGAGATTTTCGCACCAACGTCCATGCCGGCGGCGAGGTGTTCGCCCACCGGGTGACGGCGCGCGAGCGGAATATCTGCGAGGTGATCAAGGAGAAGCTGATCGCCGACGGGCTCTATTTTGTGGGCATCGACATCATCGCCGGCAAACTGGTGGAGGTCAACTGCGTCAGCCCGGGCGGTATCCCGCGGATCAACCGGTTGAACGATGACCGTCTCGAGTTAAAAGTGATCGATTTTATTGAACAAAAAGTTATCGCTATCAGACATTTACCTGTCAGGAAGCAGGCCTGAGCATGGGCGGCGTGAATCGGTGGCGCGGCCTGATCGTTTTTCTTTTTATGGCGGCCGCGGTATCCGCCTGTCATGAGAATAATGGCTTCCGTGCCCTGAAAATCGGCCTGGCTGAAGAACCCCGCACCCTCAATGTCTGGCTGGCCAGTGACGCCAACTCCCGCAAGGTGCTTTCCCTGATCTATCAGCCCCTGTATGTGCATGATCCGGAGACCCTGGATCTGGTGCCCTGGCTGGCTGAATCCATGCCGGTATACGATGCCCAGGCCTTGTCATACACCGTGACGCTCCGGGAGGCCCAATGGTCGGACGGTACCCCCTTCACATCGCGGGATGTAGCCTTCACCGGGAGCCTGATTCAATCCTTCAAGGTACCCCGTTATGCGTCCAACTGGAGTTTCATCAAACGTATTGAAACGCCGGACGCCCATACGGTGACCTTCTTCCTGAAACAGCCCATGGCGGCCTTTCTCTCCGGGACACTGGCCACACCCATTGTACAGGAAAAGGAGTGGTCGGGTATTTCCGAAAAAGCCAAGACCACCGAAAAGCCCCTGGCCACCCTGATCAACCACCGGATGATGTATCCCGTGGGTACCGGCCCCTTTACACTGGTGCAGTGGCGACAGGGGGCGTTTTTGCATCTCAAAAAAAACCCCCTTTTTTTCGGCAGCGGCAAAACCATCGACGGCCGAAGCCTGGGGCCGTTCGTCGACGATCTTGTTTATAGCGTATACGGCACGTCGGATGTGGCCATACTGGCCCTGAAAAAGGGCGACATCGACATGTTCTGGTGGCCCATCCAGCCTGGCTACATGTCCGATTTGAGCCGGCAAAAGAAGATCCGCCTGTTCACCAACGAGAAGAGCGCACTTTACTTCATGGGATTCAACCTGCGGAAGCCTCCTTTTAACGATGCCGCCCTGCGACGGGCCGTGGCTTATACGATCGACAAAGAATTCATTGTCTCGCGGATCCTCCAGGGCCAGGGCACCAAGATGTTTTCGGTGGTGCCGGCTGAAAACCGCTTCTGGTGCTGCACCGACCTGCCGCGCTACGGGGACGGCATGAGCCGGAAAGACCGGCTGAAGGCCGCCTACCGGGTGCTCGCCGATGCGGGTTACAGTTGGGCGATGCCGCCGGTGGATGCCGCCGGCAACCTTCAGCCGGCCAGGGAGATCCGGCTGCCCGGGGGACAACCCATGGCGCGCTTTACCATCCTGACGCCGCCGGCGGACTACGATCCTCACCGGGCCACCAGCGGATTGATGATCCAGGAGTGGCTCCGGGAACTGGGCATGCCCGCTTACGCCCGACCCATGGCCTTCTCCGCCATGCTGGATCAGATAAAAGGGCATCACGACTTTGACGCCTTCATCCTGGGCTACGGGCGTCTGCGCCTGGATCCGGACTATGTGCGCAACCTGTTTCATTCGGACAATGACACGTCCCGGGGCTGGAACATGAGCGGGTACCACAATTCCACCTTCGATGGGCTGGCCGACCGGTCCACATCCGAGATGGACCCCTTCAAACGGCAGGAATTGGTCATGGAGATGCAGAGGCTGATCGCCCGCGACTTGCCCTATATTCCCCTGTACAAGCCCTCCGTGGTGGAGGCGGTGCGCACGGACCGCTTCGAAGGCTGGGTGGAGATGCTGGAGGGGATCGGCAACATCTGGTCCATGTGCCAGGTCAAACCGGTGAACAACGATGGGGCTTAAACGATTTATATTCAGACGACTGGTGGAGATCGCCGTGATCTTTTTCCTGATCATGACGGTACTCTTTGTCCTTTTCCGGCTGGCACCGGGGGACCCGGTGTCCCGGATGGTGGATCCCTCCATGACCCCGGAGGACGCCCGTCTGCTCATGGCGAGCATGGGCCTGGACCAGTCCGTTTGGACCCAATACCTATACTACCTGAAAAATGCGGCCACCGGGAATATGGGGGTTTCCTTTCACTACGGCGAGCCGGTGATCCATATCCTGATGAATCGGCTGCCCAACACGATCCTTTTGTTTACCACATCCATCATCCTTTCGGCCCTGTTGGGTGTATTCCTGGGAAAAATCGCCGCCTGGAAACAGGGCGAACGAACCGACACGCTGTTGACGATCGGGGCGCTGTTTTGCCACACCTTGTTTCTGCCCTGGCTGGCCCTGATCATGATCTGGTTTTTCGCTTTCTGGGTCGGCTGGTTTCCCATCACCGGGATGGTCTCGCCGGACGTGTGGATCGATCCCGACGCCGGATTCTTGGTCAAGTCCCTGGATGTGCTGCACCACATGGCCCTGCCGCTGATCACCCTGATCATGATCCATTTCGGCAGCTACCTGCTGGTGATGCGCAGCAGCATGCTCGAAACGCTGAAGGACGATTATATCATCACCGCCCGGGCCAAAGGGTTGGATGAAAAAACCATCCGGGACCACCACGCGGCGCCCAATGCGGCGTTGCCGGTGGTAACCAGCGTGGGGTTAAGTCTGGCCTTTTCCATCAACGGTGGCGCCTTGACCGAAACGGTATTCACCTGGCCGGGCATTGGGCGAGAGCTGGTCTTTTCCGTCAGCCACGCCGACTACCCCCTGGCCCAGGCTGCCTTTCTGCTCATTGCCATTGTGGTGCTGTTGGCCAACCTGGTCGTTGACGTGCTCTACGCCTACCTGGACCCGAGGATAAGGTACTGAAATGTCGAATAAAACTATCCAATCTTCGACGCCGGGAAACACGCCTTGCCTCGCAGCCAACAGGCATCGATCCTACTGGGCAGAACGTTTTCTGGACGGTTGGGCGGTCTATCGAAAAAACACCATCGGTCGCATCGGCTTGACCCTGCTTGGGCTTTTCGCCCTCATGGCTGCGGCCAGCTTTATCCCGCAATGGGTCAGTCCCATCTATCATCCTATGACCGGTGTGGACCCGCTGATTTCACACAGCACCGGCCCCAGCCTGCGGCACTGGCTGGGTACCGACTACATTGGCCGGGATATCTTCAGCCAGCTGTTGGCGGGTGCGCGCATCGCTTTCATGGTGGGCATTTCGTCGGCGTTGATCAGCATCCTGTTCGGCACCTCCATCGGCATGGTGGCCGGCTACGCGGGCCGGCGTACGGACCTGGTTCTCATGCGGCTGGCGGATATGATCATGGTCATGCCCACCCTGCTGGTCGTGCTGATATTGTCTGCCCTGTTCGGCCAGCTGAACATCTGGGTCATCGTGTTGATGATCGCCCTGTTCCGTTGGCCTGGTGTTGCACGGGTGATCCGGTCCCAGACCCTGAGTCTGCGGCACCGTCCCTTTATCGAGGCGGCCCGGGTGTCCGGCGCCTCCCATATACGCATTATTTTCAGACACATCCTGCCCAGCGTGATGCCTCTGGCCCTGCTATACATGACGTTCCGCGTCACCTCGGCCATCATCATCGAGGCGGCCCTGGCCTTTCTGGGGTTCGGGGATCCGGGCACGGTCAGCTGGGGGATGATGCTCCAGTGGGTGTGGAAGACGGGCCACATGTTCCAGGCCCCCTACTGGCTGCTGCCACCGGGCATTTGCATTTCCCTGATCACCATGGCCTTTTACATGACCGGCCGTGCCATGGACGACGTTCTGGACCCACGCCTGCGCAAAGAGGAGACCCAAGCGTGACCACAGCCTTGCTGGAAGTTGACAACCTGAGCATCGGCTACCGCACTGCCACGGGCATCAGCCTGGCGGTGGACGGCGTCTCATTTAGCGTGGAGCGGGGCGGATCCCTGGGCCTGGTGGGTGAATCCGGGTGCGGAAAAACCACCATCGGCATGGGCCTGATGAGGCTGCTGGCGTCGAATGCAAGGATTGTTTCCGGGCAGGCCCGTTTTGAAGGTGAGGACCTGATCACCGTCAGCGAAAAAAGGATGCGCCAGATCCGATGGCGTCGGATCTCCATGATTTTCCAAGCCGCCATGAATGCGCTGAACCCCGTGCATCGGGTAGGGGACCAGATTGCCGAAGCCATCACTACCCATGAACCGGATCTGTCCAGCCATGCCGTCGCCCACCGGGTGGGATCCCTGTTCGACCTGGTAAAGATTCCCGACAGCAGGCTCCGGGACTATCCGCACCAGTTCTCCGGCGGGATGCGTCAGCGGGTGATCATTGCCATGGCGCTGGCCTGCAATCCCTCGCTGATTATTGCCGACGAACCCACCACCGCCTTGGACGTCATCGTCCAGAATCAGATTCTGGACGCCATCGGTACCTTTCAAAAAGAGATGAATATCGGCATGATCTTTATCTCCCACGACCTGGCCGTGGTGGCGGACGTGTGTACCCATATCGGCGTCATGCATGCAGGCAGTCTGGTGGAATACGGCCTTCGGCAGGAAGTGTTGGACTGTCCGGGGCACCCCTACACGCGGATGCTGGTGGGTTCCCTGCTCACCCTCTCGGATGAGCCGGCAGACCTTGCCGGTCTTGTCTGTCCCACACCCAATGGGCCCGCCATGTCCGGTGGATGTCCGGTTCAAACCATTTGTCCGAATGCGACCGCCGCCTGTCGGCGTGGGCAGGCCGATTGGGTGGCGCTATCAAGGACCCATCGGGTGCGCTGTCAACGTGCCGGGGAGCAATTTTGATATGAAAACGCCCGACATCTCCCCGATCCTTTCGATGACCGGCGTGACCAAAATCTATCGTTCGGGCGATTCCTTGCTGGGCGCGTCCGGAAGCCGGGTCGTCGCCCTAGACCGCATCTCCCTGAACATCAATGCCGGTGAAATTTTCGGTCTGGTCGGGGAGAGCGGGAGTGGCAAAACAACGGTCAGCCGGCTGATTGTGGGTCTGGAAACGCCCGATGACGGCCGGATCCGGTTCGATGGGAAGGACATTGTGGGCCTCAAAGGACGCACGAGGCGTGAATTTACCAAGCAGGTACAGGTGATCTTCCAAGACCCCTACCAAAGCCTCAACGCCCACCTCTCCATTTTCGATGCCGTGTGCGAACCCCTGATTATCCATGGCATCGGAGACCGGGTATCGCGCCGGACGCGGGTCTGCGAAGCGCTTGAGACCGCCGAATTGACGCCGCCGGAGGTCTATCTGAACCGATATCCTCACCAACTTTCAGGGGGACAGCGCCAGCGGGTGGCCATCGCCCGGGCCATGGTTTTGGAACCTCGGTTCCTGATTGCCGACGAGCCGACATCCATGCTGGATGCCTCAATCTCCTTTCAGATTTTTCGGCTGCTTTACCGCCTGCGGGAAACTTTCGGTGTCACCATGCTGTTCATCACCCACAGCCTGGCAGCGGCCCGGAACCTGTGCGACCGGGTGGGGGTGATTTACCGGGGGCGGCTGGTGGAGATAGGTACGGCCAGGGAGACCATCATGCATCCGCGACATCCTTACACCAAAGCGCTTCTGGACGCCCATCCCCGTTTCGGTGGCAGCAACCATCACGGGTTCGACACCCTGCTTGACGTCGAACGACCCCGACCGGAAACCGACCACTGTCTGTTCTACCCCCGCTGCCGTCTGGCCGTGGACAATACCTGCAATTTGAAGTCCCCTGAACTGAAAAACCTGGATGCCGGGCATCGGGTTTCCTGTTTCCTTTTTTAACAGCGACCCATCGTTGCTTGGATCGGTTTCAGGACTTATCTTTTTCATTGTTGCCAATTTGTTTTATCCTTGCCCGGACGGCCATAATCGTTATCCGGTATCGAGCCCATGAAAACGGAACCAGCGACCCAACAACCTGAAAAGCCCCTGAAGGACAGGGGCATACGCGAGATCCTGCTGGCTGGTATATTCTGGCGGATTCTGGTTATCGAGATGATTCTGCTGGTGTGGTCCGTGGTCTACAAGATGGCCTCCGAGGATGCCAGCGGTGCGGACCTGATGTGGTATGCGTTGCGCATCATTTTACTGGTGGTCGTCATTATTTTGTTCATGATGATTTCCCTTCGCCGTTTTCTGGAACGAAAAATTATCCGGCCCATGGAGGCCGTCGCCGAGGGTAATCGACGGATGGATGTGGCCCATCCTGAGGTGGACAATGTACCCCTGGAAGATGATGTTGCCGTGGAAATACGGGAGATTGTTTCCACCCGGGCCAAAATGCTGGGGGCGATACTGAACGTCTCCAATCAGCGACTTCAGCTGGTCAATTTCATCAAGGATACCTTCGGTCGCTATCTGAGCCGCAAGATCGTCGACGAGATACTGGAGTCTCCTGACGGACGGCGGATAGGTGGTCGTCGGCAGACGGTGACCGTGCTCATGTCCGACCTGAGGGGCTTTTCCGATCTGTCCGACTCCAGAGACCCGGAGGAGATGGTCCGGATTCTCAACCGCTATCTGGATGCGATGACCCAGGTCATTCAGGAATACGACGGCGTGATCGACGAATTTATCGGCGATGCGATTCTCACCGTATTCGGGATCCCCGAAGAAAAAGCAGACGATCCGGCCCGCGCCGTGGCTTGTGCGCTTGCCATGCAGCAGACCCTGGCCGATTTAAACCGGGATCTTGTTTCAGACGGCCTTCCACCCCTGGAGATGGGGATCGGGATCAACACCGGCCCGGTGGTGGTGGGGAATCTGGGTTCCGAAGCCAGGACCAAATACGGTATTGTCGGAGCGGTGGTCAATATTGCATCACGCATCGAATCCAACACCGTCGGGGGCCAGGTGCTGGTTGGTGAGGCCACCTACGCAAAGGTCAATGCGCAGCTGTCGGCGGCGCCGCCCATGACCGTCATGATGAAAGGCTTCAAGCGCCCCCTGGTCTGCTATCCGGTGACCGCCATTGGTCCACCTTACGACATCCGTTTCAATCTAAGAACACCCGATCCTTTGGTCGAGATCTGCCTGCCGCTGCAACTGTGGCGCCTGGACGGCAAAAAAGTGGTTGCCGGACCCATTTCGGGTGAAACCCGCAAACTCAATGAAACCACTTTTGTCGTGAATTTCACGGAGGCGCTCTCACCGTTGACAAACGTGAAGCTCTTATTTACGTTCTGCCAAGAGGCGCACTGCTTTTCAGACATCTACGCCAAGGTTGTCGATGTCGACCATGCCAGCCAGCCGCCTGTCTACCGGTTGCACGTCACCTATATGGACCAGAAGGACCGAGCGCTGCTGAACCGCTGGATCCGGGCTGCCTGATGCGTCCGAATGAAGGCCCGTTGATAAACCCCTTTCAAGAAAAAAGGTCTGACCTCATGATCGAAACCAGACGTCCCACCCTGAGCGTCTCGACCACCATGCGGCATACGTTCCATGATCGGGTGTGCCGGAAAAAAATTATTTTAAATCGAATCCTGTTGATCCTCGCCATATCGTTCGTGTATGACCCGGCAACGGCGGGCCATGCCCAGGAGAAGAAAGTGGTCAATTCACTGGGCATGGAGTTCATACTGATTCCTGCCGGCGCCTTTATCATGGGCAGCCCCATCGACGAAGTGAATCGGGGTGTCTCCGAGGTCCAGCATCCGGTCACCATCACCCGACCGTTTTACATGCAGACCACCGAAGTGACCGTCGATGAATGGCGCTCCGTCATGGGGCGGCGTTTTTTTGCCAGGAAGAAGGGTGCCGGAGATATGCCGGTGGTCAAGGTCTCCTGGCATGACTGCAAGAAATTTATCCGGAAACTCAAATTGATGACGGGGGACCTTTACGCGCTGCCAACCGAGGCCCAATGGGAATACGCCGCCCGGGCGGGCAGCAAGACGGCATATTTCTGGGGGGACCAGATCGATTGTACCCGGGCCATGTTCGCCAACAACGCCATGAAGTACAACGCCTGTGTTTCCGCCAACCTGTCTTCGAGCCTTGACCCCGATGGTCCGGCCCCGGTGAAGCGCTATGCTCCCAATGCGTGGGGGCTTTTTGACATGCACGGCAATGTCTGGGAGTGGTGCGAGGACCTTTATGCTCGCTACGATGCCGCCTCGGTGGTCGATCCCCGCGAAACCGAATCGGGCGAAGACCGGGTCCGTCGAGGTGGCAGCTGGTTCGGTCCCGGCTATTCGTGCCGCAGCGCCAACCGAGCCTTTGGCCATGCCATGAGCCGGCTGCAGAGCACCGGCTTCCGGCTGGTCATGGTATTGCCTGACCGGCAGAACGAGACTTCTCAGCCCCAATAACCGTTCCACGTCGTGGTCAGCCGTTTGACCCGCAGCATCCAGTGTCGTTTTCAACGGACCCGTTTAAGACTTTTCCTCCTGGAAGGGAAAACCCACCTTGGCAATCCATAATAAAATAGGCCGCTGGTTCAATGTTCACGAAGATGAGCTTGGCCTGTTCATGTGGACCGTGGTGCTGCTTTTCCTCGTCCGCAGTTCCGGGATTTTCCTGAACAATTATGCCGAAACCGCGTTTCTCAAGCGCTACGGCGTCGAATACATGCCCGTCGTGAACATGATCAACGCGGTGGTGACCTTCTTCGTCATGGGCGTGATGACCGGGTTCATGACCCGATTGCCCGGCGCCAGACTACTGGCCCGGCTTTTCGTCTTCTGCGGGCTATCCGTGGCGTGCATCCGGGCGATCATTCCCTTTGGGATCGATCTGGTATACCCTGCGTTGTTCATGCTTAAATCCCAGTACGAGGTGCTGCTGGCGCTTTTGTTCTGGAATCTGGCCAACGACCTGTTCAACACGCGGCAGTCCAAGCGGCTCTTCCCGCTGATCACCGCCGGCGGGGTCATCGGTCAGATTCTGGGCAGTTTCGCCACACCGCTGGTGGCCCGTTGGCTGCATATGGACAACCTGATGCTGGTTTACATGGTCACGGCCCTGGCCGGTGCCTGGGCCGTGCAGGCCATGGGAAAGCGGTATCCCACCTTGCTGTTCCAGCAGATGAAAGAAGGTGGAAAAAAAAGCCGCACCTCGATGATCGAGGAAATCAAGACGGTGCTGCCGCTGATGAAGTCCTCGATACTGGTGAAGGTTTTGGTGGTGCTCACCTTCATGCCCAACGTCGTGATCCCCATCATGAACTATCAGTTCAATTTTGCGGTGAATGAGCAATTTGCCACCGAAGCGGGCCTGATCCAATTTTTTGGGTATTTCAGGGGTGTGCTCAATATCGTCAGCCTGGTGATTCTGCTCTTCGTGGGAAAGCTTTATGACCGATTCGGGCTGCCGGTCGCCCTGATGTTCCACCCTTTCAATTATCTGGTGGTATTCATTGCCTTCCTATTGCGCTTCGATGCCGTTTCGGCCATGTATGCCCGCATGTCCGCCAACATCATCCGCACCACGATCAACATCCCAGCCGTTGCGGTGGTGACGGGGCTGTTCCCGGATTCCTACCGTGCCATGATCCGACCTTTTCTGAGGGGCACCATCGTCCGCATCGGTCTTTTTCTCGGATCCGGACTGATCCTGCTCTCGGACACCCTTTTCCACCCGCGCTACCTCTCGCTGGTGGCCCTGCCTTTTGTTATCGCCTGGGTGGTCGCCCCCTTTGTGCTCAAGCGCCGATATGCCGGCATTCTTTTGGATCTGGTTTCAGACAACAGAGTCGATTTTCGTTCCCTCAATTCAAGTGAACTGGGCCAGGTGTTCCGGGACAAGAAGATTCAGGAAAACCTCGTCAAGCGCTTTCAGCGTTCATCCGGAGAAAATCGCCTGTGGTACGGCCAACTGCTCAGGTCCATCGCCTACAGCGGGCTGGACGATCAAGTGTTATCGGCGTTGCGGGAAGAGAAGGATATTCAGACCCGTATCGGACTCATCGAGCTACTTTCAAAAGCGTCCGGTCCGGCTGCTGTCGAATCCTTCACCGAACTTCTCGAGCAGGGGAATCCCGAACTGGCCGTGGGTCTGATCGATGTGGGCCACCGCATTTCGCCTGAGATTTTTGCCCCCTTTAACCGGCGTATTTACGAAATGCCGTTTCCCCTTGACGTCAAAGCCCGCGCCGTGGGATCTCTGTATGCGGTGGACCCGGCCCGCTATGGCCCTGTCATCGGGGCGTGGCTGGCGTCTGAAGATTCCGAAAGCCTTCGTGCCGGCATAATCGCTACCGGAGTTTGCCGGGATAACCGTTTTGCGGAGCGTTTAAAGGCGCTATTGTCGACGTCTGATGATACCACACTGCTTTTGGTTCTGGAGAGTCTTCGCACCATCAACTTGGACGGCCTGAACCCTCTGGTGGTGCTCCGCCTGTGGGACCCGGATCCGCGCATGCGGCTCGCCGTGCTCCAAGTTTATCAGATCGAAGATGAGGGCGCCCTGAAGAACGTGATCCAGCTGCTGGGGGATGAATCCGAGGCAATTGCCGGGCTTGCCCGCGAGAAGATCAGGACTGCCGACTACCAGAACAGCCTGCGGCTGGTCAAATCGCTTTCACTGCCCCAGAAAAAAGTGAGAGAGTCCCTGTTCGGCCTTTTGTCGGAAATGGCCATTAAGGATCTGGACGTGTTCCGGTTTGTCCAGCTTCAGGCCCAAACCTGTTACCAGTTGACGATTCAATCCCAAGGGGTCAGGAAGTCTTCCGACGGGGCGCTGCCGGAATTGCTGGCCGTTCACCTGGATGAGCGGGTCTGGTTTACCCTGCAGACGACGCTGCGGGTGTTGGCCGCTCAAGATCAATCGGGGCGAATGCAACGGATCGCCAAAACCATCTTCTCATCGGATAAGCGCCAGCGAGCCAACAGCCTGGAAGCGATGGATGACATCCTGGACAAAAGTCTGGTTCGCTTGCTGACCCCGCTGCTGGATGACCTGGATGTCTCTTCGCGTATCGCTGCGGGACAGCGGCTTTTTCCCAGCGAATTGCAGGTCTCTGCGGACTGGGACCTGTTTGACGGCTTGCTGAGCAGCCGAAACTGGGTGACTCTGGTATTGGCACTCACCTTGATCCGCCAACTATCGGTGTCACCAGAAGATCCCGCCCGAATTCAGGCACTTGTTCAAAACGATAACGTGCACGTATCCCTTGCGGCCAGAGAACTACTTGAAAAAAACGGATTCCCCATCAAGGCAGGAGAGAGTAATGGAAACAGCGACAACGATTCCCTTGACGGATAAAATTTTACACCTCAAAAATATCGAAATTTTTGCCGACCTGTCTGTCAACGAGCTGGCAGCTGTGGCTTCGGTCACTGCGGAGGCGGCCTTTGACGAGATGGAAATGGTCTTCCGGGAAGGAGATGTCGGCGACACGCTTTTTCTGATCCTGGAAGGCGAAGTGGCGGTGATCAAGGACTGTAATTCGGAACGGGAATTCGAGCTGGACAGAATCGGACGCGGTGATTACTTCGGGGAGATGGCCCTTTTTGGCGATGATCACCGCTCGGCAACCATCCGGGTAAAGAAGAACGCCCGGTTTCTGACCTTGAACAAGCAGGAGCTTCAGGAAATCGTGCGTGAGTACCCCCAGATTGCGCTGCATGTCTGCCGGGTTCTCAGTATGAGAATTCGACGCCTGCACGGCAAAATTTCAAACCAAAGCTGCTGAGCGTGCCAATGATCAACAATAAGCGAAAGCCTCTTTTCAGACATCCGAAGCTTGTCATCTCCCCGTGTGTTTTCGGTCATGGGATTTTCACGATAACCTTCATCCCCGCAGACACGACGCTTGAAGAGTGCCCGTATCTCCGGATTAAAGCCGGCGAATGCGCTGCTTCGCTCGATGACTACGTCTTCAATCTGGAATCATCGGAAGAAAATGGTGAATCGGACTACTATTCCCTGGTGCTTGGATGGGGAAGCCTGTTCAACCACTCATATGATCACAATACCGAATACTGGCACGATACCGACCGGGACCTGATTGTGTTTCACACAATCAAAGCGGTAGATGCCGGCAATCAGCTTTTCGTCAATTACGGAAAAGAATGGTGGGAATCAAGGCAATTGGCTCCCGACTAAAAAGGACTTCTCAATGCGTCAAAACAAAACGATCGACCTGGAAACAGACGGACATGTCGCCTGGCTGAATCTATGCCGACCCGAACGGCACAATGCCATGGACATGACGTTTTTTAAGGAAGTGACCGGACATTTCCGGCGCCTTGACGAAGACCCCACCGTCAGGGCCGTCGTCATCCGTGCTGAAGGTAAAAGCTTTACCGCGGGTCTGGACCTCATGGAGGCCGGGGCCATGCTGGTCGGAAAAGGTATCGACGACCGGGAACGCCTGAGGAAAACAATCCTGGAGCTCCAGGAGAGCAACAACGCCATCGAGCGATGCAGAAAGCCGGTAATCGCCGCGGTTCATGGCCACTGCATCGGCGGCGGCGTGGACCTGTTGTCCGCCTGCGACATCCGGCTGGCTTCAGCCGACGCGCGCTTCAGCATACGGGAAACGCGGCTGGCCATCATCGCCGATCTGGGAACCCTGCAGCGGCTGCCCCATATCATCGGCCAGGGATGGTTCCGGGAGCTTGCGCTTACCGGCCGAGATTTCACCGCCGCTGAGGCCCTTCAAATGGGGTTTGTCACCCGGGTATGCGAGAACCGGGAGGCACTGGTCCTGGCCGCCGGTGATCTGGCCAAAGCGATTGCCGATCTGGCACCGCTCACCGTTCAAGGCGTCAAGGAGGTGATTAACTTCAGCCGGGACAACGGTGTTCATGCCGGGCTGTCCTACGTGGCCCAGAAAAATGCCGCGGCCCTGCCTTCCGAGGATTTGATGGAAGCCGTCACCGCATTCATGGAAAAGCGAGCGCCGGTTTTCCACGGTAAATGATGCTTTAGCTTTTGCAAAAAGTGGGCTACAATGAATCAAAAAAAGAAAAGCCACCCAGTGATGCTGAGTGGCTTGATTGCTTTGATTCTGGTCGGGGCGAGAGGATTTGAACCTCCGACCCCTTGAACCCCATTCAAGTGCGCTACCAGTCTGCGCTACGCCCCGACGAGAAAGCAGATATTTAGCATCATCATCAACCGGTGTCAAGGAGGCAAAGGCAAAAAAGTGAACCCCCAGAGCCTATCTGAGCCGGCGTTGCCGCCGGCTCTCAAACCCGGCGACACCCTTGGCATTGTCGCGCCGGCAAGCCCATTTGATCAAGCGTCATTTGATGCCGGCCTGCGGGTCCTGGAATCTATGAATTTCAATCTTGTCGTTCCGGAATCTGTATTCCGTCAAAACGGCTTCCTGGCCGGTTCGGACCAGGAACGGGCGGAGCAGTTGAACCAGCTGTTTGCCGATCCCGATATTGACGGCATCATCTGCGCCCGCGGGGGATACGGGGCCATACGCGTCCTGCCGCTGCTGGACGTGGATGCCATTTCCTCTCATCCCAAGGTGTTTGTCGGGTTCAGCGACATCACGGTGCTGTTGGATTTTCTGGTGCAGCGCTGCCGTATGGTCGCATTTCACGGGCCGACGGTCACGACCCTGGGCAAGGCTGACCCGTCGGCCCGGGATCGTTTTCTGTCGGCGCTGTCGAAACCTGAGCCACTGACGCTTTCTACTGCGTCGGGCCGGGTGATTCAATCCGGCATCGCCGCGGGACGGTTTTTTTGCGGCAACCTGACCTTGTTCTGCCACCTGACGGGCACCCCGTTTCAGCCGGATTTCAGCGGCGGCATTTTACTGATCGAAGATCAGGGGGAGGCCCCATACCGTATCGACCGCATGCTGACCCAGATGAGGATGGCCGGCTGCTTCGACGGCCTTGCCGGCCTGGCGCTGGGGACCTTTACCGACTGCGGATCAGCCGACGCAGTCCACCGCATCGTTGCCGATCGGCTGGGTGGACTGGATCTTCCCATTCTGGCTGGATTTGAGGTGGGCCATGAAACGGTCAACATGACACTGCCTGTGGGCTTGCCCGTCCAACTGGACACGTACGCCGCAACATTGACTTTTGCGGGACCCGCCGTCCGGTAATGGTGGCCAGCGATGAAAAGTGATTCCATTCACGATCTGATGCAAAAGGGCCTTCAGGAGCATGTATATCCCGGAGCGGTGCTCTTGGTGGGCAACGGTGATAACCGGCTCTTTTTCGAGGCCTATGGCAAGGCTGACCTTTTCTCGGACCAACCCATGACCCGGGATGCCGTGTTTGACCTGGCATCGCTGACCAAACCGCTGGCCACCACCCTGGCTGTCGCCAGACTGGTTGATCAGGCACGGATCAGTTTGGACCAGCCTGTGGTAAAATGGCTGCCCGAATTGGCCGGCAGCGACAAGGCGACGATTACGGCCCGGCAACTGCTTTGCCATCAAGGCGGTTTTCCTGCCCACCGTCTTTTCTATATGACGCTGAAATCCCTTTTGCCGTCCACGCGCAAGTCGGCTGTGCTTGATCTGCTGAAGCTTACCCCATTGTCGTTCCGACCGGGGGAGACGACCCTATACAGCGATCTGGGTTTCATGCTGCTTTGCAGGCTGGTTGAAGCGGTTGCCGGCCGTCCCATGAATGAATTTCTCAAGGCTGAAATTTATGACCCAATGGGATTGACCGATCTTTTTTTCGTGGACCTCACCCATGGCCATCGGCCCCGCAGGACGTTTGCCGCCACCGAACTTTGCCCGGTGCGAAATCGACTGCTGGTTGGCGAGGTGCATGATGACAATGCCTGGTTTGCTGGAGGCATTGACGGACACGCCGGCCTGTTCGGCACGGCCGAGGTTGTCTTTCGGCTCCTTCGATTTCTGGTTGCCGATTTTCGGGGCCGTTCGCCGGCATCGGTTTTCTCAAAGCAAATCCTTGCCGAAATATTCAACGTGGAATATAAACATCCATTGCCGCTGGGTTTTGACCGTCCATCCCTGCAAAACTCCAGCGCGGGCCGTTATTTTTCAGCCAATACCATAGGGCATCTGGGTTTTACGGGCGTTTCCGTTTGGCTTGATCTGGAAAAAGAGGTCTGCATTATCCTATTCACCAACCGGGTGCATCCCTTTCGCTGGAATACCCGGTTGGGTCAGTTCCGTCCCCTTATCCACGATCGGATCATGGAACATTTTGAAATCTAATTGGATTAAAGCCGAATTCATCAAATCAAGTCTTGAAATCACTGGTTATTTCTGGTAGCGGTGCGTTGAGTTCCTTTACTGCGCAGAAAGGCCGGCCCCGTTGCCGTTGCCCCTATTGCAAGACTTATTTGGCGATGTTGAGATTCAAAACGAAAAAGAGGTGGCATGAACTTCATCGATTCCATTCTGGGTGTCTTTTCAAGCGACCTGGCTATCGACCTGGGTACGGCCAACACGCTGGTATTCGTTAAAGGCAAGGGCATTGTTCTCAGCGAGCCCTCCGTGGTTGCCGTTCGAACGGACAACCGCACCAAAAACCGCGTGCTGGCCGTGGGTATGGAAGCCAAGAACATGCTCGGCCGAACCCCGGGGAATATCGTGGCCATCCGACCGATGCGTGACGGTGTGATCGCCGATTTCGAAGTGACCGAGGCCATGCTGCGCCATTTCATCCACAAGGTTCACAACCGGCGGACCTTCGTACGGCCGCGTATCATCATCGCCGTGCCCTCGGGCATCACCCAAGTGGAAAAGCGAGCCGTGCGTGAGTCGGCGGAATCTGCCGGCGCCCGCGAGGTGTTTCTCATCGAAGAGCCCATGGCGGCAGCCATCGGCGCCGGACTGCCTATCACCGAGCCGACCTGCAACATGGTTGTGGACATCGGTGGCGGCACCACCGAAGTGGCGGTAATCTCCCTGGCCGGGATCGTCTACAGCCGTTCCCTGCGGGTGGCCGGAGATAAGATGGATGAAGCCATCATCCAGTACGTCAAACGCAAATATAACCTGCTCATCGGCGAGCGCACAGCCGAGATCATTAAAACCACTATCGGCAACGCCTACCCGGATCCCAACAAGCTAGAGACCATCGAGGTCAAGGGACGTGACCTGGTTACCGGGATCCCGAAAATTCTGGCCATTGATTCCGAAGAGATCCGGGAAGCCATTTCCGAACAGATTGAAGCCATCGTGGAAACGGTGAAGATTGCCCTCGAACAGACTCCGCCGGAGCTGGCCGCCGATATCGTGGATCGGGGTATCGTGCTCACCGGTGGTGGTGCGTTGCTGAAGAACCTGGACAAGCTGCTCAGAGAGGAGAGCGGGCTCCCCATCACCGTTACCGAAGATCCGCTGTCCACTGTGGCTTTAGGGTCCG
The DNA here is from genome assembly GCA_963697225.1 of uncultured delta proteobacterium. GTDB lineage: Bacteria > Desulfobacterota > Desulfobacteria > Desulfobacterales > Desulfosarcinaceae > Desulfosarcina. The sequence goes on from CAVONM010000028.1 coordinate 210,557, forward strand.
GCAAAATGCTGGACAGCCTGGAAATCCTCAAACAGATTGTCATCGTTTAACGGAACCTATGTTTTCCAAAAGGATGATTCTGGTTGCCTTGGTGATCGTTCTGGTCGCAGTGAACATCATCCTTTTGACCATAGCCGGCAAACACACCCAGGCGCCTTCCGGTCTTGGCCGGGGCGCCCTTGTCATTGTTTCTCCCTTCCAGAAACAGTTCACCGCTTTTATTAATTCCGTCAAGGAGACATGGAATCAATACTTCTTTTTGGTCTCAACGGCTAAAGAGAGCCGGCGGCTGAAAGTGGCGCTGGGGCAGAGCCTAGAGCAACTCAATCGCTGCAGCGAAACCGAAATAGCCAACGATCGACTCCGCCATCTGCTGGGTTTTGAAAAAGGGATTCCGCGGCCAATGATTGCCGCCCAGGTGGTGGGCAAGGATCCGTCTGCCTGGTCGAAGACCATCATTGTGGACAAGGGAACCCGGGACAGCGTTCGGCAGGGCGCTCCCGTGGTGATTCCCGAGGGAATTGTCGGCGTGGTTGTCGAGGCGTCGGCCCGGAATGCCAAGGTGCTCTTGCTGACTGATCCCAACAGCGCCGTGGATGCCCTGGTGCAGCAAACCCGGGCGCGGGGCATTGTCAAGGGCGGAGGGGCCGATTACTGCGTATTCGACTATGTCCTGAGAAAGCATGAAATCAGTGTGGGGGACATCGTGGTTTCTTCCGGTCTGGACGGCGTGTTTCCCAAAGGTTTTCGCGTGGGGCGCATTTCCGAAATCGTTCGCCAGAACGCCGGTATCTTTCAGAAGGTGTCGGTTACCCCATACGTAGATTTCGAGATCCTCGAAGAGGTGTTTATCATTTCCGAACCGGCTTACGAAAGTCCTCCCGGGGAATCATGATTTACGGTTATCATTTTATTATTTGCCTGTTTTTGATTATTTTTCAGACGACGCTGCTGGTTGGCGGCGGAACGGTGCACCTTTACGACCTGATGGCTCCGTTCGTGGTTTATCTGGGGGTTTACCACCTGCCGCGCGGAGCTGTTCCGGTCCTCGTGTTCGGTGGGTTGGCCATGGACGGCATCTCCGGCGGTGTATTCGGCGTTCACCTGACCGCCTATCTATGGATGTACGTGGGCGTCCGCTGGGCCATCCAGTTCCTGCAAGTGGGCAATGTGATTCTACTGCCGCTGCTGGTCACCGCCGGCGTCGTTTTCGAGAGCCTGGTGGTGGCTTTCTCCGCGGTGGTGCTGGCGTCGGTGTCCTGGCCGATGGAGTCCATTTTTCCCGTGGTTTCCGGGCAGGTATTGTGGGGGGCGGTGACCGGTCCCTTTCTGATGCTATTTTTCATCCGTGGACAGAAAGTCGTCGATCGGACAAGAAAATCCTTCTATGCGGAAAAAGGTCCCCTGAGGACACCTTGACCAACTACCTGGACAATGTGGACAGCGACTGGTTCAGCAAACGGCTGAGCGCTGCCCTGACTGTAATCATCGCCGCCTTTGTGGTGCTGATTGCCCGCCTGCTGTTCCTTCAGGTGATCGAAGGCGGAGAGCTTCGGCGGCTGTCGGAAATCAACAGCATTCGGTTAAGAAGCGTGGATGCACCCCGTGGGTTGATTTATGATATCCAGAATCGACTCATGGCGGACAACCGGCCTTCCTATGACCTGAGCATCACCGTCAAAGACGCCGATCCGCTTGAGCAGACCATTGAAAAGCTATCCCGATATACGGGTATTGAAGAAGCGCAGTTTTGGGAGAGCCTTGAGAAAGCCAGGGGGACCCGTGCATACAAACCCGTTCTGCTCAAAGCCGATATCGGTCGGGATGCACTGGCAGCCATCGAGGTGAACCGATGGGACCTGCCGGGTATTCTGGTGAACGTCTCTCCCCGGAGGGATTATATTTTCAGCCCCAGTCTGGCTCATATCCTGGGCTATATGGGGGAGATCAGCGTCGAGGAACTGAAGAATAAGATATACAGCGACTGTAAGAGCGGTGATTTTATCGGAAAATATGGTATCGAGCGGGTCAGGGAAGATTGGCTTCGCGGCAAGCGTGGCGGCCAGCAGGTGGAGGTCAACGCTACCGGTCAGGTGGTTCGGGCGCTCAATACGGTGGAGGCACTCCCAGGACACAATATCGTTTTATCCATCGACCAGTCCCTTCAACTGACGGCGGAGCATCTGCTGTCGGACCAGGCGGGAGCGGCCGTGGCGGTGGACCCGTCCAACGGTCAGATCCTGGCGATGGCATCCAGCCCCTCATTCGACCAGAATATCTTTATTTCCGGCATGTCGCATGACACGTGGAACGCCTTGATATCGGATCCCTTGCACCCCCTTGAAAACAAGGCCATCCAGGCCGAATATCCACCGGCGTCCACCTACAAGATCATCGTCGCCGCCGCCGGGCTCGAAGAGGGCATCATCGATGCAAACACCGCCTTTTTCTGCCCCGGCTTTCTCAAATTCGGCAACCGGACCTACCGGTGCTGGAAAAAGTGGGGGCATGGCGAGGTGGATATCTTAAAGGCCTTGAGCGAATCCTGCGACGTCTATTTTTATAAGGTGGGACTCGAACTTGGCGTTGACCGCCTGGCGTGGTACGCGAATGCCTTTGGCCTGGGGGAACCCACCGGCGTCGATCTGGATCACGAAGCGGGCGGCCTGATTCCAACCGCCCAGTGGAAGAAAAAACGGGTGGGTGTTTCCTGGCAAAAGGGCGAGACCCTGTCCGTGGCCATCGGCCAAGGGTTCAATCTGGTAACCCCTTTGCAGATGGCCATGGTGGCTGCCGCAGTTGGCAACGGGGGCGTTCGTTATCGACCCATGATCGTTAAAACCATCCGGACCGCCGACGGGCAGACCATATACGAGAGTGTCCCCGAGGTCGCGGGACGGCTGCCAATCAGCGAAAAAAACTTGTGGCTGGTGAGAGAGGGACTTTTCAAAGCCGTCAATGATCGGCACGGGACCGCGTGGCGCAGTCGCTTGGAAGGCATGGGCATGAGCGGCAAGACGGGGACCGCACAGGTTGCGGGACGACGGGACGATGCCGCCAACGGTGATAGTGATTGGGGGGCGATCAAGGACCACGCCTGGTTTGTGGCCTATGCACCCCGGGAGAATCCCAGGATTGCCGTGGCGGTGATGATCGAGCACGGCGAGCATGGGTCCAGTGCGGCTGCTCCGGTGGCGGCCGAAATGATCCGGTTCTATCTATCCGGAGGCCAACCCAGACCCGATACGCCATCGGCTGTTGCTCCGGCATCATCTGCCGAAGGAGATTGATTCATGTTCGATAGGCGATTGCTGCAGTGTTTTGATTGGGGGCTCCTGGCGCTCACCCTCTCCATCGGAACGGCTGGGTTGGTGGTGCTTTACAGTGCCGTCTCCGCCGGTGCAGTCGAGCCGGACCTAACCCTGTTCAGAAAACAGCTGATCTGGTATGGTGTCGGATTCGGAGCCATGATTTTCTGTTTTTTGTTTGACTACAAGCAGTTCGAACGATTGGCCAATTTCATCTACCTGGCATCCGTTGGTACATTGACGGCAGTGCTGTTTTTCGGCAGGTACGTGAGCGGATCCAGGCGCTGGCTGTCCATCGGCCCCTTCTCCCTCCAGCCTTCCGAAATGGCCAAGGTCGCCGTTATCATCGTCCTGGCCCGCTATTTTGCAAAGCTTATCAATACCGACGGGCTTACCCTCCGGGACCTGATGGTGCCGGCGTTTCTCACCGCGGTGCCCTTTGCCCTGATTGTCCGCCAACCGGACCTGGGTACGGCCATGGTGATTGCACTCATTGCCGGGGCCATGACCCTTTTCGCCAAGATCGAGCGCAGGGCACTGAGCTGGCTGATCGCCACCTTTACCATGCTCGTTCCGCTGGTCTGGTTTTTTTTGCGTGGATACCAGAAGCAGCGCATCATGACTTTCTTGAATCCGGACCGGGATCCGTTGGGCGCCGGTTACCACATCATCCAATCAAAAATTGCCATCGGATCGGGGATGCTCACCGGCAAAGGATTTTTAAAGGGTACCCAAAACGCGCTTTCTTTCCTGCCGGAACAGCATACCGATTTCATTTTTTCGGTGCTGGCCGAAGAGTGGGGATTGATGGGGTCGTTGTCGGTGGTCATTCTGTTTTTGATTATCATCGCCTGGGGACTGAGCATTGCCGGCCGTTGCCGGGATCCTTTCGGCACGATGCTGTCCGTGGGGGTGACTGCCATGATCGCCTGGCAGGTACTCATCAACATCGGGATGGTCATGGGACTCATGCCGGTGGTGGGGGTGACCCTGCCTTTTGTGAGCTATGGCGGATCGTCGATCATCACCATGATGATCGGCATCGGCCTGCTCATGAATGTGAGCATGCGACGATTCAAATTTGAATAATCGCAACAGGCGGTCATCGTGGTCGGGGTGTGAAATCAGAGTTATTCAAGCGTAAACAGGGGGATGAGATGAAAAAAAAAGAGAGTGCAGACCATATCTCCACACTGCTGGGTGTCGGGACAACCATCGAAGGAACCCTGGCTTTTAAAGACACAATCCGACTGGATGGCGCGGTCAGTGGAAAAATCGTTTCGGAGAAGGGCACCGTGATCATTGGTGAACGGGCGGTGGTGGAGGCACAGATCCGCGTGGGAACAGCCATTGTCAAGGGAACCGTTAACGGGCATATTCAAGCTTCCGAGCGAATCGACGTCTATCCGCCGGCCAAAATCACCGGGGATATTCAGGCGCCTGTGATTTCCATTGAAACGGGAGTCTTTTTTAACGGAAATTGCAACATGGCTAAACCAGAACCGCTGCCGGTTGAAAAAAAATCGGTGGAACCAACGCGTGATGAAAAGAAATCCGGATGACGGATTAATTTTTAAAAAAGCTTTGACATTTCAGCGATACGGATGGTATAGACCGCCGGAGTTCGCACCTTTCGTAAGTCACATCATTTATAGACAATATATTGTTTTTTGAGGATTTTTAATCCTACTTCAACGGAGGCACTTAGATGGTAAGCGTCGATGGTTCCATAGTCTTGCAGATTGCGAATTTTTTACTGTTGATTTGGATTTTAAACATGGTGCTCTACAGACCCATTCGAAAAATACTGCTGGAGAGAAAGGAAAAAATGGTCGGTATGCAGTCCAATATTGACGGGTCCGCCCAGCAGGTTAAATCAAAAGAGGACGCATATGCCGATGGGGTCCGACAGGCCCGTGCCGCCGGCCAGAAAGAGAAAGAAATCCTGATGCAGGCGGCTGCGGATGAAGAAAAGGCGATCATCGGCAAGATCAACGACGCCGCCCAGGACGAACTCAAGGAGGTCAGGGGAAAAATCACGCAGGAGATGGGCACCGTCAAGGCCGCGCTTGAAGATGAAATTGATGCATTTGCGGATGCGATTGGACAAAAAATATTGGGGAGGGTTGCTTAATGAACGTTCCAGTTTTCAGCGGGAAGCGCCGCCTTCACGCTGGGTGGATGTTACCACTATTGTTGGTTGCGCTTCTTGTATGCGGGAGCGCCGCTGTTTTTGCGTCAACTAATGCTGGGCATGGCGACGCAGCCACCACAAGTGGGCACGGCGATGCGACTGCCACGGATGGGCATGGTGATGGGGGTGGGCATGGCGATGCACGTGCCAAGGGGTGGGTGGCCACAGACACCTATCGGGTGATGAATTTTGCCGTGCTGGCAATCGGACTCTTTCTGGTTCTCAAAAAGCCGGTCTCCCAGGCGCTGGGCGGGCGCATCCAGGGCATCAAAGAGCAGCTGGCGGAATTAGAAGAAAAGAAGAAGGAGGCGGAAGCCAAACTGGCTGAGTACGATGCTAAACTGGCTGATCTGGATAAAGAATCCGAAGCCATGCTGGCCGAGTACGTGAAGCAGGGTGAAGACGCCAAGGCCAGGATCCTGAAGGAGGCCGAGGCTGCAGCAGAGCGGCTCAAAGAACAGGCCAGCAAGAATATCGAGCACGAATTTTTGCAGGCCAAAAACGAGCTCAAGACGATAATCGTGGAAAAGGCCCTGGCAAAGGCCGAGGCGATCATTAAGGAAAAGATCAATTCGGAGGACCAGGAAAAACTGGTGGATGAATACTTAGAGAAGGTGGTGGCATAGTGAAGAATCTGGCGATTGCAAGGCGGTACGCCAAAGCGCTCCTGCTGATCGGTAAAGAGGATGGGAAAACCGAGACCTACCGGGAAGAATTGGGTGCTTTTGCTAATCTGATCGAGCAGGAAAAGAGCCTTCAACAGGTGCTGGTCAATCCGCTCTACGACACGAATGGTCGTAAAAAGGTTTTGTCGAGTGTGATGGATAGTCTGAAACTCTCTCAAGGCATGACCACATTTCTCCTGTTTCTATTCGACAAAGGGCGCATCGGGTTTTTGAGCAGCATCAACGATTTTTTCCAAAAATTTGCCGATGAACTCAAGGGGGTTGCCCGGGCAAGCCTGGTTTCGGCTACGAAGCTGTCATCCGAAACCATAGATAAAATTCGGTCAGCCCTGTCCAAACGGACAGGTAAGGATATCATTCTGGAGGTTGAGCAGGATCCGGAACTGATCGGCGGTATTGTGACCCGTATCGGGGATCTGGTTCTGGATGGCAGCGTGAGGACTCAATTGCTCAATATGCGAGAATCTTTAAAAAGGGGTGAGCGTGTCTAATGGAACTAAGAGCTGAAGAAATAAGTCAGATCATCAAAGAGCAGATTACGGATTACGACAAGAAGATCGAACTGAGCGAAACCGGTGTCGTTCTCTCAGTGGGCGACGGTATCGCTCGGGTGTACGGTCTGGAAAAAGTCATGGCACTCGAACTGGTCGAGTTTCCCGGCGGTATCCTTGGTCTGGTGCTGAACCTGGAAGAAGACAACGTGGGTATCGCCATCATGGGTGACGACTCCGGCATCAAGGAGGGCGACATGGTCAAACGGACCGGCAAAATCGCTCAGGTGCCCGTGGGTGAAGCGGTGCTTGGCCGTGTGGTTTCCGGCGTGGGCGAGCCTATCGACGGCAAGGGTGCCATCGACACCTCGGAGACCCGCCGCGTGGAGATGGTGGCCCCGGGTGTTATCGCCAGAAAATCGGTGCACCAACCCTGCTACACCGGCCTCAAGGCCGTTGACGCCATGACTCCGGTGGGCAAGGGCCAGCGTGAGTTGATCATCGGCGACCGCCAGATCGGAAAAACCGCGGTGGCCGTCGATGCCATCCTGGCCCAGAAAAATACCGACGTTTTCTGTATCTATGTGGCCTGTGGCCAGAAAAAATCCACCGTTGCCCAGGTGGCCGCCATTCTCGAAAGGGAAGGGGCCATGGAATACACCACCATCGTCGCCGCCTGTGCCTCCGACCCGGCGACCCTTCAGTACCTGGCCCCTTACGCCGGATGTGCCATGGGAGAATACTTCCGGGATAAAGGCCAGCACGCCCTGATCATTTACGACGATCTCTCCAAGCAAGCCGTCGCTTATCGCCAGATCTCCCTGCTGCTCAGACGGCCGCCGGGACGCGAAGCCTACCCCGGCGACATTTTTTACAACCACTCCAGGCTGCTGGAACGCAGCGCCAAGCTCAGCGACGAACTCGGTGGCGGTTCCCTGACGGCCCTGCCGATCATCGAAACCCAGGCCGGCGACGTTTCCGCCTATATTCCGACTAACGTGATTTCCATTACCGACGGTCAGATCTACCTGGAACCGGCGCTGTTTTTCGCCGGCGTCCGTCCGGCCATCAACGTCGGCCTGTCGGTTTCCCGCGTGGGTGGTGCCGCCCAGACCAAGGCCATGAAGAAAGTGGCCGGCACCCTGCGCCTGGATATGGCCCAGTTCCGTGAATTGGAGGCCTTTGCCGCCTTCGGCAGCGACCTGGATGCCGCCACGCAGCGGCAGTTGACCCGTGGTGCACGTCTGGTGCAGGTGCTTAAACAGCCCCAGTACAAACCCTTATCTCACGAAAAGCAGGTCACCATCCTGTACGCGGCGACACGGGGGTATTTGGACAAGTTTCCCACCGACGTCGTCGCCAAGTACGAAGCCGGTCTCTATCCCTTCGTCGAAGAGCGCTACCCGCAGATTTATTCCAAACTGGAAGAGGCGCAGGATATTACCGAAGAGATTGACGGCCTGCTCAAGACCGCCCTTGAGGCCTACAATGAAGAATTCAAAGACACCATTAAATAGGGTTTTTTGGAACGACCTTGGTAACACCGCTGTACTCAGCCCACATGCGATAAGGACGTAAATTTTATGCCAACATTAAAGGAAGTCCAGTTAAAAATCCAGGGTGTCAAGAAGACCAAGCAGATCACCAAAGCCATGAACATGGTGGCAACCTCGCGGTTGCGCGGTGCGCAGGGGGCGATGGACGGGTTTCGCCCCTATGCCGAAAAATTTTCTGAAGTTCTTGGCAGCCTGGCGGAAAAGGCCGGTGATGAAGCCAGCCCGCTGCTGATTCCCAGAGAAGACGTCAAAAAGATCCATGTGGTCTTGACCACGTCGGACCGGGGGTTGTGCGGCGGCTTTAACATCAACCTCACCGATCGAGCAAAAAAACACCTCAAAAACAACCCGCATGACGGCGCAGTATTCTCTTTCACCTGCTTCGGCAAGAAGGGGCGAGACTGGTGCCGCAAAAACAATCATAAAATCGTCGATGCGCATCTTGGTATCGTCGGCAGCAAATTTGGATTCAATGTTGCCTCGACCGCCGGTAAAAAACTGGTGGACGGCTTTCTGGACGGTCAGTACGACGAAGTCTACATCGTCTACTCTGAATTTGTGAGCATGGCCAAGCAGCTCCCGGTGCTACAGAAACTGCTGCCCATTCCGCCCATCGAAAAAGATGAACCGGAAGATGGCGGTTCTGCGGAATACCAGGCCGAACACATCTGTGAACCATCGCCGGAAGAGCTTCTCGGCGATCTGCTGCCGCGCAACGTATATGTCCAGATTTTCCGGGCCTTGCTGGAAACATCCACCAGCGAACACGCCGCCCGGATGACCGCCATGGATAACGCCACCAAGGCGTGCAACGATATGATCGACAGTTTGACCCTCGCTTACAACAAAGCCCGACAGGCAAGCATTACTGCGGATCTGATGGATATTGTCGGCGGCGCCGAGGCCCTCAAGGGGTAAAACACATTTTAGGAGGCTGTAAATGGCACAGAATATTGGTAAAATCACACAGGTTATGGGACCTGTCGTAGACGTCGAGTTTGAACAGGGGCAGTTGCCGAATATCCTCACCGCACTGCTGATCACCAACCCGACCATCAATGACGATGAAGACAACCTGGTGGTCGAGGTTGCCCAGCATCTCGGCGACAACGTGGTGCGTACGATCGCCATGGACGTTACCGATGGCCTGGTGCGTGGTATGGCGGTAAAAGATACCGGTGCTCCCATTATGATGCCCGTGGGCGAAGCCAGCCTGGGCCGTGTGCTCAACGTCGTCGGACGCCCGGTGGACGGTTTAGGGCCGGTCAGCCAGGAAAAGATGATGCCCATCCACCGGCCGGCACCGCTTTTCACCGAGCAGGACACGGAAGTCCGCGTGCTTGAAACCGGCGTAAAGGTGATCGACCTGCTGGTTCCCTTTCCCCGTGGTGGGAAAATGGGGATGTTCGGCGGCGCCGGAGTCGGCAAGACCGTTATCATGATGGAGATGGTCAACAACATCGCCATGCAGCACGGCGGGATTTCCGTGTTTGCAGGAGTGGGCGAGCGCACCCGCGAAGGCAACGACCTCTACCACGAAATGAAGGAATCCGGTGTTCTCCCCAAGGCGGCGCTGGTTTATGGTCAGATGACCGAACCACCGGGAGCCCGTGCACGGGTGGCGCTTTCCGCCCTGACCTGCGCGGAGTACTTTCGCGACAAGGAAGGCCAGGACGTGCTGATTTTTATCGACAACATCTTCCGCTTCACCCAGGCCGGCTCTGAAGTGTCGGCCCTTCTCGGCCGCATGCCTTCCGCGGTGGGTTACCAACCCACGCTGGCCGTCGACCTCGGTGGTCTGCAAGAGCGCATCACCTCAACGGACAAGGGCTCCATTACCGCCGTGCAGTGCGTTTACGTGCCTGCTGACGACTTGACCGACCCGGCGCCCGCCACCACGTTTGCCCACCTCGACGGAACCGTGGTGCTGTCACGTCAGATCGCCGAGCTGGGCATTTATCCTGCGGTGGATCCCCTGGACTCGACTTCGCGGATCCTGGACCCCATGGTCATCGGTGAAGAGCATTACCTGGTTTCCCGTCAAGTGCAAAATATGCTTCAAAAATACAAGGAGCTGCAGGACATCATTGCGATTCTTGGCATGGAGGAACTCTCCGACGAAGACAAGCTTACCGTGCAGCGTGCCCGTAAAATCCAGCGTTTCCTCTCCCAGCCGTTCCACGTGGCTGAAACCTTTACCGGCAAAGCCGGCAAATACGTCAAGGTCGAAGACACGGTCCGTGCGTTCAAAGAGATCTGTGAAGGTGTGCACGACAGCATTCCCGAGCAGGCTTTTTATATGAGGGGCGGAATCGAGGAAGTCCTTGAAGCGGCCAAGGAGATGGCCGAGGTTTAATGGAGAGAAAGAGGTAATAAATGGCTGAAAGCATTAGACTCGAAGTGGTTACCCCCGAAAAGTCCGTTGTCAGTGAAAGTGTCCAGATTGTCATGGCTCCCGGTTCAATGGGTGAGTTCGGTGTGCTTAGCGGTCATACCCCCTTTCTGACCACACTGAAGACCGGCGCCCTGAAATATAAGGACGAAAGTGGTCGTGAGCGGTTCGTCTTTGTCAGCAGCGGGTTCGCCGAAGCTCTTCCGGACCGGGTGACGGTTCTGGCTGAATCAGCGGAGCGACGCAAGGATATCGATCTACAGCGGGCCAAGTCCGCTGTAGATCGTGCCGAAAAGCGTCTTCAATCCGGCGATAGGGACGTCGATTACATTCGTGCCAAAGCAGCGCTGCTTCGCGCCATCAGCCGGATACAACTCGCCCAAACACGCTGACGGAAACAGCGACCCGAATCCACTGTGCCGGCGGGTACGTCATGAAAATTGACAGAAGGCATGTGAATACAAAGGGGTAAACCGGATCCGGTTTGCCCCTTTTCCGTCAGGTTAAAAAACCGGAATTCGAGTCACAAAATTTTGGCTAAAATGGGAATGCTCGTCCCGTTCGATCGCTGCCCGCCAGGTTTGACCCTGATTAAAAGCACTTGACTTAAAAACCGTTGGCTGGTTATATTGAAACACGAAGGAAAAACTAAAATGCTGGATATAGAAGCAATACTTCAACAATTTGAACTCATTGAACAAAAAGTAGAGCATGTTGTTCAGGCCCGCAAGCAGCTTCAGAAAGAGAATGAAGATCTGAACAATCGAATTGGACAACTTGAAAACGTGGTGCATGAAAAGGCCGAGGCCGAAAAGAAACAAGAGGAATTGACGGCACTCGTCAGAGCTAAAATTGACAGCCTGATCGGAAGATTAGAAGGGATTGCAGAGGAATAGAAAGCCGACCTGCGGGATGATTAGGAACGGACGCCAATTGGAACAAACGGTTACACTGCAAATATTTGGTCGCAAATTTACTTTTCAGACAGAGTCCGGTGTGCCCGATGCAGAAAAGGTGGCAGCACACTTCGAGGATGCCGTCCAGAAGGTTCAATCTCAATTTGACGGTAAACCGGTTAATGTCGATAGAGAAACGATTTTGGTCCTAACGGGGCTGAATATTGCCAGCGAACAGTTTCAACGCGAAGAACGTTATCACCAATTTTATACCCGTATGACCAAAAAATCTGCAGTGGTTCTCAGTGAACTGGAAAAAGCGATCGCTTAACGTCCTGAAACAAAAACGGTATTAGAAGTGGTGGTGAATGACTGCCGAAGCGATGACCGACGTTAAGCACTGTTTCTGTAATCGTGATTGACAAACGGCGTATCGAATCAACCCCTGCCGTGTTCGTGATTGGAAAGTGAACTTTGACCCAACACTTACTTATCGGGAACCTTCACTAGTTTTGGTGAGCAAGTTCTGCCCGTACAGAAAAGCCTAAAGAAACTACAAGGTGCCCACCTGATCCTTTGGATCAAAGACCGGCCAACACGGCACAATGGTGGGGGTTCCATTCCCGCTTTTCAACTGCCTTCCCTCGCTTCCGCGTAGGCTTAGCTCGCCTGGCTGTTTCCTCTTTTCATTCCTTGTGCGTACATGGGCATCATCTGGTTGTCAGGTGATACACCTCTACATATATAATGTTAGGAATCGGAGATTCACATGGAAATATATACCATCATTATTGCCGTGGGATCGGCTGCTATCGGCTGTGTTGTGGCACTCTTGCTCAAAGGTGCGCTGGGATCAAAAAAACTCAAGAACGCTGAAAACGAAGCCGGCTTGATCGTAAAGGGAGCCGAAGCCAAAGCGGACAGTTTGATCAAGGAGGCGGGCGTTGAAGCCAAAGATCTCCTGTTCAAGATGAAAAGCGATTTCGAGGCGGAAGCCAAGGAAACCCGTTCGGAATTGAAAAAGGCAGAGCATCGCTTGATTCAAAAAGAGGAAAATATTGATCGCAAGACCGATATGGTCGATCAGCGTGAAAAGGAGATTACCGAAAAAGAACAGTCCCTTTCTGATCGCGACAAAACCCTTGCCCACAAAGAAGAAAAATACAATACCCTCCTGTCGGAACAAAAAGCGCAATTGGAAAGGATCTCAACCTTGACCGCGGATCAGGCCAAAGAATTGCTGATCCGTGCCATGGAAAATGAAGCTCGCTACGAAGGTGCCAAGCTGATCAAACGTATCGAAAACGAGGCCAACGAGGAAGCGGATAAAAAGGCCAAAAAAATCATCGCAACCGCTATTCAGCGCTACGCCGGTGATTTCGTTGCCGAACGGACCGTGTCGGTGGTCCAGTTGCCCGGTGATGAAATGAAAGGGAGGATCATCGGCCGTGAGGGCAGGAACATAAGAGCTATCGAAGCGGCCACGGGCATTGATTTGATTATCGACGATACGCCGGAGGCCGTTATTCTTTCCGGCTTTAATCCGGTCCGTCGTGAAATTGCCCGATTGGCGCTGATCAAGCTGATTTCAGATGGACGAATCCATCCTGCGCGCATTGAGGATGTAGTCAAAAAAGCGGGTCAGGAGGTGGATACGGCCATTAAGGAAGCCGGCGAACAGGCCGCTTTTGACCTGGGTGTCCACGGCATCCATCCGGAATTGATAAAATACCTGGGACGATTGAAATACCGCACCAGCTATGCCCAGAATGTGCTTCAGCATTCGGTGGAGGTGGGTGTGATGTGCGGCATTATGGCTGCAGAGCTGGGCCTGAAGGAGAAGGTCGCTCGGCGCATGGGCCTGCTTCACGATATCGGCAAGGCGATCGACCATGAAGTTGAGGGCCCCCATGCGGTGATCGGATCGAAGCTGGCCAAGAAGTTCGGTGAAACGCCCGGTGTCGTGCATGCCATCGGTGCCCACCATGAAGATATCCCCCCATCATCTGTATACGCCTTGCTGGTGCAGGCGGCGGACGGTCTTTCAGGCGCGCGGCCCGGGGCCAGAAAGGAGCTGCTTGAAAATTATATCAGACGTATAGAGGATCTTGAAGGCATTGCCAATGGGTTCCAGGGGGTGGCAAACACCTATGCGATCCAGGCGGGTCGAGAAATTCGTGTGATTGTGAAAAGCGATACGGTGTCGGATGAAGAATCGGTATTGTTGAGTCGTGATATTGCCAAAAAAATAGAAGAATCACTGACATTTCCCGGACAAATCAAGGTGACGGTCATCCGGGAGACGCGCGCGGTTGAATATGCCAACAAATAATACGGCGTGGGTGCCTGTAAACGCTTATTTCAAAAGGCTGATCTGAAATGGAAAACGTTCTCGACATTCTTCAGGCGCGCGGGTTTATCGAACAGACGACACATGACGATGCGTTGCGCGACTATCTGGGCGCTAAGCAGGTCACCTGCTATATTGGTTTTGACCCGACGGCCTCCAGCCTTCACGTGGGCAGTCTGGTTCCTATCATGTCTTTGGCCCATATGCAGCGAAACGGACATCGGCCCATCGCTTTGGTGGGCGGTGGAACCGGTCTCGTCGGGGACCCCAGTGGAAAGACCGAAATGCGGAAGCTTCTCACGGTGGAGGATGTGGCAGCCAATGTTATCGGCCTCAAGAACCAACTCTCCCGTTTTATCGATTTTTCAGACAATAAAGCCATTATGGTCAACAATGCAGACTGGCTGACCAAATTGGAATACATCCCATTCTTAAGAGACATCGGCCGGCATTTTTCCGTCAATCGAATGGTCAAGGCGGAAAGCTACAAAATGCGTCTGGAATCAGAGGAGGGGTTGAGTTTCATCGAGTTTAACTACATGGTGCTTCAGGCTTACGATTTCCTCGAACTGCGCAAGGGCTATGACTGCTGCCTTCAGATGGGGGGAAGCGATCAGTGGGGAAACATCGTTGCCGGGATTGATCTGATTCGACGCGTTGAGGGCAATAGCGCCTTTGGCATCACCTTCCCATTGATCACCACCGCGGGTGGCGCCAAGATGGGAAAAACGGCAGCCGGCGCCGTCTGGCTCGACCCCGATCGTACCTCCCCTTACGATTATTTTCAGTTCTGGGTGAATACGGACGATCGGGATGTGATGCGCTTTTTGGCCCTTTTCACCTTTCTCCCCTTGGATGAAATTCGATCTGTTGCCACCCTCCAAGGGGCAGATCTGAATGGTGCTAAATCGATCCTCGCCTTCGAGGCGACCCGGTTGGCGCATGGCGACGAAGAGGCCCTGAAAGCCAGCCAATCCGCCTCTTCGATGTTTGGTTCAAGGCGGCTTCCCGATGGCCTGCTGCCGTCGAGTCAGATCCCGAGGGCGTATGATACCACAGATGACGAAACGGTTCCCCAAATCGAGATGCGCGCGGAGGCGTTTAAAGATGGCATTCCCTGTTTCAAGTTGTTCCACGGTGTCGGCTTGGCCGATTCTTCCGGGGCGGCCAGAAGGTTGATCCAACAGGGTGGCGGATATGTGAATGGCCGGCGCATAGAGCGTTTTGATGAAATGGTAACCAGTGAAGATATCAACGACATGCAGATACTGCTGCGGGCGGGGAAAAAGCATTTTTTCAAGATCCGAATTATAAGTTAAAATAAGCGTTGACAACGGCATCAGGGCCGTGTAGAAAGCGCTTCGTTTTTCAAGAAATCAAGTTAGAACCGTCCAATGTGATCTTTAACAATATGCCGTCTGAACAGTCTCCTGTCTCGCCACCGGCGGACTTCATGAGGTCTTTTTCGGGCAGCTTCAGAAATGTGACCCGTCAACGAGGATTTAATTTTTTTTATTGTTGACAGTAAGGGTTTGGGTGGTATATTTAGGCTTTTCGCCAGCTGATGAAAGGCGACATTTTTGATCTTTGAAAACTAAATAGTGACAGGTTTTAAGAGTTGGGTCTCTTTAAGTCAATTTGTTACGTAAGTAACGTTAAATAGTTTAATTGGAGAGTTTGATCCTGGCTCAGAATGAACGCTGGCGGCGTGCTTAACACATGCAAGTCGTACGAGAACACCCTAGCTTGCTAGGGTAAGTAAAGTGGCGCACGGGTGAGTAACGCGTGGGTAATCTACCTTCGAATTGGGGATAACGTTGCGAAAGCGACGCTAATACCGAATAACATCCATTTATCTTCGGATTTTTGGATCAAGGGTGGCCTCTACATGTAAGCTACTGTTTGAAGATGAGCCCGCGTACCATTAGCTTGTTGGTGGGGTAAAGGCCTACCAAGGCTTCGATGGTTAGCTGGTCTGAGAGGATGATCAGCCACACTGGAACTGACACACGGTCCAGACTCCTACGGGAGGCAGCAGTGAGGAATTTTGCGCAATGGGGGAAACCCTGACGCAGCAACGCCGCGTGAGTGATGAAGGCTTTCGGGTCGTAAAGCTCTGTCAAGTGGGAAGAACCTGCAGTATGCCAATATCATATTGCACTGACGGTACCACTGAAGGAAGCACCGGCTAACTCCGTGCCAGCAGCCGCGGTAATACGGGGGGTGCAAGCGTTATTCGGAATCATTGGGCGTAAAGAGCACGTAGGCGGCCTGGTAAGTCAGATGTGAAAGCCCTGGGCTTAACCCGGGAAGTGCATTTGATACTGTCAGGCTTGAGTATGGGAGAGGGAAGTGGAATTCCTGGTGTAGAGGTGAAATTCGTAGATATCAGGAGGAACACCGGTGGCGAAGGCGACTTCCTGGACCAATACTGACGCTGAGGTGCGAAGGCGTGGGTAGCAAACAGGATTAGATACCCTGGTAGTCCACGCAGTAAACGTTGTTCACTAGGTGTAGCGGGTATTGACCCCTGCTGTGCCGCAGTTAACGCATTAAGTGAACCGCCTGGGGAGTACGGCCGCAAGGTTAAAACTCAAAGGAATTGACGGGGGCCCGCACAAGCGGTGGAGCATGTGGTTTAATTCGACGCAACGCGAAGAACCTTACCTGGATTTGACATCCCGGGAATCCTATCGAAAGACTGGAGTGCCCTTCGGGGAGCCCGGAGACAGGTGCTGCATGGCTGTCGTCAGCTCGTGTCGTGAGATGTTGGGTTAAGTCCCGCAACGAGCGCAACCCTTGTCTTTAGTTACCATCATTCAGTTGGGGACTCTAAAGATACTGCCCCGGTCAACGGGGAGGAAGGTGGGGATGACGTCAAGTCCTCATGGCCTTTATGTCCAGGGCTACACACGTGCTACAATGGGCTGTACAAAGGGTCGCGAACCCGCGAGGGTAAGCCAATCCCAAAAAGCAGTCCCAAGTTCGGATTGGAGTCTGCAACTCGACTCCATGAAGCTGGAATCGCTAGTAATCGCGGATCAGCATGCCGCGGTGAATACGTTCCCGGGCCTTGTACACACCGCCCGTCACACCATGAGAGTTGGTTGTACCAGAAGTCGTCGGGCTAACCTTTCGAGGATGCAGGCGCCTAAGGTATGGCTGATAATTAGGGTGAAGTCGTAACAAGGTAGCCGTTGGGGAACCAGCGGCTGGATCACCTCCTTTCTAAGGATGACCTATCT
>CAVONM010000029.1:0-17094 GCA_963697225.1 uncultured delta proteobacterium
TGGGTTCTTGGGGTTGCTTTTTACGCCTGCTGTAAATAAATGGCGCCAGCACCATGGCGCCGAGGAAAAAGCGGATGCCGTTGAAGGTGAACGGTCCCACATGATCCATGCCCATGCGTTGGGCCACGAAGGCAAAACCCCAGATGACGGCGCTGAGAAGGAAGAGCAGGTCGGATTTTAGGTGTTGATTATGCATTTATTGGTTTCCGAATCCGTTCTGCCCGCCGCAGTCCGGGCACTGCCAGGTGATACCGTTGCAGGACATGCCCCAGACATTCTCATGCATGCATGCCTGGCAGATCAGGAAACCGCAGCGGCAGCTCCAGCAAAAGGGAACTGCTTTCGAGCAGCAGTGGCATATTTTAGGTCCTTTCTGCCGGCGCCGAGACCGGCTGGCCACAGGGGTTGTGGTATTGTTCATCGCTAACTATCTGAAGTCTTGTCGTTTAAGATGGTTAATGCTACCATGCGCCCCACATGCCGAAACGACATTAATTAATGCAGGAGCACCTTCGTGTCAACGCAATTTGAATCTGACCTGGAGCCGAAAACCCCGACGCTGTATCTGATCGATGGCAGCGCCTACATTTACCGGGCCTACCATGCAGTGCGGGGGCTTTCCAACAGCAGCGGCCTACGCACCAATGCCACCTTCGGGTTTACCCGCATGCTGATCAAGCTGATGGCGGACCGCTCCCCCGACTATGTGGCCATGTTTTTCGACGCCAAAGGCCCGACCTTTCGCCATGAGCGCTACGCCGAATACAAGGCCAACCGGCCCCCCATGCCCGACGACCTGGTCGAGCAGCTGCCCTGGATACGCAAGGTCACCGAGGCGTTCAACCTGCCGGTGATCGAGATGCAGGGGTACGAGGCTGACGACCTCATCGGCACGCTGGCTCCCGTGCAGAGGAAAACGGATTTCGTGTGGTCATGGTCACCGGGGACAAGGACTTTATGCAGCTGGTCACCGAGCGCTGCACCATCTGGGATCCCATGAAAGACAAGGTCCTTGATCCTGCTGCCATCCGCAAGGCCTTCGACTTGGAGCCCCGGCAGATGATTGACGTGATGGGTCTGTCCGGTGACACGGCGGACAACATTCCCGGCGTTCCCGGCATCGGCCAGAAGACGGCCGTGGACCTGATCAAAGCCTTCGGCAGCATGGATGCGGTCTACAGCGGCATCGACACCATTACCAAGAAAAAGCAGAAAGAAAATCTAATCCAATACAAAACGCAGGCCCTGTTGAGCCGCGAACTGGTGACCATTGACCGGCGTGTGCCTGTCGAATTCGACCCGGACCGCTTGAAAACCCAGGTGCCCGACGACGAAGCGCTGACCCGGCTTTTTGCCGAGTTGGAGTTCAGACAACTGCAGCAGGAATATGCCTCGCGGGACCAATCGGTCGAGCGACACTACCGGGCCATCATGAGCATGGATGACCTGGATGACCTGGTGCATCGACTGGAAGGCGCCAAGCGGTTTGCCCTGGATACGGAAACCACTGCGCTGGATCCCATGCAGGCGCGACTGGTGGGGCTTTCCTTTTGCCTGACACCCGGTGAGGCCTGGTACATTCCTGTGGGGCACAACTATCTGGGTGCACCCGAACAGCTTTCTCTGGAGACGGTGCTGGAACGACTGCGGCCGGTGCTGGCCAGCCCGGACGTCGAAAAGATCGGGCAGAACATCAAATATGACTGGATGGTGATGCGCCGCCACGGCGTCGACCTGGCCGGCGTCAATTTTGACACCATGGTGGCTTCCTACCTGATC
Organism: uncultured delta proteobacterium; assembly: GCA_963697225.1. Lineage (GTDB taxonomy): Bacteria > Desulfobacterota > Desulfobacteria > Desulfobacterales > Desulfosarcinaceae > Desulfosarcina. Next base: position 1,780 of record CAVONM010000029.1, read on the forward strand.
GATCCCGGCAAGCGGGCCCACGGTCTGGACCAGATCGCCCTGGACTACCTGGGCCACAAGAACATCACCTACGCCGATGTGGCGGGAAAGGGGAAGGCAGCCGTCACCTTCGACCAGGTGATCCTGGAAAAGGCCATCCCTTATGCCTGCGAGGATGCCGACATTACCCTGGCCGCCCACGATGTATTCGTTCCCCTGCTGAAAGAAAACGGGCTGACGGATTTGATGAAACAGGTGGAGATGCCCCTGCTGCCGGTCTTAATGAAGATGGAGATGACCGGGGTCTGTGTGGACCGGGACCGGCTGCGTGATTTGTCAAAATCCTTTGCCGGGCAGCTGGACCTCCTCGAACAACAGATTCACGACCTGGCCGGTGAAGCGTTCAATATCAATTCATCCCAGCAACTGGGGCGTATCCTGTTTGAAAAACTGAACCTGCCGGTCCAGAAAAAAACCAAGAAAAAGACCGGCTACTCTACCGACGTGGAGGTGCTCACGACGCTGGCCCGCAGCCATGATCTGCCGGCGCTGATACTGCGCCACCGGACCCTGGCCAAGCTCAAGTCTACCTATGCCGACGCCCTGTTGGAACTGATTCACCCGCAAACCGGACGCATCCACACCTCTTTCAACCAAACCGTGGCGGCCACCGGTCGACTGAGCAGCAGCGACCCCAACCTGCAGAATATCCCCATCCGTACGGAAGAGGGGCGAGAAATTCGAAAGGCCTTCGTTCCCCGGGAGGGCTGGCAGCTGCTTTCGGCCGATTACTCCCAGATCGAGTTGCGTATTCTGGCCCACTGTTCCGAGGATCCGATCCTTATCCAGGCGTTTAAAGATGACGAGGACATTCATACCCGAACAGCCACCGAGGTCTTTCAGGTTTTTCCCCAGATGATCAACGACGAGTTGCGGCGGCAGGCCAAGGCCATCAATTTTGGCATCATCTACGGCATGAGTGCCTTCGGGCTGGCCCGGGAGCTGGAGATCAGCAACAAGATGGCCCAGACGTATATCGACCACTATTTTGCCCGCTACCAGGGCGTTAAGGCGTTTATCGATAAAACCATCCAGACGGCCCACGAAACCCGTCAAACCAGCACACTGCTGGGTCGTATCCGGAAGCTCCCGGACATCGCCAACACCAACCGCAACGTGCGCCAGTTTGCCGAGCGTACCGCCATCAACACCCCCATCCAAGGCACTGCCGCGGATCTGATCAAACTGGCCATGATCGGCGTGGACCGGGCACTGCGAAAAAAGCGGATGAAAACCGCCATGCTGCTCTCCGTGCATGATGAAATGATCTTCGAGGTGCCGCCGGAGGAGCTCGACGATGCAAAAGCCTTGGTTCGGCAGAAGATGGAGACGGTGTGGGATCTGGCCGTCCCATTGAAGGTCAACATGGCCTGCGGACAGAATTGGGCCGAGGCCCACTAAGTACACAGCGGCCATAAAATCGATTACAGAGACAGTCTCAGCGCTGAGTCGCAGAGAGACGATAATGGGTTAGAAAAAAGGTATCCTTTGCGGTCTCGGCCAATTCCGCGGTGAATCAAAATGATAAAGGAGGACTTCCATGAAAAAATCGACCTGGATTATCTCCACGATGTTGATCGCAATATTCTTCTTTGGTTGTGCCACCCCGCGCATCACCCTGTTTTCCGATGCCTCCGATCCGCTGCGGGAGGTGACGCTTGACGGTACGGCAGATGATAAGATCCTGGTGATTCCCGTCACCGGCGTCATCACCGATTCCCCCAAAAGCCGGACCCTGCGGACGATGCCCAGCCTGGTTCAGGAGGTCGTCTCCCATCTGCGGCTGGCCGAAAAGGATGACCGTGTCAAGGCCGTGCTGTTCAAGATCGACAGCCCCGGCGGCACCACAACGGGCAGCGATATCCTCTATCATGAGATTGTTGCCTTCAAACAGCGCACCGGCAAGAAGGTGGTGGTCTGCATGATGAACCTGGCCACTTCCGGGGGCTACTACGTCTCCCTGCCGGCGGACGTGATCATGGCCCATCCCACCACCGTTACCGGGTCGATCGGTGTGATCCTGATGCGGCCCCAGGTGTCGGGGCTCATGGAAAAGATCGGCGTGGACGTGCGGGTGAACAAATCCGGTGAGAATAAGGACATGGGGTCGCCGTTTCGCCCCATCACGCCGGCAGAGGAGAATATGCTGCAGGATCTGGCCGACACGTTGGGCCGGCGGTTCGTCGATCTGGTGAAGCAGCACCGGCAACTGGACGGCCAACGCCTGGCAACCATTGCCGACGCCCGGGTTTTTCTGGCCAATGCCGCCGTCGCCGTGGGTCTGGTGGACAAGATCGGCTATCTTCAGGACGCCATCGCCGAGGCCAGAGTACTCGCTGCGCTGGATGCCGATGCCCGGGTGGTGATCTACCGGCGAACCGATTATCCCAACGACAACCTGTACAACACCCTCACCAGCGGCACCCAGGTCAACCCAACGCCGATGGTGGACATGGGCCCCATCGGCGACCTGTTCTCCCTTGATGCCGGCTTTTACTACCTCTGGCCCCAGGCGCTCGGTTCGCCCTGATTTTTTATTTTGACGCCTTCTGAAGATGCCCTTCCGGCTGAAGTTAGCCAGCCTAATGCCTGTCCGCTGAAACCTTATTTAAAAAGTGTCTGACTATTTCGTTTCTGTAATTTTTTCCACAATACAGCTGACTCTCTTTCAGCTTCAGAAATTTGTTCAGGCGTCATCAGTGTTTTTAAACTTTCGATTGCAGCCATCGCCTGTGCTTGAATTTCTTGATTCCCTTTTTCTTGGCTCTCCGTTGAAGCGATACGATACCAAACATATGCTTTCTTGTGGTCTACAGGAATGCCCATGCCCTCATGATACATTTCGGCAAGGCGATATTGAGAGTTGCTGAAACCTTTTTCGGCTGAGACCTGATACCACTTCAAGGCCAACTTATAATTGGGTTCACCCCCCTCACCTTTTCGATACATGTTTGCCACAGAAAATTCGGCCTTCAGTATTCCTTGTGCGGCAGATTTACGGTACCATTTTAAAGCCTCAGTATAATTTTGATTGATGCCAACGCCATAGTAATACATTTCTCCCAGCTTAAACTGTGCAAACCAATTTCCCTGTTCGGCCGCTTTGGAGAACCAACTAAGAGCCATGGTATAATCCTGCAGAACAGACCCCTCACCTGTCAAATACATATAGCCCAGAATAGATTGCGCTTCAGCATCCCCCGCTTCAGCATCCAGTCTGTAATTCTTTAAATCTGAGCGCTCTTCTGAACAATCACCGCTATTGACCACCATCGTTAAAACCAATCCAATGACAACCAAAATACCAAGTTGATATATGTACCATTTCAGTGTCACGCTGATCTTCCAACTAAATATTGAACCCATGGAGAATGAACCCAGTTGCCAATCAAGTAACATTTCCCCCGATTTTCCACGGGGCCTTCGCTGGCGGCAGAAGCTGCCAGGCGGAGCAGGTCAGCACCGGGTCCGTGTCCTTGAACCACACAGTATGGACCTGTCCATCACCACCGACGAAGGGGACACGGTCAGTCTCAGCATAGCATCGACCATGCAGACCGAGGCCGGCATCTACCGCAGCGATGCCGATGTGGACGGGCATCCTAATGAATCGGCCAGCTTCAATCTAACCTACGCTGTCTGATCAACACCCGATAATCCATTGCCTGGGGAGACCGTCGATCAGGACGCCTCCCCAGCATTTTCGTCTGCAGTTTCCGGATCTGCCGACAGCCTCACGGTTTCATCGACCGCCCGGTAGATGGTCTTGAAGGCCTCAGGAAATCCCGTGGGTGAAATCCGTCCCGTTTCAATGAACTTGACCACGATCTCCTTGGTGGCCCGAAGGATCTGCTCATCTTGGCTCGTTTTTCTCATCAGCACCTGCCTTATTGGATCATATTATTAAATATATTGAACTGTTAACAGGAAGTCGGTCGGAAGTCAACCTCGGCCTGCATACCGATACGGTCACTGCACGAGGCGCAAGGTTCAACAGAACGTTTGACACGGTTTTTTCTACCGCGTTAGAATCATTGAGAAATATGAAGTATCATTTTTCGTGGTTGCGCGGGGGTTGCGTTTGGTTGCATCATACAAAAATGTAAATTCTAAGATTTTGGGGATAGGGTCGCACCCGAAAAGCCGTCATCCTGAACGGCCTTCCCCATCATACCTATCAGGATTGCTACAGGAGGCGTTATGGCTAAAACGATTTGTCAAGAAGCTGCACAATACGACATACCTTTCGATTGCCCATATCCAAGTCCAGACTGTGATGTTTGCCCTCTTTTTAAAGAAAAGGCAAAACCTCGGGAAATTATAATTCCCATGCCTGTAAATCGAGGGGAAACCGAGTTCCAAGAAATGTTCAAAACGATGACAAGTAAGGCGAGGATGCAGTTTCAGCAGTTGAGACTAAGCATAATGTGGACGCGGGGAAGTATGAACATCCGGCGAAAGAAGATCTTTCCCCCGCTGAAAAATTGAACCGCGCACATTATAGGTCAATGCGAAAAAAGGTCAAGGGAAGGTAAATAGAGCATTTCCCCGCCGTGATTTAAAAATAAATATTTGAGAAAATATGCCCGTATCGATCATGAGTCGATGCGGGTTTTTTTTGAGAAAGAGAGGAAAGCAATGAAACTTTTCGAAGCAAGAGCAAGGCGGCGGGTAATGCAATGGGATTTGAGGAGAGATACCGGAATCCATCAGAGCAAAATCAGTCTTATCGAACGTGGCTACGTTGAACCTTCTTCGGCTGAAAAGTCGATGCTGGCGGCGGCGCTTGGTTTCAAAGTCGATGAAATCCAATGGGAACAGGTGGCCGCATAAATGATCGGCTGGGCAAAAATACCGCAGATTGCCCCATACATGGGTTTGAGTGAGCGTACCGTCAGAGATTTACTGAAACAGGGTTTGCGACACTCACGGATGCCCAGCGGCACAATTTTGGTCAAGTATACGTGGGCTGACGAGTTCTTGGAGCAATTTGAGTACGATGGTGGCAACCGCGTGGATGCCATCGTTGATGAAATGATGAAAGGAATCTGATGTACGACGATGTTCACACTATTGGTCCAGTAAGGATGTGGCGAATCGAAAAAGGTGTAAACAGATTTCGGTTCCAGACATGTGACCCGGTTGCTGTTCGCAGGATGCGACAACGGCAGAATTTTCACTTGTTTGAGGAGCAGTTGAACGGCCCAATTCGACTCTTTGACGCCTTTCTGTATGACCTGAAATCGGCGAAACGGGCATTAAAATCCATCGCGAAGGGTTTGGGCAACCAATGCCATTCGAGCGAAAAGAAATGCCCCGCAGCGAAGCCATTTCGTTCAAAAACGGGGCATATATCTACACCAACGTCGTAGTCAGTGACAGGAAAGGATTTCTCTATGGCCTGGACAGATCAATGCAAACTTGAAGCGGGGTAGAATGTATCAAAGCGATGTTGGGAACGGTTCGAGAATTGGAGTGAACGGCATCGTATTGAGCAAGATAATCAAATTACCATTGAGGTAGTCAATTACAGTGGCGGTAAAAACCAAACGATTACCATTAACGAACCAAAGGAGATTGAGCATGTTGAATAAAACTAAAAAGGCATTAGCGGCTGGAATAGCTGTGGCAGGTAAAGATTCCGGGACGGTGACATTCTTATTGAAGGGCAAAACCGCAACCTATGCGCAACCGCTGTAATACATGAAAATTTATATGTATATAATTCATAATGTTAGACACAAGTATTGTCTAACTGTGCCTTTGACGGGGACGTAAATGCCGCCTTTTTAGGACTGGTGTTGACGTAATGCGAAAAGAGAAGCTCTTCATCAAAATGAAGGAAGAAATCAAAGAGTGGGGCGGGGGGATACAATGAACGGTTCCATGCTGCCTACCATCGAATATATATACCATCCACGCATAGATGGTTCCGTTTCTTCAGGTGGGGGGGTGATAAGTTCCTTTTTCGATTTTACCAAAAAGAGAGTCCAAAAAATTTTCAAAAAAATTTGAACGTATAAACTTTCATCGTGCTCTTTGGAAAATATGAATCCGCAAGGTAGCTGCGATAACAACCCGGCTGAAGAGGTTGTAAATGGTGGGAACCTGACGCCGAAAAGTCAGGGGCGACACGATCTTTAGGGATCTAGGTTTTGCTGTTCCGGAAAAACAGCCTCTAAATTGGTGAAGGCGGCGGTTAAGATAGCCAAATGTAATCGTTGTTTGAGCCGATCTGGTGATATGTTGGAGTAATCTTGGCCTTCAATTTCAGAGTTTACGCCGATGGGACTTCCGATACACTTCAAATAAATATCCAGATGACATTGCATCGGCGGTGAAAGGGACGGTAAGTGGGCTCTAGTGTAAGCCAACTTGATCACCAAGTGTGGTCTAAATTTCATATTGAGAACTTAATTTCCTACTACATCATTCAACCTCCGAGAACAATAACAATATATCTGTTTAATATTTCAGTAGATACGATTACTTTGAGCCTGAAAAAAAAGTGTCATGAATTTTGCAGCAACATTAACATGACTATATGAATCAAGAATACACTCAATCAAAGGGAGGAAGAGGCATGCAAAAGTTAGTTGTTTTGATTTTCATGGTGCTGTTTCTGGCAAGCTGCAGTCAAACCTTTGTGCAATCTGAATTTGCGCAACACGACACCATGTACAAAAATAACGATCACATGAAATTCAGCTGGTTCGGCTCAGATAAGGCCACGAGCCAAGATCTTGAAAAGTCCGTTGAGCAGGACTGGTGGGGAATTGAAGTGCCCTATGTTCCCGGCGAATAGTTAGACCATAGACCACATCTGGTAACGGCAATCATATATGCTTCCTTAATGGTTCATGGAAAGGCGAGGCTCATTGTGAGCCTCGTTCTTTTTTGGGGGAATAGAGTTGGTCGCTCCCTTGTGAGCGCAGGGACTCTTCCCTTGACGAGCAACGTCAAAAAATCCTGACAATAATTGTCAGACAGGCACGACTTACCGATGAAGGAGGTAAGTGTGGATTATCGGCGGGGTGGGGGCGCTTAACCAGGCGTCACAACTTTCTGCACCTGTCCCAACCGATTATTGAATTGACAGAATTGAGAAATGAGTCAGATTTCTTTGGACAGCGTGGTATCATAACTTTTCAGAAGCCCCTTAAACCGTTGATATGTTGGAGGCATACAAAAAATCTGTGCTTGTTGTTTTCTCGAGATATCCAAATCAAATCTAACTTTTAATCGAAAAAGGCTAACTACCAGATGTTGTGGTCCTCCTTTCTTATTTTCGGTCTTCAGTACCTATAAGCTATCGCAGACCCAAGGTAAACGGATGTTCGGATGGAAACAGAGAGGATTCCGTTTCAGATTCAAAGGCAAATCTGGGCATTTCTTTGATACCATGTTGGCCAAGTAGGCACAGATAACGTGTGGTTACCCACTTGCTCAATTTCATAAATCTTCATCTCACTTCAGCCCTGCCTTGAAGAGGGCGTCCTCAAAGCGGGTCACCTTATCCTTGTTGGTATACGGAAGCATTTTTGCGTAATGTTCCACAGAGAACTTGGGGTTCAGGCGTAGCAACTCCCTTGCAGCCGAGCGCGCTTCCTCCTCGCGACCCAGAAGGCTAAAGGCGGTCACAAGGCCCACGTATGCACCCTGAACATTCGGTGAGATTTGGAGGACCTTATTGTACCATGAGATCGCCTCATCGTATTTTCCTAAATGGCGATAGGCGTTCCCAAAGTGCAGATAATAGTAATTTGGAGGATAGGGGTTTAAACGTAAGGCGGTTTGCAAAGATGCGATCGCCTTATCTGTTTCATCCATGCAATACTGAATATACCCGATATACATATACGGGTCGGAGCAACTCGGACAAAGTTCCGATGCTTTCTCGAATTCGACTAATGCCTGATCGTGCTTCCTCATCATGGAGAAGACATAGCCCAAAGTGTCGTGGTTGTTGGGGTTGAATTCGTCCATCGCCACGGCCTTCTGAGCAAGTTCCAACGCCTTGGCCAGAGATTCCTTGGGCGAGTTGCTGGAACCAAGCACGACATCCATATAGTATGCCCTGGCGAGAATGGAATACCCCGATGCAAATTCAGGATCCATGGCTGTGAGCTCTTCCGCCAGGCGCTTCGCCTGGGCGTTATCCTTCGGATTCATGCCCCTCATCGCGGCAACCACTTCGAAAGCCTTTAAAAGGGACTCTGTATTCTTTGGACCCTTCCTCCTGTGCAGTTGGGCCTCCTCAGCGCCGGTTAGTTTGACATAGACTGACATGAGAATTTTGCTCGTGACTTCATCAGAGAGCTGAAAAAGATCCTTCATCTCGAGATCGTACTGTGCTGCCCATAAATGACGCCCTTTGAGCGCATCGATGAACTGAGCGGTGATCCGCAACTTGTCGCCCGAACGTTGGATGCTGCCCTCCAGCACATACTGGACCCCCAGTTCCTCAGCGACCTGTTGAACCTTCACTCCTTTTCCCTTGTATACGAATGTGGAGTTTCGAGCGATCACGAACAACTGGGGCACCCTGGCGAGGGCAGTGATGATGGTCTCAGTGAGTCCATCGACCATGAACTCCTGACTGGCATCCCCTGTCATGTTGTCAAACGGCAGCACTGCTATGGATGGCTTATTCGGTAATGGAAATGCCATTTTTTCCACCGAGGCAGGTTCTATCCTCCCGGATTGATGAAGGTAGATATAATATGAAACCAACCCACCGATTATGATGGCTAATGACAGAATAGATGCCATAGCGACCTTGCGTGACATCCATCCCAAAAAACGTTTTTCCCCGATGACCTTTCCAGCACATTCCGGGTTCGTTAATATTTTATAGACCCTTACGGGGTTGGCAATATTCTTAACCGCATGCTCCCCTGAAAATTGGTAGCCACAATCGAGTTTATTTCTGACATTGTCGAAAGCTGTTCCCGAAATAGCAACACCACCCGTATCTGCTAAACCCTCTATTCTGGCGGCAATGTTGACCCCGTCTCCATAGATACGATCCCCGTCTTGAATGACGTCTCCGAGATTAACGCCAATTCTGAACATCATTTTACGGTCTTCAGGCAACTCGTCATTTTCCACTTGGAGCCCTTCTTGAATTGCAATGGCACATGAAACCGCATCCACGATGCTTCTAAATTCCGCTAAAAGATTATCACCTGGGGAATCAACAACCCGCCCGTTGAATGCCTGAACTTTTTCGGAAATAAGGTTACGACGTGATTTGAGTGTGCTGACAGTGGCAACCTCGTTATCACCCATGAGGCGGCTATAACCCGCAACATCTGCACTGAGGATGGCGGTAAGTTTGCGTTTGTAGTCTTCATCAGCCATAAGAAACCTCCGAAACAATACGCGATCTTAATTGGAATGGATGCAGTGGAGGGCACTCTCGATGGGGGCGCAACTAAAAACGACAGTTCAGCTCTATATTGAGTGTCTGCTTTATATCAATAATTCGGTACGGTAAAAATTGTCAACAATTATAAATTGTTGATTGAGGATCGGCTTATACAAGGAGGGTTTCTAACCTGGATCAATGTTACCACTGAAAACTGATATATGGGTTGGGGGTTAGATTGGCGATTTTGTTTCTAAAAGGCGGGTTTCTCATTACAAATATCTTGCCATTATGTCGCCAGGAAGGTGGATCGTGGGCCAATTCCAAGCACCCACTACATATAGGTGCGGCCGAATTGGCAGTCCGGTGCAGATTACATCGGGAAAATGAATCTATCACAGAAATGTGGCGACCTGAGATGTATTGAGATCACCTTGCCATCCCGAAATTATGGGAATCCCCATGATATGCTATGGTAATTCCCACGATACCACCTGAATTCCCATTTTTGCATGATTTGGTCCGTTGTAATTATTTTCGCACATCCGTAAAAATTCGCGAGACTGATATCTGCATGGTCGTTGGAGGGATCAGTGAAATCCCCCATCATTTTTTACCTGTGATAGCATATTGAAAGTCAACTAATCATCTAAAATGGCCAACCACAAAATGTAGTGGTCTGCCATCTTGTTACCAATGCGGTTCTTAATAGCAGTAATCAAACGATCTGAACTTCAGGAGATTTGATTTGGATATGTGTATTCAACATCTAATAATTTATGTGGTTCTCTATGAAACTCGAGTTGCCGCAAAGTATTCAGATAATGGATCCAGATCCCAAGGAATCGCTGGACAGATTATCCGGGGCGTCTTCATCGCCTGTTGAACGATGCGCATGAACTTTTTGCCGATGTTCCTCGATTTACGTCGATTGAATCGAAAGGCATACTCGTCCAGATAGTTCTGAAGGTATTTCGGTTCGAATCGTCCGTGAAAGGTGCCCCTGATCAGCCGTTTAATCAGGGTGGTCATCAGATGAACACCGTATAGGTTCCCGAAGCGGGTGCTTTTGCTTTGATTCGTAGTTTCGTGCCCATAGCGCTCTTTGTCAATACAATGGTAGCCTTCCCAGTCATCCGTGGCGATGGTCGCGCCGGGTTCGATATTGTCTATAATGAAGGTCTCCAACGAATACGCTGAACAGTCCAAGGTGAAGTGTAGACGAATGCGACCCATTCGTTTTACGATGTTTCACCGTTCCACGGCCACAGCGACAATCGTTTTGCACTCAGCCCCGTGCCCACCGCTTGAGAGTCCACCCTGCTTCAAAGCATTGTTCTATGTGGGCGGTTCAGCAAACGCATGACATTCCGTTATCACCAGCTTCGGGGGTGATTGATGTCGCAGCATGTGTGTCCGCGCGACAAGATAGAGCAAAGCCGATCTCATGGTTGCCAACGAGTGCCAGGCGCCGTGCATCCGCATCCCTTATGGCTTACCGAGCCGCTGGAAGGGACTGAGCGGGCAGGGAAAACTCTTGGCTCGTGAACTTTCCGACAAGCTTGGAGGCACTTGTGGAAAAATTTGGGATTTTCCGGGCTATTCTTCGAAGGTGCCTTTGACCAACTGCTTGCCTCCATCGATCATCAACCGGCCCTTCGCGAAGACGGAGGCGATATTAAGGTCCTTATCCAAGATCAGTAGGTCTGCGTCCTTACCCGTTGCAAGGCTGCCTTTAGCGGCAAAGAGGCCGACACGATTGGCCGGGTTGGCGGTTACCATCTTCAGGCTGTCCTCGATGGGAACACCGGACTTGACCAGCAGCAGCCAGGCGTCATACAGGCACTGGATGTTGCCGACGCCGAGCTTGACCACATCGCCCTTCCTGTCGAAGATTGGCATCGAGCCGTTGGAATCCGAGCTGATGCTGATCTGGTCGACGGAGACACCGGCCGCGAGCGCCATCCGGACGGCCTCGACGCTAGTGGGGTCGAAGTGCAAATCCCGGCCGGAGGCGGTGATATCGATGTTGCCGCCCATCTTGGCGAACTCGATGGCATGCTGCATGAGCACCTGGGTGCGATTCAGGTGGGTGGGCAGAAGCTGGCCGATGGGAATCTCGGTTTCCTTCACCATGCGGATCAGGAAATCCAGTCGCCGGCTGCCCGCGCCCATGTGCAGGTGAACCAGGCCGGCCTTACCGCCGAGCATGCCACCGACCCGTGCCTCGGCCGCGATGCGGCAGAGTTCGTCATAGCTCGGCTGGGACGAGCGATGGTCGGATACGGCCACCTCGCCTACGCCTATAACCTTGGGGATTAAGGCAAGGTCTTTCCTCAGGCTCCCCGTGATGGTGGCAAGCGGCAGCTGGTAGGAGCCGCTGTATATATAAGCTGAGATTCCCTCTTGTTCGAGCTGCATGGCCTTGGCCAGCAGTGCCTCGGGCCGGCGGGAGACATCGTCGGTCCCGAGCAGCCCCACCACCGTGGTCACCCCGGCGCGGGTGATCTTTGACAGGGTGATCTCGGGGGTGCGCGACCAGGGCCCGGCCTCCCCGCCTCCGCCCAGAAGATGCACGTGCAGATCCACCAGGCCGGGCACAATCTTCCGCCCTTTGGCGCGGAAGATCAGCGGTTTGAAATCCTCGGGCAGATCGATCCGATCGGCAATCCGGGCGATGACCCCTCCTGTGATCAAAATGTCCTTGCGCCCAAGCTTTTCCGGCGCATAAACGGAGCCGCCGGTGATGAGGGTGAACATGGGAGTGTTATATGTCTGGCTTGGTTTCATGGATCATTCCTATGTCCAACAGTAGGTGGCGGCACTGTCGGTGCCCGGCAGGAAGCGGTGATGTTTTTTTTCATCATGCCTTGCGTTTAATTTTAGGGTTCAGCTCCTCCCGCAGCCAGTCTGCAAAGAGGTTGATGCCGACCACAAGTAGCACCAGCGCCGCCCCGGGAAATAGGATCATCCACCACATGCCGACGTAGATGTACTGCTTGCCGTTGGCGATCATCATGCCGAGCGACGGGCGGGTCAGCGGGACGCCGACCCCAAGGAAGCTCAGGGTCGCCTCCAGCATGATCACCACCGCCAGGTCCACGGCCACCACCACAAAAATGGAGGTGACGGCGTTGGGCAGAATGTGGCGCAGCAGCAGCCGCAAATCCGTCGCGCCGGTCGCCCTGGCCGCCAGGATATAGGCCGCCTCTTTGACTTCCAGGACACTGCCGCGCATGGTGCGGGCGTAGCGCACCCAGTCGGCAATGCAGATGGCGAGGATGACGATGAACACACTGCCGTGGCCGAACACCCCCAGGAACAAGAACGCCAGCAGGGTGGTCGAAAAGGAAAACAGGGTGTCCGCCACCCGCATCGTAACCGTGTCCACCCACTTGCCGTAGTAGGCGGCGAGCATTCCTATGGTGACGCCGATGGTGCCGGCAATCAGCACCACACCGAAACCCACCACGAGAGAGGTCCGGCAGCCGTAGATGATCGTGCTGAGGATGTCGCGGCCCTGGTCGTCAGTGCCCAATATGAAGGGCGCCGTTCCGCCTTCCATCCAGATCGGCGGAGTGAGAAAATGCTCCAGCGTCAGTGTCTCCAGGTCGTAGGGGTTCTGAGGCGTGATCCAAGGTGCCAGCAGGGCAGCCAGGATGAAGACGAACAAAATAACGCTGCCTGCGATCGCCGAAGGGTCACGCAGATAGCTGTAAAGCAGCCGTGATCTGATGCGTCGCTCAGCCATATCTGATTTTCGGGTTAATCAACGCGTAGAGGATGTCCACAATGATGTTCACCGTCAGGATGATCAGAGCCGCCAGCATGATGTAGGTCACGATGATCGGCTGGTCGTTTTCGTAGATCGACGTCAGCAGAAGGTTGCCCATGCCGGGCCATTGATAAATCGTCTCGGTGACAATGCTGAAAGCAATCAGCTCTCCGAATTGAAGGCCGGTGATGGTCACCACGGGGATCAGCACGTTGCGCAGGGCGTGCTTGAAAATCACCTTTCTGGGCGGAAGACCCTTGGCCCAGGCGGTCTTGATGTACTCCTCGGTCAGCACCTCCCGCATGCCCGCCCGGGTCAGCCGCAGCAGCACGGCGAGCTGGTACATGGCCAGGGTCGTCGCCGGCAGAACCAGGTGCCGGAGGCCGTCTATCGTCAAGAAGCCGGTGCGCCAGAAGCCCAGGTCGACTACCTCCCCCCGGCCGTATGGGGGCAGGATGCCAAGGTAGACCGCAAAAACCATGATCAGCAGAATACCCATCAGGAAGGTGGGGATCGAAATGCCCCCGAGAGATCCGGCCATGATGGCGCGGTTGCGCAACGCATAGGGTTTGAGCGACACCAGCACGCCGGATCCGACCCCGATGCAAAAGGCCATGAACAGGGCAACGCATGCCAGCTCGAAGGTAGCCGGGAAGCGCTCCAGAATCAGGCCCAGCGCCGGTACGCGGGTAACGTAGGAACGGCCGAAATTGCCATGCGCCGCGTTCCAGATGAAGCGCACGTATTGGACATAAACCGGTTTGTCCAGCCCCATGGAGCGTCTGACCATCTCGCGCTCCTCAAAGGTCGCATAACGCCCCGCCATGGCGACCACCGGGTCTCCCATATAGCGGAAGATCACGAAACACAGCATGGACGCCACCAGGAGAACAACGACCCCCTGGATCAGCCGGCGAGCGATGTAGGTAGCCATTGAGCCTCGAATGAAAAACGACGTAAAATCCAATCGGCTGATGACGTCACCGGGAGCGTGTTACGACGGTCCCGGTGACGTCGCTATCGCCTACTTTTTGGATATTTCCTTGTACACCATCCACTGATCCGGCCGCGGCTTGAAGGTGATGCCCCGGTCTTTGTGCATGGCGTATAGATCCACCTGGTAATGCAGCGGGATCCAGACGATCTTCTCTTCCATAGCCATCTTGTTCAGTTTCTGAAGGACCTTGCCGCGCTCGGCTGGGTCCACGATCTGCGCCGTGGAGTCCAGAAGTTTGTCGATCTCCGGGTCGCTGTAATTCGCACCGTTGAGCTCGCCGACCCCCTTGGCCTCATCCCGCGTGTGGGCCAGCTTGAAGTAGGTGCGTTCCATGTCGAAGGTGCCGTCGAACCAGCCGATCAGGTAGAATTCGAGGCCGCCCTTGGACACCTCCGGGAAGAAGATGGACTTCGGCTTGGCGTCCAGCGTGGCCTTGATTCCGATCTTGGCCAGGTACTTGGTGACCGCCTCGGCGATCTTGGCGTCGTTCACGTAGCGGTCGTTCGGGCTGGTGAGAGTGACCGCAAATCCCTTCTCGTGCCCGGCTTCCTTCATCAGCTTCTTGGCAGCCTCCAGATTGTAGGGCAGCCGCTTGATGGAGGCCTCATAGCCGATGGTCGGTGGATCCGGCACCTGGGCCGCCGGAGTGGCGTGGCCGCGCATGATTTTCTGGATGATTTCATTCTCGTCGATGGCCATGTACATGGCTTTGCGCACACGAATGTCCGCCATCGGGGTCCCGGGCTTGTTCCCAAGGGCAAGGAAAATCGAGCGCCGGGCCGGCCGGCTGACCACTGCCAGCTTGGGATTACTCTTAACCTTTTCGAACAGCTCCACCGGCACGCCGGACATGATGTCGGCCTGCCCCGAGGCCAAGGCGGCAAAACGCGTGGATGATTCCTGGATCGGGCGTATTTCCACATTCTTGATGGGTGGTGCGCCTTCCCAGTAATCCTCGTTGGCCGCCATCTTCACGTAGGATCCCTTCACCCACTCCACCAGCTTGTAGGCACCGGTGCCGATGGGCTTCACCATGACCTCCCCCTGGTCCCGGAATTCGGTGGATTCCTTGTCCATGATGAAAATCTGGTGCAAGTTATTGACAAACCAAGGGATCGGTTCCTTGGTTTTGAT
>CAVONM010000030.1:0-10754 GCA_963697225.1 uncultured delta proteobacterium
GCCAGATCCGCAAAACAAGGCCTAATTTTTTATCGCGACCTGGCCGGGATGACCATCTTCGCCGGCGCATCCCTGCAGCAGGGGGGCTCGTTTACACCACCGCCGGCAAAGCGGGATTCATCACCGGCCTTTACGTGGTCATCGTCCCCATTATGGGGCTGTTGTGGGGCCAACGCACCCATGCAGGCACGTGGGGCGGCGCATGGATGGCGGCCGAACGGCATGTACCTGCTCAGCGTCAACGAAGACCTCACCGTCTCCTTGGGGATCTGTTGGAATTGATCGGGGCGATACTCTGGGCTTGCCACATTCATCTGATCGGTTGGCTCTCCCCCAAAACCGATTCCCTGCAACTGGCATTCCTACAGTTCATGGTGTGCGCCGCGGCCAGTCTGATGACGGCCCTGGTCGTCGAAACCGCCAACGTTGCCGCCATCGCCGCCGCGGCACTTCCCATCATCTATGGCGGTGCCCTGTCCGTGGGGGTGGCTTACACCCTCCAGGTGGTGGCCCAACGCCACGCCCACCCGGCCCATGCCGCCATTCTGCTCAGCCTCGAAGCCGTGTTCGCCGCCGTGGGCGGATGGCTGATCCTGGGAGAAGTGATGTCAGGCAGGGGAATCGTGGGGTGCTCTCTGATGTTTACGGGGATGCTGATGTCCCAGCTTTACGGATTGGTAACCAAAAGAGAACCAGACAGCGGACTTTTTTAAGACCGGTTCAATCGATACGGCGATATTCAACTGTTGTCCCACCGCCCGGGCAATGCAAGACCGTCTGCCCGGAACTGCGCCGGGCCCTGACGATCTTGCTGATCATCGCGTCTTTTGGCTTCGGCATCAGCCTGTTCAAGCTCGCTTTGTTCACTTCGCCTGCGTCGATCAACCGAGGGCACTGCATATCGCCGCTGCAGCCGATTCAACGGAAAGGGTCCCGGTATTTAAGATCAGATCGTAATTTGACGGATCGCCGATGTCACTGTGGAAATATTTTCTCACAAAGGCTTGGCGATCGGACTCGGTGCGCAGCACGTGGCGTTTGGCTTCCTTTTTAGACACACCATAGGTTTCGGCCACACGGTTCACCCGCAGTTGTAAAGGGGCGATGATCCGGACCCGGAACCGGTTTTCCGGCGGTAGTACAAAATTGGCGCCCCGGCCGACGATAATGGCCTTTCCGTGCCGACCGATGGCGCCAATGACCCGCATCAACAACCGGGAAACCTCGTCCGGCCAAAGATGCCGCTCACTGATGGCGGCCGACACCCAGTCTTCGATCATGGACAAACCCCTTTCATCCAGGGTCCGAATGACTCGGGTAGTGGTATCCGCATTTTCGGCCATGGCATTAATGAGCTCTTGGTGAAAAAGATCCAGGCCAAGCCGATCGGCCACGGCCTTGGCCACCAATTTGCCCCCACTGCCGGGCTCCCTGGAAAGGGTGATCACCGGCAGGATTTTGTCCTTCTGCTTTTCCTTTCTGAGGATCTCCCAGCGGCGTACCTGCTCTTCGATGAGTTGATGCATGGCTTTCATGGCGCCTCCTTATTGGTTGTGGGTTAACCCCAAGCGCAATGGTGCCCGATGACAACCATTCATTGGTGGCAGAGAAGGAATCGATACAATCGTCACGGGATCCAAGAAAGCAGTAAAGAAATCAATCGTTCGGCAAGCGGATGGCGCGTGGAAACCAGGAAAGCATATGGCAAAGGGCAAATTTCGATCGCTGTAAATTCATCGCAAAGCACCTCTGTCACTAAAAAAAGCTTATTCAACAACGGGTTCCATGTCAAGCACGCAATCGCTGACGGTCAGTGTCGTTGGACAGTTTAATCGCAAGTCTGAATCCGTCGAACCAGTCTGCAGGTTATCTCGTCAAGGAATCCAAAGAAAAAGTGGTCGGCGCCGTCGATGATATCGATTCGGGCGTCGGGGTTCCATTGGCCCATCAACGGGTGGATCAGGCCGGGTGGGGCAATTTCATCACGGCTGCCCGCAACCACCGCCGAAAGCATCGGCAGGCGAGTCCTTTCCTCGAATTCGATGAAGGCCACCGGTGGAGCGACCATGGTCATCCCCTGCACCGCTAAACCGCCCTGAAGGGCCATGGCACTGACCCAGGCGCCGAAGGAATAGCCGGACAGGTGGATCGCTTTCAATCCCCTGTCACATAGGAATGAGACGGCAACGCTCACATCATCCCGCTCCCCGACCCCCTGATCGAAATGCCCGGCGCTGTTGCCTGCACCCCGGAAATTGAACCTCAACGTAGTAAAGCCCAGTTGGCGATAGGCTGCCGCGATGGCCTCCACGACAGGGTTGGTCATATCCCCCCCGTATTGCGGGTGGGGGTGGGTGATGACAACCCCCTTATCTGTAGCGCCGGCGTGGCAAAGACCTTCCAAGATACCACACCGCGACGGAATATCGACCTCTGTTTCCATTGGGCACAATCTTTTCAAGGAGGGTTCAATCGTAGGGATTGTTGTCACGGTTTGGTGAATTTTCTGGCGAGATCGTTGTCGATGACGTAAATGCAAACCGCCCTGGCACCGTGTTCGGTATACCGGTAGCGCTTCATGATGTTGTCCATGAGAAAGGTGACATCATCACGGATTTTTTTGTCATAGGTCTTGAAATCCTCTTCGGCGTAATCCTTGATCGCCCGCCGGAAATTTTCGTTTTCCAGAAAGGGATCCAGCACCTTTTCCTTCAATTTAAATACATAGCGTTCTTTCAGCGACTGAAAAAGGTGAGTTTGCGTGGGAGGGGTGCCGCTCACCATGATCTCCTGGGTGAGCGTTCTGGAGGTGTACTCCTTTTGGGTTTCCCTTCTGAAATTCAAGCGTTTGATCTTTTCCATCTTTTCGCCCAGTGTACGCCGTTCAAATCCGTCCAGCAACTCCTCGGTGATGCGGACTTTCTCGCCGGTGAACTTGCAGGTCTCAACGGTGCCCGGTTCGAAATTGACGGCAAACATATAGTGAAGGATTTCCCGGTGAATCTGCTCTTCGTTGAAATAGTACAGAGACTCCTTCACCTCCTGCAAAATGGTGAAGTCGTAGAGGGACAGCAGAGAATCTAAGAAACCCTCGGGGATGGACGCTTTCAGATCTTTCTGCCCGTGAAAAAATTTGCACAGCATGGACATGTCGATCAATTCGCCCGATTTGGCGTAGGTGGTGTAAAACGCGTTGAAGATTTTTATGGAATCGCGCCCTGAAATGCCCTGTCGCCCTTCTTTATCGGATTCCCCGATGATCCGACGCCGGCGCCTGGCGGTGAGCGCTTTACGGTCTTCTTCGGACAACCACTCGGGTATATGTCCGGTGTAGATTTCGATCTTGAGCAACTGAAGATTCTTGTCACAGTAATGAGCATATTTCTCCGGTTCGGGAATCCACTCGAGCATGGCTTCGGAGCGAAGGTTCAGCCGGGAAGAGATGATGACCCGGGCGAAGTTGTGCAGCACCCGGGGCAGGAAACTGTCATCGATGTGAGACCCGAAGATGTTGCGGTAGATCTCGACCTCGGTATTCAGGTCCAGGACATACGGGATATTGATGTATACGATACGGTCGGAAAAAGACTGGAAATCCTTGATGTTTTTTTTGTCTTCCGGATTCATCAGGGCCAGGAACAGGGAGTTGACGTTCTCTTCGATATCCTCCACTTTGTGCAGCCCTTCGCTGATGATGTTGTGAAGCTCGATCAGGCGTTCGATGTTATGGGATTTGATGTCCATCAGGGCATAGATGCCGTTGTTGGTTTTGGCGAAACGGGAATAGATGTAGCGGACCTGATTGCTGTCGGAGAAAAGCCGGTTGATCAATTGCTGAAGGTATTCGTTGGTCTGGATGATCTCCTTGACCGGACGATCACCGGGGGAGAACACGCTGATACCCCTGCCCAGTCGGCGATTGAATCGGTATGGAACGGCATGGACCATTTCTAACACCTTTGCCGGGCTCTTCAACCGGGTCAGCAGCGCCTCGTAAAGCGACCCGCAAATCGTGCAGGGAACCTCGTGAAAAATCCACTCATAGGCCTTGTCGGTAAACAGGGTATATTTAAATTCGTTGTTTTCGAAGAGATCGTCGAGAAATTGCCGTCGCTGGGATTTGGGGATCAGGAGCAGCGGATTGTCGTGGCAGGGACAGGGAACCTCCACAAAATAGTTATCCGGATCGGGCAGGGCCATGTTCCGAACGGTCTCGAACTGCTTCTTGTTCGGATTTTTCTGCATCCGGAAAAGGCTCTCTATAATGGACGCGGTGTCGTTGCCCCCTTCGCCGGCCAGCTGTCGGCGATCCAGGCGCCACACCGTCTCGTAACGGGTCCCTGCTACCGTATTGGCGTACTCTTCGAAACGCTTCAACAGATTGTTCAAGAAGGTGCTCTTGCCGCAGCCGTGGGGGCCGTCAAAAATATAAATTTTGTTTTGCTGGGCGCCACTTCTCAGGGCCTCGACATGGTTGACCAACCGGTTGGCAAAAAGACGGTCAGCAAAAAAAGGGTGGTCTGCGCCTTCGACGAACAGTCTGCTGCAGTCATAGCTCACATATTGGATAGATTCCGGGTCGTTTGGATATTCATCGACGCCGTCGCCCACATAAGCCTTGAACAGATCGTGAAAGACCTGGAACACGTTCCGGATGGCACCGATGGGGTTGACCAGCACCACTTGAAGAAATTCCTCAAAGGGGATGGGCTTGCGATGATTGGACCCTTCGGCAACCAGATCGATATGCCGCATGGCTTTATTGATATTGTCCATACACTGCCTTGTCCGACCGGTGGCTGGTGGCACCCCGATCGTGTCGTTTATAAGGTATTCCTGCTCAGTTTCCGGTCATGCATGGTGTACAGCACCCGCTGCCATTTGATTTCCCGCGGTTCGGGTGCATCGGTCTGCGGCATTGGGATCCCGGGCATGGTGGGCATTCTTGGCGCCTGTGGCGTCGCTACCACCTCCATGGTTTCCAGCTGCACCGGACCGCCCCACAGGTATTCAATACCGAGCATCGTATTGGGTATGTAATCCGCCACCAGCGGTTTGCCCTCGAACCGGTGGATCAGGTAAAGGGCATTATCCTTGGTTTTCTCCTGATCGACCTCGATATTCGGTGGATGGTACAGGGATGCCATGAGCATGTTCCGGTAATCGTCGGCACTCCGGCTTTTTACATAATACTCCCAGACCATTTTTTGTTGGTTCAACCGCTTGCCGGCAACGAACAGCTTGTTGGTGGTAACGAAATCCTGGTCCACAAAGCTATGAATAAAGGTAAAATCTGAAAAATTTTCTCGTACGTTGAAAATGAAATCCTTCCCTTTCCCGGTTTTGGCGTCGAAGTCTTTGCGCCGCGCGGTATCAGCCACATGCTGAAATTCCCACGACACTTTACCCTTTTCCGCCATTTCCTCAAGGAAGTAGAACAGTCGCATCCCCAGGGCATAAGGATTCAACCCCACGCGGGGCATGGCCGTCACCCCGGCGTTGACCCGGGCAAAATCGACTTCATGCCCCTTGATGCGGTCATCATTCATGTAAAGGATTTCGTGCCAGTATGAAGCCCAACCCTCGTTCATGATCTTCGTGCGGATCTGAGGCTGGAAAAACAGCGCCGTTTTTCGAATGATCTGAATCACCATCAGCATCCATTGATTCTCTTCCCGGCCGAGCATCTTGGAATGTTCCATGATAAATTCCAGCAGATCCCTGGGCTTTTGTTTTTTGGCGGCCTGGTGTTTTTTTAACAAACTTCCAAACTCCGGATGACGCTGGTCAACCAAGGAAAAGAAGCCTTGTTCTCCCATTACCGGATCTTCATTAATGCTGGCATTATATCGCTCCAGCTCCTTGATGTATTTCCCGATATTGACCTTGGCGACATCCTGCAGATAGATGTCGAAATAAAAATCCACTTTTTCCGAAATGCCTGAATCCGGCGCTGAAAAGATTTTCGACAAGAGTCCGTGATATCCGACCAGGTTGTCAATCCCCCGGGTGAACTCGATCACATAGTCCACCCAGCGTCCCCGCTCGGAACGGAGCTTGGCAAGGGCCCGCTTGTCAGACAGCGCCTCGCCGTTAAAATCGTAATCCCAGGTATGCCGGAAAAAAAGGTTGTTCTGGAAAAAGTCGATATGGCCGATGACGTGATAGAAAATCATCACATTGAGCCAGTCGGGATTGTTGTCGTTGTAAAAGGAGATCGCCGGGCGTGTGTTGATGACCGTTTCGTATGGATTGCCCGGGTATAATTCGTATTTGCCCTTCTCTTTGAGCACCTCCACATCGTGGACCCAGTAATCATAGAGTGTTGGAATCATTACCTTGGGAGAAAGTTCGATGAGGTCACGGTTGGTGACGATATATTCAAGGCTTTCGTCCTCAAACCGCAGACCGGCGTCACGTGCCCGCAGCTTACAGCCTTCCATGATCGTTTTCGTATGCTGGTCGATCAGTTCCATGGGCTTTTCCGTTTCGGCCTTTCCGTCAGGATATCAACCGCTTGATCCCCTCTATCAGCCGGGGCTCGTCGGTGCTTTCGTTGATGGTGTCCAGTCGCACGAGCTTGGGAAATTCTTCAAGCAATCCTGATTTTTTCAGGTAGCGTTCCACTTCCGTGTTGTTCTGGGAACTGCCGGTATGCTCGGCGATGGTCACGCCGACGCGGCTGGCATAGCCGATCATCTCCTTCAATGCCGGAATGGCCTTTTTCCCCTCCGTGTCCCAATCGTCGCCATCCGTACCGTGAAAAACATATATGTTGTAGTCCGCGGCCAGATTTTCCGTTTTCACGATCCGGTTGACCATCTCGTATGCGGAAAATACCTGGGTGCCGCCGGCCACCCTGGAGTTGTAGTAGGTATAAAAATCTTCAACCTCTTTGGCTTCGGTGTCATGGAGGATAAATCGGGACTCCACCTGGTTGGCGTACTGATACAGCAGCCAGCTGTAAATAAGCACATGCTGGGTGACCACCAGTTCGGTGGCCTTTCCAGCCATGGAGCCGGAATAGTCCCGGAGAAAGAAAACCACCGCCTGGGATTCGAAATCCTTCTCTTTGGACAGGATCCGGTAGATCCTGTCTCTGGGGGAGATGATGAACCCGGACGGATCGATGTCGTCCAGATCAGGGATGTTGCCCAGGTGAATGTTGGTCTCGACGATCTCCCGCAAGGTGGCTTTTTTGTCCAGCACCTGACCGGAACCGCGGTTTCGGTCGGTCATGTCGTAGGTGTAACGGGTCAGTGAGCGTTTTTTGCCTTTGTCTTGCAGATTGGGCAGTTCGAACTGTTCGGTGAGGATTTTTCCCAGGTCGTAGGCCGACGACTCCATTTCGTGCGGACCGCCTTCTCCTTGACCCGGCCCACCGTCACCGGCCTGTTCCGGATCCCGAACCGGCTGTTCGCCGATGACTTCCCCCTCTTCCCCATCGCCGCTGCCGCCCTGGCCCTGCCCTTCTTCCTGTTCGGCAAAGTTGGGGTCGTGGATAAACTTCTCTTCTACGGTGGTGGGCACCACGACCACTTTGCCCTTGCCGGCCTTGCCGGGCTTGATCATTTTGCCCACGCGGATTTTACGGGGAAAGCCATCCTTTTCCCGCTGACGGTCCTTTTCCAGCAGTTCGTCGATCGAACGGATGTGGCTGACAAACGAGCCCTTGGGCTGCGCCATGGCCTGCAGGACCATCAGGTCGTGGTAATCATACAGATTGAGCAGACGGATCTCGCCTTCATCGGTGGTGACCACCACAACGCTTCCGCCGATAGACGGTATGTCATGCGTCCGGTCGTCGCCGAGCTCCTGGAGGACCTTCTTTTCCTGCTCCGGCGGCAGACCGGACTTTTTTAATTCAGCATATATTTTCTTAAGATCGGTGCGCATATTTTGTCACGACTTTCAAATCGCATCCCTTGATGATTTTGGTTTTTAGACTTAAAAATTAGGACGTAATGGTCGTCCACAAATGGTAGCTATTGGTTCAGGCCAAGGCCGCAGCGAGGTTGGAACCGGAGGCGTAGCAACGCTACGTCGAGGATTACAGTCGAGCGAGAACGCCGGCCTGGGCCGAAAGATGCCGTTTATGGATGACCATTTTAATTCTCGTCCTCCTGGGTGCAGAAATACTCAATGGTTTTCTGCGCACAGGTCTTGCAATACCCCAGCTTGTTGAGCATGGTGTCGATCATGCGGTCGTACAGTTTCTGGTTTTCTTCGTTGGTCCGGTTGGCCAGGGCGCCGATGAGGCTGCCGGCACCGGCAATATCCGATTTAAGCCTCACATCGGTGACCGCCTTGACCAGTTCCAGATTGTCCATGAAATCGTAATCGGGATCGACGGAGATCTTCTGGCCGTATATCTTGCGGATGGAGGTGCGGAAGGTCTCCCGCTGCTCGTTGGTCTTGAGCCCCAGGCGATCTTCCACGCTGTTGATATAGCGTTCGTCAATCTTCAGGGCCTGCAGTTCGCCGGTCTGGGGATCTTTGTACTTCCACATCTTGTCCGGACCCAGATTTTCGGCATCGATACCGATGATCATGTTGACGTAGTTCATGACATCCTTGCGGATGGCCAGAGGCTCGTCCATGTAGGCATTGAACATTTCGGTCATGATCCGTTCCCGGTAGAGCCCCTTGGCAATCTTGAGGTCCTCCAGGTATTTGGCCCGGTCGTTGGCCTCGGAAACATAGTCCAGAATGATCCGCTCCAGGGCTTTGAAGATATCGTAGGCGAACATGCACCGTCCTTCATTGGTTTCCGAGCTTTCATCAGCAGCTGCATGGCGCGTCCCAGGTTTCGCTGCCCCAGGCCTTTTTGGCCGAAGCGTTTGGTGATGTCCGGCTCCTGATTCAGGGTGTCGATCACCTCCGACAGTGTCTTGATGCTTTTTTCACCGGCCACTTCCCCGGCGGCCAGTTTCATGGTCTCCATGGGGGTGAGTTTTTCCGATCGGGGCAGCCGGGTGAGAACCACCGCCACCGATGCGGCGTAATTCAGGTTGGGATCCTGGTGCAGATGTTCGCCGGTCAGGGTTGTCTGCGACTCGCTGCCGATGGCATAGGCGGTCAGGTCTTTCTGCAGCTTGTAGTTGGTGTTGTGGGATACATAACAGATGCGGCAGCGGTCCACGATGGGCGCCTCTTCTTTTTCCGCCAGAAAACGGTTGAATTCGGAGTTGTTGCTGGTGGCGATGATCAAGGTGTCAATCGGCCACTTATAGCCGTCGATTTCAATGCTGCGGTTCTGAATGACACCCAGGTACACCTGGACCAGATCCTTTTTGTTTTTTATAAATCTCGTCGCTGAAATGAATGCCGCCGCCGGCTACCCGTGCCAGTGCGCCGCGCCGCAGATCAAAGCGATAGGGGTTGTTGGTATCGGTGATATGCAGCAGCCGCTGGATCGATTCCTCCCAAGCAGGTCTACCGCCGAGGAGGTAATCTTGTCCTTTGCCGGGTACTTGCCGGTCACGGTCCCGAGACTTTCGGTCAAAGGGACCGGGACGATTTCGATAAACTCCAGCATATCATCCAGATTGCCGTCGGTAAGCTTGCGGATATCGTTCCAGATATATCCAGAACAAGCCCCCAGCGGCCGATAATTCTCATACCATTTTCGATCTGGTTTCACTGAGAATCCATCTCCTCAAATATTCCGATTCTTCCTCCGTTTCTTGGAGAGGTTCATTGCCAGGATCATCGGATCTTCATAGGTCTGGGACTCGATGATGGTGATGTTGCCATAGGTGCCAAGCTTGTCCAGACCGTTAAACCGAAAGGTGTATTTGCGGTTGGTTCCGGGAAAGAAAATCTCGGTACATGGAGCAGAGAAATTCAACAAGAAAGGTCTTGCCGTTTCCCGGCTCACCGACCAGCACAAAGGCCATTTCCTTGGAGGATCCACCCTCGGAGGCATCCTTGACAAAGGAAACAAAGACTGTTGATCTCATCATACATGCCGATGATATGCTTTTTGCCGTTCCGGAATATGCTGAAGTCAAAGGTGGTTTTGCCGTTGACCACAACCTTTTCAATATCCCTTCCAGAATCATCCGGGCAACGCCCTGAAAGGCATTTTCAAAACAGCGCTGTCCCTCCTTGACCTCGACCAGATGCCGGTGAAGCGCCGATGTGCTCTTCTTTACCATGGTGTCCCCCTAAATTTTAAATGACCGGTGCAGGAGATGTTGGATCGGGTTAACGGTGCAGACCCTGTTTTTTCAGCCGCAACAGTGAAATGACCATGAGCCCGTTATGTTGACTTCCGGATCGACCGTCAGAGAAAAATGGGATGTAAAAGGAATTCTGACGGCAATTAAATAGACCCGGAGCAGGGTGCTTGACCTTTACCTGACTCGGACGCAATGGGATGAGTCACAATATGGGCTGAGCGCACAGAAACAGCCGGTTGTCGTCGTTAAGGATAAAAAGCGATTTCCAGTTCGCTCGCTAACCCCGCCGCGATGCGGCGGAGGAATGCGCTCGCTATCGCGGTTCATCAGGATGAGAATTCCATTGCATTGAGTTGGAGTATAGCACCTCATTGCAAAACTTCAACCCGAAAAAACCAGACAAACGGCTGCCACCGGCGCTTAGAAGAACGATCGGCACACCGCTAAGCCCACAGATTAGCGGATCCCCACGGCCGGCCGGCAGGCTTGACAACAATCAGGCAATCCCATATACAAGCTGATCCTCAACGATTTTTACGCCATGATTAAGACAATTGCAGTCGCCTATTC
>CAVONM010000031.1:0-219767 GCA_963697225.1 uncultured delta proteobacterium
TACTGATCCCTCCAACTCATCAACGTTGTAGAGAAAGTTGGAGATGTTGTGATAACATTATGTCGAGCGAGTTTCCGACTCATTTTTCAATTCTGTCAATTGAAGCCTCCCCGCATCCACAATGAGCGGGATCCCAGCTTCGCTCCGACAAGCGGTGAGGAATGCGCTCGCTATCGCGGTTCAAATATAGGTCAGGAAAAATAAATAGGGTTGACATGGCGTTCGTCGGTTGATTTTTTTTTGACCTCCGACCTCTTTCACTTCAACGCCCGCACATAGGACTGAAGCGTGCACAGTGCTTCCTGTCCCCGTTTACGGGCGGCGATCCCCTTGGCTGCCGCCAGCGCGGCGGCCGGGGTGGTGACCTCCGGGATATGATATCGAATGGCGGTTTTGCGGATGTGAGCATCATCCTGCTGGCTCTGTCTGCTGCTGGGTGTATTGACCACCAGGGCCACATCGCCGGTTTTGATGGCGTCCACCAGGTCAGGCCGACCGAAGCCGAGCTTCTTGACCCATTCGGCCTGAATGCCGTTTTTCTTTAAGAATGAATGGGTACCGCGCGTGGCCTGGATGCCGAACCCCATCTCCTTGAACAGCCGTGCCGGCTCCAATATACTCGGCTTGTCGGCATCGGTGACCGTGATGAGTACTTTTCCCTGCCGAGGCAGGGTGGAGCCGGCGGCTTCCTGGGACGTATAGTAGGCCATGCCGAAAATCTCTGCCAGTGCCATGACCTGACCGGTGGAGCGCATCTGCGGCCCCAGGAGGGGATCGGCCGCGTTGTACGTATCGTAGGGAAACACCGACGACCGGATGCCGTAGTGGGGCAGCAGCCGGCGGGGCAGGTCCATTTCGTCCAGGCTCATGCCCAGCATGATTTCGACCGCCCGCTGGGCCATGGGAATGTTGCATATTTTGGAAACCATCGGCAGTGAGCGGCAAGCCCATGGACGGGCGGCCAGCAGATAGACCGAATCATTGTATACGGCAAAGCGGGCATTGAGCAGCCCTTTGACATCGAGTTCCAGGGCGACTTTGTGGATGTAGGCGCTGATGGTCTCCACATGGCGCGGCGGCGTGCTGTAAGGCGGCATCACCATGGCCGAGTCTCCCGAATGCACGCCGGCCAGTTCAATATGCTCCATGATGGCCGGTACGTAAATCGTCCTGCCGTCGCAAAGGGCATCGGCTTCCACTTCGATGGCGTATTCCAGGAACTGTTCAAGCAGCATGGGCGATGCAGCTGAAACGGATGTATTCATCAAATCCTGTTCCAGCATGTGGGCATCCATGACGATGCCGTAGCGATTCCGCTGCCTGTCTGCCGGCACACTGGTCACCAGCGGATAGCCGATGGCCTCGGCCAGGTCCATGGCCTGCTCCGGGCTGTGGGCCATGCCGATGTGGGGGTGGGGAATGCCCATGTCCTTCAGCAGGCTGCTGAACTCCAGGCGGTCCTGCGAGAGCGCTACCTGTTCATGGCCCGTTCCCCATACCGGTAAACCGGCGTCACTTAATTCGCCTGCCAGATCCATGGCTGCATATCCCCCGAATTGGAGAATCACACCTTCGGAGTTTTCCGAGTGGTAGACGGCCTTGAGATCGTCAGCCGTCAGTGGTTCGACATAGGTACGGTCAATATCGTCCAACCCGCCTGCAGCCGCAGGATTGGCGTTGACCATGACGGCCTGGCGACCCGTGGCTCGCAGGGCTTTGGCAGCGTGTACGCAGCAGTGGTCCAGTTCGATGCCGTGGCCGATGCGACCGGAGCCGGGTCCGACAATAAGAACGCTTTTGCCAAGCGGGGCATGCCGGGTATGGTCGTTGGCACGTGTGTTGAACCAGATCCGGGATGGTCCCCGATCGGCCGACGCACAGGGCCGGATCTTGATCCCGGCGTCGGAAAACAGGCGGCCTGCCGCGTCTGTTGGAATATTCAGCAGACGGGCCAGGCCGGATACGGAAAACCCGGCGGCGGCCGCCTGGTGTATCAGTGGAGCCGGCGGCGGATTGCCCGCCAGATCGGCCAACTTCGTTTCAAGAACCGCCAGATCAGCCAACTGGTGAACCCAGTAAATGTGGATACCGGTGACTGTGGCCACCGCTTCCGGATCGGCCCCCTTTTTCAGCGCTTGGTGCATCATGCACAGGCGCTCCGGTGATGGCAGGACCAGTCCGCGCATCAGATCATCGACGCTGAGGGCGTTCAGTTCGGGTCTGAGGCCCATAAGCGGGTGCTGGGGGGACCGGCAACGCACTGCCTTCTGAAGGGCTTCCAGCAGGCTACGGCCGAGGCCCATGACCTCTCCGGTGGATTTCATGCGGGCATCCAGCCTGGCAGTTTCTCCTGCAAAACGTTCGAATTCCCAGCGCGGGAGGCGAACGGCAATCGTGGAGCCGGTCATGATACCTGCCGTTGGCGTCCCCGCTGTGGTCAGGACATCGTCCAACCCTGTTCCCAGGCTAAGGCCGGCGTGGATGGTGGCAAGGTCGATGTCGAAGGCTTTGGCGCAAAAGGCACTCATTCTCGAAAACCAAGGGTTCACGGCCAAGACCAGCACCTGATCTGCAGCCGCTCCGACGGCAAATTTGACGTTGAGTGCACCGATCACCCTGATCTGGTTGGCCAGTTTGACAGCCGCCGCTTCCATCTGCCGGCGGGTTTCTTTCCCGATGGTGAGCGGGGGGATCACGGCCACGGAATCACCGCTGTGAATACCCACGGGATCCATATTCTCGGCCATACCGACGATCTGCACCCGATTGTCTGCATCTCTAAGCAGTTCCATCTCCACCTCGCGATACCCGGATAGCGCATGCTCGATGCGCAATCTGCCCACCTTTTCGGACGGCAGACGTCCGCCGGAAGCCAGCAGGCGCAGCTCTTCGACGTTGTAGGCGATGCCCTGGCGCAGCGCATCCACTGGATCGGCGGCGCGCACAAATACTGGATATCCGATGGCCTCGGCAATGGCTGCCGCATCCGATACACGATCGGTGGATTGCCCGTCCGGTGCTGCCAGGCCGAGGTCATTGACGACATCGAAAAACGCCGACGGGTTGTCGATCAGGGTCAGGGACCTGTCGGTCGCCCCCAACAACCGGATGCCGTTGTCTCTCAGGAGGCCGCTGCGGTCGCATGCCTTGGCCAGACGCATGGCTGTCGACCCGCCGACGGTGGGCATCAGCGCGTCGGGCTTTTCCCTCAGGATGATTTCCGTCAGTGACGGCAGGGTCAGGGGAACCATGTATGTGCGGTCCGCCGTTTCCATGTCTGCCGCCAGGGCGGACGGGTCGCAGTGGATCATCACCGTTTGCAGTCCCGCTGATCTGAAAACCTCGCAAGCCCGACAGGCCGCATCGTCAAATGCGCCGGTCTGTCCGATGCTGACGGGGCCCGAGCCAAGGATGAGGACTTTTTCCATGGAGGGGTGGGGCGACATGGTTTCTCCTTAATTGGGTTTCAGGTCCATGATGAAGTCAACATATTGACCCAAAACCGGCCAGTTTTCAAGGAACAATATCGCTAAATCTACCTTTCTATTGGCTTGACATGAACCGACTTTCAAAGTAAAAATCCCTGTTTACGATCAAATTACCCATACGGAGGCATCGATGGATTACAAGAAGACCCTGAACCTTCCTAACACCGGCTTTCCCATGAAGGCAAACCTCGCCGCTCGCGAACCCAGTCAGCTGGAAACGTGGGAAACCATGGGACTGTACGGCCAAATCCGGGAGGCGTCAAAGGGACGTCCGACCTTCGTGTTGCACGACGGCCCGCCTTATGCCAACGGCCATATCCATATCGGGACCGCGCTGAACAAAATACTGAAGGACATCATCATTCGCTCCCGGCAGATGGCCGGTTTTGATGCCGCCTACGTTCCGGGTTGGGATTGCCATGGCCTGCCCATCGAACACAATGTGGACAAGGAGCTCGGATCCAAAAAAATGCAGATGACCCAGGCCCAGTTTCGCCGCCGGTGTCGGGCCTACGCCGAGAAGTTCATCGACATCCAGCGAGACGAGTTCAAGCGCCTCGGTGTGATGGGCGAGTGGGATAATCCCTACCTGACCATGAACTATCGCTACGAGGCGACCATCGCCAGAGAGTGCTGCAAGTTTGCCCTTGACGGCAGCCTGTTTCGCAGCAAGAAGCCGATTCACTGGTGCTGCAGCTGCAAGACTGCCCTTGCCGAAGCCGAGATCGAATACCACGACGAGACGTCGCCTTCGGTGTATGTCAAGTTTGCGCTGACGGACGATCCCGCAGAAATTGCCGCTGCGTTGGCCGGAAAGCCGGTTTCCGTGGTGATCTGGACTACCACGCCCTGGACCCTGCCGGCCAACCTGGCCGTGGCCCTTCACCCCGATTTCGACTACGCGGCCGTTGAAACCGGCGACGGGCAGGTCCTGATTCTGGCCCGGGATCTGGTGGACGCCTGCATGACGACCTTCGGCATCGCCGACTACCGTATCCTGGCCGACCTA
The DNA here is from genome assembly GCA_963697225.1 of uncultured delta proteobacterium. Classification (GTDB taxonomy): domain Bacteria; phylum Desulfobacterota; class Desulfobacteria; order Desulfobacterales; family Desulfosarcinaceae; genus Desulfosarcina. The sequence goes on from CAVONM010000031.1 coordinate 4,498, forward strand.
AAGGCCCGGGACCTGGAAAACAAGCGCTGCCGACACCCTTTCTACGAACGGGATTCGCTGATCATCCTTGGCGACCATGTCACGCTGGAAGCGGGAACCGGCTGCGTGCACACCGCACCCGGCCATGGTCGGGAGGACTATGACGTGGGTCTTCTATACGGCCTGGACGCCTATTCGCCGGTCAACGACAACGGTGTGTTCACTGACGAGGTGGACCGGTTCGCCGGGCAGTTCGTTTTCAAGGCCAACGACAACATCAACCAGACCCTCGCGGACAAAGGGGTACTGCTGGCCAAGGCCGATATCAAACACAGCTACCCGCACTGCTGGCGGTGCAAACAGCCGGTGATTTTCCGGGCAACCCCCCAGTGGTTCATCTCCATGGAGAAGACGGGGCTGCGCAACAAATCCCTTGAGGCGATCGACCGGGTCAAGTGGATTCCCCACTGGGGCCGGGAACGCATTTTCGGTATGATCGAAAACCGGCCGGACTGGTGTGTATCCCGCCAGCGGGCCTGGGGTGTTCCCATCACGGTTTTTACCTGCGAACACTGCGAGGCCGTCCACATGGACGAGGCAACCATGAACCACGTGTTCGACCAGTTTGCCGCCCACGGGGCCGACGTGTGGTTCGAAAAGGAGGCGGCCGAGTTGCTGCCGAAGGGTGCCGTGTGCAAAAGCTGCGGCCATGCGTCCTTTACCAAAGAGACCGATATCCTGGATGTCTGGTTCGATTCGGGCGTCAGTCACGCCGCCGTGCTGGAAGACCGTGACTATCTGCACTGGCCGGCGGATCTTTACCTGGAAGGCAGCGATCAGCACCGGGGCTGGTTCCACAGCGCATTGCTCACCGCCGTGGGTACCCGGGGGCAGGCGCCTTACCGCAGCGTGCTGACCCACGGCTTTGTGGTGGATGCCGAGGGCAAGAAGCAGTCCAAATCCCTCGGCAATGTGGTGGCACCCAAGACAGTCATCGACAAATACGGGGCGGAGATTCTGCGCATGTGGGTGTCGGCGTCCGACTACCGGGACGATGTGAGGATTTCCGACAACATCCTCAAGCAACTCAGCGATGCCTACCGTCGAATCCGCAACACCAGCCGCTTCCTGCTGGGGAACCTGAATGATTTTTCCCCGGAGACCGACAGCGTGCCGGTCGATCAGATGCTGGATATCGACCGCTTTGCCCTGCACACGCTCCAGGGGTTGGTGGCGCGGGCGCTCAAGGCGTATGACACCTACGAGTTTCACGTGATCTACCACCGTCTGTACAACTACTGCACCGTTGACCTCTCATCATTTTACCTGGACATACTAAAGGACAGGCTTTACACCAGCCCTTCGGCATCCACGGCGCGGCGCAGCGCCCAGACGGCCATTTATTCCATTTTAGACGCCATGGCCCGGATCATGGCACCCATCATGCCATTTACGGCCGAGGAGATCTGGCGCCATATGCCGGCGTTGAGTGAAAAGGCGGAAAGCATTCACCTGGTCGCATTTCCCAAACCGGACCCCGGGCTGAAGGATGATGTCCTGGCCAAAAAATGGGAAACCCTGATCAACGTGAGGGCTGAGGTGACCAAGGCGCTTGAACAGGCCCGTGCGGAAAAGGTTATCGGCCACTCCCTGGATTCGTCGGTCACTCTCGGGCTCAGCGATGATCTATATGCCATCATGAGCGATTTTAAGGATGACCTTCGATCCATTCTCATCGTTTCCCGGGCGGCCATGGTCGCCGGGGAGATTTCCGGAGCCTATATCGGCCAGGAGACCGAGGGCATATGGATCAAGGTGGAGCCGGCCGGCGGCGAAAAGTGCCAGCGGTGCTGGGTCTATGACGACAGCGTAGGAAAAATTGCCGAGCATCCCACGATCTGCAGCCGTTGCGGTACGTCCCTGGCGCAGATCGACGCGATGGGTACGGCATCGTGAACAGCGGAATATGAAAACCAAACGGCCGGATACCGCCGAATCGGACAATCGTTCGCCAATGACTGGAAAAAAGGCCGCGCGCGATGCCCCGGGTTCCTCGATGGGCGCCAAGCCGTTCACGATGATTGCCGGATTGGTCGTGCTGCTGGACCAGGCGACCAAACTCCTGGTCCTGGCAAAGATGCCGCTGTATGATTCCATCCCGGTGATCGAGGGTTTTTTTAACCTGACGCATATTCGCAATCCCGGAGGCGCCTTCGGTTTCATGGCGGCTGGCAGCCAGGGCGTCCGCAACCTCCTGTTTGTCGGCGTTTCGATCGTCGCCATGGGGCTGATCGTCTATTTTTACCGCAGCACACCCAAAACGGTTCCTTATCTGGCGTCGGCCCTGGCCATGATTTTCGGGGGAGCCGTGGGCAACCTGATCGACCGGCTGCGCTTCGGCGAGGTGGTGGATTTTTTGGATGTCTACGTGGGGGCCTACCACTGGCCGGCCTTCAATGTGGCCGACAGCGCCATCACCGTGGGGGTCACAATTTTCATTGCCCATCTGGTGCTAGGGAAAATGCCGGAATAGCGCAAAGCGCTGAGCTGAAAGCTAAAGGCTCAACGCTGAAAGGCCGGGACTAAGCGCTTACTGTACAAAGAAGTATTGTCATTTCCGGATATCAATCATCCGGCCTCGGACTTCTATTTTTCATTAACCGGCGGGCTTTCAGCCTTCAGCTTTGAGCTATCAGCTATTCTTATGCCAATCATCGCATACAACGCTTTTGCCGACTATCTGAGCCGCGTCGCTGCCGCCGACTGGCCGGCAGTGACTTTGGTCTGCGGAGAAGAAATGCTGTGCAAAAAGGCCTGCGAGTGGATCCTGGATACGTTGGCACCCCAAGTGGAAAGAGCCATCGGTGTCGAGCATTTCGACGGCGATGAAGAACCCATTGGCGGGGTGCTGTCCAGCATGAACACCTATGCCCTGCTTTCCGGGTACAAGGTCGTGGTGCTGCAGGACGCACGGCTATTTTACTCGGCCAAGGCCCAGCAGGGGCTTCGCGAGAAGATGTTACCGGCGGCCCAGAGCGGCGACATGAAAAAAGCGTCGCGGCCGTTTTTAAATCTGATGGCGCTTGCCGGGCTGACTTTTGAAGATCTGGCCACACCTTCACTGAGATTGAAGGTGGTCGACGATGTTGATGGCGAACCGCCGTCGTGGTTTGCTTCATTGATGGATTATTGTCGCGAGAACGGCCTCCGAATCCAGGAAAAACAAGATGATGCGGATGTGCTCAAAACAGCCATGGAAAAGGGCTTTCCGGATGGGCACCGTCTGGTGATAACCACTGATTTCGTTGATCGTCGAAAAGCCCTGTTCAAAGTCATCGATGAAACCGGACTCGTGGTGGATTGCACCGTTCCCAAAGGGGAGACGCGGGCGGACCGCCTGGCCCAGGATGAAGCCATGCAGGCGGCCATGGACGATGCCCTTGCACAGGCGTCAAAACGAATGGCTGTGGATGCCCGTCAGCGGCTGATGCAGTGGACCGGATTCGATCTTCGCACCCTTTCCGGCAACCTGGAGAAACTGGTCAGCTTTGTCGGCGATCGAAAAACGATCAGCGACGCGGATGTGACGACCGTGTTGCGGCGCACCCGCAAGGACCCCATCTTCGAGTTTACCAATGCGATCGCGGATCGGGACCTGTCGGCCATCCTGTTTTTCATGAAAAGCCTGCTGGACGACGGGATCCATCCGTTGCAGCTGCTCGCGGCCGTGGCTAACCAGATTCGCCGCCTGCTGCTGGCCAAAGACTACATCGTGCGGGACCGGGGCCGGTCCTGGTCGTCCCGCATGACCTTTCCCCAGTTTAAAGCCGGTCCGTTTAAAGCGGTTCAGGCAGACGATGCGGCGTCTGTATCGCGCACGGAAGGGTGGGATTCGGTCCCGAACCCCTCCGCTGAGGGGAAAAAAAGGAAAAAGGCAGCGACCAGTGATCTGGTTCTGGCCAAGAATCCGAAAAGCCCCTTTCCCGTTTTCCAGACACTCAAAAAGGCGGACAATTTTTCAACAGAGGCGCTGGCGTCGGCCATGGTTGACTTGAGCCAGACCGATCTTCGCATGAAATCCACCGGCCGGGATCCCCGGATGCTGCTGGAAACCTTCCTGATCGGTCTATGCCGCAAATCAGGTGGATAGGTGGCTATTAAATCAAAATAACCAAAAAACCAAATGACAAATAAATCGCTTTAATACTGAGGCCCGAGCATGGGTTTTTTGAAAAATCAGCAGGTAAACGTGGCCCTTCGTCTGCTGGCCTGGCAGTATGAAAAGAACGGTCAGCCCTTGCCGGAAAGGGACTTGCTGGACAGGCATGCCCGGCAACTCGTGGATGATGCTCACCGCATCGCTCGGGAGCGGGGAGGAAATGTGCTTGCGATTTTAAAACAGATGGTGGCTCAGGCGCGACGGAAATAACCGGAGGCCGGATGTCTGAAGTCGGATGTCGGATGTCGGAGGTCGGAAGACCAGAGACCAGAGACCCAGAACGGTGAACCCGGCACCCGGACCCCTTGGCAGATTGACGTTGAAAAACACGTGTGCCCATGCTAATTAAGCAAGCTAACCACTTCGGGGTGTTCATCCCCCAACCACGGATCGTGAACGTTGTAGACTGAACAAAATTGCTCGTCTTTCCGTCCGTTTTCCGTGTTGCATCAACGGCCACAGGCCGCAACGGTGCGACCCTTGTTTCGCCTTGAAGACGAACCGAAACCCTTTGCAATTTTAATTCAGTTTAACTCGTTCTCCATCCAAACCCACCCAATCGGCAGCAAAAGGAGGAGTGACATGCGTAAATTTTCAGTTGGTCTCGTATTTTCTCTGGTTGCGGTAATGGCCTTCACGTTTGCGGCGGTGGATGCCGGCGCAGCGGATACCATCAAGATCGGATTCAACATCCCTCTCACCGGCGACAACCCTGACGTGGGCGCCTCGTCCAAAAACGCCGCAGAAATGTATCTTAAGAAACACCCCACGGTCGATGTCGGCGGTAAATCCTATGCGCTGAAGTTCGTCTTCGACGATAACGAGTACAAGGCCGAATCGGCCGTCAAGGTCAGCACGAAACTGATCACCGAAGAGGGCGTTCTGGGCATCATCGGTCCCCAGTCCTCCAGTCAGGCCGTGCCGGCGGGTGAGGTGGCCAACAACTACGCCACCCCCATGATCAGCCCCTGGTCCACCAACCCCAACACCACCCTGGACCGGCCCTATGTTTTCCGGGGTTGCTTCCTGGATCCCTTCCAGGGACCGGTCATCGCCAATTTCGCCACCGAAGAGCTGGGCGCCAAAAAAGCGGCCGTGCTTTACGATATCGCCGCCGACTACCCCAAGGGGCTGGCCGAGTTCTTCAAGGAAGCGTTCGAAAAGATCCACGGCCCCGGTTCCGTGGTGGCCTTCGAGAGCTTTACCACCGGCGACAAGGACTTTTCCGCCCAGATGACCAATATCATGATGACCGGCGCCGATGTGCTCTTTACGCCCCAGTATTACAGCGAGGTGCCCCTGATCGTGCGTGCCGCCAAGGAGATGGGCTGGACCAAGCCGATCCTGGGTTCCGACTCCTGGGGCGGTGGCGACCTGATGGGACTGTGCGGTGACGACTGCAAGGGTTACTACTTTTCCACCCACTATGCGGCAGCCGGCGCCAAGGGAGACACCAAGGCCTTTATCGATGAATACACCGCCAAATACGGCAAAACCCCCGACGATGTGGCTGCCCTGACCTGGGACTCCCTGGGGCTGATGATCCAGGCCATCAAAGACACCGGCAAGCTTTCCGGTGATATCAAAGCCGACCGCACCACGGTGAAGGACGCCCTGGCATCCATCAAAAACTACCCCGGCATCACCGGCAACATGACCTTCACCCCCGACGGGGATCCGAAAAAATGCGCCGTGGTGGTCAAGATCAACGACGAGGGCAAGTTCGAATTCTTTAAATCCGTCTGCCCCAAATAATTCCCCGAAACCGACAAACAGTTGTTGTGTTCCATCGGCCGCCTCCCTTTTCCGGGTGGCGGCCGACCCAACAAAAAAGGGAGGCGGCATGCCTGTTTCCCTTTCCTTTTGACGGGAGCCGCCGGCCATGACCGTTAACTTCTTTTTGCAGAACCTGATCAATGCCCTTCAGTGGGGCAGCTTTTACGCCCTTATCGCGCTCGGGTACTCCATGGTATACAGCATCCTCATGTTGTTCAACTTCGCCCATGGAGATATCTTCATGGTGGGCGCTTACATCGGGCTTGGCGTGTCTATCGGGTTGTTGTCCCTTTTCGGTACCGGGGCGGCAGCCGTTTTGCCCGGCTGGGTGTTGCTGGTGATGACCCTGTTGATCTCCATGTTTCTCACCGCCTTCGTGGGCATCATCGTCGAACGGGTTGGATACCGGCCCTTGAGGGAGGCCCCCCGGGCATCCGCCGCCATCACCGGCTTGATGATCGGCATCATCCTGGAAACCTCCAACATCCTCTTTTTGGGCGGCTCGCGGCTCAAATTTCCCCAGCTGATCGAATCGACCACCTACAACATCGGTGGCGTGTTCGTGACCAACATGAAGATCATGATCGTTCTGGTCTCCATCGGGCTGATGCTGGCCCTGCACCAGTTTATCAGCCGGACCCGTTGGGGCATGGCCATGCGGGCCATGGCCTACGATTATGTGGTGGTTCCCCTGGTTGGGGTGCCCATGAACACCATCGCCGCCATGACGTTTGCCATCGGTTCGGCGCTGGCCGCCGCCGCCGGCATCCTTTTCGGCCTGGCCTATCCGGTGCTGGACCCTTACATGGGGGTCAGCTTCGGGTGGAAAGCCTTTGTGGCGGCCATCCTCGGCGGTCGCGGATCCATCATGGGCGCTTGCATCGCCGGCTTCATGCTGGGCTTTATCGAAATCATGACCGTACCGGCGATTCAGATCGTGAACCGGCTATTTTCACTCAATATCGGCTCCAACCTGCGTGATCTCATCGCCTATTCCATCGTCCTGCTGATCCTTATTTTCAGGCCACACGGACTTTTCGGGCAGGCATACAGCGCGAAATTACGGCTCTAATCCTCATCCTGAACTTATTAGCGGACAAGGAAACGTAACCATGGAAGAAACACTCGCACCGAAACAGACCGGCGGCGTCGTTCAACGGGCGGGCCTGTTTTTTAAACCGGTGCCCCTGTTGGGATACCTGCTCGGGTTTCTGGCCTGTGCACTCTGGGAGCAGTTGGCCGGCGAAGGGCTGACCTCGTTATTGGGACTGCCCAAGATGCCGGTACTTTTCGGTCTTCTCACTATCTTCAAAGTGCTGGCCGGGATCATCAATTATCTGATCAAAGGGGATGCGTTCAACTGGGCCACCTGGGTGTACATCCCCAGCGCCCTGATTTACCTGACCGTCATTTACCTGCTCCCGCTGGCCATCGTCGCCCGGGCCGTGGTCAAGCCGGCCAATGCACTGGCCCGTTTCCTTCAGGGATTTCCCCTCATCGTCACCGCGGTGGTTCAGCTGGGACTGATGTATGCGGTCCTGCACATCTGGGCCGAAATGAGCGACTACCGCTTGATTTTCCTCAAATTGACCCTGATCGCCGTCCTGTTCACCCTGAGCCTGAACATCATCAACGGGTACATGGGCGAATTTTCATGCTCACACCCCGGCTTCATGGCCATCGGCGCATACATGTCCAGTCTTTTTACGGTGGGTCTGTTCACCAGTGACAAGGTGTTGGGCGATGCGGTTTTCAGCTTTTCCGTTGCCTACCTCACCTTTCCCCTGGCGCTTATCTTCGGTGGCCTGATGGCCGCGCTGGGCGCGTTGATCGTCGCCATTCCTTCGTTTAAAACCCGGGGGGACTATCTGGCGATCATCAGCCTGGCTTTTCTTTTTATCGTGAAAAGTTTTTTCGAAAACATGCAGGCACTGGGCGGTTCGCGAGGCATTTCAGGACAACCGGACTGGGCGACCCTGCCGGTGATTTTCATCACCATGGCCCTGGGCATCTGGACCATCAACAACTTCGTTACCTCCACCATGGGCAAGGCCCTCAATGCGGTTCGCGATGACGAATCGGCGGCCGAAGCCATGACCGTGGACACCCGAAAAACCAAGATGACGGCATTTCTGTTCGGTGCTTTCTGGGCCGGTGTGGCCGGCGGCCTGCTGGCCCACGTGCTGCGCTATGTGAACCCGGCCATGTTCAGCGTCCAGAAACTGGCCGAAGTCCTGGCCATGGTCTATTTCGGCGGCTTGAACTCCGTCTACGGATCGATTGTCGGCGCGGTGTCCATCAGCCTGCTGGGTGAGGCGCTGCGGCCGCTGGAAATTCTCAAGTGGATCGTCATCCCCCTGTTGCTGATTCTGGTTATGATCTACCGGCCCACCGGGCTCATCGCCTTCAAGGAGTTCAATGTCCGGCAGGTGTTCGGACCCAAGGAGGTGGATTGATATGCCGCTGCTTCACGTCACTGACATGAGTCACCATTTCGGCGGCCTGCAGGCCGTTTCCGGATATAATCTCAGCCTGGACCCGGGGCAGATCACCGGTCTCATCGGCCCCAACGGTGCCGGCAAGACCACCATTTTCAACCTGATGACCGGCATATACCATCCTGCCCAGGGGTCCGTGATCTTCGATGGTCATGAGCTGGTGGGTAAAAAACCCAACGAGACTTCCGCCATGGGCTTGGCCCGTACGTTCCAGGAGATGAAGCTCTGGCGTCACATGACCGTGCTGGAACACATAAAAATGGCCCGCTACTCGAAGCTCTCCTATGGCCTTTGGGGGGCTTTTCTGGATACCCCCAGACGCCGGCGGGAAGAGCGTTACACCATGGAACTGGCCATGGAATACCTGAAGATGTTCGCCGTGGACCAGTTCGCCGACCAACTTGTCGTGAACCTGCCCTACGGTGCCCAGCGCCGGGTGGAAATGGCCCGGGCCCTGGTTATCGAACCCAAGGTGCTGTTGCTGGACGAACCCACGGTGGGCATGACACCGGACGAAATGATGGCCATGATCGAAGTGGTCCGCAGCGCCCATGAGCGTTTCAACCTGGCCATTTTCCTGATCGAACACCGACTGCGGGTGGTTCACGAGCTATGTCAGCGCGTTCAGGTCCTGGTGTTCGGGAAGGTCATCGTGGAGGGAACGCCCAACGAGGTCCAGAACAATCCCAAGGTCATCGAGGCCTACATCGGCGAACAGGAGGTGGACTTCTGATGCTGCTCAACGTGGAGAACCTCCGGGTGTCATACGGCAATATCAAAGCCCTGCATGGGATCAGTTTCAATATCGACGCCGGTGAAATCGTCACCATCATCGGTGCCAATGGCGCCGGTAAAAGCACGACCCTGCGGGCGGTTTCCAGAATGGTGCCGGTTGAGACCGGGTCGGTCATGACCTGCCTGGGAAAAGACCTGCTCAAATTTCCGGCCGACAAGGTGGTCAGCCAGCTTGGCATTACCCACGTACCCGAAGGCCGCCGTTTGTTCGGCAATCTGACGGTGATGGAGAACCTCCAGCTGGCCACCTTTGCCCGCAAGGATCGGGAAAATGTAAAAAGGGACATTAAACGGGTGTTCGAAATCTTTCCCCGGCTGGAAGAGCGCCGGTCACAGGCATCGGGCACCATGAGCGGTGGAGAGCAGCAGATGCTGGCCATCGGCCGGGCATTCATGAGCGGTCGCCGCCTGATGCTGCTGGACGAACCCTCCATGGGTCTGTCGCCGCTGCTGATGATGAATGTATTCCGGGCCCTCAAGGAGATCAACCGGCAGGAGGGCACCGCCATTTTGCTTGTGGAGCAGAATGCCCGGCTGGCCCTGAAGTTTTCCCAGAAGGGCTACGTTCTTGAAAACGGCAGTCTGGTGCTGGAAGGCGACTCCAGTACCCTGATCAATGATCCTGAGGTAAAGAAAGCCTATCTGGGCGGATAAAAAAAGCTCAAAGCTGAAAGCACAAAGCGAAAAGCTGAAAAGGAAAATCAAAGGAGTACCCATGCTTCGTGCAGCTGTGATTGGCGCCACCGGCTACGCCGGCGCCGAACTGGTCAGAATTCTGGCCGGCCATCCGGATGTGGCCTTGTCCGTCATCACCTCGCGGCAGCATGCCGGAATCCCCTACGATGCCATCTATCCCGCAATGAGGGGGGTCGTGGATCTGGATTGTGTGGAGAGCGACGCGGCAGCCGCTGCAAAAAAATCCGATGTCGTCTTTCTTGCGCTGCCGCACAAGGCCTCCATGGCCATGGTCCCCGATCTTCTGGACGCGGGACGGCGGGTGGTGGACCTTTCTGCGGACTTCAGGTTCAGCAACCGGGATGCCTACGAGTCACACTACCAGGCCCACACCTGTGCCCACCTGATGGACAAGGCGGTCTATGGATTGTGCGAGATTTATGGCGATCAGGTGGCGACCGCGGATCTGATCGGCAACCCGGGCTGTTATCCCACCAGTGTGCTGCTGCCATTGCTGCCGCTGGTCAAAGAACGGCTGGTGGATCCGGCGACCGTCATCGCCGACTGTAAATCCGGTGTCAGCGGGGCCGGCCGCGAAGCCACAGCCACCACCCATTTCTGCCATGTCAACGAGTCATTCAAAGCCTACAAGGTGGGTGGTCACCGTCACACGCCGGAAATCGAGGAGAATATTGCCCGGTGTGCAGGCGCGCCGGTGAGAATCACTTTCGTGCCCCACCTGGTGCCCATGACCCGGGGGATGGAAAGTACGGTCTATGTCACAATGTCTCCCGGCGCCGATGAATCACAAATCCGGCAATGCCTGGAATCCTGCTACCGAAGCAAGCCCTTCATCCGCCTGCTGCCCGGCGGACGCTTCCCGGACACCTTGCATGTCAGGGGAACGAACTTCTGTGACATGGGATGGGCGGTGGATCCCGGCAGCGGCCGGTTGATCCTGATGTCAGCCATCGACAACCTGGTCAAGGGGGCGGCCGGGCAGGCCGTCCAGAACATGAACCTGATGTTCGGTCTCGATGAAACCGCCGGTTTGGACGGTGTTCCCTATCCGCTGTAGCTGTAGCGCGCATTTTCAACAAGATCGCCTTGTTGACATCCTCGCCGTTTTGAACTAAACAAGGGGCGTTTTCATCATCTGCCTTGAGGCAAAACCCGTATTCTTGCCATTTAACTATTTACCTAAAATCGTTTTTTGAAAAACCAAAACGGCTTTTCATTAGCGCTATTTCGCACCGAAACCATCAATGTGAAAGGAGACTGGAGATGACAGCAACGCTTATTAAGGGGACTGAGATCCGTGAACAGATCCTTGAGGAAATTACCGCCGAGGTAAAACAGATCAAGGAAAAGCACGGTGTGGTTCCCGGTCTGGTCACTATCCTCGTGGGGGAGAGCCCGGCATCCATTTCCTACGTGACCCTGAAAATCAAAACCGCTCACCGCGTTGGGTTCAAAGAAATTCAGGACAATCAGTCAGTGGACATCTCCGAAGTGGATCTGCTGGCGCTGATTGAAAAGTACAACCAGGATGAAAGCATCAACGGCATCCTGGTCCAGCTTCCTCTGCCCAAACACATTGATGAGAAAAAGGTTCTCAATGCCATTGATCCGGACAAGGATGTTGACGGCTTTCATCCGGTCAACGTGGGCCGACTGATGATCGGTGGCGCGGAAGTCAAGTTTCCCCCGTGCACCCCTGCCGGAATCCAGGAGATGATCGTGCGTGCCGGGGTCGAGACAAGCGGTGCCGAGGTCGTTGTGGTGGGGCGCTCCAATATCGTGGGCAAACCCATTGCCAACATGATGGTCCAGAAAGGCCCCGGGGCCAACGCCACGGTTACCATCGTCCACACCCGGACCAAAGACCTGGCCGCCCACTGCAAGCGAGCCGACATTCTGATCGTTGCTGCAGGCGTGCCGGATCTGGTGAAGCCGGCATGGATCAAACCCGGCGCCTGTGTCATCGATGTCGGTGTCAACCGCGTGGGTGAGAAAATCAGCGAAAAGACCGGCAAGAAGATAGCGATCCTCAAGGGCGACGTTGACTTCGATGCCGCCAAGGAGATTGCCGGCTCCATCACCCCGGTTCCCGGTGGCGTGGGCCCCATGACCATTACCATGCTCATGCGCAACACCCTCAAGTCGCTAAAATTTAAACTGGGCATCGCGTAGGCGAGCAAAGAAGCACTTTCCTGTGACCGGGCTGTATCTTTTTACCAATTAAAATGGGGGGTTAAAATCAAACAACGGCTGCCGTGGTATTGACATGAGGTCTTTATCGTGGTAGCCTTTTTTTGTTTATGCCAAAATAGTCAGTAACTAACTGATATTTTGGTAATAATTGGTTTAATCTCCTTATGGTTCCGAAAGGTAATGGCTAAAAAATTATCACTTATTGTTCTGAGCAACTCGGGAACGACGGTCAAACAGTTGTCCATCCCTATTGCTCTGCTGGTGGCCCTGGCACTGGTTACTATCATTGGTACTGCGTTTATCGGCATTTCCGTCCATGATTACCAGACACTTCGAAAATCCCTTGCAGCCAACCAATATGTGGCCCAGACCATTGACGAACAACGGGAAGTGATCGGACAGCAGCGGCTTCAGATTCAATCTTTCGCCAATGAAATCAATGCACTCAAGGAAAGGCTGGTCGGTTTGGACCAGTTCGAGGAAAAGATTCGCGTGATTGCCAATCTGGCGCCCAGCCAATCCGACGATAACCTTTACGGTGTGGGGGGGGCCGCTCCCGAAGATCTGGAACCCCAACTCGAGCTGACCCAGCGGCACGAGGAGCTTGTGCGTGACATGCACCAGCAGGTGGATGAACTCAATACGGCGTCCCAACGCCAGGAGAATAGCTTCGGCAGCCTGCTGGACAAACTGGAGGGCCAGCGCAACCTGTTGGCTTCAACACCGGCCATTCGACCCGCTGACGGCTGGATGACCTCCCGCTTCGGCAACCGGGTATCTCCGTTTACCGGCAGAAAAGAGTTTCATAAAGGATTGGACATCGCCAACCAAAAGGGTACCGCAATTTTGGCTACTGCAAACGGCATCGTTTCCTATGCGGGTAAAAAAGGACCCATGGGCAATGTGCTTGTCATTGATCATGGCCATGGAATGATCACCCGGTACGCCCATCTCAGCGAAGCCTTGAAGAAACAGGGGGAAAAGGTCAAACGCGGTGACATCATTGCCCAGATGGGCAACAGTGGCCGCAGCACCGGCCCCCATCTGCATTATGAAGTCCACCTCAACGGTGTTCCAGTAAATCCCTCCACGTATATTCTGAATTGACAAGCAGATGGCAAACCAACTGCCACAGCGGGCTTAACGACCTGTCATTCGGTTGACTCGCGCCTTCCGCGGCCTGACGAATGATCATGGAAAGGTGGATCGCCCCTTTGCGCTTGAGTGGCCCGGTAAAATGGTTTAGACTGCCGCCGCGTCGAAACCGGGGAGATCAACGAATGTTGTCCCTGTGACATTCGATTCCAGAGACACCATCCAGTCTGAGAAATTGGAGATTGAATAGATGATCGGTAAACTGTTGACCCAGATGTTCGGCAGCAAAAATGAGCGTGAACTAAAAAAACTTCAACCCTTCGTGGAAGCCATAAATGCCTTGGAGCCGGACATGAAGGCCATGCGTGAGAATCAGCTCAAAGACCAGACGCAGCGCCTCAAGACGCGCCTTGACAACGGGGAACCGTTGGATGATCTGCTGCCCGAAGCGTTTGCCACTGTCAGGGAAGCCTCCTCGCGTGCCCTGGGAATGCGCCCCTACGATGTTCAGCTCATCGGCGGCATGGTGCTTCATAGCGGAAAAATTGCCGAGATGAAAACCGGTGAAGGTAAAACCCTGGTGGCCACGCTGCCCGCCTACCTCAATGCACTCACCGGACGCGGGGTGCATGTGGTCACGGTCAACGATTATCTAGCACGGCGTGATACGGCGTGGATGGGCCAAATCTACACCTATCTGGGAATGTCCGTGGGAACGGTCATGCACGGACTTGACGACCGGCAGCGCAAGGAATCCTACGGCGCGGACATCACTTACGGTACCAACAATGAGTTCGGTTTCGATTATCTGCGCGATAACATGAAATTCGATGGGCAGTCGCTGGTCCAGCGGGACCTTCATTTTGCCATCGTGGACGAGGTGGACAGTATCCTTGTCGATGAGGCCCGGACGCCGTTGATCATCTCCGGTCCTGCCGAAAAATCGACCCAGCTCTACTACCAAGTCAATGGAATCATCCCCAAATTCAAGACGGAAGTGGATTTCAAAATCGACGAGAAGGCCCGCAGCGCTGCGCTCACCGAGGAGGGCGTAGCACACGCCGAGCAGCTGCTGGGTGTTGAAAACCTGTACGATTCCTCCAATATCGAGTTGCTTCACCACACTAACCAGGCCCTTAAGGCCCACACCCTGTTCAAGCGCGATGTGGACTATATCGTCAAAGAGGGCGAGGTGATCATCGTTGACGAATTCACCGGGCGGCTCATGCCCGGCCGCCGGTACAGCGAGGGACTGCACCAGGCGCTGGAGGCCAAGGAAAACGTCAAAATAGAGAACGAGAACCAGACCCTGGCCACCATCACCTTTCAGAATTACTTCCGGATGTACGACAAACTGTCGGGCATGACCGGCACGGCGGACACCGAGGCCGCGGAATTCAAGAAGATATACAACCTGGAGGTCTCGGTCATCCCCACCAACATGCCCATGGTTCGAATTGACTTTCCCGATGTGATCTACAAGACCCGCAGGGAAAAGTTCAACGCCGCTATCGAAGAGATCAAAGCGCTCTACCAGAAAGGCCAGCCGGTGCTGGTGGGCACGGTGTCCATCGACATCTCCGAGCAGCTGGCCAAAAAACTGAAAAAGCAGGGCATCCCGCACGAGGTGCTCAACGCCAAGAACCACGAGAAGGAGGCGGAGATCATCTCCATGGCCGGCCAGAAGGGGTCGGTGACGATTTCCACCAACATGGCCGGACGCGGTACCGACATCGTTCTGGGTGAGGGCGTGACCAAACTGGGCGGCCTTCATATCCTGGGCACGGAGCGCCACGAGAGCCGGCGTATCGACAACCAGCTGCGCGGCCGCGCCGGACGCCAGGGGGACCCGGGCTCCTCCCGTTTCTATCTGGCGCTGGAGGATGACCTGCTGCGCATTTTCGGCGGTGAGCGCATTACCGGCATCATGGAGCGTCTGGGTATGGAAGAGGGCGAACCCATCGAGCACAACCTAATCAGTCGTGCCATCGAGAATGCCCAGTCCAAGGTGGAGGCGCACAACTTTGACATCCGCAAGCACCTGATCGAGTACGACGATGTCATGAACCAGCAGCGCGAAGTCATCTACAAACAACGCCGCGACCTGCTGACCGGCGTCGATCTGAAATCCACCATCGAGGATATCATGATGGAGTCGGCCGAGACGATTGGCTCCAACTTTGCGGATGAGCGGGCCCTTCCTGCCGAGTGGGACTGGGAGGCTATTTCAGAAGCCGTATTCCAGCAGTTCAATTTCCGGTTGGCCAAGATGGATGAAAATACCCTGGACGGACTCACCGAAGAGGGGTTGATCCAGGAAATATACGATCAGGCCCACGCGATTTATGAACAAAAAGCCGCCTTGCTGGGCAGTCGGGATGACTTCCGTCAATTGGAACGGATGGTGATGCTTCAGACCGTGGACAACTTGTGGAAGGATCATCTGCTGTCCATGGATCACCTCAAGGAAGGCATCGGGTTGCGCGGGTACGCCCAGCAGAACCCGCTGCTGGTATACAAAAAAGAAGGCTTCGACATGTTCCAGGAGACCATCGACCGCATCAAGGCGGAAACCCTGGGCATTCTTTTCCGGATACAACTGGCCCAACCGGACCACATCAATGAGCTGCAAAAGCCCAAAGAGCAGAACCTGATCTTTTCCGGCGGCGGCGATTCACCGGCCACCAAAAAACCGGTCAAACGAGAATCCGAGAAAATCGGTCGCAACGACCCCTGTCCGTGCGGCAGCGGGAAGAAGTACAAGAAGTGCTGCGGAAGATAGGGGATAGCTGAAAGCTGAGAGCCCAAAGCTCAGAGTTCAAAGTTCAAAGCTCAAACCCGGAACCCGGAACCCGGAACCCGGAAGGCGGAAGGCGGAAGACCAGAACCCAGAACCCGGAACCCAACAAGCCCAATGAACCCAACAAACCCAACAAACCCAACAAACCCAACAAACCCAACAAACCTAACTACCATCGGCATCCTCTCAGACACCCACGGCTTGCTCCGCCCGGAGGTTGAACAGGCACTGTCGGGATGCCAACACATTCTGCACGCCGGTGACGTGGGCGAGAAACAGGTGTTGACCCGGTTGGGACGAATCGCTCCGGTGATGGCTGTCCGTGGAAACATGGACCAGGGTTCATGGTCCAATTCATTGCCGAGCAAGGAGATGGTGGAGATTGAAGGGATTTTTTTTTACATTCTCCACGACCTGTACCAGCTTGACCTGGACCCGGCTGCCGCCGGAATCCATGTGGTTGTCAGTGGACACACCCACCAGCCCAAAATTTTCCAAAAAAATGGTGTCACCTACCTCAATCCGGGAAGTGCCGGCCAGCGTCGTTTCAATTATCCGGTATCGATCGCCAGGGTTCGTATTGAAAATGGTGCCGCCATTCCTCGAATTGTCGAAATCGATCGGTAACCTCTGCGCAATTCCACCGATCGACGGGATGCGATGGGCAACTAAAAGATCCAAATCCGATCTCTCCCACCTCTTTTCCGGCCAAGAAATGCACTTTACAATCCATATCGGCGATGATTATAATCAAGAGGAGTCGGTGCCGACAGTTCAGGGCGCATTATAAAAGGAAGCGAATGATTTTGATTAGTTATGGCCTGGCTGCTGACATAGACGACCGTCGCAGGTATAGAAGCCTGCTAAATCGCTTGTAATTACCGGTTTACGCTTTACGGTCAGTTACGATTAAGTCAGTTAAACGCAACCCTATGGCCAATGACCGCTACCAGACAGAAGAGCAGCTCCGTTCAGAATCCCGGGATGAAACCAGGGAACCACCCCGGTACCGGGTGTTGCTGCACAATGATGATTACACCACCATGGAGTTTGTCGTCGAGATACTGATGTACGTGTTTAGCAAGTCACCCGAATCGGCGGCAAAGATCATGCTGAATGTTCATCGAATGGGTATCGGGGTATGTGGGAGCTACCCCCATGAAATTGCCGAAACCAAGGTCGATACGGTTCACAATCTAGCCCGTGAAAGCGGCTATCCGCTGCGTTGCAGCATGGAACAGGAATAGACTATGATCAGTAAAGAACTCAGCGCCACTTTGGGGTTTGCCGTCCGCGAAGCCAAAAAACGGCGGCATGAATACGTCAGTGTAGAACACGTGCTTTTTGCCATACTGCATGACAGCTCAGGACTTGAAATCGTTGAAAAGTGCGGCGGAAACGTAGAAAACATCAAAGCCAATCTTGAAATGTTCTTCAATGACAACATGGAGATGCTTCCTGAAGAAAGTGAGTACGTGCTTCAACAGACCATCGGCTTTCAGCGGGTGATTCAGCGGGCAGTCAACCATGTTCGCTCGGCCGAGAAGAAAGAGGTGGCCGTCAGCGATATTCTGGCCTCCATTTTCATGGAAAAGGATTCCCATGCGGTCTATTTTTTGAACGAAGAGGGAATTTCACGACTGGCTGTGCTGCGGAACATATCCCATGAACTGCCAACGGGCAGCGCAGACGACGGGTCTGAAACCGACGCTCCGGCCGAACAGAAGACCGTCAAGAAAAAGACCAGTCCTCTGGACGCTTACACGGTGGACCTGATCGACCAGGCGGCCAAAGGCAGACTGGATCCATTGATCGGCCGCGAACTGGAAATGGAGCGGACCATGCAGGTGCTCTGCCGGCGCAGGAAAAACAACCCCATTTTCGTTGGCGATCCGGGTGTGGGAAAGACGGCCATGGCCGAGGGGTTGGCCCAGAAGATCTGGGGCGGTGAGGTGCCGGAACTGCTCAAAGAGGTGCGCATCTATTCGTTGGACCTGGGCGGCATGCTGGCCGGGTCGAAGTTCAGGGGTGATTTCGAGCAGCGCCTCAAGGGTGTGGTGGCCGAGTTGAAAAAACGCAAAAACGCAATCCTGTTCATCGACGAAATTCACACCATCGTCGGCGCCGGCGCCACCAGCAGCGGATCCATGGATGCCAGCAATATCTTGAAACCCTTCCTGTCCACCGGTGAGCTGAGATGCATCGGCTCAACGACCTATGAGGAATACAAGAACCATTTCGAGAAGGACCGCGCCCTGTCCAGGCGATTCGAAAAGATCGACATCATGGAACCGCCGGTCAAAGAATCCATCAAGATCCTCAAAGGCCTGCGCTCCCGTTACGAGGAGCACCACGAGATTGAATACACGGATGCGGCGCTCAAAGCGGCCTGTGAACTGTCGGCAAAATACATCAACGACCGATTCCTGCCGGACAAGGCCATCGATGTCATCGACGAAGCCGGTGCCGCCATCCGGCTCTCCGGTGCAACCAACCGCAAGTGGGTTCATCCGTCAGACATCGAAAAGATCGTGTCCAAGATTGCCCGGATTCCAGCGGTCAACGTTTCCACACCGGACAAGGCTAAACTTGAAAACTTAGGCGGCCAGCTGCGACGTGTCGTGTTTGGCCAGGACGATGCCATCGATGCACTGGTGACCGCCATCAAGCGTTCACGTGCCGGGCTTGGGCAGCCCGAGAAGCCCGTGGGTTCATTCCTGTTCACCGGCCCCACCGGCGTTGGCAAGACCGAGGTGGCCCGGCAAGTGGCCAGGCAGCTGGATGTGGAGTTCATGCGTTATGACATGAGCGAGTACATGGAAAAGCATGCCGTGGCCCGGCTTATCGGTGCACCCCCCGGCTACATCGGCTTCGACCAGGGGGGTCTGCTCACCGACGGCGTGCGCAAGCATCCCTACTCTGTTCTGCTGCTGGACGAAATCGAAAAGGCCCACGAAGATCTGTTCAATATCCTTTTGCAGGTGCTCGACCATGCGACCCTGACGGATAACAACGGCAAAAAGGCGGATTTTCGCAATGTCATCGTCATGATGACATCCAACGCCGGTTCACGCGAGATGAGCAGCGCCACCATCGGTTTCGGCGACACCAAGGGCGATTCCACCGGCAAAGGAAAAAAGGCCATCGAGAAGATTTTCAGCCCGGAATTTCGAAATCGCCTGGATGGAATTATCACCTTCAACGCCCTTGACCGTGAGATCATGGCCATGATCGTCGATAAATTCATGAATGAGTTTGCCGACCAGCTGGCTGTCAAGAAAGTATCCATTGCATATTCGGGCAAGGTGAGAAAATGGCTGGCTAAGAAAGGTCATGACCCCCAATACGGCGCCCGGCCCTTGGTCCGCGTCATCCAGACCGAGATCAAAGATGTGCTGGCAGATGAAATCCTCTTCGGTCGGCTGGAGAAGGGGGGCAGGGTAGAGCTGGATATGAAGGGTGATGAGCTGGTGTTCAATTATAGCTGATAGCTCATGGATGATAGGGGAGAGTGAAACATCGGATGGCCTTTTTTCGAGAAATTAAACGTATACCGGAAAGCCATTGACTTCGGTACTGTCGTTATCGATGTTGCCGAACGAATGACCACATCACGAAATCATTTTCGTATTGTTGAACAACTCGAATCTGCAGCAACCTCAGTGGCGATGAATATCGCCGAAGGCAAAGGCCGCTATTCGAAAAAGGAATTCAGACATTTCTTATACATTGCAAGAGGATCATTGTATGAAACCATCGCGTTACTTCAGATTCTACTGAAGAAACGATGGATTGAATCCGATGCTTATAAAAATATTTACAAGGATGCAGAAGAAATAGCCAAAATGCTCTCCGGTCTAATCAACACCCTCAATGAACTTGATTAGATGCTGCTTTTTTTCTGTCAGCTATGAGCTACGAGCTATCAGCTAACCCATGCCCGTCTTCACCCTCTCCAACAAACTCTCCTTTCCACCACCGCATCTCGCCATCAAAGAAGGCCTGCTGGCCTTGGGTGGCGATCTGAGCCCCGAGCGGCTGATTCTGGCCTACCGCAACGGCATCTTCCCCTGGTATAGCCCTGGTGACCCCATTCTCTGGTGGTCGCCCGACCCGCGGTTGGTATTGTATCCGGATGAACTGAGAATTTCTAAGTCACTGCGCAAGGTCATCAAGAGAAAACGTTTCCAGATCACTTTTGACAGGGCTTTTGATGCCGTTATTCAGGCGTGCGCCGAGGCGAAAAGAGCTTATGGCGAGGGGACCTGGATCACCGATGAGATGAAAGCAGCCTATTGCGCGCTTCATCGACAGGGATATGCCCATTCGGTGGAAGCCTGGCAGGGCGAAAGGCTTGTCGGCGGGCTTTACGGCGTTTCCATCGGCCGCGTTTTTTTCGGGGAATCCATGTTCAGCCGGGTCAGCAATGCCTCCAAAGTGGCCTTCGTTACGCTCGTTGAGAATCTCAAACACCTCGAGTTCCAGCTCATTGACTGCCAGGTGAGAACGGATCATCTCATCCGTTTTGGTGCCCGTGAAATTCCGAGAAAAACGTTTCTGGAGCAGGTTGAGAAGGCGGTCAACAACTCACGGCCTGACGTTGACGTTTCTTAGGGTCCCGGTTCAATTGATCCCCAGCGCACACTGCCAACCCACGACTTTTATGAAACGATACAGCTTAATACTGCCGGCTTCTGGCCAATCCTTCGGCGTCGGACACGATCAGCGGGTTGTGCATGTCGTTGCCGGCGCCATGGGCAAAGATTAATCCGGTTCTGCTGGTTTCGGAGGTCCGATCCGGACCCGTCAGAATGGAAGAGACCTGGTCCTGGTCGCCGAGATTGATGCGTATATTTTCTGAAACCATTAAAATATTCTTCTTACATTGAACGATGATGGCCAGGCCATGCTCCGTCGCTTGTCGAAGCGAAGCAGAGATACGGCTCATCGGGGCCGTGGGGAGGGTTCAATTCATTCAAGACGAATGCGTTGCCCAAGGGGAACGCCGGGGGAACGGCTGATGGATCACGGAACCAAAAGATCCGGACATCTATTCCAGCAGTTCCAGAATGATTCGTTTTTTGCTTTTTCCCGAAGCGGCGTTCAGGATGGTTCGGATGGCTTGAACATTCTGACCTTTTTTCCCGATGATTTTCCCCAGATCCTGTTTGGCCACGGCCAGCTCGACGACGATGCTCTGCTGGCTTTCAATTTCGTTGACCGATACCTGTTCAGGAGCGTCAACAAGTGCCTTTGCAATTTCCTCGACCAGCTTCTTCATGGTGCCTCTCCCTGGATACAATTATAGGGGTTCGCGCTGCTATCAATCAGGTTCAGGTTGACAGGTCAAAACAAACTGGCGTTTGTTCCATTGATTCAATCATCCGTCGAAATCGGCGACAAGTCAATCACTCTTGAAAAAAATGCCTTCAGTTCACCGGCCGGCGGCGCGACGGATTCGCCTACCGCAGGTACTTAACCAGCCCCTCGAGACCCCCTTTCCAGGAACAACCGGTGCTGCGTACAACGGAAAAATCTATACCGGACAAGTCGGCGCTCGAGATTTCCGTGGGGAAGGGGACATGATCCCAACCCACATGAAAATAGACATTCTCGCCATTTTTATTTTTTATGAAAAACCGGTGGGTGCCACACTGCGGGCATAACAGATAGTGTTTTCTCATTTCGGGTCCCTGCTGTTCAATGGCTCTGGTTATGGCGAACCGGACACCCGAACCGCAAGTGGGTAGCCATTTTCATTCGTCCGGACCACATCACCGCTAAACCACTGCCACGCGGATGTCGAATCTTCTGGAAGAATAGGTGACAATTTTAGCTTATCTATCCAGTCAACGCAATACGGACCACATGTCTTGATTTCATGGCCCTTGTTTGCCCAATGGACGAATCGTCAAGCCGCCTGCCAAAGGTGGGGTGGCCGTCGCCTATCATCCGAGCCGGATTTGGCGATTGGATAAAAATATAAAAAGGGCGCCCATCGATTTGCAGTCCACCCAGGATGCCTTATTTTGAATATTACCTGTCTCACCGAACATGCCCGGTTTATCAACAGTGGGATGTGGATTGGTAGACGCCAAGAATCAGAAAGGATTTGATCTAATGAAGAACGTTATTTTTATGCCGGTCCTGGTATCGATCGCTTTACTAATCGGTGGTTGCGGCCACCAACCATTTCACCCGGGTTCAATGCCCGATCCTGGACCCTACATGATCCATTTTCATGAATTGGATGCCGATGGCGATGACGCAGTGGCCTGGGAAGAGTTCAAACAGCGATTCCCCGACACCACCGAGGATGTGTTCAAGGCCGTTGACCAGGATGGCGACGGCAGCATCGATCATGACGAGTGGCACGGCTTTAAGGAAGCCCATGGAAAACAGTAAGGCGCATCCTTTCCCTGGGCATGCTTGCTGCCGGTCTGGTGATCCGGAGAGAGTGCGGTTTTGAACTGAAGCGGTGAAAAAATAAAAAGCGGACCGGAGATGTTACCTTCCGGTCCGCTTTTACCATGCCCCATGGCAGCAAGGTCTTGGTTAACCGATTTTCAGAACCAACGATGCACCGCAGTCGCCGGCGGCGCAGCCGGTCCACAGCAGGTACCCGCCGCCTTGCATGACCGCCTCTTCGATGCCTTCCATGATCAGCCGGGTGGCTGTAGAACCCTGGGGGTGGCCGTAAATCACGGACGAACCGTAGTTGTTGAACCCGTCGACGTCGATCTCCATCTTTCTGGCAAAATTGATGTCGTTGACCACAAAGGGATTGTGGGTCTTTATGACCTTGATGTCGCCGATGGACAGGCCCGCTTTGGCAAGGGCCATACGGGCAGCCGGAACCGGTGCAGCGGCCATGTAACCTTTCTTTTCACGGGCATATCCGTAGGCGATTACCTGGATGGGGATGGATGGGTCCGCGCTCAATTCGGCGGCCTTCTCTTTCGTGGTGACCACCATCGAGGCATTGCCGTCGGCCGGGTGGGTCTGGGCGCCGAAGCTCAGCACGCCGCCGGGCACCAGGGGTTTGAGTTTGGCCAGGCCCTCGGCGGTGGTGGGCATGATGCCTTCATCTTCTTCCACGAGGATGCTTTTCTTGCGGGAGAGCTGTATTTCGGCGGCGAACATGTACCGCTTCTGAAAGGCCCGGTCGTCAGCCAGGGCCATCTGGTACTGCTCGTAGCGGCGCACGGCCAGGCGGTCGCATTCTTCTTTGGTGATGCCCTCCTCTTTGGCGACATTTTCCGCCGTTTCCACCATGCGCAGGCCCACATTGGGATCGGCATTGAAGTTGTCCATGAGCCAGTTCTCGCTGATCACCTCGCCGCCGGGACCATTGGGGTTGGGCCAGATGGTGTGGGGGCCGTTGGAGGTGCGGTCGGTGGTGAGGACAAAGGCGTTTTCAACCATGCCCGTCTCTACGAATGTGGCTGCTTGAAAAATGCAGGTGGTGCCGGTGGTGCAGGCCTGGCTGACCGCGATGCCTGGAATACCGCCGCAGCCCATCAGGGCGGCGGCGAAAGGTGCGCTGTAGAACTGGTGCAGCTGGCTGATGGTGTTGCCGAAGACCAGGTAGTCGAAGATGCCCGGCTCCCAATTCTTTTCGGCAATCCAACGGGCGGCGGTCTTCGCGCCCAGTACGATTGAATTCTCGTTGGCCATCGCCCCCTGCCAGCGGCAGAAAGGGGTGGAGTAGTATCCTTTGTAGGGAATGAACGCTTTGCTTAACATGTAAACATCCTCCTCGTCTTTGGCGTGTTCACCCAGAAGCGGCATCTTGGTGCGGTCCAGCTCAGCGTTCTCGCTTTATTGAGCACCTAGTGAAGCTTTAGCGCTATCCTCGACGTAGCGCTGCTACGCCGCCGGTGTCAATAAAGCTGCGGCCTTGATCTGAACCCCAATCTACCATTTCTGGACGAACACAGTTCATTTCTTAAACTCTTGGTGGCAACCGTATCATGATCGCGGCTGGAAGCCGCTCCAACAATTCCTGAACCGTGATAACGAGCGCATTCCTCGCCGCTTGCGGCGGGGTTAGCGAGCGAACTCTAAATCGATTTTCATCCTTACGGAGAAGATTCCCCGCGGCTTGCCGCGGGGAGGATTCAATCCCTAAATTTCCAATTCCGTAATCATTTTTCCGGGGCCGGGCAGCTGTCGGTTTCCGGAAAGACCGGTTCACCTCCGGCATAACTTTCTCGCAGGATCCGGTGAAGGATCTTTCCCGTGGCGGTGCGTGGCATCTGGGCTGGTTTGATGAAGAAGACCTGCTTGGGCCGCTTGTAGCCGGCCATCCGATCGCGGCACCAATCGACTATGGTCGTTTCATTGATGTCCGAACCATCCATGGGTACCACCACCACGGCCAGTTTTTCCCCCCATTTATCGTCGGGCAGGCTGATGGCGGCCACATCGAACACATCCGGGTGGCTGCCGACGGTCTCTTCCACCTCGCTGGGATAGACGTGTTCCCCGCCGGTGATGATCATGTTGTCCTTGCGGTCCACGATCTGGTAGAAGCCGTCCTCGTCCCGTTGGGCCATGTCGCCGGCGGAAAACCAACCGTCCTTGAAGGCGGCAGCCGTTTTTTCCGGCAGCTTGTAGTACTCGTCAAAGAGCATGGGGCCCTTGGAGTATAACTCACCCACCTCGCACGGCTGCACTTCGTTGCCCTGCGCATCCAGAATCTTGACCCGGTCGGTGCCCAGGCTTTCGTAACCGATCGAGCCGAGCTTGCGCATCTGGTCCTCGGGCCGCAGTACGGTTACGATTCCCGCTTCGGTGGAACCGTAGGCCTCGTAAAGCGCAACCCCGGGGAAGAACGCCATGATGGCGGTTTTCATGGTTTTTCTCACCGGTGCGGAGCTGCAGAGCAATTTTTTGATGGAACTGATATCCCGCTTGCGGCCTTCTTCGGAGACATTGAGGATCAGGTTGTAGTGGGTAGGGATCAGGGAAATGAAGGTGATTTTCTCTCTTTCCACGATCTCCAGAATTTCATCGGGCCTGAAGGAACGTGCCGGGTGAATATATACCGTGGCGCCGATATAGGTGAAGGTGAAGGTGAAAAAAGTGGAGTTGATGTGGCACAAGGGCATGACGTTCATGCACACGTCGTGGGCATCGAACCCGAAGTCCACCGCATTGATCAGAAAGAAGGCAATGTGGGATTCGTGGGAGCGAACCACGCCTTTTGGTTTTCCGGTAGTGCCCGAGGTGTAGATGAGAATCCAGGTGTCGGAAGGAAGAACCTGCACGTCCGGTTCGTCGTCCGCTGCACCCTCCAGCAGCGATTCGTATTCCCGATACCCGTCTTTTGGCTGGTCCACCACAATATAATTCTCCGGCGGGAGTTGGTTCAGCTGATCCTTGATGGTGTCCACGCAAGGGGTGAATTCGTGGTGCACGGCCATGGCTTTGGCGTCCGCATTGTCGACGATGTAGGCCACTTCAGGCCCCACCAAACGGAAATTCACCGGGACAATGACGATGCCGGTCTTGGCCGTGGCCAGATAGAGCTCGACGATTTCGATGCTGTTTTCCATAAGTACGGCCAGTTTATCGCCTTTTTTCAGGCCCATTTCCATGAGGCGGTGGGCCAGGCGGTTGACCCGGCGATTCACTTCGGGGTAGGTGAAACGCCGCCGGGCATCACACAGCGCCACGGTTTCCGGTAGATTCTTGGCGTTCATCTTGAGCTGTTGTCCCAGGTTCATCCAGTGGGCCATGGGGTGTTCCTTAGGTTGAGGGGTTCTGTGTTCAGGGTTCTGGGTTCTAATTTCAGGGTTCAAGGCAAAGCGCAAAAAACTCAATAATACCAACTAATCCAACCAACTAAACCAATAAAACGAATGAAACCAATCAAACCAACTCAACAAACGCTTCACACAGCAATGCGTGCATCCACTGCCACGGCCCCTTTTTCGAAGGCCATGACCGGATTAAGGTCCAGCTCTTTAATCTGGGGGAAGTCCGTCACCAGCTTGGACAGCCGTTGAATCAGGTCGACCAGGGCGGTTTTGTCCACCGATTTTTCGCCGCGCACCCCGTCGAGCAGGGCGGATGCTCGGATGCCGTCGACCATTTCCCGGGCTTCTGTGTCGGTGAGCGGGGTGAGGTTGAATACCACGTCCTTGAGTACTTCAACGAAGATGCCGCCGAGGCCGAACATGATCAGATGCCCCACACCGGGCTCGGCCTTGGCGCCCAGGATCACTTCCCGGCCACCGGGCACAAATTGCTGCACGAAGAAGCGCAGGTCCCGGGCGTCGATTCGTTGGGTCATCGTCTTGGCGGCTTGCTTCACCGCATCGGCGTCGGCCAGGTTGACGGCCACTCCGCCCAGGTCGCTCTTGTGGACCACGGATGCGGCATCGGCCTTGAGAACCACCGGGTAGCCGATGGCGTCGGCAGCGGCTACGGCGCCATCGATATCGCCGGCCATGCGCCATTCGGGGACATCGATGCCATAGGCTTCGAGAATTTCATAAACCTGATCGGCAGCCAGCATTTTCTGTCCGCTGGCACGGTTGAAAATCGTCTGGACGCTATCGGAGTCCACGTCAGCATAGGACCTGACCCGGCCGGGTGTCCGGTCCAAAATTTGGCGGTAGCGTACCAGGGCGACCAAGGCACGGGCGGCATCACTGGGCAAGGCAAAGCAGGGCACGCCGCTGGCTTTAAGGATGGCTTCGGTTTCGGCCCACTGGCGCCGGTCGGTCATCAGGTTGCAGACCATCGGTTTGATCTGCTTCTGGTTGACCTGGGCGATGGCCATGGCAATGCTTTCCGTGTCCATGAAAAAGGGCGTGACGAAGTTGACCAGCACGCAGTCGAAGCTGTCGTCGGCCATCATGGCCTCCAGACATCTGCCAAAGTGGTCGGCGGTGCCGGTGGCGAGCACATCCACCGGATTGCTCACCGTGGCCTCCGGATAGAGCGTTTCCTTGAGCAGCGCCCTGGTTTTTTCCGACAGGGGGGGAAGGATCAGCCCGGCATCCACCAGAATGTCGGTGGCAATCACCGCAGGACCGCCGGTGTTGGTGATGATGCCCACCCGGTTGCCCTTCGGAATGGGCTGTGACCCGAAAGCGATGGCTGCGTTGATCAGCTGACCTTCATCCCTGAAATCCACGACGCCGGCCTTCTTGAAGATCAGGTCCGTGGCCATGTCCTCCCTGGCCAGACCGCCGGTGTGGGAAGCGGCCGCCTTGGCGCCTTCCATGGTGCGGCCGGCCTTCATCGCCAGCACAGGTTTCTTCGCCGCTGCTTCTTTGACGGCCCCGAAGAAATCCATGGGGTCCCTGAGGCCTTCCACATAAGTGACGATGACCCGGGTGCCGTCGTCGTCAGCCAGATAGCGGATGATTTCCGGGATGGAAATATCGCAGGCGTTGCCGTTGGATGCATAGATGCGTGTGCCCACCTCCATGGCGGAAAATCCCTGGTGGATCACTTCGGCCACCCCGCCGGACAGGGCCACGATGGAGATATGCCCCGGCTCGGGAAAGGTAAATGTGAAATTGCAGTAGGCCCGCACGGCCGGGTCTGAATTGATGATTCCCTGGCAGTTGGGGCCGAAGATGCGGATGCCGTAAGCCTTGGCTTTTTCCAGAAAGGCTTTTTCGATGTCGGCGCCTGCGGGGCCGGTTTCGGAAAAACCGCCGGAGTTGATGATGATGTGTTTGACACCCTTTTTGCCGCAGTCTTCCACGGCCATGGGCACGAACTTGGCCGGGATCACCATGTGGGCCACATCCACTTGCCCGGGAACGTCGAGAATGGATTTATAGGCCTTGATCCCGCGGATTTCATCGGCCTTGGGGTTGATGGGGTAGATCCCCCCCTGGTAGCCGAAATCCAGCAGGTTTTTGATCACCCGGTTGCCGATGTGGAGTTCTTTTCCGGAAGCGCCGATGACCGCTACGCCGGCGGGATTGAAAAGGCTGTCAAGCATAATTGCTACTCCTTCTTGTCAACTTGCTTATGAAGATTCGCGTGACGAATTATGGGATTTTGGGATTAAGGAATTTAGGAATCAAAGGGATCCAATTCCTCAATTCACCAATCCCTCAATTCGTAATTATTGATTCATTTGTTTTCCGCCAACTGCTCGATGAAGGCCTCCACATTGGTCTTGGTCTGCTCATCGGAAATCAGGCGCAGGTCGTTCAGGTCGCCGTTGATGGTCAGGCTGGGGATGCCGGATTGCCGTTCGATGCGCTGGGGCATGCCATAGCGGCAGTTGGAGTTGTTGGGGCAGGTCTTGGCGTCGTG
Source organism: uncultured delta proteobacterium (assembly GCA_963697225.1). Classification (GTDB taxonomy): domain Bacteria; phylum Desulfobacterota; class Desulfobacteria; order Desulfobacterales; family Desulfosarcinaceae; genus Desulfosarcina. The sequence continues at coordinate 32,840 of CAVONM010000031.1, forward strand.
GTAGATAATGCCGTCCACCTTGAAAAACTCCAGCATGTCGCGGATATATGCCTCCTTGGGTGCGTCGGCCCGCACGATGAACAGCTCCGTGTAGGCCCGGGCCATGGAGTTGAACGGATCGTCCGGGTCCAGAGCGGAGAAAATCCACGAGTTGCAGTAGGTCGAGGCCAGCACATTGGTTTTCAGGGAGGCGAACAGCTTGGCATGGGCGGACAGCCGACCCCACACGGGCATGCCGTCCCAGTAAATCCGGAATTGTTCGTCTTCGATGGCGCCTTCCTTGTCGGCGATACGCTGATTCAGCTCCGCCAGCAGGGTGCGGTAGCAGGCGTTGGCCCGCTGGGTTCCCCTGCCCACCACGGCAGCGCCCATGAGGGTGGTGCCGTCGAAGAAGGTGAGGGGGGAGGGAACGGCGGCGGCCGTATCGAGCACCTGCTTCCAAAGTTCCGAACACTCCCTGGACAGGGCCACGACCTCCTTGAACCGATCCATGTCGAGTGTGTTTCCGATGATGTGCGCCAGCGGCGGGATCAGATCCTCCATCTGCCGGGCAATGGATTTCACGTGGGCCTCTTCCACCGACTGGACGCCCACATAAGAGTGGACGCCCACCACCGGTACGTCATACTCTTCGCCGTAGAAGTTGAACCAGTCCTGCACGTCGCGGCACTGGTTGGTGTTGAATACCAGCACATCCGGCTTGGGTGGGCCCTGGATGCCTTCGAAGATTTTGGCCAGGGGAGAGACTTTCTCCAGGTAGGCGCCGATGTCTGCGGTGAGATAGGAGCAGATGTCCGGTGAATAGCCTACGGCGTTGGCCTTGGGAATCAGCTCCGTGGCCATGCGGGAGGATCCCAGCATGGCCGAGTGGGTTTCGGGAAAATAGACCAGGAATCCCATGGCCCGCAAGATTTCCGCCGGTCCCACACTGGTACACCAGGCGATCTTCCGCTCGCCGGTTTTGGCGGCGTTGTCCAGCTCGTAGTAATAATCGGCCATGAACTTGCCCAGCACCTTGGACGATTCCAGCCGTTTCAGTTTTATTTTTTTCTCTTCAGACATTGATTCACCTCCGGTGAATGAATTGGGAATTGCGGATTGAGAGATTCAGGAATTGGCGGATGAAAAAAAATCGATTGATAGACGAATTCCTCAATTCCCCAATCCATTAATTCTCAATATTCATACGTTTCTCTTGCGTACAGCGCCGCGCCCAGGGCGCCGGTGAACTGAGGCAGTTCCGGAACCAGGATGGGACGGTTGATCAGTTCCTGGGTCATCTCAACCAGGTAAGGGTTGTGGGCCACGACCCCGCCGGTCATGACCACCTTTTCGGTGAAGGCGTCCATCTCGGTGACCCTGGAAATGACTGAAAAAAACAATCCTTTGACAATGTCTTCCACCCGTTTGCCCCGACGGATGTTCTCCAGCACCTCGGTGGCGGAGAAGACCGTGCAGAAGCTGCCCAGCTTGACCATATCCGTGGATGCCGCGGCAAGGCCGTTCATTTCCGACAGGGGAATGTCCAGGCGGGGGGACATTTCCTCCAGGAACGCACCGGTACCGGCGGCGCACTTGCGATTCATTTTAAAGGCTGTCCGTCGGCCATTGTCATCTATTTTGATGATCTTGTTGTCCTGTCCACCGATATCGATAATAGTGATTGCGAAAGGAAAATAATAGAAGCACCCTTTTCCGTGGCAGCTGATTTCGGTGCGTTGGTCCTGGGCATAGGAGACATTTTTACGGCCGTATCCGGTAGAGATCGTGCGCCCGATCCGATCTTTCGATATGTCGGCCATGGCCAATGCCTCGGCCAGGCATCGATCGGCGGTGGCCGAAAAATCCGTTCCCGATCGGTTCACACGATAACCGACCATACGGCCATCGGCATCGATCACCGCAACTTTGGTTCTGGACGCACCCACATCGGCACCGGCGAAGTAGCTCATTTTAGAGTTTAGACTCCAACCCTTTGACCAGGCTCTGCAGGGTGATGTTGTATGGGGTCTCGATGCCTGCCCGACGGCCGTATTCCACGAACTTTCCATTGATGTAGTCGATTTCCGTACGGCGGCCGTTCTCGATGTCCATGAGCATGGAGGGCTTGTGATTCCCGGCGTTGCGCATGTATTCGATGGCGTTGGGGTAGTACTCCCAGCCCAGCATGATCTCATTGGCCCGGGCGACCTTGACGCACTCTTTGACCAGGGAGTCCACGAGGTTGAAAATGATCGGGTCGTTCATGGCCTGGGACATGGTCAGGCCGGTAACGGCACAGACGGGGTTCATGCAGGCGTTGAGCACCCCTTTGCGCCACACCATGGCAACGATGTTTTCCGTATGGCGGGTGGGCAGGCCGCTGGTGGTCAGCGCGTCGGCAATAGCATCGGCGGCGAATTTGGCCTCCGGGTCAAGTTCCTGAATAAAGTGAGGCGGGTGGTGAAAGGGGATGGTCACATGGGCTGGCCCCAGCAGGCCGCAGCCGTAGTTGACCACCGCCCGCATCACCGGTTCCTTGCCCAGGCTGCTGGCCAGCACCAACTCGGTGTCGATGCCGTTCTGCCAGCTGACCACATACAGCCCCTTTTTGTGGAAACCCTCGATGGCCGATGCGATCAGCGGCAGGACATTGGCCTTGACGGTGACAAAAATGACGTCCGGTTTATACTTGGGCAGGTCATCGATGCTGGTGCAGGTGTGGCTGACCGTCTGGGTCAGGTTCTCGGCGCCTTCGATGATGATTCCCCGCTTCAGGACCGGTTCAAGTAGATCAGGAATGACGTCACACAGGATCACTTTATGGCCCCCTTTGGCCAAAAAAGCGGACACGATACAGCCCACGGGACCCGCACCGATAACGGCGAAGGTTTTCGGGACAAAGGGTTGTTTGTCTGTCATGGTTGCACCTCCCATCGGTCTGGTGGTTGTTCGTCCTGTCTGGCGTCGCCCCTCAGGCTTAACGGAACTGCTTGGGTCGTTCGTCGACCACGCGAAGGGCCTTGCCCTCGCTTCGGGCGATGAACTTGGGCTCCACGAGGTTCACCTCCACGCTGATCCCCATGTTGCCTCTGATGTGGGCCATGATTTTGGCTTCGACTTCAAATTTTTTGCGGTCACCGGCCGCATACACGTCCTGTTTGGCTTCTACCTGCACCACCAGTTGATCCAGGTAGCCTTTTTTGCGGACCAGCATGCGGTACTGGGGTTCAACCTCTTCGATATCCAGCAGCAGGGATTCGATTTGTGACGGGAAGACATTCACGCCGCTGATGATCAACATGTCGTCCGTCCGACCAAATATTTTGTCCATTTTGACGAAGGTCCGGCCGCAGACACATTTTTCACGGTACAGACGGGTGATGTCCTTGGTGCGGTAGCGGATCATGGGCATGGCCCGGCGCTGAAGCGAGGTGAAAATAAGCTCACCCTTTTCACCCAGTGGAACGGGTTCCAGGGTGATGGGGTCGACCACTTCGGCCAGGTAGTAGTCTTCGTTGATATGGATGCCGCTCTGGGCCTCGCAGTCGAAGCCCACACCGGGTCCGCCTAATTCGGTGAGGCCGTATGCCTCCATGGCCTTGATGCCCATACGCGCCTCGATCTCCGTACGCATGCCGGCGGTCCAGGGTTCGGCGCCGAAAATGCCAATGGAAAGGGGCAGTTTTTTCAGATCCACCTTGAGCTCCTCGGCCCGTTCGGCAATGGTCAGGGCATAGGATGGGGTGCAGCACAGGACGTTGGTCCCGAAATCTTGTAAGAGTGTGATCTGGCGTTCGGTGAGCCCGGAGCTGGTGGGCACGACGGTACAGCCCATGGTCGTGGCACCCTGGTGAAAACCCAGACCACCGGTGAACAGGCCGTAACCGTAGGCGTTTTGAACCACGTGTCCGGGCCGCGCTCCCGCAGCATGAAAGTTGCGCGCCATGCACTCGCCCCACATGGCCAGGTCGTCGGCGGTATAGGGGCCGGTGATGGGTTTGCCCGTGGTGCCGGACGAGGCGTGAACACGCACCACCTCCTTTAAGGGAACCGCGCACAGGCCGAAAGGATAGTTGTCCCTCAAATCATTTTTTACCGTGAATGGGAGTTTGGCCACGTCCTCGATGCCCTTGATGTCGGCGGCCTTGACGCCGGCCTCCTTGAAGCTTTTCTTGTAAAACGGAACGCGTTTGGTCACCCACTCCAACGTCTCCCTGAGCTTTTCAACCTGAAGCGCTTGAATTTGGGCTACCGGCATGCATTCGTTTTTTTCATTCCAGGGCATCGTTTCCTCCTTATCAGTGGTCAGTTTCCTTCGGGGCAGACCCATTCGTCCGCCGGGGGCATATTCCGTTTATAAACAGCCGGTTCATACAGGCTATTGACAGCGCGTCATGCATTTGCGGCGGCACTGTAGCCCAATTCGAATGCTTTCAGGTTGGCGTCCACAAACGCCTTTTTGGTCTTGGTGCGAATGGTTTCCTCCACATCCGTCTTGGAGACCGGCAGGATGCCGGTCTGGATCAGCGCTCCGAGCAGCACGATATTCACCGACATGACGCTGCCGGCGCTCGTGGCCAGGTCAGCGGCATCGAAGGCAATCAGCCGTTTGGTTTTGGCTTTGATCAGGTCCTGAACAAGGCCGAGGTCCGGATAGGTGCCGCGGCCGATGGCCACGGTAAAGGGCGGCAGGGGCGCCAGATTGGTAATGACGGTGGTGTCTGCGCTGCACTTGTTCAGGGCCCGCAGGGTCTCGGAGGGCTCGAAACCTACCAGTACATTGGCTTCACCGTCGGAGATGATCGTGCTTCTGGCATCGCCGAAAACGATGGCCGATTCAACCACACCGCCGCGCTGGGCCATGCCGTGAATTTCGCTCATGCGCACCGGCACCCCTGAAAGCAGGGCCGCTTCTCCCAGTATTTTGGATGCCAGCAAGTTGCCCTGACCGCCTACCGCCACGATAATCAGTCTAGTTGTCTCCATGGTCGTTTCCTGTATGATGAGGGCCACCGGTTCAATGGGCCGGCTGTTCGAATCTCACGGACACCATTGACCGCAGCCGAAGGTTGTTGTCTTGCCGCTCAGGCGATCAACCGGCCTGTTTGGCCTTGACCGGTGTAATGGCATTCTCCGGGCAGATCTGGGCACAGACCGCGCAGCCCACGCAGGTGTTGGGATTGATCTGGACCCGTTCTCCATCCAGGTAAAAAGCCGGGCAGGCGATCTGGTTGATGCAGTCCCGGTGGTTCTTGCATTTGTCCGTGACCGTGAAGGCCCGCACCTTGAGTTGTTTCAGGCCGCGGGCATACAGGGTGCACATCTCCTGGGAGATAATCACCGATACGCCCTTGTGGTCCAGGGCTGCTTTCACCGCTTCGATGCTCTTTTTCACCTTGTAGGGTTTGATGACGGTGACGTGTTCGACGCCGATGGCGCGAACCACCGCTTCGATGGAGATGCGGCCGTAACCGGAAAGGTTGAAGTTGCCCATGTCCACGCCGGGATTGGGTTGGTGGCCGGTCATTGCCGTCGTGCCATTGTCCAGGATGACCAGGGTGAAGTTGTGGTTGTTGTAAACGGCGTTGACCAGGCCGGTCAGGCCCGAGTGAAAAAAGGTCGAGTCGCCAATGAAAGAGATCACTTTTTTATCCGTGGCCTTGGAAAATCCGCTGGCCGTGCTCACCGATGAGCCCATGCAGATGAGAAAGTCGCCCATGGCCAGCGGGGGCAGAAAACCCAGGGTGTAGCAGCCGATGTCTGTGGGATAGATGGTCTCTTCTCCCTCGGCAGCTTTTTTGACCGCGTAGAAGGTGGCCCGGTGGGAGCAGCCGGCACAAAGGTTGGGTGGCCGCTGGGGGATTTCGGGTACGTCCGACAGGTCGGGAGGTTGGCTTTCCGTGTGCGGCACGCCGAAGTAGCCGGCCATCACCCGGCGCACCATGGCCGGATCGAACTCGTACAGTCGAGAGAAAAGACCTTCTCCCTTGCCGGCGATGGGCAGGGTCAATCCCTCCTCCTGGGCAAAGGCCTTGACGGCCTCTTCCATGACGGGTTCACCCTCCTCGGCCACGAGCACGCGTTCGCATGCATGAAGAAAGGTTTTGATCAGTTTCGGCGGCAAAGGGTAAGAAAAACCCAGTCGAAGGACGCGGACGTTGTCCGCGATGCCCAGCTCTTTCACCGCGTCGGAAACATAGCCGTAGCTGACCCCGTTGCAGATGATACCCCAGGAACCGGCGCCGTCGGTAAAGTTGTAGCCGGAGGTTTCGGCCAGGGCCTGGGCCTTGTCCCAGTTTTCCAGCAATTTAACGTGGAGGCGTCGGGAGACGGCCGGCACGGTGACCAGGTTGAACGGATCTTTTTTAAAATCTCCCTTGGTTTTGCGGGGCGTCAGCTTCCCCAGTTCCACGAAGGCGCTGGAGTGGTTGATGCGGGTGGTGGTGCGCAGGATCACCGGTTCGCCCAGCCGTTCGGACAGGTCGAAGGCCTCAGCCGTCATTTGACGGGCTTCCTCCACCGATGAGGGTTCGAGGATGGGCAGGCCGGATAGCTTGCCGTAGTAGCGGTTGTCCTGTTCGTTCTGGCTGGAAAACATGGCCGGATCGTCGGCGGTGAGGATGACCATCCCGCCCTTTACCCCGACGTAGGCCAGGGTCATCAGCGGATCGGCCGCCACGTTCAGGCCCACATGCTTCATCATGCAGAAGGTGCGGACACCGCTGTTGGCTGCGGCTGCGGCCACTTCCAGGGCCACTTTTTCATTCGTGCTGTATTCGAAATATAGATCGCTCTCCTGGGAAACCTGGAACAGATTCAATGAGATTTCCGACGAGGGTGTGCCCGGGTAGGTGGTGGCAAAGGCTACGCCGGCTTCGATGGCGCCGCGGGCGATGGCTTCGTTGCCCAGGAGCAACATTTTTTCTCCGGGGTTGTCTGTCAGTAATTTGTGCATCGTCGTTTCCTGTTGGGTTTCGCCGCATGGGTTCGGCAGGTTGGTTTGGATGAAAACGTTCAGGGTCGCTGCAGCAAGGGTTGTTTATGATCGCCTCAGGGCACCATGATCGCCCGCTCGACGATCTTTTTATGGTGCACCATGTCGAAGACCGCGTTTATTTCAGACAGCGGGAAGGTTTTGACAAACGGTGCCATCGTCACCTTGCCCGACAGGACCAGGTCACGCACCGGCGCATAGTATCGGGGCAGGCTGCCCCAGTTGCCCCGGGCCGCGGCGTTGAAGGCCATGAGGTTGGACAGGCGTATGTCTACCGTGTCCATGGTAAAGCCCACCACAGATAGATTGGCCCCGAAGGTCATCAGACCGAAAGCGGTTTTCTGGCCGGCGGCCGTGCCGGAGGTCTCGAAAATCTTCCACTCCGTCCGGCGTTTTCCCTGTTCCTTGACGAAGGCGGAAACCGCCTTGCGCAGATCCTTGAAAGCCATCGCGGCTGCGTTGAAGGTCTTGTCCACATAGGGTGCCAGTGCATCGAGCTTGGCCTGATCCACATCGATGGCCACCACCAGGGCGCCGAAGGCTTTGGCGATCTGGGCGCCGAAGCCGCCCACGCCGCCGACGCCGATAAAAATGGCCGTGTCGTCGGCGGACAATCCGGCATCGACAACGGCCTGGTAGGGCGTGGTCAGCGCGTCTGCGATTACAGACATCTGAGCCAGGGAGACATCTGCTTCGCCAACTGGCCGGTACTGGTCGTCCACCGGAACCTGGCACAGCTGCTTGGCCGGGACCACGATGTGGCTGGCAAATCCCCCCTGGATATCGTTGCCGGGCATCTTCTGGGTGGTGCAGATGTTGCCCAGGTCCCGGTTGCAGACATCGCAGTCCCCGCAGGGCATGACCGCAGGGATGATCACCGCCTTGCCTTCCATTTGTCGTGCGTCGGGAGCGGCGGCGGTGACGATGCCGCTGATTTCATGGCCCAGGGTCAGGGGCAGCGGCGATTTGGTTCTCACGCCATCGTAGTAAAAGCCCAGGTCCGTATGGCACACCCCGCATCCGGCCACCTTGACCAGCACTTCGCCGGGACCGGGTTGGGGTAACGGTGTCTCAATCTTTGCCAGTGGTTTTCCGGGTTCTGTCATCTGCCAGGATATCATGGATGCCATCGCTGGTTCTCCTTTTCTTTTTTGCGCTTACCTGTTCTTCCACACCGGCCTTCGCTTTTCCTCGAAGCTCTTGATGCCTTCCAGGGTGTCTTCGGTTTTCATCAGGGTGTTGAGAAACATGTCGCTGACGCCGGACAGTGCCTGCTTGAAATCCAGTCCAAGGTGGGCGTTGACAGCCCGCTTGTTGAGCCGGATGATCAATGGGCTGCATGCCTGGATCTCACCGACGATGCCGTCTACCGTATCCTTAAAGTCGTCTTCTCCGGACAGGTGGGACACCAGACCCATGCGCTGCGCCGCTTCGGCCTTGTAGCGGCGACCCGTGGTGCAGATCTCCACGGCCCGTGCCGGCCCCACCAACTGGGGAAGCCGGATGGCTGCGTAGGGCGGAAAGAAACCCAGCTTGATCTCCGGCTGGCCGAAGACGGCTTTGGGCGATGCCACGATGATGTCGCAGGCCATGGCCACTTCCATGCCGCCCCCGAGACAGGCACCGTGGACCGCTGCAATGGTGGGCACCGGTATGCGGTGAACCAGTTCAAAGATCCGGTTGAAGGTGGCGATCATCTCGTCCACCATCTCCGGCCGGTGGTCGGCCACCTCGACGCCGGCGCACCAGCTGGGGCCCTCGGCCGCCAGGACCACACACTTGAGCGACCCGTCGTTGCTCAGCCTTTCCAGCTGGCCGTTGAGTTGGTTCATCATCTCGATGTCCAGCACGTTGTGCTTGGGTCGGTTGAATGTCAGGGTGGCGACGCCGTCGACGATTTCATGGTTGATAAATTTAAGATGTGGCATGTCTTTTTCCTTACCGGTAGTACCCTCGTCCTTTTGGGGTAGAGGGGAAGGGTGAGTGGACAACGGGTCAGTCTTTGTGAAAGACGTAGTTGACCCGTCCGTCGGCAAGCGGGTTGGCTCTGGCTGCCAGGGCCATGCCGATGGACAGCTCGGATTCTTTGATACCGCCGGCAATTCGCCCGAATACCTTGTAGTCACCGTAATCCACCAGGGCGATGGTATAGGGCAGGTCCCCTTCGAATCCTTTCGGGCCGAAGGCCAGGGTGCTGTAGGTGAGCAGCTTTCCCTTCCCCTGGACATCGAACCATTCCATTTTCGATGAACGGCAGGTGCAGCAGTCCGCCCGGGGGGGGAAGAACGCTTTCCCGCAGGATTCACAGCGGGTGCCGCTGACCTTGCCCTGCTCCAGGTGGTCGATGAAGTCGTTGACGCGGGTGGTGCCGGTAAAACTGACAGTGCCGAATTTTCTGAAGCGTTCGTCCTTTTCCTTCTTACCCATGGCTGTCTTTCCTTATCTCGCATGCCCGTCCACTAATGTGGCCGGGATCGAATTATCTGGCCAAAATGGTTACATTCCCGTAAAGCCCCACGCCGCCGATGTTGTGGACCAGGCCTACGGCGGCATGGGGCACCTGGATCTGACCGGCTTCGCCGCGCAACTGCAACACGATGGTGCGGATCTGGCTGCCGCCGGTGGCGCCGATGGGGTGGCCCTTGGAGAGCAACCCGCCGTCTACGTTCACCGGTATGCTCCCTTCCAAATAGGTCTCCTTGCCGTTGATCAGGTCACGGCCTTCGCCGGGGCCGGCAAAGCCCAGATCTTCGTAGGCCATCATCTCGGCAATCGTAAAACAGTCGTGGACTTCGGCCACGTCGATCTCTTTGGGACCCATGCCGGCCATCTGGTAAGCCTGGGCGCCTGCCTGGCGTGCCACGGACAGCCCGTTGAACAGGTCCCGGCCGGCCAGGTTGACCGGTGCGGAGGCCGAACCGATGCCCCGGATCCATACGGGTTTGTCGCACAGGGCTTTGGCTTTTTCGGCGCTGGCGACGATGATGCAGGAACTGCCGTCGGCATTGGCACAGCAGTCTCCCACCCTTAAGGGCGAGGCCACGGATCCGCTCATCATGTTTTCAGTGTCCGTGAACATCTCGGCAGTGACGGCCTTGCGGTAGACGGCCCGGTCGTTGAGCTGGCCGTAGGTGGAGGCTTTGACGCGAATGGCGGCCAGGTCTTCGTGTGTGGTGCCGTAGGCCTCCATGTGGGCCCGGGCATACATGGCGTAGTAGGCGGGCATCATGGTGCCGAAGGGGCTCTCCCATTGGATGTCCGCACCCCGGCCCATGCGTTCCTGCGTTTCGGCGGAGGAGATCTCCGACATTTTCTGAAACCCGACCACGGCCACGATGTCGTGCAGCCCCGATTTGACGAGGCTGTAGGCCAGTTTCAGGCCCGTGCTGCCCGATGAGCACAGGGTCTCTACATAAAAGGTGGGACCCGGGTTGAGTCCCAGATATTCGGCGAACACCCCTGCCGGTGAGCGCTGCAGGTCGTATTCCGGTGCCGAGCAGACCACCGACGCGTCGATATCCGCGGCGGTGATGCCGGCGTGTCCCAGGGCGTCGGAAAAGCCTTCGAAGGCCAGTTCCCGGACCGATCCCGGATAGATTCGTACGAAGGTGCTTTGTCCCGCACCGATAATGGCAACGTCATTCATGGTGGCAGTCCTCAGTGTTGGTGTTTAGACTATAGGCTGAAGGTGGATCGGCAAGGCTGAATGCTTTAATCGATTTCTGATTTCTGTCCCCAGTCCTCTGACCTTTCAGCGTTCAGCTTTGAGCTATATATACTGCCCGCCGTCTACCTTGATCACTTCGCCGGTAATGTGGCGGGCCTTGTCCGAAGCCAGGAAAGTGATGACCGATGCCAGATCTTCGGGCTGGCCGATGCGCTTCAAGGCCATTTCACCCATGGCCAGGTCGATGATCTTGTCCCGGGCCTCGGAATCTTTCAGCATGGCGGTTTCGATCAGGCCCGGGGCCACGGCGTTGACATTGACACCGAAGGCGCCCAATTCCTTGGCCACGGCCTTGGTGTAGCCGATGATGCCTGCTTTGGAGGCCGAGTAGTTGGTCTGCCCGAACTTGCCCCGCATGCCGTTGATGGAGGTGACGTTGATGATTTTGCCGTACTTCTGTTCCTTCAGTAAAGGCGCCACTTGACGGGTGAAGTTGAAATACCCCTTCAGGTTGACGGCGATCACCCGGTCCCACTGCTCTTCGGTCATCTTCCAGCAGACACCATCCCAGTTCATGCCGGCGTTGTTCACCAGGATATCGATGCGGCCGAATGCTTCCCGGGCTTTCTTGACCGCTGCCTCGGCCTCGGCGAAGACGGCGATGTCGCAGGCGATGCAGACGGCCTTGCGCCCCATTTTTTCAATCTGTTCGGCAACGGCCCTGGCCTCGTCTTCATGGCGTCGATAGGTGAGGCAGACGTTGGCGCCCTCTCTGGCCAGTTCCAGGCTTGCGGCTGTGCCGATTCCCTGGGACCCGCCGGTGACGATGGCATTTTTACCTTCCAGCAGCATGTGCGTTTCTCCTTTATGTCGTTGGGCGGCCAAGTACGGCGGCCATGAATTCTACATCGAAGGCATCACCGGCGGCCTGGCGGCGTCGGTACTCGATGAAGTCGATGGTATCCTTGCCGGTAATTTTTTTCGTGTTGAAGGCGTTGAATCCCAGGAAGGCTTCGCCGTTCATGTTGGCGGCCAGCCAGTGGCGGTTGATGACCTTGGCCTGGTCCCAGAAGAACTTCTTTTTAAGCCGAATGCCTTCCACACTTTTGATCAGGCACCCCGGAAAGAGGTTGGTATAGGTCCAGAGAATCCGGTTGACCTCGTTGTCCAGCAGCTCGAAATCGGTTTTGGCCGTCTTGATGGTGGCACGGGCCTGCTTGGCCGCATCCCCGGTCTTGTATTCACCGTAGACGATTTCGCCGTCGTCCACGTAGCGATCAGTCTGGATGGCGGGATTGCGGACCCATCCATTGGCATCCCTGATGACGGGGACACATTTGGAGATCAAACCCAGCCGTTTCATCTTGTAGGCACTCCACATCTCGCAGGAGACGCAGTTCCACATGGCCAGTTCCATGGGCAGCATCCAGGGCAGGAAGTCGCTGCTGCCACCGTCCGGTGCACTCCCGTGCCGGGGACCGGCCTGACCGAAGATGGCCAGGTCACTGGACAGGGTCAAATCGCAGGCCATGCCGATCTCCTGGCCGCCTGCCACCCGCATGCCGTTGACCCGGCAGATGGTGGGTTTCTTGCAGCCGAGGATGCCATCGACCATGGCGTTGAAAAGATCCATGTAAAGCCCGTATTCGTTGGGCCTTTTTGCATAATACTCGGCATACTCCTTCGTGTTGCCGCCCGTACAAAACGACTTGTCGCCCATGGCTGTGAAAACCGCGGCCACCACTGAACTGTCTGCCGACGCACGATGAAACCCGGCAATGACGCCCTTGACCATTTCGGTGGTATAGGAATTATACTGCATCGGATTGTTCAGGATGATCCAGGCCGAGAACACACCATCGACCGGATTTCCCGATGGATCCAGGATGGGGCGCTTTTCGAACATGACCCCTGGCGCGTCACTGGAAAAGTGTTCCTCGCTCCACAGGTGATGGTTTTTGATACCGGATTCTCTCGGCAGCCAACTCAGGTCACTCATCGTTACCTCCCTCTGGGCGGCTCGCGTGAAGGCCGCGGGTTAAGGAATGTCTTTGTTCCCGGGTGGTCCGGGACGGATTGTTCGGGGGACAGGCTGAACGACATCTGCTTTGAAACAAATATCAAATTATGGATAAAATTCATTTGATAAAAGGTTACATATTAGCTATATATTAGCTACGAATAGGGTTAGTCAAGAAAAAAAACCAGCCTGTTCAATATCCGTTTCAGGACGGGAGGTCCCCATGATCGCCCGGCCTGCGGACATCTTCCGGCCGTCGGTTTTCATGATTGACTGATTGCCGTTCGGATTGCCGCAAGATGTGCATGGCAAGCTTGACAGCGCTGCTTCGGACCGGTAGATTCTCATTTTTCCGGGGCCGGCTGACACCATCGTCGAAGGAGGTCGAGACCGTGAGATACCCGAAAGAGTGTGTCCTGAAGGAGTGCGTGGAGGCAGTGATCCGCCCGGTTGAACCCGGAGACCGGCCGCTTCTGGATGCCTTCTACAACCGGATTCCCGAATCGGACCGCTGGTTCTTGAATTACGATGTCATGGACACGGCTGTTATGGACACGTGGTTTGAAGCCATGGAAAAGGGCAGCATTTGCTCCATCCTGGCCTTGTGCAATGACACTGTCGTGGGTCAGGGCAGCCTTCATCTGCGTGGTTTCGGTGCCACCAGCCATGTGGGTCGGTTCCGCATCATGGTGCTGCCTGAATACCGGCAGATGCGGCTGGGGACTTGGTTGCTGCTGGACCTGATTCAATTGGCCATGGATCAGGGCTTGGAGATGCTGCGGGCCGACCTGGTGGCCGGCGTCGAAGACGGCGCCATCGAAGCCGTTAAGAAGTTCGATTTTTTCAAGTTTGCCGAGCTGAAGGAATATATGAAGGATGTCCAGGGCAACCGCCAGGACCTGGTGATCATGGTCAAACGACTGCATAAGGGGTGGAGTGATTTCTAACCGTATGCGTGTCTATGTCTGGTTGCAATCCTTGACTGCACGACATTTACGGCATCCAATCACCTTGGAGAAGACAGACGCTTTTGAACGATCCCATGCAAAAGGAGGTTGTCCGGTCCACCCCGGCCGGTCCTGTACGGATCCGGTCTTTCTGTACGCCCGATGAGATCCAGACCTACCGCTTCGACGATCAGTTCGGCACCCACGCCCAGTATAAATCCATTTATACCAAAAGAGAAACCCTTGAAAAGCATGCCGCCAAGACGGATGCCAATGTGGTGCTGGCCCTGACGGATGACCAGCATATCGTGGGATTCGGGGTTTTCAGCCACCCGGAATCCGATGAGCGGTGGACGGAGCTGGGGCCGGGCATGATGATGGAAATAAAGGCGGTGGAAGTGAGCAGAATCCTTCGATCCTGCAAGATCGCCGGAGACTTGGTCCGTCTCATGCTGAGCCACCCGAAAATTGAACGGATGATCGCATACATGGTCGGCTATTCATGGACCTGGGATCTGGACGGTTCGGGCATGAACGCCCAACAATACCGCAATATGCTCATCCGGCTGTTCAACCCTCACGGGTTTATCGAACTGCAGACCAACGAACCGAACATCTGCCTGAAACCCGAAAACCTCTTCATGGGTCGCATCGGCAGCCAGGTTTCAGATAAGCTTCGCCAGGATTTCAAGTGGCTCCGGTTCGGGATTTCCCCCTGATTGGATTCGGCACACCCCTTTATCAGGAGAAGTCAATGACGGCTTTTTTCTCAGGCCCCCCTCTGCTGGTGCATATCCTGATCATCGCCATGGTCAACGCGTTCTTCTTTCCGATCATTGCCCATTGGTCCGGATCCATTCTATATGCCTTTCTGATCAGCGTTGGCATCCTTTGCATCTATGGGTTGATGGTAATCTGGCTGTTTGGCAGGAGGAAACAATAAATCACGATGGCCAAGAAAAAATACTACGCCGTTGCCGTAGGCAGGCAGCCGGGCATCTACACCCAGTGGTTCGGCGAGGCCGGTGCCCAGAACCAGGTGATCGGTTTTCAAGGCGCTCGGTACAAGGGCTTTACGACACGTGAAGAAGCATTGGGATTTATCCGGGATCAGCGTTCAGGCGAACAGATAAGCGTCAAGCCGTCACGAAAAAAAAGTCCCCGGTCCACCGAGACGCCAGCCGAGAAACCGGATGCCGGCCTTGCAGACCGGATCATTATTTACACGGATGGATCCAGTCTGGGCAACCCCGGCCCCGGCGGTTACGGGGTGGTCATGTCAGCGTCCGGGGGGAACCGGGAACTATCCGGCGGCTTTCGTCAAACCACCAACAACCGCATGGAACTGCTGGCCTGCATTGTCGGGATCGAACAGCTCGAAACCCCCTCGGCCGTTGTTCTATACAGTGACTCACGCTACGTGGTGGATGGCATCACCAAGGGCTGGGCAAAAAAATGGCAGCGCAGCGACTGGCGGAAAAGCAATGGCGGAAAAGCCCTGAACATCGATTTATGGGAACGCCTGCTGTCACTTTGTGACTGGCATGACGTGCATTGGGTTTGGGTCAAAGGACATGCGGGAAACCCCGGAAACGAGCGGTGCGACCAGCTTGCCACCCAGGCGGCCAGCCTGCCGAAGCTGCCGCCAGATGTCGGTTATGAAACCGTATCATCTCCAACCTCCTTAAAGTAAATCTTAATCCACGTACCCCGCACATTCCTGCTTTACTTTATCTTTTGCGTGGCGATATAAATAACAAGATATTTTATAGACAGGATGGATAAGGAGCGCTGCATGGTTCCGGAAGCAAAGTCAAAACACATGCCCCATGCCATGGCCGGCTTGTCTTCTGAAGGGAAAGAACACCGGATCTTTATCAATGATCGGGGAGAAGGCACCTTCATCTGTCCGGCCTGTAAAAAAGGCGTCATCAGAGACTTGAGCCAGTTCTCCGAGATCCAGAAGGCGGTTAGGCTCAAATGCAAATGCAGTTGTGGGAACGACTATCGCGTACTGCTGGAGCGCCGACGACATTTTAGAAAGTCGGTGAACCTGGTGGGGATGTTTTTCTTTCAGGGCAGCAACGGCAACCCAATCAAAGGGTTGATCAAAATACGGAATATCTCCCAGTCGGGCATTCAGTTTTCGGTCAGCAGCATGCCCGATTTCGAGGTGGGGGACAAATTGACCATCGAGTTCACCCTGGATGACGAGGAACGCTCCCAGGTCCGTGAAGCGGGCATCGTCCAGAGGATCCAGTCCAACATTGTCGGTTTGGATTTTAATACCGCCGACCACTACGGCAAACTGGGCCAGTACCTCTTCCAATAAAAATGCCTGGATCTTCCCATACCGATTCCGAATGAACCAGTTCAATTTTCAGATCCTGCATAATCTCTCCGCGGCCTGTTCCAGGGTTTCGTCTCTTTTGGCAAAGCAGAACCGCAACACCCGGTAGTCCTGTCCATCATGGTAAAATGCTGACGGCGGGATGGCGGCCACTTTATGCACCGTGGTCATCTGGTGTGCAAAGGCCAGGTCGTTCAGGTCGGAAACGGCTGAATAATCCATCATCTGAAAATAGGTGCCGTGGCAGGGCAGGGGCTTGAAGCGGGAGTTTTCGGGCAGGGAGAGAAACCGGTCCCGCTTTTTCTGGTAGAAAGCCGACAGCCCGAGATACAGGGACGCATCCGCTATGATATCGGCGTAGGCCCATTGGATGGGGGTGTTGGAGGCAAAGGTGAGAAACTGGTGGATCCGCTGAAATTCTCGCGTGATGGACGGCGGCGCCACACAGTAACCGATCTTCCAGCCGGTGGTGTGGTAGGTCTTGCCGAAGGAGCTGACCACGAAGCTTTTTGCATACAGCAGCGGGTCTCTCAACACGCTTTCGTGAGTCAGGCCGTCAAAGATGATGTGCTCGTAGACTTCATCGGAGATGATAAAGATGTCCCGTTTCGCCACGATCTGCTTCAATGCCGCGATGTCCGTCGGCGAAAGCACGGTGCCCGTGGGGTTGTGCGGGTAGTTGATGATGATCATCCGGGTGTTTTCCCCGATGGCATCGCTGACCTCATCCCAGTCGATGCGATAGTCGGGCGTTTTCATGGAGACATAGACCGGGGTTCCGCCGTTTAAACGGATGGCCGGAACATAGGAATCGAAGGCCGGTTCGAAAACCACCACCTCATCACCCGGGCGGATCACTGCGGTGATGGCTGCAAACAGCGCCTCGGTGGCCCCCGATGTGACGGTGATTTCCCTATCCGGATCGACGGGGTTACCGTAAAGATCGGCAACCTTCGCGGCGATACGCTCCCGGAGCAATGCCACCCCCTGCATGGGCGCATACTGGTTGCGGCCGGCCTGCATGTGCGCAAGGACCCGATCGATCAGTGCCGGGGGCGTATCGAAATCGGGAAAACCCTGGGACAGGTTGACGACGCCATTTTTGGCGGCCATTGCGGACATGACCGTAAATATGTTGGTGCCCACATCCGGCAGTTTCGAAGTGATCGTCATTGGATCGGTCTCCCGTGAGATGGGTTTGGCCATGCTTTTTACTGATCCACATTGGCAGGCGCATCCCCATAGTGGGATGCCATGGCTGCCGCATGGCGACCGACGGCCAGGCGAAGTGCCGCCGGCTCCAGCACCTGCGCCCCGGCGCCCCAGCGCAGGACCCAGTGGCCGATCTCTTCGATGCCGGCCACGGTGGCGGTGAAAATCAGCGTGCCGTCGGGCTGATCCGACAGGCGTTGGCTCGGGTGCCAGATGCGCTCGCGGACGTAGCCGGCAACTGATTCGAGGAAGCGGATCTTGACCCTCACTGGCGGCCCCTGGTATATGCCGAAGCTGTCCTGCAAAAAGGCCTGCATGTCGAATTTTTCGGGAATTTGAAAACCATCATCGACCCGCGTCACCGTTTTGATGCGATCCACGGCAAACGTCCGGACGCCTTTTCTCAAGGCGCAATAGCCGATCAGATAGAGGGCGTCCTCTACATGGCGAAGCCGGTAGGGATGAACCGTCCGTTGGCTTTCCTTCTGCCGACCCATGGAAAAGTAAACCATGCGGATTTTTTTTTCGTCAATGATCGCCCGGTTCAGTTCGGCGATGATGGGGCCGAAGCGGGTATAGTCTTTCCTGGGGGCCGGACCGGCATCCACCCGATCCCGGATCCGGTCCAGGTAATCGATGTATTCGCTCGGCAGCGTGGCTTTGATCTTGGACAAGAGGGAATCAATGGCATCGTAAAAGACGGTCCCCCGATAGGTCTTGAGCATGTCCTTTCCGAAGTACAGGGCCATCAGCTCAGGGATGCTGAAGGCCAGGGGAACCTGCTGACGGCTGGCATTCAGGATGTGCCAATAACTGCGGTTGTCCCTGGTTTCGGCAGTGATGGGAAATCCGCCGGCCTGAAGCGCCTCCAGATCCCGGTAAACGGTCCGCGGGGTACAGCCCAGCCGATCGGCAAGGGCGGAAACGGTTTTGCCTTGTGTGGAGGCAACCAGGGTCTGGATGATCTTCCACTGCCGGCTCAGCTGGTCGCCTCTGGCCATGTGATATCAGCTTTCCAATTGCCGGTCGGCCTTGCGCTGCAACCGAAACAGGACCATGTGCGTCGTCCCCTGGTCGGATCGAAGGGTCTGTCGCCGGGCCTGGACATCGTAGCGGTCGCGCATGCGATCCCAGAAGTCAACGCCGGTGCGGCGCACGCCTTCGGCCAGAACGATGGTTCCTCCGGGATTCAGGTACCGGTCGAACATGGCTTCAAGGCCATGGATGTCTTCGGTTTTGTAGACGGTTTCGGATCCCACAATCGTGTCGTACCGGCCATCCAGCTGCGGGGCGTTCCAGTCCAGCCGTTCGATGGCAATCTCCGGGCAGTCGTTGACCAGGGCGTTGGCCCGGGCAAAATTGAGGGCGTCGGGGTTGATTTCGGTCATGGTGATGCGATGGCCTGCCCTGGCAGCGACAATGCCCACCATCCCTAAACCGCATCCGATTTCCAGCATGGTTTTCGTCGGGTCCGGCGGCATGCCGGCCAGGTAGCCGGCCAGGACGCCGGAGGCTTCCCAGATCTTGGCCCACAAGGGGAAATTATCCATCACGTCGTCCGGATTGATGAAGCGATCAATGGATGCGGGCGTAAACAGCCTGAGCGTCTGCCCGTTGATCGTCACTGGTGTGGTGGTCGTGTCGTAGGTTCGGTGAAACTGCTCCAGTGAGAACATGCGCAATGAGACTCCCTTTGATTTTTGCTTCGACAGCCAGGGGTGCATCAACGGAGCATGTTTTCCGGCATCCGGACCGCCACCACCTCACCCGTGGCGCACAGCTTCCCCTCGGCTGAAACCGTTGCCGATACGACGACCTTTTTCTCTTTCAATTCCTTGATCACGCCGCGGATTTCCAGTTCGGCATCGATCGGGGTCGGACGCAGGTAGTTCACATGCAGCGATGCGGTGACAAATCGGAACGGGGCCTCGTCCGGCCGGGCCCGTCCGGCGGCGGCCGATGCCGAACCGGTGCCGTGACAGTCGATCAAGGAGGCCAGGAGGCCGCCGTATACATAACCCGGTATAGCCATATGGACCGACCGCGGCCGAAATCGGGCGACCGTCTCGTCACCATCCCAATAGCTCTTCAACTGCAGACCATTCGGATTGAGCCGTCCACATCCATAGCAGTGGCTCAGTTCATCGGGATAGTTGTCCTGGAATGCGATTTCACTCATGCTGCTCCTTTCTCGCATAGACACAGCTGTTTTGGACCACTCCGCCGAGGGATGATGAGGGGCGCATGGTCTGGTGTTCAATCGTTCGGTGCCGGAGAATTCAGGGGCGGTGGGGCTATGGTTGCGTCAGGTAGATGAAAACAAACTGTTCGTCATTGATGTCGACGGTCATGTCACAATTGCGGGACTGGGCATAATTGAGCCAACCCGGCTTTCCGGCACCACCGCAATCGACCTTGGGGTGCGATTCGCCGGTGGTGGCGTCATACCATGAAATCAGCATGGGGTCCGGACACAGTGATTTCACCTTTTCATCGGCCATGGACTGGGCGGATGGGAAATCCAGATCGGGCTCGTCAGTTCTGATTTTAACCGGGTTGATCAGTTGGTATTTCAATGGCGCTTTTGCCATTTCCACCTCCTTTTATGAAAGTGAGGGTCAGATGAAGCTTGGATGTAATACGGGCAGACAAAAAAATCAATAGCCGTAAAAACAGCCGGGCAGGTCGGATTGAAGTGAGCTGCGGCATGTGGTAGGTTGGTTTCACAGATCCCGACACCAAGGAGGATGCGGTGAAAAAAACTCCGGTTCTTGCCGACAGCTGGTTTTCGACGGAAACGGTTCAGGCGCGGTTGAGGGAACCTTCCGGCGAATTGGCCGACCGGACCATTCAGCTGCGCGTTAACCCCATTTCCGGACGCACCAGTCGAATTGCCTTCAGCCGAGTGAATGAAAAAGAGGCGGGTGTCGAGCACCTGCCTTCACCACCACCGGATGCGCGGCAGACGGCAGGCTGCCCTTTTTGCCGCCCCCAGGTGCTGACCCAGACACCGCAGCTGATTCCGCAAATTCATCCGGAGGGGCGGATGACGCGGGGGGAATCGCTGCTATTTCCCAACCTGTTCCCCTACGGCGCCTACTCTGTGGTGAGTCTGTTTGACAACACCCACTTTGTGGAGATCGGCACGGCCACTGAAAGCAGTTACACGGATTGCCTGATCAATTGTGTCGACTATTTAAAGCGGGTACGGCGGCACGATCCATCAGCGACCCATATGGCGATTACCCAGAACCACCTGCCGTCTGCTGGTGGCTCCATGGTCCACCCCCACCTTCAGGTTCAAGCCGACCGGATCGGCGCCAATCACCAGCGGTTCCTTTACGACCGCGCCCTGACTCACCAGCGTACCCGGCGGCGAGGGCTGTTTGGGGATTATGCCGTCCAAGAGGTCAGTGCAAGGGAACGATACATCGGCAGTACCGGTCCGTGGCTATGGATGGCGGCGTTTGCGCCGGAAGGGTTTTTCGAGATCTGGGCCGTCAACCCGGGGAAAACCTCCCTGATGATGCTGGACGAAAACGCCTGGCGCCATCTGGCTGCAGGCATGATCCGGGTTCAACGGCTCTACCGCAGTCTGAACCGCAACGGGTACAATTTCGGCCTGCTCTCGGTGGAAACACCGCAAAGTGCCCTGGAGTTGCGGGCCGTTATGGTGGTTCGTGCAAACTACGCCCCCTGGACCCGAAGCGACCACACCGGCTTCGAGGTCATGCTGGGGGACATGGCCACCTTTACCGCTCCGGAAGAGACCGCGCGCCTGGCCCGCACCTTCTGGCAGTGACTGCCGGGGAGAGGTCAGTTTCACGATTTAAGTTGCTGACATCAGTCATCTGACATCCGTCCTCTGTTTCCAGATCTACAGCGTCTGCGATGCCTTTACCGGGTGCGCCTTCAGATACTCCAGCCGGTTCAACCCGTTGATGTAGGCCTTGGCGCTGGCGGTGATGATGTCCGGGTCAGAACCGCGGCCCAAGGCCATCAGGCCGTTTTCACGCAGGCGAACGGTCACCTCACCCTGGGCGTCCGTGCCCCCGGTCAGGGCGCTGACGGTAAATCGCAGCAGTTCGGCCTTGGCATTGGTCAACTGGGCGATGGTGTTGTAAGCCGAGTCGATTGGGCCGTTGCCGTAATTGGCGCCCTGGACGGAGCGGCCGTTGATGGAGAGCCGCACACTGGCCATGGGCAGTACCGTGGTCCCACAGGTGACGTGCAGATATTCCAGTGAGAAGACTTCGGCGGACCTGAGCACACCCTCGGTGACCAGGGCCTCCAGGTCTTCGTCCATGACGTGCTTTTTCTTGTCGGCCAGGGTCTTGAACTGTTTGAAGACCGTTTTCAGCTCCTCTTCGGACAGGTCGTAGCCCAGGTTCTTCAGGTGCGTGTAAAGGGCGTGGCGGCCCGAATGTTTGCCCAGGACCAGTTGGTTGCGGCTCAAGCCGATGGTCTCCGGCTTCATGATCTCATAGGTCATGGGGTTTTTCAGCATGCCGTCCTGGTGAATGCCCGCTTCATGGGCAAAGGCGTTGGCACCTACGACCGCTTTGTTGGGCTGGACCATGATGCCGGTAATCATGCTCACCAAACGGCTGGTGGAATAGAGGTGCTGGGTCTGGACGCCGGTGTCGAACGGCATGAGGTTCCGGCGGGTGTGCAGGGCCATGATCACCTCCTCCAGGGAGGTGTTGCCCGCCCGCTCGCCGATGCCGTTGATGGTCACTTCGGCCTGCCGGGCGCCGGCATTGATGGCGGCGATGGTATTGGCCGTGGCCAGGCCCAGGTCGTTGTGGCAGTGGACGCTCAACGTGGCCTTATGCATGTTGGCGGTGTTGGCCATCACATACTTGACCATCTCTTCGAACTCCTGGGGGATGGCGTAGCCCACCGTGTCGGGCAGGTTGATCGTGGTGGCTCCGGCTTCGATGGCTGCGCCGAACACCTTGCACAAGTAGTCCCGGTCGCTGCGGGAGCCGTCCTCGGCCGAAAACTCCACGTTGTCGGTGAAGGTCTTGGCGTACTTGACCGCCTCCACCGCCGCGCTGAGCACCTCCTCCCGGGACATCTTCAGCTTGTAGTCCAGGTGAATGTCCGAGGTGGCGATGAAGGTGTGAATTCGAGGGCTTACCGCATGCTTAATGGCACCCCAGGCCTGGTCGATATCACTTTTGTTGGCCCGGGCCAGACCGGCAACCTCAGTGGTCTTCATCCGTTTGGCGATTTCCGAAACCGCCTGGAAGTCTCCTTCGGACGCGGCGGGAAAGCCCGCTTCGAGAATATCTACGCCCAGCTTTTCCAGCTGGACGGCCAACCGCATCTTCTCGTTGGTGTTCATACTGGCGCCGGGACTCTGTTCGCCGTCCCGCAAGGTGGTATCAAATATTTTAATGCGCTCGGTCATTGCTGTTCTCCTTAAAATCGATTTTTCCTGTCTATGTTCATCCTGGAATCATCCTGGGATTATTCCGGTGAAGGACCCATTGTCCGTTTTCACCTCGATCCCGGCCCCTTTTCCTCAAGGAAGCGGTGGAAAACTTCAGGCAAGGCCGAGTATGGGCCGCGGAATGGGCCGAATGGCCGTTTCCGCGGCGCTGATACCTTCCTTCTTGACTTCCTTGGCCAGCTTGAACTGAAAGCTGTCCGCCAGGGCCTGCCAGCTGGCCTCGATGATGTCCTCGGAGACGCCGATGGTGCTCCAGATCTGGTCCTGGTCGCGGGATTCCACCAACACCCGGACTCTTGCTTCCGTGCCCTCACTCCCGTCCACCACGCGTACCTTGAAGTCCACCAGTTTCATGGTGTCCAGGTCCGGGTAGAAGTTGCCCAATGCCTTTCTCAGGGCATTGTCCAGGGCGCTCACCGGACCCAGACCCTCGGCGGCGGTGATCTCGTGGCTGTCACCCACCGAAATCTTGATCGTGGCGTGGGCCGAGCAGGGCAGATCCTTGTCCTTTTCGATGGTCACCCGGAAGGACTCCAGATCGAACAGGGGCTTGAACTGCTCGGTGAATTTCTCCAGCATGATCTGAAAGGATCCATCGGCCACGTCGAACTGGTAGCCTTCGTCCTCCATCTGTTTGATGGCGGCAACGATGGCCTTGCTGTCACTTCCGTTGGCACCAAGGTCCACGCCCATCTCCTTGGCCTTGTACTCCACGTTGCTCTTGCCGGCCAGGTCGGACATGAGCACCCGGCGCTGGTTGCCCACGGTTTCAGGATCCATGTGTTCGTAGGCCCGTGAGTCTTTCATGATGGCGCTGACGTGAATGCCGCCTTTGTGGGCGAATGCGCTGCGTCCCACGAATGGGCGGGAGTTCAGTGGAACAATGTTGGCCGTCTCGCTCACAAACCGGGAAAGGCTTTTCAGTCCAGCCAAATTTTCTTGCGGTATGCAGGGCCGGTTCATTTTGGTGCTGAGAACGGGGATAATGGTGGTCAGGTCGGCGTTGCCGCAACGTTCCCCGTAGCCGTTGATGGTGCCGTGAATCATGACGGCACCGCAGTTTATGGCGGCGATGGCATTGGCGGCGGCCATGCCGCAGTCGTTGTGGGTATGGATGCCCAGTTTCAGATTCCCCGTATCGCCGAGCCGTCGTTTCAGGTTTGCGGAGACGGATCGGACGATCGTTTCAATTTCCTGGGGCAGGGTGCCCCCATTGGTATCGCACAGGACCAGGAAATCGGCGCCGGCATTCCACGCGGCAGACAGGGTCTCCAGCGCATATTCCGGGTCGTCTTTGAATCCGTCGAAAAAATGCTCGGCGTCGTAGATCACTTCCCGGTCGCTGCCTTTGAGAAAGGCGACGCTCTCGGCGATCATGGCCAGGTTCTCCTCCAGGGTGTTATCCATGATGGATTGCACGTGAAGGGCCCAGCTTTTGCCGAATATGGCTGCTGCCGGTGCGTCGCTGTCCAGGATCGCTTTCAGGTTAGCATCGTCGGCGGCATGGATGCCGGGTCTGCGGGTGGATCCGAACGCCGTGATCCGGGCGGTCTTGAATCGTTCCCGCCTGGCCAGATCGAAGAAGCGGATATCCCGGGGATTGGATCCGGGCCACCCGCCCTCGATGTAGTGGATCCCCATGTCATCCAGCCTCATAGCGATTTTAAGCTTCTCGTCGGCCGTAAAGGTGATATTTTCTCCCTGGGTACCGTCTCTCAGGGTGGTGTCGTAGATTATTATCGGTTCCATTATTATTCTCCTGGGACTGCAATGGCGCCGGGGTCAGACCGATGGTGCCGGCCGTCCCCCATGCCGTCTATTTGCGACGGTTTTCCGGTCTGAGGGCACGAACCGCGGAACCGGCCCGCCACATCTCCGAATCGTGGATGACCTTAAGTTCAGCGTCCAACCGCTCCCGGTAATCCGGGGCGCTGTTGCATTCGAGGGTCCGGCGGGTCTCTTCACCGGCGACCACGCTTTTATACAGCTGATCGAATACCGGCGCCACGGCATCCCGGAAGCGCGGGGCCCAGTCCAGCGCGCCCCGCTGGGCGGTGGTGCTGCAGTTGGCGTACATCCAGTCCATGCCGTTCTGGGCCACCAGGCGAATCAAGCTCTGGGTTAACTCTTCCACCGTCTCGTTGAAGGCCTCACTGGGACTGTGGCCGTTCTTGCGAAGCACCGTGTACTGGGCTTCCATGACGCCGGCCAGACACCCCATGAGCACGCCGCGCTCACCGGTGAGGTCACTGTGGACCTCTTTTTCAAAGGTGGTGGGAAACAGATAGCCGGAGCCGATGGCGATGCCCAGGGCGAGGGTGCGTTTTCTGGCGTGACCGGTAAAATCCTGGTGTATGGCGAAGCTGGAATTGATGCCGCTGCCGTCTAAAAAGTTTGAGCGCACCGTGGTTCCCGAGCCTTTCGGCGCCGCCAGGATCACATCTACGTTTTTCGGCGGGACGATACCGGTCTGATCCCGGTAGACGATGCCGAAGCCATGGGAAAAATAAAGGGCGTCCCCTTCGTTGAGGCAGGTTTTGATTGTGGGCCACATGGCCACCTGGCCGGCATCGGAGAGCAGGTACTGGACCACGGTGGCTTTTCGGGCTGCTTCCGCGATGGGGAACAGGGTTTTCCCGGGTACAAAGCCATCGGCCACGGCCTTGTCCCAGGAGGCCGACCCTTCCCGCTGGCCCACGATGACAGCGATGCCGTTGTCGCGCATATTCAGCGCCTGCCCCGGTCCCTGGACCCCGTAACCGAGCACGGCTACGATTTCTTTTCCAAGCAGTTCACGCGCTTGCTGGAGAGTGAATTCCTCCGAGGTGATCACTTCTTCAGTCGTTCCGCCAAAATCGATATGAGCCATCTGGCACTCCTTTATTAACGATTTAAATCCAGCATGTTGTCTTGCGTTATCTGCTGGATCGGTTTAATGGGTCGCCGCATGCCCCCTCGGCATATAAGCGATGGATCAATGAGGCTCCCTGAACAGGGCGATGGTACCTGTCCGGGCAATCTTCTTGATGCCCATGGGTTTGAGCAGGTTGATCAGGGCCTTCATCTTGTCTTCGGTCCCGGTGGCCTCTATAATATAGTACTCGGGACCCACATCTACCACCTTGCATCTGAAAATATCGACAATCCGCAGTATCTCGTCACGGTTTTCCGGTTTGGCCCGTACGCATACCAGCGCCATTTCCCGTTGAACCGATCCGGACCCGGTAAGGTCTCTGAGCTTGATCACATTGATGAGTTTTCGAAGCTGCTTTTCGATCTGTTCAACCAGCGGCTCATTGGCTTTGGTGACGATGGTGATCCGGGATACCTGGGGATCGATGGTTTCAGCCACGCAAAGGCTTTCAATGTTAAACCCACGGCCGCTGAACAATCCGACGATCCGGGACAGCACGCCGGGTTCATTGTCCACCAGCATGGTCAGTATGTGTTTTTCTTCTTTCATTGAATTAAACCAGCAGCATTTCCGTTATGGGTGCCCCGGCCGGTACCATCGGATAGACGCACTCTTCCTTGGCGACCCTGAAATCCATGATCACCGGGCCGGGCGTTTCCAGACCCTGGCGCAGGACGTTTTCCACTTCCTCCGGCCGCGTGGCCCGCAATCCCACGGCACCGAAGGCCTCGGCCAGTTTGACGAAATCAGGTGCATGATCCATGCATGTGCAGGCGTAACGCTTGTCGTAAAACAATTCCTGCCACTGGCGGACCATGCCAAGGTAGCAATTGTTCAGAATGACCACCTTGACCGGCAGTTTGTACTGAACGGCGGTAGCCATTTCCTGGATGTTCATCTGAATGCTGCCGTCTCCGGCCACATCCACCACCAGGGCATCGGGAAAGGCCACCTGGGCGCCAATCGCCGCCGGCAGGCCGAATCCCATGGTGCCCAGTCCGCCCGAGGTGACAAAATGACCCGGGGTGTCGAAATAATAATACTGGGCCGCCCACATCTGATTCTGACCCACCTCCGTGGTGATGATGGCCTCGCCCCGGGTCAGTTCATAAAGTTTTTCCACCACGTACTGGGGTTTGATCTCCGCTTCCTGGACGTAAGAAAGCTTGAAACTCTGTTTCCACGCGTCGATCTGATCCAGCCAGGGGCCCCGACTGGCCGTCAGCTTGTCCAGGTCTTCTTCCGCCAGATAGCTGTTGATCACTTCCAGTGTGGTTTTGCAGTCTCCCACCACCGGGATGCTCACAGGCACATTCTTGCGAATGGAGGTGGGGTCGATGTCGATGTGAACGATTTCGGCCTGGGCGGCAAAGCAGTCGGTCTTGCCGGTCACCCGGTCGTCGAAGCGCACACCGATGCCGATGAGGAGATCGCATTCTCCGGTGCTCATGTTGGCCCGGTAAGTGCCGTGCATACCGATCATTCCCAGCGAGAGAGGATCGGAGCCGGGAAAAGCGCCCAGTCCCATGAGGGACGTCGTCACCGGGATACGGGCACTGCGGGCCAGCCTGGTCAGCGCGTCGGCCCCTTTGGAAAGGATGACGCCGCCACCGGCAAAAATCACCGGACGCTTGGCCGCCATGATCAGGTCCACCACCTTGCGCAGCTGTTTCGAATTGGGTTTGTAGGTGGGGTTGTATGACTTGAGCTTGACTTTTTGTTTGGGTTTGAAATTGGTCGTTGCCTGCTGCACATTCTTGGGAATGTCCACCAGCACCGGCCCCGGCCGGCCGGACCGGGCAATATGAAAGGCTTCCTTGAGAATCCGGGGTAGCTCCTCCACCGAGGGTACGAGGTAGTTGTGCTTGGTGCAGGGCCGGGTGATGCCGACGATATCCACTTCCTGGAATGCATCATTGCCGATGAGGTGGGTGGGTACCTGGCCGCTGATGATCACCACGGGTATGGAGTCCATATAGGCGGTGGCAATACCAGTGACGGCATTGGTGGCACCCGGCCCGGAGGTGACCAGACAGACGCCGACTCTTCCGGTGACGCGGGCGTAACCGTCGGCCGCATGCACTGCACCCTGCTCATGACGCACCAGATAGTGACGGATATCGGTTTTATCCAGGTGGTCGTGAATATCGATGGTGGCGCCGCCGGGAAACCCGAAAATGGAATCTACGCCCTCTTCTTTGAGGACTTCCATCAAGATCTGCGCTCCGGTGAGTTTCATTGCCTTAAACTCCTTTGTTAGTAAGTCAGAGGTCCGAGGTCTGAAGCCTGAGGTCGGAGGCCCAATGTTAGCGGTCAGACTTCCGTCTTCTGTCCTCTATCTTTTACCGTACCACCGCTCCTTGGCTGGCCGACGACACCTGCCGGGCGTATCGGGCCATGTATCCATGTTGGATTTTCGGTTCAGGTGCCCGCCAACTGGCCAGACGCTGGTTGATCTCACCGTCGGATACCTTCAGAGAGACGGTTTTCGCGGGGATGTCGATGGCGATGCGATCGCCTTCGTTGACGATGGCAATGGGGCCGCCCTGGGCCGCTTCCGGTGAGATGTGACCGATGGCCGCCCCCCGTGACCCGCCGGAAAAACGGCCGTCGGTAATCAGGGCCACGTGGGCATCCAACCCCATGCCGGCGATGGCCGATGTGGGGGTGAGCATTTCGCGCATGCCCGGTCCGCCCATGGGACCTTCGTAACGCACGACGATGACATCACCCTTGTTGATCCGGGCCTCCATGATGGCTACAGTTGCCGTCTCCTCAGAATCAAAGACCCTGGCCGGCCCTTCATGGTGGAGCATCTCATCGAGAACGGCCGATTGTTTGACCACGCATCCTTCCGGTGCCAGGTTGCCGTAGAGCACGGCCAGGCCTCCCTGCGGGTGGTAGGGATGGTCCAGCGGCCGTATCACTTCGGGGTCACGGGTGAAGACCCCAGCGGTGTTCTCGGCGATAGTTTTTCCGGTGACGGTCAGGCTGTCAGCATGGATCAACCCGGCTGCAGACAGTGCATTGAGGACGGCGCCGATGCCGCCGGCCCGGTTAAGGTCCTGGATGTGGTGCGCGCCGCCGGGGCTCAGGGAACAGATGTGAGGCGTCCGCTGGCTGATTGCGTTGATCATGTTCAGATCCAGGGCAATGCCGGCCTCTGCGGCAATCGCCGGCAGGTGCAGCACGGTGTTGGTGGAACATCCCAAAGCCATGTCGACGGTCAGGGCGTTGTGAAACGCCTCGGGGGTCATGATTTTTCTGGCGGTGAGCTTTTTTTCCCACAGGTACATGATTTGAATGCCGGCCTGCTTGGCCAGGCGCACGCGGGCGGAGAAGACGGCGGGGATGGTGCCGTTTCCCGGAAGGCCCATGCCGATCACTTCAGTCAGGCAGTTCATTGAGTTGGCGGTGAACATGCCGGCGCAGGAGCCACAGGTCGGGCAGGCGGCGTCTTCGATGGCAGCCAGTCGGTCGGCTTTCATCTTGCCGGCTTTTACGGCGCCGACGGCTTCAAATACGGTGATCAGGTCGATTTTCTGGCCGGGTATTTCCGGGTGCTCACCCGCCAGCATGGGACCGCCGCTGATGAAAATGGTGGGCAGATCTAGCCGTGCGGCGGCCATGAGCATGCCCGGTACGATTTTGTCGCAGTTGGGAATCATGACCATGGCGTCCAGGGCATGGCCGGTGGCCATGACCTCGATGGAGTCGGCGATGAGTTCACGGCTGGCCAGTGAGTATTTCATGCCGGTGTGATTCATGGCGATGCCGTCGCAGACCCCGATGGTGCCGAATTCCACCGGAGTGCCGCCGGCCATGTAAATTCCGGCTTTTACCGCCTGGGCGAGGGTGTCCAGGTGAACATGACCGGGGATGGCGGTATTGACCGCATTGGCAATGCCGATCAGTGGCCGCCTAATTTCCTCATCCGTGTATCCGATGGCTTTGAAAAGGGCTCGGTGAGGTGCCCGTTCGATTCCCTTTTTGGCGTCGTCGCTCTTCATCTCCGTGTTGTCCTTTCTGCGAACGTACAAAAAAAAATCCGCTATCGCCTCTGAGGGTGATAACGGATTACATGATTTCCGGTGTTGGCTGGTCTATGCCATTATCGCCCCTGTTTCCTCGTTGTGGATGAGGACACCCACGACGAGGATAAGAATAAGACTGACAATGTTGATGAGGGCGAAGCGGCGTTTCATGATTTTAAGATACCCGTTGATGTTGCTCCTCCCCTAACAGCCAGTTCCCGGCAAGTCAAGCTTTTTCTTGCCTTTGGTTCGGCTGCCCGTTAAGGTGTGTGAAACATGTACACATCTTAATGAGGTTTACACCATGGACCAGACATGGCAATCCTTGAAGGGGCAGTTTCTGATGGCCATGCCCGGACTGGCTGATCCCAACTTCTACCAATCGGTCACCTGTCTGTCCGAGCACAATCCAACAGGCGCCATGGGGATCGTGCTCACACGGGTCCACCCGACAGTCAACGGCAAGATGATCTTTGATGAATTGCAGATCCCAAGTGTTGCCGGCGCGGAAAAAATTCCGGTTCACATCGGCGGCCCGGTCCATATGAATGAAATATTTGTTCTCCACGCTGCACCCTTCACATGGGAAGGCAGCATGATGATAAGCGGAGAACTGGCGTTGAGCAATTCACGCGATATTCTTGAAGCCATCGCCGGGGCAAGCGGCCCCCGGTCGTTCATCCTCGCCCTGGGATGTGCCGGTTGGGGGCCTGGGCAGCTGGAAGGTGAAATCCGCAGCAACGCCTGGATTAACGGGCCCTATTCGGAAGCCATCGCCTTTCAAATGGAAGTGGAAAGACGCTGGGAAGCGGCCCTGAAAGGGATCGGCATCGACCCGGCCTTGCTGTCCGATACAGCCGGTCATGCCTGACGGCTTCGTGTTTGAACGTTGCTGCGGGTTTGAAAAGCGTGACAGGCTAAGTTTTCATGGGATCTCTACGAAAGGCTGGAGGAGGGGTTGGCAAGGGGCGCTGATGTGCCCCTTTTTTTATTCGGTGTCGTCCTTTTTGGGTTTTTGCTTTGGTTTTTTCTTTTTCAGACAATCCTTGTCCTTCCTGACGAATGCACAGAGTTTTGGATTGTAGTACTCCTTGCAGTTCAGCGGATTGTATAATGGGCATTCCGGATGTTTTTCTGACATGTTTATGCTGTTCCTTATGCTGGATTTAGCGTCGTTGAGCCGCCCATCTCATGGGCTTTCCGGTCAGCTGTATATCATTAAACCATAAGATTTACAAGCCATTGTAATCGTTTGCATGATGCCTGCACCGCCTGGTCACCTGCTGGGAAACCTTTGACAACCGATCCTTTTAAATGTAAAAACTTATTGCTGGCGCCCGGATCATTCCTGCGGGCAGATTCCGACTTTCAGCATCCGCATCCCTTGGTTTCGGACCATCACCAAGCCTGAGGATAGACCTTAGACCAAACCCGAGACCAGAACCAAGAAAAAATAGACATGCCTGCATACGAGACACTCAAGCGCCAGCTCACCCGCATCAGCGATGACACCGCGCATCTGATTGACGAGGCTGAGAAGATCATCGAACGGGTTGACGAGGGGTTTTCCCAGTGGAAGACCACCTGCCAAATCATATCCGAACAGATCTCTGAAGAGACGATGCGCGTGGCCGTCGTGGGTGCCATCAAATCGGGGAAGAGCACCTTCGTGAATACCCTTTTTGGGGGCGATTACCTCAAACGGGGGGCCGGGGTGGTCACTTCAATCGTTACCCGGGTGAGAACCGGCAGCCGCTTGCGGGCCACCCTTTATTTCAAGAACTGGGATGCGGTGAATCAGGACATCGATCAGGCATCGGTGCTGCTGCCCGCCAGCAGCAGTTCCCTTGAGCCTCATCACGCTGACATTAGGCTGGAAAAGGATCGGCAGATCCTTGACCGAGCGCTGGCCGACCTGGCGGCTGACCAGTTGATTTCCAACGACACGCGCAGCGCCGGCAGCGTACTGCTGGCCTCCTATCTCAACGGTTATGATCGTGTTCAGCAGGTCATTCAGGCAGATTATGCCACCGTTGTGTTCGGGAACGAGCGGTTCCCTTCACACCGGGATTTCGTTGGCGACGATGCCATGGCCGTATATCTGAAGGATGTGTTGCTGGAAATTGACGCACCGGGCCTCGGCGAAGGGGTCGAGATAGCCGACTGCCAGGGCAGCGACTCGCCCAACCCGCTGCATCTGGCCATGATCCAGGATTACCTGATGCTGGCCCACCTCACGGTTTATGTGGTCAGCAGCCGCACGGGGCTTCGCCAGGCAGACATCCGGTTTTTATCCATGATTCGGAATATGGGAATCCTGGAAACGGTTGTTTTCGTCGTGAACTGCGATCTCAGCGAGCACGAATCCCTCGACGATCTGTCCGAAGGGCTTCGAAAAATCGAAGCAGACCTGAGCCTGATCTGCCCTGGTCCCCAGATGTTTGCCTTCTCCGCCTTGTTTCTGCTCATGACACAGATGGAATCCGACCTGTCCCAAAGAGACCGTGACCGGCTGTCCCATTGGCGCCGGGAGACGGCGATGACCGATTTCGCGTCGGCAGAACAACGCCGCTTCGAACAGTTCCTGGAGCAAAAGATCCGCCGGGAGCGAACCTCCCTGCTGCTGAAAAACCATCTGGAGCGTCTGGAAATAGTGGCTGGCGGCATTGGCAGCTGGATTGATTTCAACCTTGATCTGCTGGCCCGGGACGCCGGTGGTGCGCTGGAACTGGCCGACCGTGCCCACGGCCAGCGGGGCCGATTGGAGCGCATGAAGCTGACGGTGAAAAATACGCTGGATGGTGCCGTCAACCAGGTCAAACGTGATTTAAAAACTGCTGTCGACCGGTTTTTCGACGAACATGCCGACGGTGTCATTTCCGGGGTGGTCCGCTTTGTCCGCAGCTATCGGGTGGAGATGCACCGTTATGATGAAAGTTTGATGAGTGCGGGGTTTGCCCAAACGCTGTATATGGTTTTCCAGGAGTTCAAACAGGCGGTGGATGCACACATGGCCGAAACGGTGAATCCCCTGGTGATCCGGTTCGTCAAGGCGCAGGAAAAAAAACTCATGGGTTATCTGGATGAGATTGCCGGCCCATATGGTGCCATGATCGATGAAGCCCTGGAGCAATACACCCAGGCCATGGATGCGGGGAAGGTGTCCAAGTCGCGGGAATCGCCGTCGATGGGCTTCGGATCAGACCTGGAATCGATCCGCAAGGTGGCCGGGCTGTCACTGCCGCCGGCTGCCGCAACCATGCATTACTCTGCCCAGATCAAAACCGAAGCGGTAATGCGTTTTGGATTCTACAAGATCGTCAACCTGGTCAAGAAAGCCATGAGAAAATCGGCAGACAAGGTCCATCAGGAACAGTTTCTGGCGCTCGCCTCGGGGGTCAAACGCATGAAGCGCGAAACCGAGCGGTCCGTTTTGTTTCACCTGAAAGACTACAAGGAAAACATCAAGTTTCAGTATATGCTGAAACTGGCCGATGCAGCCGCCACGGCCCTTTACGGCCAGATGCTGGAGCGATTCCAGCACCATGGGGCCGATCTCTCCAGATTGGTGGAACTCATCAGCGAACAGCGGCTGGACAAGGAAAACGTGTCGGCTTCACTGGACCGGATGAGAGACACGTCCCGGTCACTCCAGGAGAAGATCGGCGACCTTAAGGCGGATCTGGGGCAGTTGAACGGCTGACATCATCTTCTTGCAACGATACCGGCCCCTTGCCGGTTGCTGTATGTAATCCGGATGTGACAACGCTAACGGAAGGGGAGACAAGATGACCAAAAAGAAAACCAGAGCAATTGCGGTGGCAAACGAGAAGGGTGGTGTGGGCAAGACAGTAACGGTAATCAACCTGGCGGCGGCCTTGACGCTGGTCAACCAGTCCGTGCTGGTGGTGGACATGGATCCACAGGCCAATGCCACCCGAGGGTTGGGCATCGTGCCTGATGGTGAGCGGCCCTCGGTTTACGACCTGATCATGAACAGCGGTCGTAAATCGGTTGAAGAGACTATCCTTCCCACGCAATGGGACGGGCTTCACCTGATACCCTCCCATGTGGATCTATCCGGCGCCGAAGTGGAACTGGTGGAGGCTGAAGCGCGGGAGAACCGGCTCAAGGACGCACTGGCCCCGGTTGTCGGGAATTACGATTTCATCCTGATGGACACTCCGCCCAGCCTCTCGCTGCTCACCGTCAATGTCTTCTCGTTTGCCTCGGAAGTGCTGGTGCCCTGCCAGACCCACCCCTATGCCTTCGGGGCCCTTGCCGAACTGTTTGACACCATCGATGCGGTGCGTGAAGAGATCAACCCCGGGCTGTCTATTACCGGCATCGTCCCCACCCTGGTGGACCTGCGCACCCGGGTGGCCAATGTCGTCATGGCGCAACTCAAGAGCGATGATCGCTATCGAAACCTGGTATTTGATACAGCCATTCGCAGCAACA
Source organism: uncultured delta proteobacterium (assembly GCA_963697225.1). Classification (GTDB taxonomy): domain Bacteria; phylum Desulfobacterota; class Desulfobacteria; order Desulfobacterales; family Desulfosarcinaceae; genus Desulfosarcina. The sequence continues at coordinate 66,879 of CAVONM010000031.1, forward strand.
CCACCATCGCCGAAAGCGCCGATCTCGGCAAGCCGGTGGTGTTCTGCCGCCGAAGCAGTTACGGGGCCATCGATTACAATCGTCTGGCGGATGAACTGTTGACAAGGAAGCATGCGTAATCTGCAGGCGATAGGCATTGGGCTATAGGCTATCGTCTAAATGTTGAAGGGAGAGGCGGAATTAAATTATGATTTCGCGCATATTTCCTTGACTCGAACTTAAATCGCCTTCAAATCACCCTGAACCCTGCAGGACAATCTGCTGTGACCGGTGAGGCATCTTGATGTCGGACAGCCAGCGCATATGGGCCTGGCTCCACGACGCCCGGCCCGTATATCGGATGCCGCTGCGAAGCAAAAAGGCCAGCAGGCGTTGTTTGCTTTTTTTCTCATCACCCTTGGCATCCTCCCGGGCTCGGGTCAGATCTCTGATGGCCTCGTCCTCAGCCAGGGGAACGTAAACAGCGGTCAGTTCACCGGCGCGATGCAAACGGGCAAGCATCAGGGCATCCCGGCGGTCATTTTTGATCTGTTTGCCACTTGGTTTAGGGATCCTGGAGGGTGCCACCACAGAGCAATCGAACCCCTGGGCGGTGAGGTGACGATAGATCTGGTATCCACAGGGGCCGGCTTCATACACAAATTGCAGCCGGTTACCTTTGCTGACCAATTTTCGAACCACCTTGTCGAGCGCCGAAAGGGTGCCGTCTATTTTGCCGTAGTGCCGCACCTGCCCTTTGCGGCCGGTTTGAGCGATGGCGATATCGATGGAATTTTTATGGACGTCCATACCAATAAATGTGCTATTATCTGTCATGACCTGCCTCCTTGGTTTTGGCTCTGTGTTGGGTTGTTATTAATGACTCCTAACATAACCCACGTTTGCAAGGATGGCAGGTCTTTTGTTATCAATGGACTGCCGCGGTCAGCGAAATTCATCGTGGGCGAGAATGGGCCCTCAACAGCTCGTCGGAGGCCACGATGAATTTTCGCGGGTTGCGCGCACCGGGCTTGCCGACTGCTCGGTGTTAACTGTCAACCATTATGTCTGAACCGTCAGCTATCAGCCAGTTTTGCCCGATAGAGCCTCAGGCTGTTGGAAACCACCGTGATACTGGAAAAGGCCATGGCCAGGGCGGCTAAAATGGGGTGAAGTTGCCGCACCATCATGGGCAGGCCGTCAAAGGGGAACAGGGCGCCGGCGGCCACCGGGATCAATATGGCATTGTAAAAAAAAGCCCAGAAGAGGTTCTGGCGAATGGTCCTCATGGTGGCCCGGCTCAGCGCGATGGATCTGGGAACGCCGCTGAGCGATCCGGCCGCCAGGATCACGTCGGCCGTTTCGATGGCCACGTCGGTGCCCGTGCCGATGGCGAAGCCCACGTCGGCCTGGGCCAGGGCCGGGGCATCGTTGATGCCGTCGCCCACCATGGCCACGGTTTTTCCTGCCGCCTGCCGCGTTTTGACCCGCAGGGCTTTGTCTTCCGGCCGTACTTCGGCCTCCACATGATCCACGCCGGCCTGCCGACCGATGGTTTCGGCGGCCTGGCGGTTGTCCCCGGTGAGCATCACCGTCTCCAGACCCAGCCGTTTCAACCGGGCAATGGCCGATGGCGAGTCCGTCTTGATACGATCCGATACGCAGATCAGCCCCAGCAGCCGGTCCGCTTCCGCAGCTACCATGACTGTCTTTCCCTGGGCCTGGAAATCCGATATCCGTTGTCCTGTTTCAGCAGTAATCACTCCTGACTGCGCATCAAACCAGTGCGGCTTGCCAACCCTTATGAGGCGCCCGTTCACCCGAGCTTCCACCCCGTCGCCGCCATGGGCTTTGAACTCCTTAGGCGTTGCCAGCGTAATACCCGATGCGTCGGCTTTCTTGACCACCGCCTGGCCCAGGGGGTGCTCAGACCCTTTTTCCACCGAAGCGGCCAGCATCATCAGTTCGTTTTCCGTCACCCCGTTGCCGGTATCGGGAACCAGGTCGGTAACCACCGGTTTGCCTTCGGTGATGGTACCGGTTTTGTCCAGAACCACCGTGGACAAACGGGTGGCACCCTCCAGTGCCCGGCTATTTTTGAAAAGCATGCCCCGTTCGGCCCCCTTGCCGGTGCCTGCCATGATCGCGGTGGGTGTGGCCAGACCCAGGGCACAGGGGCAGGCGATGACCAGCACGGCCACCATGCGGATCATGGCGGTTACGAAATTACCGGCGACGACCCACCAGATGGCGAAAACCAGTACGGCAATGATGATGATCGCCGGTACGAACACAGCGGCGACGCGATCAGCCAGGGCCTGGATGGGGGCTTTGCTGCCCTGGGCCTCCTGCACTAGGCGGATGATCTGGGCCAGGGCGGTTTCCCGGCCCACCCGGGTGGCTGTGAAGACGATGTTTCCCTGGCCGTTGATGGTGCCGGCGGCCATCGTGTCGCCTGATTTTTTATCCACCGGAATGGGTTCTCCGGTGAGCATGGATTCGTCAACGGCCGAGGCCCCGTCGATAACCTGGCCGTCGACGGGGATGCGCTCGCCCGGTCGGACCAGAACCACATCACCCACGCGCACCCCTTCGATGGGCGTCTCATGCTCGATCCCTTCGCGCAGTACGGTGGCGGTTTTGGGGCGCAGCCCCATGAGCTTGCGAATCGCACTGCCTGTTTTGCCCTTGGTTCGGGCTTCGAGCAGCTTGCCCATTTTAATCAGGGTGATGATGACTGCCGACGTCTCGAAATAGACATGCCCACCCAACGCCGGAAGCAGCAACACGGCCAGGGAATAGGCGTAGGCCGTGGACGATCCCATGGCGACCAGGACATCCATGTTGGCGCTCTTGTTGCGCAGGCTTTTCAGGCCGCTGACATAATAGTCCCAGCCGGTGTAAAATTGGACCGGGGTCGCCAACGCCAGAAACAGCCAGTTGACCCACGTCTGGTGGCTCCACGGTCCGGTTAGGCCGAAATCCCTGGCCATGCTGATCACAAACAGCGGCAGGGCAAAGACGACGCCAACCATAAACTTGTGGGTCTGGTCGGCAATCTCCAACTGCCGTGCCATGGCTTCCACATCTTCCGGTTCCCCTTCCTGTTGAATCAGGGCGCCGAATCCGGCCTTTTCCACCGCTGACACCAGGTCGTCAGGGGTGAGCATGGACGGCAGATAATCAACCGTTGCCCGTTCGGCGGCAATGTTCACGACCGCACTGACCACTCCCGGGACCTTCTTGCCAAGCGCCCGCTCCACGTTCATGGCGCAGTTGGCGCAGGTCATGCCCGTGACCGGAAAGTCAATGTGGGCAGTGGTGACGCGGAATCCAAGTTTTTCGACCTGCCGGATCAAATCCGACGGTGACGCGGCGTGGGGGTCGAAAGTCACCGAGGCCCGCTCGGCCGCAAAGTTGACGTTGGCGTCGCTGACACCGGACAGCTTTTTAAGCCCACGGGCAACGTTCATGGCGCAGTTGGCGCAGGTCATACCCGTGATGGGCAAAATGAGGGTTTGGGAGGTCATTACTGAGCCGGATAGTTGATTTCCGTCAAGGTCGTCCGGATGCGTTCAATGGATGCCGGGGCGTCCCATTGGACGGTGACGGTTTTGGTTCCGGCATCGGCCTTCACCGATATGATCCCCTCCATCTCGGCCAATTCCGATTCGATGGCCGACACGCAGTGACCACAGGAGATGTTTGGAATGCTCAGCGTCTCTTTCGACATAAAAGGCTCCTTATGACTTCAGTTTGGTTTTTCACGCGCATAAGTTAAGTGGCCTGAGGGTGCCTTGCAAGGCGTGCACAGGAAAAGACCACCGTCGCTGAATGGAGGCGGGTGTATAGAAACCATCGTTCAGATGATGGAAGACAGCCGTCAGACTTCGGAGTACGGTCCTCCATCCTCAATTTTACCGGTGAGCCGTTCCAGGTTGTCCCGGGCAAAATCGATGGACGGGTCCAGTTCTAATGCCAGTCGATAGTATCGCACCGCATTGGCATTTTTGCCCATGTCCCGATAGTTGGAAGCGATGTTGGCATAGTCGATGGCCGAACTGGGATCCAAGGCGATGACTTTTTCAAAGCTTTGGATGGCCGCTTCATGTTCTTTGCGCATGAAATGGCAATAGCCTTTGAGATTGTGTATATCGGTGCGTTCCGGATCCAGGGCTTCGCCTCTGGCCAGCACGGCGAGCGCCTTTTCATAATCGCCCAGTTCCTTGTGGCAGACCCCCATGTAGGAGTAAATGCTGGGGATGTCCTGGTCGGCCGGCGACAATTCAAGGGCCCGGGCAAGATGCAACAGGGCCGTTTGCGGGTCGTTTCGCTCCAGGTGGCAGTTGCCCAGATAGAACTGGATGAAATACTTGCCGGGCAGCATCCGCTCCATCTCCATCAATCGTTTGATGGCCTCGTCTGCACCGAAGCGCTCCATGGTGATCTTGGCGGCAAACATGGCCACGCTGGTGCCGGCGGCACGCTCCCTGAAATGGGCGCCGGGGACGATGGTGTAAAAGGCCGGCACGGCGAGTTGGGGATGCATGGTGTCCACCACGAGTACCTCGAAATCCCGTTGTGCCATGGCCTGGATGCAGGCTTCCACTTCCTTGCGGATGTTCGGGTGTGAAATGTCGGGCAGGTTTGCCAGGGGGATGGGACCGGGGGCGTTGATTACGTAACCGGCATCTTCCAGGCGGGTGAACTTGGGAAGACCCGAGGCTACGTAGTTGGACCCGGAGTTGAAGTCACCGGCCAACTGGGCCACCTCGGTCAGGGCACGGCTCAGGGCCTTTTCCGGACTGGGTGTTGTGCCCGCGGTCCAGACGATCTCGCTCCTGACTGGAAAAGTGATCGGATCGTAGGCCAGGACGCCCACGGAGGGAATGCCCATGCCCTGGGTAAAGTCGGTGATGAATACCTTGATGCCCGCTTTGTCGTATTTGCCCAGCATCTGCCGGACCAACAGGTCGGTTGCCGAAGCCGGATCGATCAGCGGTGTGGAAATCTGCTGGCGGCTGATCACCGATGACACGTGCCGTTCGACGATCTCGCAGACGCCCTGGCACAGGGCCTCCTCCACACAATTACCGGCTGACGGGCCGTTGAAGGCGTTGATGGCGTAAAACCAATCCAGCGGGACCAGCACTTCCTTCTCCCGGGTCAGGCTCCAGGCGCCGGTCCATCTCAGCGGCAGGGATTCAAAAATCCGTTTGGATACCTCAAGGTCTCCGGATTCGTCGTGAACCGACTTGGCGATCTGATCAAAGGCAATGGCCTCGTCCCCAAACTGGTCGTAGGTTCCCAATCGGGTATGGTCGCGGTTGGTGTAGAAGCTAAAGAAACTGAACCGTTCGGCCAGTTCCATTACCGCGCTCGCCTCGGCCTGGGCCGTTGTCGCGCCTTTGCCCATCTGCTTTTTTGTGCCGATGACGGCCTGGGCATCGTGGCCGCAGGTGCTGAAAAATACGGGGATGTCCAACCGGCCATTGTCGATTCGCATGGTCCGATCAAGGATTTTCAACGCCATGGCGTTCATCCGTTGCTTGGCCATGGCAACCGTTTCTTCCGGCAGCATAAATTTATCCTGATCGTCGGTTGCCCGCTTGATGGCGTCTTTCATTTTAACTGGGCCGGTACGCTTCATTGAATCTCCTAATCTGGGTGACCATCGTTGTCACCATGTTGCCACGATCACCTTCTGATCGTTTTTGATCCAGAACGACACCCCTTTGGTCGATGCCGCTCAATGTCTTCATGTGCATTAAAACGCAATATAAACACTGCCTGTGCATCGTGTCCATTCAGAAGTGAAGGCTTGCGTGTCGTATCACAGCTGCCGCGTTTTCGAAACCGATGGCATCTCCGCGCACGGTAAACGCATGCGATAACGCCAAAAACACAGAATTGGGCTGCAAGGTGCTTGACCGAGACGCCTGATTGATCGGTTGCAACGATGGCGCAGGTGGTGTACAAGGGCGCTGCGGTGACCCAGATCCTCAATCCTCGAAGATCCAGCATCATTGCCTCGAACGTGGACCGCTGACAACTTTCATTGCGCAAGTGGTAAGGAGAACTGCCATGACCCGGACGTGCCGACTCGAACGAAAAACTACGGAAACCCAAGTTAAGGTCGAACTGAACCTGGACGGACAGGGACAGGCCGACATCAAAACCGGTATCGCATTTCTCGATCACATGTTGACCCTTTTCTGCGTTCACGGCCGATTTGATCTGGATATTCAGGCCAAGGGCGACCTGGAGGTGGATTACCATCATACCGTTGAGGACGTCGCGCTGGTTCTTGGCGAGGCCGTCTCCACTGCCCTGGACAATCGCTTTGGTATTCGCCGCTACGGTTTTGCCGTAACCCCCATGGACGATGCGCTGGCCGAAGTGGCCATCGACCTGTCCAACCGCCCTTTTCTGGTATATCACCTGCCGTCGGCGCTGGAGTCCGTGGGGCGCTTTGACCGGGGCTTGGCCAAAGAGTTCTTCAGGGCCTTTGCGGTTAAGGGGGGTATGAATCTGCACATCAACGTGCAATACGGGAAAAACGAACACCATGTGCTGGAATCGGTTTACAAGTCCGCTGGCAGGGCACTCAAGCAGGCGGTATCCATCGACACCGGCCGCAGTGGTGTTCGTTCATCAAAGGGGATCCTGTAACCCGTTGCTTTAAATAAAGCCGCTACTTTATATTGACAAAATGCCTCTGGGGATTTATCGTGTCCAATTTACTAAAGGTCGACCTTATGCACAAAGTAGCTATCGGCGCAGTCCAGGCGTTCAGGCGTTTTTTTTACCGCCTATCTGGCCCGTGACCCTCTTTTTACTGAAGATGGCCTAAGTCCTACCGGAGCACGATTGAACCCGAATCCATTTGAAATGGAGGCGGCTTTTCTTGGCGGCATACATTCCTGACGAAAAAATTACGGCGATCAAAAATGCTTCAGATATCGTTGACATCGTATCGGAGACGGTATCCCTGCGTCGGGCGGGGCGCAACCTGTTGGGACTGTGTCCTTTTCACTCCGAAAAAACCCCATCATTCACCGTGAGCCCGGACAAACAGATCTTTTACTGTTTTGGTTGTGGGGCCGGCGGCAACGTGTTCAGTTTCCTCATGAAACACAGTGGACTCAGCTTTCCGGAGGCTGCCAGATCGCTGGCCGGACGTTACGGCATCGACCTCCCCACACGGGATCTGTCTCCCCACGAGAAAAAAAAGTTGACGGAACGGGAAACGATACTAACGCTTAATGGCGAGGCCGTGTCCTTTTACCGTGATGGTCTGCTTTCGGAAGAGCGGGGTAAGCAGGCCAAGGGGTATCTGTTGAAAAGGGGGATGACGCGGAAAACGATTGATGAATTCAAACTGGGATTTGCCCCGGATGGCTGGGATCATTTGGTTCGCCACTTCCGATCAAGGAGAAAGCCTGTCGAGATGGCGCTGCAGGCCGGTCTGATCGTTTCCCGCAAAAAAGGGGATGGACACTACGACCGTTTCAGGAACCGGATCATCTTTCCCATTTTCAACGGGCAGAACCAGCCGGTGGGATTTGGCGGCCGTGTGATGGACGATTCGCTGCCGAAATACCTGAACAGCCCGGAAACACCGGTATACAGCAAGAGCCGGTCCCTCTACGGGCTGGACCGGGCCCGTCAAAAATGCCGGGAAACGCAGACGGTATACGTCGTTGAAGGCTATTTCGACCTGCTTTCCATGCACCAGTTCGGCATCGAAAACACGGTGGCCACCCTGGGGACATCCCTGACGGCCGAGCATGTTCAGATACTGAAAGGATTCGTGGGGGAGGGAGGCAAGGCTGTACTGGTTTACGATTCGGACCAGGCGGGAATCAAAGCGGCCCAGCGCAGCGTGGCGGTTTTCCAGAAAGGACTGCTGGAGGCACGCATCATGGTGTTACCCACGGGGCATGATCCGGATTCATTTCTCATGGCTCACGGTCCCGATGATTTGTTAAAGCTGGCTGAACAATCCATGGGTATGGTTCCGTTCATGGTGGAATCGGCTGTCGAGAAGCATGGATTGAGTATCGACGGCAAGGTCCGCATCGTCAACGACCTGAAACCGGCCATCCTGGCTATCGGCGATCCGGTTGCCCGATCGCTCCGGGTGAAGCACCTGGCAGAGCGGATTGGCGTGGATGAAACGGTCCTCTTGCAAAAGATCAAGCGAACGGCGCAACCCCCTGCCAGGGCGGCCTGGCTGAAAGGTCGGCCGGGCAAGGCTAACGCACCGGAGCCGCCGCCGGCTCGCGGGAAAACCTACCGGCTGGAACAACAGGTGGTGGCCATGATGCTTCAATTCCCGGAGATGATCGACGATATCAAGCGGCGACGACTCATGGATCATTTCACGGAGCCGGTGTTGGCAGAGATTGGGCGCGGCATACTCGACCATTTCACCAATCTCGACAGCGACATCGCCGGCTTGGTCTCCCGCTGGGATGACCCGGAGAAAAGGGCCGTGGTCGCGCGGCTTTCATTAACCGATGAACACTGGGACCGAGACGGTTGCATTAACCTGATGTCCCAGTTCGAGAGCAGCATACGCCGTCGGGACAAAACCTTATTAAAGCGTATCGAGGCTGCGGAAAAAAGTGGTGATGAAAACCTTCTGGCCACGCTTTTGCGTGAAAAACAGCAGCAGGCCCGAAAGACGATGGAAAAACACAGTGGCGGGAACCAATGACCGCCGGCCATGGCATTTGTCGGCTTGCGACAGCCGCTGACGCGCATGGGAATAAAAAACGAGTTTCAGAAATACCGCGACCCAATTATGGACTGCAATATGTCCGGCTGTGGTTCAGGAGGCAAACGGCATGACCAAAAAATCCGATAACAAGCGCAAGGGGACACCCACGCAGACAGAGAAAAAATCGGCCAAAAAGAAAGCCGAGTCTGTTGGCAAGACGGCTGTCGAATCTGCTGCAGCGGACGGAAAATCGGAAAAAACAAAGAAAACGACCAAGAAGAACGACCAGAAACTGCTCAAGGCCCTCATCGAAAAGGGCAAGGAACAGGGGTCACTGACCTATGACGAGATCAATGAGGTCCTCCCCAACGAGATGATGTCATCGGAAATGATCGACGATACCCTGATGATGTTCGACGACATGGACATCGAGATCATCGAAAGCGATAACGACATTTCAGACAAGGAAAGCTCACCCGAAAAGAAAGCGGCGCTGAACAAGGCCGTTGCAGTATCGGACATTGGTTCGGTTACGGATCCGGTGAAGATGTACCTTCGGGAGATGGGCATGGTCACCCTCCTCAGCCGTGAGGGAGAGGTGGTGATTGCCAAGAAGATCGAAGAGGGGGAACAGGACGTTCTCAAGGCGCTGTTGGAAACCTCACTGGGTGTCAAATACATCCTTGAATTCGGGGATCTGATCGAAGTGGGTGCCCTGCGGCCGAAGCATGTCTTGCGTGATGTGGATGAAGGGGACGCCTATGTTGACGAAATGGTCCAGATTGAAAACTTTCTTGAAACCATTTCCGGTATCCGTGTGGTGAACGATGAAATCCAAATATACCGTGATCGCATGTTTTCCGAGCAGATGGAGCCCGATGAAGCCCGCCGGGTCAGGCGGTGCATCATGCGGCGTAACAATAAAATTTTCGAACTGCTCAAGGGATGGCGACTGGAAGGCGGTGTGATTGACCGCATCGAAGCGCACATCCGCCGGCTCATCGACTGGTTTGATGCGCAGAACAAATTGGTGGCCATCACCGCAGAGGCCTTCGGGGCAACGATTGGGGAGCTTCGTGAAAACTTGACCACTAGAGCCAAATTCATGAAATGGGCCAAAAAACACTCCAGTTTGGATCAAGAGGCGCTGGGGCGAATTTTTACCCACTTGGATTCAATGGCCGAGCAGCTAGTGGAAAAGGAAAATGACTTCAAAGCCAACAACCGCAATCTCAAGCGGGTGATGGCCAGTGTGGATGAAGGCCGCATGCGGGCAAAATTTGCCAAAAGCGAGCTGATTAGAGCCAACCTGAGACTGGTGGTCAGCATCGCCAAAAAATACACCAACCGGGGCCTCCAGTTCCTTGATCTTATCCAGGAGGGCAACATCGGGCTGATGAAGGCGGTGGACAAGTTCGAATACCGCCGGGGATACAAGTTCAGCACCTACGCCACCTGGTGGATCCGGCAGGCCATCACCCGGGCCATTGCCGACCAGGCGCGAACCATCCGCATTCCGGTGCACATGATCGAAACCATCAACAAGCTGATCCGTACTTCTCGCTACCTGGTCCAGGAGTTTGGCAGGGAACCCCTTCCGGAGGAGATTGCCGAGAAGATGGAAATACCCATCGACAAGGTCCGTAAGGTGCTTAAAATCGCCAGGGAGCCGATTTCTCTGGAAACCCCGATCGGGGAGGAGGAAGACAGCCATCTGGGCGACTTCATCGAAGACAAGAAATTCATGCTGCCGTCAGAAGCGGCGGTCAGCATGAACCTGGCCGAGCAGACCCGTAAAGTACTGGCGACCCTGACTCCTCGCGAGGAAAAAGTGCTTCGCATGCGCTTCGGTATCGGCGAGAAGGCGGATCATACCCTGGAAGAGGTCGGGCAGGACTTTACCGTTACCCGTGAACGAATCCGGCAGATCGAGGCAAAGGCACTGAGAAAGCTGCGCCACCCCACCCGCAGTCGGAAGCTGAAGAGCTTTATCGACAATTGACAGGGCACGGAACGGGTTTGCATTTGCTTGACAATTTGCCATGGCGGAGGTAGACAAACAATCGCTTTTGACCTGATACGGGCCCATAGCTCAGCTGGCAGAGCCACCGGCTCATAACCGGTCGGTCCCTGGTTCGATCCCAGGTGGGCCCACTTAAAAAAACTCCGGCGCCGTTCGTCAACCCATAACGCCCGGAGGTCTCGGCATCTGGTTGTGTTGAGGATAAAAGGCGATTCGGCGTGGATAGACTCCGGCTACCGCGCCTTTTTTATGCCCGATGCCGGCAGCCGATCGCTTGAGGGAAACCGCATGACAGCAACCGTGGCGCAATTTATCCGGATCCTTGACCGCCTGGCGCCCCCCCGCCTGGCGGAGTCGTGGGATAATGTCGGTCTTCAGATAGGAAATCGGGACTGGCCGGTAAAAAAAGTATGGACAGCTTTGGACCCGCTGCCCGAGGTGGTGGCCAGGGCCTGCGAAAACGATGTGGATTTATTGGTCACGCACCACCCGCTGTTTTTCAAGCCGGTCAAACGCATTGACTGCAGTTCACCCCTGGGCGGGATTGTCGAAATGGCCTTGTCACGCCGGTTGGCCATTTTCAGTGCCCACACCAACCTTGATAGTGTGCCGGGCGGCGTAAATGATGTCCTGGTCAGCCGAATGGGGCTGCACCAGGTTCGGGTGCTTGCCGGCCCTGCCGATGCCGACATGTGCAAACTGGTGGTATTCGTTCCTTCGAATCGAGTCAAAACCATCCTCGATACGCTGTTTGCAATGGATGCCGGCCGGATGGGCAATTACGCATGCTGCAGTTTCCGATGTGAGGGCGTGGGGACCTTTTTACCTGGCGCGGGTTCATCCCCTGCCGTCGGTAACATCGGCGCCCTTACGGAAGTCCAGGAAAACCGTATTGAAATCCTCGTGGCCAACGCCGACTTGAGTCAGGTGGTACGTGCATTGAAAAAGGTGCACCCCTATGAGTCCATGGCCTATGACGTCTATCCCCTGACGGTTCGTGACCACCAGACCGGTTTGGGACGGGTGGGGGAGCTTGAATCGCCATTGCCACTGGGTGCCTTGGCAGCGAAGCTGAAAGCCGCACTAAACCTCTCAACGGTCAAGATTGTCGGCCAGGCGGACAGGGTGGTGGAGACGGTGGCGGTGTGCTCCGGAAGTGGCGCCAGTTTGATGACCGCAGCGATCACCGCCAGTGCACAGGCCTATGTGAGCGGGGATCTGGGTTATCACACGGCAAGAGATGCCCAGCAGGCAGGCATCGGGCTCATCGATATCGGACACTTTGGCTCGGAGCACCTGGTCGTCGACGTTCTGGCTTCGCGTATCAGGGAGTCGGTCGAGGCCTTGGGCCTATCGGCCAGCGTGGAGGCCGTGGACATGGAAAAAGACCCATTTCATTACCTGTGAGAAAACGGGATACGAGAAAGGCAGGCATGAGCAATATTCAAGAACAGATTAACATCCTCGTTGAGGTCCAGGGCGTTGAGTTGGAGATCCATCAAGCCGGACGGCTGGTCAATGCATTGAACGACGAAGCTGCCGCCCTGGACCGGGCAGTGGCCGAGCGCGAGGCACGGGTCTCCTCCGAAAAAGCGGCCCTTGACGAACTGAAAAAAGCGTATCGCGATTTTGAATCCGAATCGAAGGTCAACGCAGGGATGATCGTCAAAAGCAACGAAAAGCTCCGTGCGGTTAAAACCAACAAAGAGTATCAGGCGATTTTGAAAGAGATCGATGAGATCCGCAAAAAAAATTCGGGCATCGAAGACCGAATGCTGGAGCAATTAGAGGCCATTGAATCCGCAGAGTCGGCGTTCAAGGCAAAAGAGGCGGAACTGTCCGGTTTCGTACAATCATACCAGGAAAAAAAAGAAACATTTGCCGCCAAGGAGAAGCGTGAACGGCAGGCCGTTGAAGCGCTGAACGAGAAGAAGGCCCGGATCAGTGCAAATGCCGATCCTTTGATAATTAATGTCCTGGATGATGTGAAAAAAAAGGTTCGTGGGCTGGCTGTGGTTCCCGTTCAGCAGGCCATCTGCATGGGATGCCACATGAACATTCCCGCACAGTTGTTCAATGAGCTGCAGCGGTTTGATGAGCTTCGGTTTTGCCCCCACTGCCACAGGATTATTTACTGGAAAGAACAAGGATAGCGAATAGCGGTCGGAGTAGACCAGGTGGTCGCTGGCTCCTTTTCTGGGGCTGGAGGAAAGTCCGAACACCACAGGGCAGGGTGCTCCATAACATGGAGTCACGGTGACGTGAAGGCAAGTGCAACAGAGAGCAGACCGCCCTGCCGTTGTTGGCAGGGTAAGGGTGAAACGGTGCGGTAAGAGCGCACCAGTTCTCCGGGTGACCGGGGAAGCTAGGTAAACCCCACCCGGTGCAAGACCAAATAGGGGAGCGTCAGAGGGCTGCCCGTCCAAGCTCCCGGGTAGGTCGCACGAGGTGCCGGGCAATCGGCATCCCAGATGAATGATCGCCGTCCCCGATCCGGGTAACCGGCCGGGGGAACAGAATTCGGCTTACGGGCTGCTCCGACCGCTATTTCGTTCTTTGAACCCTGAACCCTTGAACCTTGAACCCGCTGAACGGAGCGCCATGTGAACGATCCCTTCTGTGCAATCTCTTTTTCCGAAAAGGTCAGAATCTTCTCTATAGATTACCTGAAATGCTGCATCTATATCTCCAACCGGCAGACGCCCAATCACGTATTTACCAAAAAACTGTATTCCAAGCTGATTAGCACCTCCCAGGTGCTGGAAGACTTCCTCGACTTCCACGGGGCCAAGAACAGCGAGGACTGGTACCTGTACCGGGAGTTGTGTGCCACCGTCAGGCACCTGAGTCTTGGGGCATACTGCCAGAAGCATATTTTAAACCGACTCATATTCTACGATATTCCGGATACCGAGGTGTTCCGTGAACAGGGGGAAAAAACCCTTACGTTCCTGAATGATGCCCTGCGGAACCTGGCTCCCGTGATTATTGACGAGGCCTCGCGGCTGAACATCGCCATGCCGGTGGACGCTTTCGGGTCAGAGGATTTTCCTGGCATCACCACCGGCGAGATGCTCAAATACGACATTGACGATGATTCCAAGGATGTTCAAAAGCGCAACATCGTAAAAATCGCCAGCGAGTTTCTTTCCATCGCTACCAGCTTTGATCCGATGGGGTTTTACGAACCTTACGGAAATGACGAGATCGCTACCCTGGTGCCCGAAACGGTAAACGAGGTGCAGATCCGCCGCTTCGAAATGCTGGTGCACAACCTTCAGTCCTCCTTCGACACCTATGTGATTCACGGGGGGTTCCGGTTCGGTAACCGCAAGCTCAAGTCGCTGAGAAGTTATTTCTCTATTGTCTTTCATTTGCTGCAGATGATGGGGCGTCTGCTTCATTTTTACGAACGACACCTTCACGAAGCCGGCTATAAAAACACCTATAAGCGAGTTCAGGATAAGCTGGCGTCGTTGGTGGACCCGGTGGTCCTGCTGGATCGGACCATCAATTACGGCCTATACTACGCCTGCCATTACCTCAATTCCGGTAAGAAACTGGCGCGTGAAATTCTCAACGAAAACATCGAGCGTTCCGCCATTACCGTTGGGATTCCGGTCAAGCTGGGGTTTCACAGCCGGCCCAGTCTCCTGGTGGCCAAGATCGTTCAGCATTTCGGAGGACAGGTTGAACTGGTGGTGGGGCAAGATCGGTTCGATGCCAGCAGTGTGCTGGACATTCAATGGGCTGGCGGAAAAATTCAAAAGGAGAAGCTCACCGAGGTGGCTTTCGAGGGAGACACCCGTGCCTTGGCTGCCATTCAAATCCTGGCCGGCGTCAATTATGGGGAAGATACCATGGGCAAAGGCGTGCCGCTGCCCAGCGAATTGAGCTACCTGAAATGATCTGTGCCGTTATTGTTGCTGGTGGAAGCGGTTCCCGCATGAAGGCAGCGGTGAGAAAACAATATCTCAACCTCGGTGGTGTGCCGATTGTCGCCCATACGCTGATGGCCTTTGACCGGTTCCCTGATCTGGACCGGATCGTTCTCGTGGTTCCGGAAGATGACCTGGAACGGTGCCGGGCTGACGTGTTGGCGCCGCTTTCCCTGGCGCATGACGTTCAATTGGTTGCCGGTGGGCCGCGGCGGCAGGACTCGGTATTCAACGGGCTGAGCGCCATCGGCGTTCCCGACGGTACCGTCATGATCCACGACGGCGTCCGTCCGTTCGTGCGTGTGTCTCTCATGAATGCCTGCCTCGCCGGTGTCAGGGAGACCGGCGCATGCATTCCGGCGATACCGGCGACTGACACCTTAAAGCAGGTGGATGACGACGGGATGATCGTAGGTACGCTGAACAGACGGCAGGTCCGTCTTGCCCAGACGCCGCAGACCTTTTCCCTTAACTTGATCCGACGTTCCCACCAGTTGGCCGCCCGGCGCGGATTCACCGCCACCGACGACGCTTCCATTGCCGAATCTGCCGGAGAGAGGGTGACCGTGGTGCCCGGTGACCCGGACAACATCAAGATCACCGTGCCGGCGGATCTGTTGATCGCCAGGGGCATATTCGCCAGATGGCACGCAAAAGCCCCCGGACAAACGGATTAACAGGGCCCCGCGAAACACCATCCAACACCATCAGGCTGGGTTTGGACCGCCGGCAATGATTTTTTCAATCAACCCGGCGAGCTTTTCGGGGTCATGGCGGATGACGTCTCCCGATGTTTCAAGCAGGTCTTCCAGAAACAGCTGACAACCGTCATCCGGGTAGCCGACGTCCACAAATTCAGCCTTCTGTTTGCGATATAGGCTCAGCAGGCGGTCATCGGGTCGTCGCGTGTTGACGATGGTGCCGCTGATTTTTCGGCCGGTGAAACCTTCTATGGTGGATATGAAATCGCTTGCCTGAAAGTGGTTCGTTTCGCCAAATTTGGTCATGATGTTGACCACGTGATAAATGGGCGCAGACACAGCACTGAGCTTTTCCCGCAGGCCGGGAACGATGAGGTTGGGAATGATGCTGGTGAACAGGTCGCCCGGCCCCAGGATGATGATGTCGGCATCGGCGATCGCTTTTAAAACCGGCGGATAAACGGTGATCGTGTCACTGTGGTGGGGGACCAGATAAACATCCCGGATGGTTTCGCGCTGATGGCCGCGAGGGGTGTCGATGGCGCTTTCACCGTATATCCGGCTGCCGTCGGTCAGTTCCGCCACCAGGGTGGCCCGGTCGATGGTGACCGGAAGGATTTCCCCCTTGGCATCCAGTATTTCGGCCAGGGCCTGCACACCGGCGGGAAAGCTGCCGGTGTAGCGGGAGAGCATGGTCAGGAGCATATTGCCGGCATTGTGCCCCTTGAGGCGCCTGTCCTTGTTGAACCGCTTTTGAAAGATGACCCGGGCAGTATCCTGGTGGGGAGACAGGGCCAGGATGCATTTGAGGATGTCGCCGGGAGGCAGGGTGCCCAATTCGTCACGGAGCCGTCCGGTGCTGCCTCCGCTGTCCATCATGGAAACGACGGCGCTGATGCGGATGCCTTTCAGATTTCTCAGGCCGGACAACAGGGCATACTGGCCGCTGCCGCCGCCGATGGTGACCACATGAACCGATTTTCTACTCGATTTAGATCGTTTGTCCGTCACGGGTTCTCCCTGTATCCGCGTCCTGATTCTGCGGACTGGTTTTATCCTCGTAATCCAAAAACTTATCCTTGAATCCATCGCGGCGGGTGATGCCTCTGGCGATGATCAACCGACGGCCGCTTTCCGTTCCGTCTGCCAGAACCCTGGCATCGTGTCCGGGACCCCTTCTTGAAAATGAACGGACATGGGGATAGCGATGAGTCAGGTATTGGCTCAGGGCGTGGTCCTCGATACGAGCGGGCAGATGTGTGTCAACGCCCCGTGAACCCGTTGTGGATGCCTGCTGCAAGGTGGCCTTGAATCCTTTGATGATGCCGACGGCGAAATCGGTTTTGCGATGTCTATTCAGACCTTTGTTCCGTCGATAATCCGCCCAGGCATCGTCGATATAGTGGCATATGGCCGCGTGGATATAATCGGCGATCCGGACGTTTTTCCGGGTGCCGCTGATCTCCAGAACGCGTCCCATCCTTTCCTTTTCGAGCACCCAGGCCTGGATCCACATGCCCTGGACGAAGTAATAATCCTGAAGCAGATGCGCCAGATGATAGGCCTCCCGAAAATGCCTGATGCGGGGCTTTCCCAAAAATATACTGTGATAATCCCGATCAGCGCCTCGTGCGATCAGGTCCACGTTATGACGCGAAATAAGCTCGTGGGCTTTGCGCATGGCGGCCTGGGCCTCGTTGGGGTTGCTGCTTTCTGCCAGGGCCATGAGTTTGTGAATCCTGACCACGATGCGGTCCCGGTCGCCCAATTCCTCCCCCTGGTGCAGGCGCACGTGCAGGGGACGGTAGGTGCCGGAGGCTGCCGGGTTGGCGCGCAACAGGCGGCAGGCCTGTCGGAAACCGTCGCCGTGGTCGGGTTCCGATGTGGCCTGTAACCCTTCGTGAGCCACCTGATGCGCCATCTCGTGAAGCAGCACCTCCTTGACATCATCCCACGGGTGACTGCTGACGATATCCCGGCTCAGGGTGATTTCACGCTTTTCCCGGCTCCAGCAACCCAGCCGGGTCGGCATGTCGCGAATGGCAAAAATGGGTCTTTTGATGGATTGTCGAAGGGATTCGGGCAGCAGCCACAGGGCGTTTTCCCATTCGGCCAGAAGACCGCGCAGGATCTGGCGATCGAAGGATGACTGGACGGAGGAGACCCGGCCGGCGGATATCGGCGGTTGTCTGAAGTTGGCGGTCATGGCAAGGCGTCAGGCGATCAACTGCGCCAGGGCCTCCAAGGCGTAAAGATACCCCGAAGCCCCTAACCCGGAGATTTGCGCGGTGGCAATGTCGGCGATAAATGATCGTTGCCGGAACGATTCCCGTTTGTAGATGTTTGACAGATGAACCTCGATGGTCGGTACCTCCAAGATCAGGACCGCGTCTCGGATGGCCACACTGGTGTGGGTGAAAGCGGCCGGGTTGATGATCAGGCCCCGTGCCCGCCCAACGGCCTTTTGGATGCACTCGACGATTTCTCCCTCGTGGTTGGACTGGAACGTGGAAACCTGAAGGCCCAGCTCTGCGGCCTTGGCTTGCAGGGAGGCGTCGATCGCCTCCAGGGTCCGATTGCCATAATGCTCGGGTTCGCGCGTTCCCAGCATGTTGAGACTGGGGCCGTGGACCACGAGAATCAATGGGTTCTGCCGACTGTCAGCCACCAATACCCCCTTTTACCATTTTGCTTTGAGTTCGGCGATGGTCCGTCCATAATCGTCACTGCCGAAGATGGCGCTGCCGGCCACGAATACATTCACGCCCGCTGCCGAGATACGGCTGATGGTGCCGGCGTTTACGCCGCCGTCGATCTGGATCAGGGTGGACAAGCCACGCTCGCGGATGGTTGTCTTGAGTTGAGCCACCTTGTCCAGCGCCGACAGGATGAACTGCTGACCGCCGAATCCGGGGTTGACACTCATGATCAGGACGAAGTCCAGGTCATCCAAGGTCCACTGGAGGGATTCCACCGGTGTGGCCGGATTCAGGGCCACCCCGGCCTTGGTCCCTCGTTCGCGGATCAATTGAATGGTTCGATGCAGATGGGTGCAGGCCTCCTGATGGACAGCGATATAGTCGGCACCGGCATCGGAAAAATCTTTTATATAGCGCTCCGGTCGTTCGATCATCAGGTGGACATCGATGGTCAGTGTGGTGGACCGTCGGACCGCTTCAACCACCAGCGGGCCCATGGTGATGTTGGGGACGAAACAGCCGTCCATGACATCCACATGGATCCAGTCTGCGCCGGCTGCTTCCACCGCACGAACCTCCTCCCCCAGTCTGGAAAAATCCGCCGATAATATCGACGGTGCCATACATTTCATCTTCACTTCTCCTCACCCGTTCAACGATTCGCCTGTCCGATCAGTGCCCTTACATAATCCGGGTTTCCACCAGTTGACCATCCACATACACCATTATCGTGGAGTTATCACTTTTTGGAACCAAAAGCCAGATTTCTTGGCCCGGTGCCAAGAAATCATCGAACAGGCTGAGCGAAATCTGTGCCTGGTTCATTCTGACCTGCACCCGTTTCTTTAAAAAACCGTTTTCCAGAGAGAACCTAAACAGTTCAACCGGATTGGCGATCTCGGTCCCACCCGGATACCGGCCCAGATTGGATCGGTTTACCGAAAGGTCCACAAGGTTGCCCGGCGCCGCCCGGTGTCCGGTCGGTGGGATCTGATCCACGATGGTATCCAGCGGGGCACCGGGCCGGCGAACGATCCGGATGTTTCCCACGGTCAACTGCATCTGTTCCAACCGGCGAATGGCCGACTCCGGGGTAAGCCCGGACAGATCGACCATGGGAAATGCCGGGGATGAGGGCCCACGGCTGATCAGCAGATCGGCACAGGTGTTGCGGGAAACGATTTTACCGGGCGGCGGATATTGGGCCATGATCTGCCCGGGGTCGAACCGGGGGCTGGTCATAGCCGACAACACGCCTTGGCATAAACCGTTTTCCGTCAACAGGATCCGGCTCTGCTGGAGGGAAAGACCGGCCAGGTTGGGCATTAAAATGGTTTCCGGTCCGCGGGAGACGCGAATTTTTACGTCCCGGCCCCGCTTGATGGCAGCGCCGGCATCCGGATCCTGATCGATGACGTGGTTTTTGGGCACCTGGTCATGATATACCGTGCCTTTAACGCGGGTATTGAGTCCCAGGTCCGAAAGCATTTCGAGACCGTAAAGGACGTCCTTCCCCACCAGGTCCGGAACGATGACGGTGTCTTCCCCTTTGATGATCAAGGTCAGGGACACGTAGGCCCCGATGCTGGCCATGGCCATGAAAAGGGCGACCAACAGAACGATCCGCAGCGCTTTTTTCGCCAGACGCGTTACGGATGAAGCGGGGGGAGATGGCATGGTCTTAAAATCGAACGGTCAGGCACAGGGCGGCTCCCTTGGGTGCCGGGGCCAGGGATAATGAGATCGGCCTGTAATTGTAAAGGCGTTCACGGTACTCGGTAATCCGGTCACGGTTGTACTTGTGGGCACTGGAGACGGCGCCATAGATATTGCCAGCATAAAACCCAAACCCTACGACACCGATCACGCTGCCAAGAGCGTATTGTTCGTTGTCAAAAGACTCCCATGCCGCCCAGATCAGACCGACGTTGATCAAAAAGGCGGTGGCTGCATCCTGGTATCTATTGGTGTAAAGCTGACCGCCGCCGGGTACGATCGAAAGCCAACCTGCGGTGGTCGGATGCTTGACCGGGATCGCCTTGCTGCCGGCCAGGGCCTGCATCAGGTCGGCCACCTGGAAGCGGTCCTGATTGTCGGGTGAAATTCGACCGAAGCTCTGGTCGGCCTCTTTCCAGCGGCCCTGATCCACATGGAGCCATCCCAATTCGTAGCGGGCCCGATCGATGACATCCGCCGCTGAAGACAATGCCACGAGGTTGTGCAGATCCAAAATGGCCTGTTCGATCATGCCCTGGCGCGCATGGCTTCGACTGAGCATGAAAAAGGCCTGGTTGTCTAAGGGCGAACCGGCGAAATCAACAGTTTGCTGGTCGAAAATAGCCGCTGCCGCCTGATAGCGGCCGGCGCTGAAGTGAGCCATGCCGGTCTGGAAGCGTGCCTGAAAAATTCTAGGGTCTGCAGGAAAAAAATGGATAAAGCGGTTGAACTCAGCAATCGCCTCGTCGACGGCTCCGGAATCGAGGCGGGACTGGGCATACCGGTATTGGCTGTCCGCATCGATGGTCAACCGGGCGATGCCATAGGCAGGTGCTGCAATCATCAAAAGGGGCACGATTATTGCAAAATTCAGAAAACGAAGCATGGGTTGAAATACCTTAAGGCATCCCATTCGTCAGCGCGGCCAGACGTCGTTGCTGCCAACCGGGTCCTGGCAGCGGATGCCCTCGCGTGTCATCACTGACGGGCTCAGTTTCAGTTCGTCGCGGCCGCAGCGCATCAGCCGGTCGCTGGCCATGATCCATCCTTTGATGCTTCCATGGCGCTGAACGGCCTGCAGGGCATAGCTGGAGCACGAGGGGGTCATGGGGCATCGGTGGCCGTCCGCCCCGGACAGGTATCGCTGGAAAAAGCGGATGGGTGCCGCCATCACCGGCATGGATTCCCCCGGGGTGGCCGGATCGGATGCCTGAGACCCGGCCCATGCGCTGCCGACAAACAGGAAAAACAAGGCCGCCTGGAAAAGGGTTTTCATGATGTACCTTTAGCCAACCGTCGAGCTTGTTCCGAGGGACGCCGACAGTTTGGTTTTAACCTCGACCGTCCAACGCCCCGCATCGCAGGCGGAGCGACGACGGGACCGTTTCGCCGCGCCTGTTTACCCATTGGGACGGAAGCCTCATTCAAAAGCCGAAGGTGCCCGTTCATCCGGTCCTTGTTGGGTCACCCGCAGGACCTCTTCGATGGTGGTCGTTCCGGCCAGCACTTTTTCGATGCCGCTCTGGCGCAGGGTTTTCATTTTGTACTGCAGGGCGAATTGTCTGATCTGGGTGGCATCGAATGTTTTCAGAATCAGGTTTTTCAACCCCTCGCGCATGTGCATGATCTCGAATATGGCAATGCGGCCGCGGTAGCCGGTGTTAAAACACTTCTCGCAGCCTTTTGCCTGATAAAGGGTGTGGTTTCTCAATTGCGTCCGGGAAATGCCGATGCTCTCCAGGATCACGCCCGGGGTGAAGGCCTCCTTGCAGTAGTCACACAGCACCCTCACCAGCCGCTGGGCGATAACCGCGACTACGGCGGAAGAGATCAAAAACGGCTCGACACCGATGTCCACCAGGCGTGTGATCGCACCGGCTGAATCGTTGGTGTGCAGCGTGGAGAACACCAGGTGGCCGGTCAGGGCGGACTGGACAGCGATGGTGGCGGTTTCCTTGTCGCGGATCTCGCCGATGAGGATCACATCCGGGTCTTGGCGGACGATGGCACGCAGGCCGCGGGCAAAGGTGAGATCGATTTTCGGGTTCACCTGGATCTGGCTGATGCCTTTGAGCTGGTACTCCACCGGATCTTCGATGGTGATGATGTTGATGTCCGGCTTGATGATGGTGGACAGCACGGAATAGAGGGTAGTGGTCTTGCCGCTTCCGGTGGGACCGGTCACCAGGATGATGCCGTTGGGCTGGGTCACCAGTTGGTTGAACAGTTCGTGATCATCGGACGACAGCCCCAGTTCCTTCAGGTTGAGGACTTTTTCTGATTTGTTCAACAGCCGCATGACCACGCGCTCGCCGAAGGTGGTGGGAAGGGTTGAAACACGCACATCCACATTTTGGCTGCCGATTTTGACTTCCAGGCGTCCGTCCTGGGGCAGCCGTTTTTCGGCGATGTTGAGTTTGGCCATGACCTTGATTCGTGAGATCAGCGACGCCTGTATCCACTTTGGCGGCGTGAGAAGGTCGTAGAGGATTCCGTCCACCCGGTAGCGCACCTTGAAGCTGTCCTGATAAGGCTCGATGTGAATGTCACTGGCGCGGGCCTTGATGGACTGGGAGATGATGTGATTGACCAGTTTGATGATCGGGGCGTCGCTGGTGTCCTCGAGCAGATCGGCAGTGTCCTCGATCTCGCTGATGATGGTACTGCCATCCTCTTCCATGTGCTGAACCAGCTGTTCGGCGGTGCCCCGGCTCATGTCAAAGATCAGGTTGATGGCGGCAAAAATGGCGCTTTTGGTGGAGAGCACCAGGTTGTAGGACGAAAAGCCGATCATTCGAGCCAGGTCGTCCAGGGGTTCAAATGCCGCGGGATCGTTGACGGCGATGATATTGACCATTTCCTCGGGCAGGACGCTGACCCCTGCAGCCGGGATGTTTTTAAGCACCAGCGGCACCATGGCATGGCGCTTGAGGAAAGCGATCGGCGCACTGCGGGTGCGATCCTCACCGAAGCTTTCCAGGGGCAGTTCGGGCCAGAAGGGGAGGTCATACTGTTCGCTCAAGGCATCCAGCAATTGGGTTTCGGTGAGGACCTTCCGGTGCAACAGCACCTCGGACAGGCGGCCTCCTTTTTCCCCGTGCAGTCTGACTGCGTCCGCCAAGTCTTCATCGGAGACGCCGTACTTGCTCTTAAGGATATCTTCCAGGGATTTTTTCATGGGTTGTTTTTTATGATCAGCGTGTCCGTCATGCCCTGTCCGGACAGGGTATCCCGGGCCATCTGTGCCGCAACGCGGTCTGGGAAACCGCCGATTTGCACCCGATACCAGATCTTGCCGTCCACATCCGTTTCGGTAATATAGGCCTGATGACCCATCTGTTTGAGTCTCTCCACCGACTCAATGGCCGACAGTTGGTCGCTAAAGGACTGCACTTGCAGGTGATAGCCGTCTGCCGAGCGATTGCCCACCGATTCAGCCGCGGACGGGTTGATCTGCATGACGGGGTCACCGGTCCCGGTCCCGTCTGCACCGTCCATCACGGCTCCCGGTACAGATTCGTTCTGCGGATTCGTTTCAATGGACAGCGCTGGTATTTTGTCCGCATCGCCATTGTACATTTTGATCTGCATCTCACGCATCTCATTTATGGTGCTTTTTTTGGACTCGTATATGGTTGATGCCTCCTCGGGAT
Organism: uncultured delta proteobacterium; assembly: GCA_963697225.1. Taxonomy (GTDB): domain Bacteria; phylum Desulfobacterota; class Desulfobacteria; order Desulfobacterales; family Desulfosarcinaceae; genus Desulfosarcina. The sequence continues at coordinate 90,313 of CAVONM010000031.1, forward strand.
TCTGAATCACCCTGGGGGTGATGAAGATGAACAGATTGGATTTTTCGTTGCCTTTGGACCGGGTTTTAAAGAGCCAACCCAGTCCGGGGATATCACCCAGGCAGGGGACCTTGTATTCGGTCTGGGAAAAGGTGTCGTCGATCAGCCCGCCGATGACCACGGTACTGCTGTCCCTGACCATCACCGTGGTTTCCACGGTACGCTTTAGCGTCGTCGGCCTATTATCCACACTGCTCTCCAGGGCGGAAACTTCCAGCGAAAGATTCAATCGAACCATACGGTCCTTGTTGATCTGCGGCGTGATCTTGAGCGTCTTGCCCACATCCCGGTATTCAAAGGAGTTGAAGGTGTCGTTGTTGGTGGTCGATGTGGTGGTCTGGAAAGGGATGTTCTTGCCCACCGTGATGCTGGCTTCCTGATTGTCGGTGGTGAGCAGTTGGGGTGTCGACAAAATGTTGATATCCCTGTCTTTTTTATAGGCCTGCACGATGGCTGCGATGCTGGGAAATGAGACGCCGGCAATTTCGATCGCTTCACCGAAAAGGCCTAAAGAGAAGCCGGAGGCGAGCGCGGGGACCAGAGCCCCGGTGGTGGGACTGAATTGCAGGTTCGTATCGTCGGTGGTGAAGCCACCGCCGACGATCCCTTGGCGGTCATTGTTTAGGTCTACATCGTCGCCCACGACCCATTCGGTGCCTAAATCGAAGCTTTTTTCCGCATTGACCTCCATGATCAGGGCTTCGATGTAGACCATGGAACGGGGAATGTCGATCTGGCGGATGATTTCCACCAGCGTGGCATAGTCATCCCGGTCGGCGGTGATAATCAGGCTGTTGGTGGCCTTATCGGCCGTAATCGTCACTTTGTCGGAAACCACGGGTGCTTCCTTGGCACCGCCGGTGGCTGCTGCCTTGTCTTCTTTGGGGAGATCCTTGAGCACGGCGACGATCTCTTCCGCCACCGCGTATTCCAGGTAGTAGACGTGGATCTTCTCCTTGCCCTTGGGCGTCTCCAGGTCCAGGGTGTCGATCAGGCTGCGGATCCGGTTGGTGTCTACTTCGCTGGCCACCATGATGATGCTGTTGGTGCGTTCGTCGGCTACTAAGGCGGCGCTGCGATCGGATGGGGGCGCCCCTTTTTTGACCGGGCCCTGGGAGTTTTTGAATACCGTTTCCAGCAGAGACACCAGTTTGGACGCATCGGCGTTGTGGATCGGAAATATGGTTATTTCACGACCCACGCCGGGGATGTCGATAGTTTTCAATATCTTCATCAGGCGGGCGATGTTGGAGTAGTTGTCTGTGATGATCAGGGTGTTGGTTGGCGCGTAGGAGAGGATGACGCTGCTTTTGGAGACCATGGGGGTGAACAGTCGTTTAACTTCGTCAGGGTCGGCATATCGCAGGGGCACCAGTTGGGTCACCACCTGGTCATTGTCCGAATCGCCTTTGGTCCGGGTTCGGGTTTCGATGCTTTTGGTGCGTGCATCCGGAGACGGAATGATCTTGATCAGCTTGCCGGTCTCCACGGTGGCGAAGCCGTGCACATCGAGCACCGATTCGAACACCTTGAAGGCTTCATCGACAGATATCTTGGACGGGGAGATTATGGTCACCTTGCCTTTTACGCGCTGGTCGATCACGAAATTTTTACCGGTGAGTTCACTGATGAATTTGATGAACACGCTGATATCCACATTGTTGAAATCAATGGAGACAAAGCGCTGTGAACCATTTGCCGCTGCGTTGCCGTCGGTCGCCAGACCCGAATTCTGACCCTGATCCTGATTTTGAGCGGCGGTGCTGGCGGCAAAGAGAAAAAACGTCAGCACGGCGATCAGTACGCCGACCATGCATTTTCTGGCTGCATCCATTGTGTGTTCAATAGACATATCTTCTTTTTCCTGTTTTCCACCGGCAACGGGCCCGGGGCGCCTGGCCGGCTATCTGATGTTGTATTCGATGTTTTTTTCCTGCCCCCTGCGTTTTAACTGAACGGAGAGGGTGGATGCGGATTTAAGGCTGTCCACCAGCTTCAACGCATCATCTACCGATGTAATTTCAGTGCCGTCTACACCGGCGATGATGTCTCCGTTTCTCAGGCCCATTCTCCGGAAAATGGAGTTGGGTTTGATGCTGGATAGCGCCAGACCTGCCGGCACACCGTTTTCCATGTGCGGCTGGATCTGCACCTGGGTCATCAGCGACGCCACGTCCGTCATAGACTGCTCGATATAGGATCGCCTCAGGGAAATTCGCTGGGCACGCACTGCACCGGAGGATGTCGCCGCCTCGCGAACAGGAAGCCCGCCGGGCCGGAAGGCGGACTTGCCCGACTCCAGTTCCTGCATCTGGAGGACTTCATCTTTTCCGTCTACCGTGAGGACGACCTTTTCCCTGTGTATTTCCTTGACCGTGGCCGTCTGGATGGCATCGCCGTTACGGTACAGGTTCTGCTCGCGTGCCTTGACATCTTCGATGACCGCATAGTCACCGTCGTCGCTGCCGGAAACCGTTCCCCACAGCTTCAGGTTCAGCTTGGTCTCTTCCAGGGATTCGACATCCACTTTACCCGTCTGGGGTTCGTTGTTTGAGCGGGTATTGAATAGGTTCCGCTCCAAGATCGCCTTGTATGCGGTCAGGGGGCGGCTGGTTGTGCCAGTATCACCCACCCGGTAGACATTCTGTTGGGTTGATACGGGGGACTGGGTCAGCCCTGCTGAGAGGGTTCCGTAAAAACCGTTCACGACCACATATGTGCAAACGGTGATGCAGAGCAAGTTGATAAATGTGAAAATGGCTTTTGGTGTCATCGCCTATCTCATGGAGATGTCGGGTTTGTCAATGGAGCCGCGCACCCGGAAGGTCAGACCCCGGTTTCCCAGTGTCCGTGTGTTGACGATCCCCTGGGGAACGGTCTCTTGGAGCCGGGCGACCAACTCCGGTCGGGGTTTGGCATTTCCGGTGAGGTTCAGGCGGCTCTGCTCGAAGGGATGTCTCAGTTCTATGGTCCCGGTAATCTTACCTTCGACCATGGGGCCATCGAAAGTTAGGGATTTGAGCCGCAGGTTCCCACCACTGAGCGAAAAGTCCGCCTCCGCCTGATCCATCACCAGTTCGGTGATGCCGAAAAAAGGCGCTTTCAGGGCGATGTGCAGATCCGGTACCGTCAGCAACCCGCTGGTCATGCCCATGGGGGCGCGCGCCCCGTCGTGGGTCATCCGTCCTTTCAGGGAACCGGTAAGGGTAAAAGGCACATTGGTGTCGATAGCACCGAGCTTGTCTATTCGGATCTCAGAAATGTCCGCTTCCACCTGCAAGGGGCCGGATGGGCCGGCGGTCTCCATGGTTGCTCGGCCATTTATCCTCCCATCGGCAATATGTGCTTGAAATCGAACCTGTTTTTGTTCCTGGAGCAGGGTCGCCAGATCGGGTGAGACACGGGCATCTTCAAAGTGAGCCAGCCGAACGCCGTCGCGGTTCAGGTCGACATCAATCATTTTAACTCCCGGCGGCAGGGCCGGTCGAATCGACTTCGCCACCATGCTCAGCGATGGGTCGATGGCAGCCAGTCGCCCGTTCACGTAGGCTTCGATGGTCTGGTCGGGAAACAGCAGAACCAAAAAAAGCGTTGTCGCCAGCAGGGCGTACAACAGATATGCGAAAAGGGCCTTAACGGAAATCATGAGAAGCGTTACATCTCCAGTGTTTCGACTTGAAATACCGTATTGATCAGATCGGCCTTCTGCTCCCCTTTGGAAATGGAGAGCCGTTTAATTGAAATCATGTCCGCGGATGTTTCGATGCCGTGCAGATAGGCCAGAAGCTGCGCCATGGTAATTTCCTGTAGCTTCATTTCCACCATGGAAAGCCGGTACGGGCTGTCCTTTTGGCTGGTGGTGGTCGGCCGCATATAGGCGATATTGCTTTTGACGCCAGTCTGTCCAGCCAGGGTTTCCAGAAATGAAAAGAGGGTAAAGCCCTGTTTGCGTCTTTTCAGGTGCCGTTGCGCCGCCTGCGCCTTTTCGGCTGTTTTGAGGTATTCGGCCTGCAGCAGCTGAATCTGCTCCCGTTCCTGTTGCCGGGCGGTCAGCGTTCGCGATAATTGGGCGTTTTTCTCGAACAGGGGGAAAACCAGAACCTGCAATACCAGAAATATGACAATGGCTGCCGTTGCCGCAGCCACACCGATTTTTTCCCGTTTGTTGAGTTTGATGGCCATGGTTGGTTAAAAATCCAGCTTCAGTTTGAATCTCACCCGGTTTCCTGATTTTTCGAGGTCGGCCGAGCTTATGGTGACGCTCTTAAACAGGTCCGCTTCTTCCAACCGCCCCTTGATGTCGTCAACCGTGTTGAAGTTGTCTGTATCGCCGGAGAGCACGACGTTATCGGCTCCGGCAACCATGCGGTTGACCTTAACGTCTGCAGACGATGGAATCTGCTGGCTCAGGACGTTGAGGATGTCGATGATCCGGACACGGGCGCCCGTCAGATTGAATCCGACACTGCCGTCACCGGCCTCTTTGATCTTGATTTGCATCTGCTGCAAGGGGTTCACCACGCGGGTGACCTCGGGAAAGGCACTTTTGAAGACATTTTCAATCTGTCGGTCCAGTTCGGCCAGGCGTCGCTGTTTGGCATTCACCGCAAGGATCTGGCCCCCCAGTGTGGTCACCAGGGCAAGGACAATCAATCCCGCGGTCACGGTGATATGTTTGCGATATTCGCTCCAGTAGTGCTGGATCGTTGACCGCTCTGTTGAGAAATTGACGCCGGTGACAGTCTCGGTTTCCATCAGGGCCAGGGCCAGGGCGATATCCAGATGCCCGGACAGCCAATCCGGTGTATCCAACGAACCCTTCAACCGGGGATACGTCCGCAAGTCGTCAATGGATTTAACCGGCACACCCAACACTGTGGATGATCCATTCCCGGTGGTGAGCAGCGGGGCCTGAGGGCCCGCGGAAAATACCGCCGACGGGTTGACCGCAATTCCCAGGCTTTCCTGAAGGGCGGTGAATGTCCGTTTCAGAGTGGTTTCCAGGTTGCGGATGACCGGATTGCCGTCACTGGCAACCGGGAGGGTGCGGACCATGCGAAGGTGTCCTGAACAGACGGCGTAGATCGTGTGATTGCCTTCTCCGGTATCGATGAAGAGAAAATCACCGTTGATGGCGGTCATCGTGGAGATGAAACGGGCCGCGGCATATCCGCCGGGCATGATGACAGCCGGCCTTAAATTCACCGTTCCGAGGAGTTCCAGATACCGTTGAATCTCCCTTTTTTTAACGGAGAAGGTCAGCAGGTCCTGCTGCTTATCACGTTTCACGGCCTCGAAATCGAAGATCAGTTCCTCCACCGGAATCGGCAGGGTGGGCTCCAGTTCAAAGGGGAGGATCTGCCGGATTTTCTTGATGTCATGAAAGGGAACAGAAAGATTCCTGAAGGAGACGACGGTTGCGGGGATGCCCAGCACACAGGTGGCGCCGGTGTGCTTGAAGGTCTCCACGATGGCCTGAAGGGCTTCTTTTATGCCTTCGTCGTCCGCTCTTTTGTCCGCCGGGATGGGAAAATACCCCTGCGACTCCAGCAGGCTGCCTTTGAAACTGCTGTCCAGCAGAACGGCTGCGATCGAGTCCTCTCGAATTTCCAGGCTAAGGATCTTGCGGCTCATGGTTGCTTATCTGTTTGGGGTTCCGTGGCTATCGATTGACTTCGCTGCGATCTTTTTTTTGGTGATGAGTTTTTTGTGATGCGTATTGAGATTCAAAATATCAAAAACCTGGCTACATTCGGCTCGTTCTTCCTAATGCAGGGAGATAAGCTGCGTCAAATTTTTAATGTTAAACCACAATTGTTCATATTTAGATAAATTTTTGGCGCTTTGTAGCAACAAATAACGATCTGCATTATTTTCTGAAAACCTTTAAAGATTTATAATGATAAGAAATTTTATCATTACGCAGTACACATCACTCACTTGCTTGCTGTATATACGCAAATTTTATACCGTACCTAATTGAACTTATCCTAATTTTGTCGAAACGTAATACAATGCGATCTGTGCAAAAGTTATATACAATCACCCTGTATATCCTATTCTGCCTGCCACATCAAGATTTTACAGATCCATCGACCGGTGTCTTGTTCTTTTTCCCGCTGGACCACCACGTTGACCGTGGCGGTTCTTTCATTGCGTGTCGCGGTTGAAACAATCCGGAACAGGTCGCTGGACACCGTGATTAGATCGGGATTGATGGTGATGCCCCCGGCACCGGGCACATTTTTGTACCAACCCGCATTGGTGATGGTGTGGGTATACGTCTCGTCCGCTTTTGCCACGCGATAGTCGGCCAGGGCTTCAGCAAGGTCCACTTGTTCAGCGGGTAGCAGGGCGGCGAGCACGGCAACATCAGCCGTGGAGATGTTGATCTTTCCGTCAAATGTGAAACGACCGTCACCGACCGCCGATACACCCTGAACCGTCAGCAGGGATGAGAGCCCGGCTACACCGCCTGCACCGGAAAACAGTTCCGGGGTAAATCCCTGAATCAGGGCGGCTTCTCCAAGGTCATCGATAGGTCCGTTTTTGCAGCTGTAAGGCGGATCCAGGCTTTCGTAGTAATCGGACTCGGCGCCGCTCAAACCGGTAATGGCATCATCATCGCCCTTGTCCAGCCAGTCCTTCAGCGAATTGATGATCATATTGGGGTCGCTGTCCGGCACCGCCTCAAACATGGAGAACACGTGATCCAGCAGGCGCTCCCAGAGGAAGCGCTGGCTGGCGGAAAACTGCTGGCCCTCGGGGAACTTGACCAGGGCATTCACCTGGATTTTGCCTCGTTCATCGGTGATGCGGACATCGACACGGCCTTCATCATAGGGGATCAACCCGATCATTTCGGCCACTTTTTCCGGGTTGGCCCAATCCTCCTGTAGCGTATCCGTGTCGTTCTCCTTGCGGTCATTGATCAGCATCACCATGGCGGCATGGACCCCGGAGACGGCCATCTCCGAGAGCACCACCCGCTCCCTGGCAAGGAAGGCGCCGGTGACCGAACTGCGGATCCGGCGATTCAAGGCCAATCCGGCGGTCAGCAGCACGGCAACCACGCCGATGGCGATCAGGATCGCCACCCCCCTGCGGTTGCCCAGAAGCGTTTTGTCCCTTGGGCTATTCAGCGGCTTTACGGTACACATGCAGGGATACCCGTGTGGTAAATGGTCTGGGTCTGGACGGTGTTCCCACCGTCAACCGGATCTCAACCGCCCGTGGTGTGGCGTAATCGGTGTCGGCCGATTCCGAATCCCAACGGTCGTTCATTTCATCTTCGGCACCCAGGTATGCGAATTCGAGGGCAAGTATGTTGTCGCATAAGATGGGATCATCCTCGCTTTCCTCGAAATCGGGAAAGGGGTAGAGGTGGTCGGCACGGCGCAGGACCAGCGACTCGTCGGGCCGCTGATCAACATAGTAGACGATTCGGCACACCCCCTGCCGCGGGTCCTGGTTCAGGGCCAGGTGGGCCAATGATGCGAATTGCAGGCGGCCGAAGCTGCTGCCGGCCACGTCGGTGGTATCTCCCACCAGGCGATAGGGGTCCTGCGGATCATTGAATGTGGGTTTGTTATATCGCGGATAGTCGGAGACGACAATGCCTCCCAGATCGGTGGCCATGCGCCCCAGGCTGGTGCGGGCCGACTCGAAGACGGCCACGTCGCTGCCGACGGCATCGGCGCTGGAAAAGACAGCCCGGAACGAGCCGAAAACGGTGGTGATCACCACGGCGAATATAAAGATCGCCACCATGATCTCCAACAGGGTGAATCCGCTGCCGCAGACCGCTGCCGTGGATGGCCGCCCGTGTGCGCTATTCATACAAGAGCCTGTATGTATCGATTTTAAATACGGATGCTTCCCCGTCGCGGCTGATGGTAACCGTAAACCGCTTGAGCGTCGGCCCGTCTTCTTTGAGCAGGTCGGACGAGACATCCTCCGTTTGGATCTGCCACGCGTATCCCGGGCTGGCGTCACCGAAATCGCCGCTGTCGCCGGAAAGATCCTTCAGTTCGATCGTGTCGATGTCGGCCAGTTTCTGGTCCATCAGCAAGGTCGCTACCGTGTCGAACCGTCCCCTGGCATCCATGAACAGGGTCTGGGTATGCATACGATAAATGGCCGTCAGCGCGATGGCCAATACGGACAGGGCCACCATTACTTCCATGAGGGTGAAGCCGCATTCCGGGCTGCCTTTTCGGGTTAGCTCGGTTCGGCGGCACTGCGGGTTGACGGACGCCATGGTTACCATCCTTCCGGACCCCGAACCAGATTGACCCCGGCCAGGAAGGGTTCGATAAAAAAGGCCAGGCGATCACCGTCATTGGTTCGCATGCGGATGACGGCTTTGTCGGAATAGCCCTTGGGATAAAAAGCGATGGGAACGGTCCCGCTGGAGACACGCTCGGTCTGGGAAAAGGCAACATGGTCGATGTTCACCCCGCGTGGCAGGGAATAGCCGGCCTCGCGGGCGGCGTCTGAATCGGTCTCCGCCATGCCGGCTTGGGTGATCCAGAGCCGCTGGACGTCGGGCGACACGTTGAGCAGGTAGGTTTTGTTTTCGACAACCGCTTTTTCCTTGAGGCCGCGGACAGTGGCGATGATCCAGCGTGCGGTTTCGTCGCTGCCGTCTGATAAGAGCCCACCTTCCAGGCGGGGGATGGCCACCACCAGCATGATGCTGATCAGCGCCGTCACGACGATCATTTCAATCAGTGTGAATCCACGGTCGCCCAAAAGGGTGGTTCCTGTTTTGTTTTCCGGGGGTGCCTGCATGTGCGATGCGTGTAGACGGACACTCTGGCTCGATGTCATGGAATGAGAGACGGGCGCAAGCCCGTCGGGTGATCGCCGGTGCCGCGTTAGTCGGTCTCCCAGCTGTTGATATCCGCATCTTTGTCCTCACCGCCGGCCGCCCCGTCGGCGCCGTAGGCGATGATGTCAAAATCATCATGGATTCCCGGACTCAGGTAGACGAAATCATTGCCCCAGGGGTCTTTGGGCACTTTGCCTTTTTCCAGATAGCCGCCTTTGCGCCAGTTTTTGGGAATGTTGCCGGAAGCGGGTAGCTCCACCAGCGCCTGTATCCCCTGCTCAGTAGATGGATACATGCCATTGTCCAGTTTGTAGAGCTTGAGGGCCGTGCCAATGCTTTCGATCTGCATTTTGGCTTTGAGTTGCTTGGCCTGCTCCGGACGGCCCATGATGCGCGGGACGATCAGGCCGGCCAGAATGCCGAGGATGACGATTACCACCATCAGCTCGATCAGGGTGAAACCGCGGCAGTTGCCCACTTTTTGCGGGTAAGACAGCTTCATGATTCCTCCATGGTTCCTTGCCCGGCGCTTAACCGGTGCGGTTGAACCCTTTATGTTTCTTAAAACCGGATACTAACCCAATGCGATCCAACAATCAAGCGCACAAGGACGCAGCTCAAAGCTCAAAGGTGAAAGCCATCAACCAACCACAAACCACAAACCACGAACCACGAACCAGAGACCAGAGACCGTTTTATTTACCCCACCAGCTGGTTCATTTCGAAAATGGGCAGACAGATGGAAAGCACGATAAACAGCACGACCACGGCCATGACCAGGATCATTACCGGCTCCAGCATGGCCATCATGCTCATGATCGATGACTGGACTTCGTTTTCATACACTTCGGCGATTTTATAGAGCATGGATTCCAATTCACCGCTTTGTTCACCCACCTGAACCATTTGTACAGCCAGATCAGGGAAGACGTCGTCGGCCGCCAGTGACAAGCCCAATGCCTGGCCTTTTTCGACTTCACTGGATGCCTTTTCGATGAGGCCGGAGATCACGACATTGCCGGTGACATTTCTGACGATCTCCAGGGCCGGCAGCATGGTTACGCCGTTTTCAAGCAGTGATGCGAGTGTCCGGGCAAAACGGGCCACGGCGATCTTTTTCAGCATCAGGCCCATGACGGGCATGCGAAGCATTATCCGGTCCGTGGCAACCAGCCCGCGTTCCGTTTTTCTGAAGGTCTTTAAGGCCACCAAGCCGGCGACGATCATGACCACGAGCAGCCACCAGAAGCGTTTGAACAGATCGCTGGCCGCGATGAGAAACCGGGTCGGGGTGGGCAACGCCTGATTCATGTCCACGAAGATCGTGGTAATATTGGGGATGACGAAGGTCATCAGAAAAAAAAGCACCAGGGTGCCGACGACGGTCATGAGGATGGGATAGGCCATGGCGGTTTGGATGCGGGACTTGAGCTCCTGCTGTTTTTCCATAATGTCCGCCAGGCGTTGGAGAACAATTTCCAGTGTTCCCGAGGTCTCTCCGGCGCGCACCATGTTGATATAAATCTGAGAGAAAACCGACGGGTAGAGCGTCAGGGAAGAGGCAAAGCTGTTGCCCTCGACAATCGAGTCCTTGATCCGGGCGACGATCTTGGTGAACCCATGAATTTTGGTCTGGGAGACCAGGGTGGTCAGTGCGGTAACCAGCGGAAATCCGGCACCGGTCAAAGTCGCCAGTTGGCGGGTCCACAGGCTGACATGGGCCGGCTTGACACGGCTGAACAGGCCCTGGAAGCTCGCGGCACGGGTCTCTTTGCTGGTTTCGCCGTCCGTGACCTCCTTGACGGTGACGGGAAAACTGCCCATGGCGCGGATTTTCTGCCGTGCCGCCTGGGCGCCGTCGGCATCGATGATTCCGGTGACGGTTTTTCCCTTGGCGTCAAGGGCCTCGTAATCGTAAACGGGCATGGTGTTTTATCCTGTCAGCGCGTGCGTTGCAGCCGTGCTGCGAAAAAGCCGTCCAAGTGATCCATGTGGGGTGCCGTTCTGAAAAAGCCGTCTTCACCCAAAAAAGGAAGCACGGTCTTCTCTTCCATGGAGTGCGCACCAATTATAGCAAAGTTTGCATGGTTTTTCAAAAAAGTCTTGATTACCCCCTCATTTTCTTCCGGCTCCATGCTGCAGACGGCAAAAACCAGGAACCCGTTTTTTTTGACCAGCGGAGCGAGATGGTCGAGAAAGCGCGCCTGCTGTTTGGCCAAACGGGCGATATCGGCCGGTTGGCAGGACCATTTGGCGTCGGGATTGCGCCGCAGCACGCCCAGGCCGGAGCAGGGTGCATCCAGAAGGATCCGGTCGAAGCGGGGCAGCGTTTCAAAGGCGAGCGACTGGTTCAGGTCCATGTGTCGGGTACGAATAATGGACACGCCCAGGCGGTGTGCCTCGTTTTCCAGACGGGTCAGTTTGGTATCCACGTTGTCCATGGCCATGATGGCGCCACGGTTGTCCATGATCTGGGCCAGGTGGGTCGCCTTTCCACCCAGGCCAGTGCAGGCGTCCAGAACGGTTTCTCCCGGCTGGGGTGACAGCAGCAGGGAAATCAGCTGGGCAGCCCCGTCCTGGACGGAAAAGCGGCCGTCGACAAAGGTTTTCATCTCAGGGATGGGGAGACGGGGGCGGATCAGGTTGACCCCGCCGGGGACGGTGTCCAGGATCTCGACGGCTTCCGCCTGATCCGACAGTGACTTCACCAGTTCCGCCAGGTTGTTTTTCAGCCCGTTGCAGCGCAAGGTAATGGGCGGGATGGTGTTCATTGCCGCACACAGCCGGTCGGTTTGGGCAAGGCCCATCCGGCCGATCCAGCGCGAGGCCAGCCAATGGGGAAAGGCGTGGGCCACGGCAATGTGATCCACCGGCGAATCCAGGGCGTCGGGAACGCGAAACCGGTCGGGGTCTCGCAGGGCGTTTCTCAGCAGGGCATTGACAAAACCGGCCGCTTTTGAGGCCTTGCGGGCCCGTACCAGGTTGACCGACGTGTTGACGGCTGCCGATGCCGGGATCCGGTCCATGAACAGGATCTGGAACAGGCCGATTCTAAGGATGTTCAGGATAGGCGGGGATATCTTTTTGAAGGGCCGATCGGCGTAAGCCGCAACCACGGCATCCAATCGCAGCCGCCGGCGCAGCACGCCGTATACCAGCTGGTTGAAAAGGGCCCGGTCCCGGCGGGAGAGACCAGTCAGCATGGGCGTTAAATCATCGAGGATCGCGTCCAGGGTCGCCTTGCCCATGCCCACGCGATCCAGCACGGCCAGGGCGGCGGCCCTGGGGTCGGTGATGGGCTGGTTTCGTTTGGATGGTGAGCGGGTTGGGTTTTGAGGTGATGATGTGGTCACGGTCACCCAAATGTTGCATCGACAATATATAAAAAAGGTTCAATTCAAAAGGTTTCGTATAAAGCCCGAGATCAAGGCTTGCGAACCCCGAGGAATAAGGTGTACTTTCTGCACTCCGCAGTGACGAGGGATGAAGCGTAACGCTGATATCGGGTTTTATACGGAACCGTCAACATTTGAATTATCCCAGACAGGTATCATCGGGCAGGCGGCAGCCGCAGAGAAAATCGTCGATGGGCAGGCGTTTGCCCGAGTCCCCTTGAATCTCCTGGATGGCGATGACCCCTTTGCCGGTGGCCACGCGAAGCTCTCCGGCAAAGCACTCGAGGATGGTGCCCGGCGGGACGCTGATCTCCCGCTCCAGAACGCTGGCTTTGAAGATCTTCAGGCGCATGTCGTCGCTGAAGGTATAGGCTCCCGGCCACGGGGTCACGCCGCGGATCAGGCATTCGATCCGCTCGGCCGGCATGGACCAGTCGATTTTCCCATCCTTTTTTTTGAGCATGGGGGCATAAGTCGCCTGCGAGTGGTTCTGGGGGGCGCGCTCGAGGCTGCCGTTCTGCAGTTTTTCAAGCGTCCGGACCAAAGACCGGGCACCCATCTCGCTGAGGCGGCCGTTAAGATCGGCGGCGGTTTCATCGGGTCCGATGATGGTTTTTTCCATCAGCAGGATATCGCCGGTGTCCATGCCCTTGTCCATCATCATGGTCGTGACGCCGGTTTCGCGGTCCCCGTTGATGATGGCCCATTGGATGGGCGCGGCGCCGCGGTACCGGGGCAGCAGCGATGCGTGAACGTTGATGGAGCCCGTGCCGGGAATGTCCAGCAGACGCTGGGGCAGAATCTGGCCGAAGGCCACCACGATGAACAGGTCCGGCGCCAGTCGGGTCATCTCTTCGTGAAAGGCGTGGGTGCGCACCTTCTCGGGTTGGAGAATCCGGTAACCATATTGTACGGCGGTGTGTTTGACCGGCGGCGGGGTCAGCTTACGGCCCCGGCCTTTGGGCCGGTCGGGCTGGGTGACCACGGCCAGCACCTCATGGCCGCTGTCATGCAGGGCCCGAAGCGACGGCACAGCATAATCCGGCGTGCCCATAAAAACTATTTTCAATGGGCGCTTCACTGCTGCTTCATCTCTTTTTTGACCCGTCGTTTGTACATCTGCCGCTTCAATACGCTGATGTGATCGATAAACAGGGTGCCGTTGAGATGATCCAGTTCGTGCTGGATGACGATGGCCAGAAGGCCGTCTGCTTCGAAGCGCAGGGGGTTGCCGTCCCGGTCGACCCCTTCCACGAGAATACGCTCGGCCCGTTTGACGTCAGCCCTGAAGTCAGGCACGCTCAGGCATCCTTCGTTTTCCGATAGGATTTCACCCTCGCTGGTGATAATTTTCGGATTGACCAGCACATGCAGGTCATGCCCTTCTTCTCTCGAAGCGATGTCATAGATGATGAAACTCTGTCCGATGCCCACCTGGGGGGCGGCCAGGCCCACGCCCGGGGCCACATACATGGTCGCGGCCATGCTGTCGAAAACGGTCTGCATGGCCCCGTCGATATTCTCCACCGGCGCCGTGCGCTTTTTTAGGAAATTGTCCGGATAAGTGAGTATGTCTAACACGGTCACAGTGTCCAACCTCTTTTGATCGTTATCGTGAGCCAACCAGTTAATCTAACGCATATTTTTGGATTTTCAAACTAGAAGTTACCTATATAGCATGGATTGGCTCTTAAAATGGCAGTGTTTCCACATTCTAATTCGCAGGATTGCTGCTGTCGGAGAAGGATTCGAAACCTGGATGCAACCCCATTAGAATGATCAACGTGACAACCAAAGTACGTTGATCTTACTGCAGAGCAGGATATTGAAAATTTGAACCGCGATAGCGAGCGCATTCCCCATTCGCTTGCGGCGGTGTTGGCGAGCGAACTGGAAATAGATATTATCATTGCGGTGAACCCGCCCCGCGGCTGGCCGCGGGGCGGGTTCAATTTATTTCAGCCATGGGGTTTGTGATTTGTTGTTTTCGGCGAATTTGAGCGATTGTTGAGGTTGCCGCAGATACGAGGAGAATGGTGTTGCGTGATACCTGTAAACGATTCAATGATATTCAGGAACCAGGCTCCTGGAAGCAGCGCAAACGATGGACCAACGCTTTTTTCAGGGGAAAACAAAACCAGGCCCGCTGGGCAGGCTTTGTTAGCTTTCAAAATGGGGGGCCAGAATCAGCCTGGCGACGGCGATATCCCGGTCGATCTGCTCCACCAGTTCGGCGATGCCGGAAAACTTCTTTTCGTCCCTTAGGCGCTGGACAAAGTTGACCATGATTCTCTGGCCGTAAATATCCTTTTTAAAGTCGAGAATGTGGGCCTCCACAGTAAATATGTGGTCGTCGAAGGTGGGGCTGTAGCCGATGTTGGCCACTCCTGGATAGCGCTGCCCGTCATGGTGGACGATTACGGCATAAATGCCGACCTTGGGGCACAGTTCGTCCTGCAGGTTGATGTTGGCGGTGGGGATTCCCAGCAGTTTGCCGCCCCGGTCCCGGCCGTGGGCCACAGTTCCGCGGATCTGGTAGCTGCGGCCCAGCATCTTGGCAGCTTTTTCGATTTGGCCGTCCATGACCAGTTCCCGGATGGCCGTGCTGCTGATACGGTCGTTGTCGACGGTGGACGACTGGATCCAGTCGGCCACGATCACCGTGAAGCCCAATTCCTCGGCGTACCGCCGCAGCAGAGCCACATTGCCTTCACGATTGTTGCCGAAGGTATAATCCTGGCCGACGACGATGGCCTTCATCCCGATGCGTTTCACCAGGATCTCCTCGACGAAGGTTCGCGCCGACAGTGCGGCAAAGTCCATGGTGAAGGGGATGCAGATCAGCACGTCGATGCCGGCCTTTTCGATCAGTTCCGCTTTCTGTTCATACAGGGTGATCAGTGGCGGGTGGCCGTTTCTGGTGATCACCCGGATGGGGTGGGGATCGAAGGTCATGGCGACGGACGTGCCGTCCATGGCTTCGGCCCTTTCGAGCACCTCGTGAAAAAGTGCCTGGTGGCCGATGTGAACGCCATCGAAATTGCCGATGGTAATCACGGCGGATTTAAAAGGTTCTTTTATGGTTTCGATGTCTTGTATGATTTTCATGATCTTTTGACTAACCGTAGAATTAGGCTTGACACGAAAAAGAAAAAAATATAGTTAGTGCATCTTCAGTTTGAAATCAACCTTTTTGAAATCAGACTGAAACGTGCCGAAGTGGCGGAATTGGTAGACGCGCTAGGTTCAGGGTCTAGTTGGGGTTCCCCAGTGGGAGTTCAAGTCTCCCCTTCGGCACCAATAGAAGATACAACCCGTTGATTATTCAGCGGGTTTTTTTTTGTCTCCTCCGAATCAGCGTTTTTCAGTCAGATGGCACCCTTCAGGGGTACACCGCCGCCAGAGAGGAGGCCACACATGCCCACCAAATAATAGTGCTATATACTAAGGACGCACCGCCACGGATGCTACTATTTCAGAATGAAAGCCCCCGCCGCCCTCCAGCCATGTGTTGGCGAAAAGGAGTTGCGCGCATCATTGCAGACTGACTACCCGGGTGGATAAAGCTATAGGGGACGCCGAAAGCAAGTCTGACGGGCATGGTTTCAAAGAAGCGCTTGTCGGGAGCAACCCGTTCGTAAAACGAATAAAGATCGAAATTGGGACCACTGGCTTATTCCGGAAAATTCTTGCCAGGCGGAGTGGGTTTGTACTCGAGAGCAACAGCCGCACATGATGCCGCTACGGGTTGTTAAATTGCCCCATCCCCCAAATCAACAATCCAAAATATTTCACCCACGAGATAGGTGACCGCCTGTCCGCCAATCTCGACACGTTGACCAAGATCCTTGCATTCCAATTCTCCACCTCGCCTGGAGATCTGTCTTGCCCGAAGATGGGTCCGTGCCAATCTTTTCGACCAATAAGGTATAAGTGTGGTATGGGCCGAGCCAGTTACCGGATCTTCGGGTACGCCAGACTGAGGGCCAAAAAATCGGGACACAAAATCAACTTCATCCCCGATACTTGAAACGATTACCCCCCTTGCGGGCAACCTGGAAATTAAAGCCATGTCCGGGTCAAGCGTGGCAATACTGTCTTCATTTTCGAATATGGCAAGAAAATCATCACGGCCTCTGTAAAGTTCAGCGGGCATGATACCCAACCCGCTTATCAACGGCTCCATTGGCTCAACAGCCGTAATTGAATCGGCCGGAAAATTCAGATACAGGATCTCGCCCTCTTGTCGAACAAGCAAGGGTCCGCTTTTCGAGGAAAATGAAACCGTGTTTCCAGAAAGTTTGAGATGATTGAATATCACGTGGGCGGTGGCTAATGTGGCATGGCCGCATAAATCCACTTCGACGGTCGGTGTGAACCAGCGAATTTGATGGTCACTTTCAGTGAGTACGACAAAAGCGGTCTCGGATAGATTGTTCTCCGCTGCGATGGATTGCATGATTTCAATGGGAAGCTCGGCATCACATATTACCACGGCAGCAGGATTACCCGCGAATAAACGGTCCGTGAAGGCATCAACCTGATATATGGGAAGCCTCATGATTCATCTCCTTTGATGGCGAACAGGAAAATATCGCGTTCTCATGATGATGAAAGTTTTACATACGGAATGATAAATTGACCCGCTCCCGAAAAACCGCATTTCGGACCCACATTACACCATACCCGAAACCGGGGCATCCCAGTCCAGGTGCTGGTCTTTATCCAGACGGAAGCGCAATCTGGCCGCTATTTTAGAAGGCAGGGGGGCCGCCCTGCGAACCTTCAAATCGGCGTGAGTAATTAACGATTCAATAACGGCCGCCAATCCGCTGGTGTCCAGATTGGCCATGAAATGCATCAAATGCATTCGCTTGGCCGTCAAGCCGAGAATGCGGGTATACACAGCAACCGTCTCTCCCGGCTTGACCTCGGCAAGGTATTGAATGAACTGTTTGAGCATGAAAACCCCGTTTTCCGTCCTGCTGAAATATGCGTCGTCAAGTCCATAATCCGTAAACATGCGCCACGTCGCTGTGTCAAATACAGCCATGTAGTAGCGGACATTCATGTGGCCCATTTTGTCCATGTAATCGTCGGGGATCGTTTGCCGATGATAGCTGGGAAGTTTGGTGAGATCTGCCATGGCCACCTGGCAGGTTTTCATTTTATCCCAGTAACCACATTCAGTGGCAGGTATCATATTCTTTCTCCCATATGTCCCCAACTTGAGGTCAGCCAGGTTGCAATCTAAGCAGTGATGACATGCCGATAAGTAAGCGTTAAAAACAGGATCGCTCAGCCCCACAGGTCTGTACTCAGATACTTCAAGCCTGAATCGCACAGAATGACGGCAACCGTTTTACCTTTGAAGGATGTTCGCAACAAATCTAGCGCTGCGGCCACATTGGCGCCGGATGAAAAGCCGGCAAAAATACCTTCTTCACGTGCCAGCCTGCGTGCCATGTCAACGGCTTCGCTGTCGGTCACTTTCAGATAACCATCAACCTGTTCAGGCTGAAGCAGGGGTAACCTGGCCATGCCATAGCCGCCACCCTGAATCCGGTGGTTTGGATAGGTAACCGGCTCATTCGCCAGCACGGCAGCACCCGACGGCTCCACTACAAAACAGCGTATGGAGACGTTATGTTCTTTGAAAGCGGCTGCACATCCAGCGAATGAGCCACCCGTGCCGACGAAATCACAAAATGCATCGATGTTTCCGCCGGATTGCCTCAAAAACTCAGGACCGGTATGTAGATAGTGTGCGCGAAAATTGCCGGTCAGACGAAACTGATCTGCACGAAAGGCATTGCGATCGGTAACGATGCGTTGCGCCTCAATGTCAACCCGTTCCAGGTCCCCACCCGAAACCTGACCTGGTTTAGCACCTGGCAATTGATTGACGAGGACGACTTCTGCACCGAGAGCGGACATCATTCGCGCGCGTTCCATGGAGTTCCCTTTAGACATCACGGCGACGAAGGGATAGCCTTTGATGCCGCAGACAATTGCCAGACCTGTACCGGTGTTGCCACTGGTAAGTTCCACAACGGTCTGCCCTGGCTTGAGTCTGCCTTCCGATTCCGCGTCCTCTATTATTTGTCTGGCAATGCGATCCTTTTTCGACAGTCCAGGATTGAGATACTCGAGTTTAGCCAAAATTTGACCATCCAGCCCTTTGGTAAGTCGAGACAATCGAACCAGGGGGGTGTTCCCGATGGCTTCAATCGCCGAGGATAGGGGTTGGTTTTGCGGGTTCTTGTCTCTCTCTTCGTCGTTTTTCAGCATATTTAATTATCGAATTATCATATTCATGTTAAAATGTAATGGGTGAGAATGATTCTTCTATCAAGTCTTCGGGTGTCCCGAATCCCCCGCTGGGCCTCACGTCCGTCCACACGGGACCGGCGGTTTACCTCTGCCGATATCAAGATCTCTTTGATTTCACGGTACACCCACCCGCCTGCCGACTGGACTCCCCTAACAGGACAAGGGGC
The DNA here is from genome assembly GCA_963697225.1 of uncultured delta proteobacterium. GTDB lineage: Bacteria > Desulfobacterota > Desulfobacteria > Desulfobacterales > Desulfosarcinaceae > Desulfosarcina. The sequence goes on from CAVONM010000031.1 coordinate 109,080, forward strand.
CGGAATTAGCCCCTTGTCAATGAAACGATCAGGAAAAATGATTGCCGTCGCCAGATCATCGAGCATGGCTCATGCCAACAGCTCCCATCGTGGGTTAGCCCTCACTATCGCGGTTCAATAATCATCCCAAGACAAATCCCCGGAGTTCCAATCGTATATTCCATCTCCGTCGGTATCCGCTTCTACATTAAACAAACTGGATGAATAGCAGGTTAACCTCGCCTTCGTTGGAAAACCAAAACCTCCGTTCTCTCCCTCGACTAACAATATGCCCGAAGTCGGAAGCCTGTCATTATCATAAACGATGAGGTTTTCTGGTGTTGACAGGGTAACATAGCCGTAGTGCGGATCATAAAAAATGCCTGAAATTGTCATTGACACATAAGGAGGATTTCCAGAAAGATAATCAATCGCTTCTATATTGTAGTTGTTGATCCAGTAGACATCGTTGCCGTTGCCGTCTTGAAGGTACATATCCATGGTAATGGTAAAGCCATTGGATTGGTTGACGATCGACAAGGTACCATCGATTATGGATGATCCGGATGGTTCGGTGCTTGTCAGGTAATCGAAACTAAAATTAATATCTTCTATTTGATCCGTTGTGACATCAATGTGCCCCGAGAAATCGGTCCTGCCGTTCAGGGTTACCTTGGCATCACAGTAGTTGGAAAAGTTCAGATAGCCAGAAAAATCACCCGTGACGTCATCAGCCTGGACATAGCCCGTAGCGGTCCCACCACAGGCACCGTCGATCGTTTCTTGCTCTGTTTGAACAGCCTTGGCTGCCCCTGTCGAGGATTGGGCAGAGGTCCGCAGGTTATCAACGGCGTTTTGCAATGTAATTGCCGATACAAAAACGTTCAACCGATTCGCATCGGTGCCTTCAGATCCCGGGCTGACCGCAGCAAATTCGGTGAATACGTTGGCGCTTATTCCTCCGGTAACTGCTTCTGGGGTTATTTCTGCAGCGTTTGACTGACTGATTACGGCCCTGGCTGTTGATCCCGTGTACATCAAAGACGCCGGACTGGCTGGGGCGGTGCTTCCACCACCACCTCCTCCACCACATCCCAAAGAGATTAAAATTGCAAAGACAATTGCCAACTTATTTATCCCGATCCGTTTTTGCTTCACGATCAACCTCCTTTAAAATAATATATGGGCCTATCGCATTGCAATTGCAACCGATATTAAAATTTCACTGACGCTTCCAGAAGGTTTTTTTGAACCGGATCGCTGAACCAACAATCGAGAAACAGGTCATTTTTTGCTTTGTAATTTTTCTGGTACCTTTTTTTTATATCTTCGACCTTGTTGGCTTTGACAGCCGAGAAGGCCTGGCTCTGGAAACTTGCGATTTGGGAAAGTCGTTCCAGCGTAAAATCTTCGAGCTCGTCCGGCGGGCCGACGACATCGATCAGCCCGATAATCTTCGCATCGGAGAAGGCCATAAACTCGCCGCTGTAAAGCATCTGCGACGCATAGCGGTTCCCGATGGTATGCCTGAGCATCATATCTGCCAGATACGGGACCGGAAGCCCGAGCTGCAATTCGTTCAGACCGATTTTCTTTTCCTCGGAGACCGCATACCTGTAATCGCAAGCCAGAGCGAGGATATTGCCCCCGGCCACAGCATGGCCGGAAAGCGCGCAGACCGTGGGAAAAGGAGCGGTAAAGAGGTCCAGACACAATTGGTTGAATCTCTCCAGGAAGTTGCCCATTGTCGGCCGATCAAATTTAAGCACTTCCGGCAGATCGAAACCGACGCTGAAGAACTGGTCCCCGCCGCAAAGCACCATCCCGCGCGCAGTCCCTTTCAGTGTTACCAGGGCTTGGGATAATTCATCGACCATTTTCGAACTGATCGGGTTGGTCGGACCATTATTTAACCTTAAGATGGCGATGTGATCCTGAAATTCTTTGGTCACTGTTTGCATGGTAAATCCTTTCAACTTATTTAAAAAGTTAGGCTCCCAAAAGGATTATAGAAGAAAATTGAACTTTTTTCACTTTTTTTCAAAAAGTTTATCCCAAAATTGATTATACACGATCACTAAATTATGGCCCTATGGTATGGGAATAAAAGTTTGACCTGGAACGAAATCAGGGTAATTCTTGAGTTGTTGCAAATGAGGGATAGAATTCCATTAAGACTATCGGCTTTGGCCATTCGGCCGTCGTGGGTCGTACGGTTACCGAACTAGCGTAAAAGTGTGTAAATATGACTAAGTTCTATTGGCTCCTGATCGGAGCGCTGCTTTATGTTTTTTTCCCACGCGATTTGATTCCGGATTTTCTGGTCGGGTGGGGCTGGCTCGATGATCTGATCGTGCTGTATATGCTCTGGCGCTATTACCGCCGGGTGACACAACCGCGACGGCCCGAAAACCGCTCAGACCAACCCGGGGGCACGGCCAATGGCCGGGAATACCGCGCCACCGGTTCCGACGGCCCGGAACGCCAGGACCCCTACACTGTCCTGGGTGTCGCCCCGGGCGCATCCAGAGAAGAAATCAAAGCCGCCCACCGCCGTCTCGCCGCCAAATATCATCCGGACAAGGTCCAGCATCTGGGCAATGATTTTCAAAAACTAGCCGAAGCGCGCTTTAAAGAAATTCAACAGTCATATGACGAACTGATTTCCAGGTAAGGCATGTTCCCAGAGCCGCCGATGGCCTTTAATATTACTTGACTAAAGTACCACGATGTAGCATTTTCAAGTATTAGATCAAAAAATACAACATGCGCGAGGTGACTACATGATTCATTCTACATCGCGAAGAACCAGTCAAGCCATTCAGGTTGCCTTGGTCGCTTCAATCCTCATACTGGCAGCGGTTCCTGCGATAGCCTTCGATCAGGTCAACACAACTTTTTTCGGGGTGGCCATCAAAGGCTATGACACGGTGGCCTACCACACCGAAGGTCGTGCGGTGAAAGGGAGCAATGCGTTTTCCCACCGCTGGAACGATGCCAAGTGGCATTTTGCCAGCGCCGAAAACAGGGACCTGTTTGCTGCAGACCCGGAGCGTTTTGCTCCTCAATACGGCGGATATTGAGCGCGGAGTCTTTCGACCACCGGCAAGGCTGCCGGTATAGACCCAATGGTATTCAAGATCATCGACGGCAAACTCTATCTGAACTGGAGTGTCGAAGCGTCTGAAGAATTTGAGACCGAAGCCTATGGCAATATTCAAAAGGCTGATGCCAACTGGGAAAACCTTCAAAAGAATTGACAGATGCGCTGTCGATAGTACACGGGCAACGCGTTGATGGAACTCACCGATGGCTGTCGGTAGCGACCGCTGTAGTATGAATGACGCAGGCTGCCATTGTCATTTCAAACCGGCTTCTCGCAGCCCCGTTACAATGGCCTTGCGGTGAGCGGCCTGGCGAAATCCCGTGCCAAATGATTCGACTTTGAAAAATGGGTCTGAACGGTGAACGGCGGCCACTTGCCGTGCAGCATCTTCTTTGCGTCCCAACCGGGCATAAGCAGCTGCCAGCGCGATGTGATATCCCGAAAAATCCGGCCTCTTGGTCAGGCCTTGCTCCAAAATGTATGACGCTCTCCCGTAATCCGCTTTCAGGTAATACGCGATTCCCAGATGGAACCAGATATTATGGGGGGAAGAAGAATCCAGTCGCAATGACATTTCCAGTGCCTTGATTGCCTCGTCCACCCGGCCGGACCAGAGCAATGCCCAACCCAGCTCACTGTAGCTGCCTGAATCGTTGGGATTGAGTTCGATGGCACGCTCGGCCTCGTTGATAGCCAACTCATACTTGTTTTGAAACGTATAGATGCTGCTGAGCAGCGAGTGAGCAGTTGCATTGGATTCATCCAAGGCAATGGCCTTCTGTCCGAGAGCAAGGGCTTTCTTCAACGCCTTATCCGGGAATTCTGTCCACCCGTAGCCTACTTTTCCGTATTCCAATCCACCCAATCCGACATAAGCCGCTGCATAGAATGGATCGAGCTCAATCGCTTTGGAGAACATGTCATTCGCCATCGCGTAGGCTGAGAGCGTGCGTTGATGATAATAGGCGTTACCCCTTAGCAGGTAATCGTATGCCAGAAGATCCGTCGGTTTTTTTCGCAATGCGCGGGCTTGCTCGTACTTAAATGTCTTAATGGCCAGCTTAGCGACGATGGCCTGTACAATTTCCCCCTGGAGCTCAAAAATATCTTCGTATTTGCGATTATATCGCTCGGCCCAGACATGGGTTTCATCTGAAGCATCGATGAGCTGGGCGTTTATTCTTATGCTGTCTCCCGCTTTCTGTACACTGCCCTCCATAACATAGCCGACGCCCAATTCCCGCCCGACGTTTTTTATGCTGACCGTTTTTCCTTTGTATAAAAAAACGGTATTGCTGGCGATGACCAGGAGTTCGCGAAACTTGGACAGATCGGTGATGATGTCGTTGGTCATGCCGTCACTGAAATACTCCTGCTCGGCATCGTCACTCAGATTGGTGAACGGGAGAACGGCAATCGACGCTTTTCGGAACGCCGGGGGAGGGGATGCGCTGCTCTCCGGCGAGGCGTTGGAAGGCGATTGACTGTTTTTATCCTGCCAGAAATACCCTCCTAATCCGACTGCCAATATCGTGATTGTCCCCAGCAGAAAAACCAGAACGGCTTTCATGTGCTTCAGTTTATTTATTCCGGTTTTTTTTCGCCGGCGATCGGTTTCGTTATCCATCATCACCCGGTAAGTCCTGACCGGATCCGCGATATTCTTGACCTGCTGATCCCCGGTGAATTCGAACCGGTTGGGCAGCTTATTCTTAACCTGGTCATAGACCTCACCCGAAAAAAGGATGCCGCCAGGCTCCGCCAAGCTTTCCAGGCGTGCGGCAACATTGACACCATCACCGTAAAGCCTTCCTTTTTCTTCGATCACATCACCCAGGTTCAATCCGATGCGAAAGCGCATCCTGCGATTTTCGGAAAGCGCAGCATTCCTGTTCGCCAATTCGCCTTGAACTGCCAGGGCGCATCGCAGCCCATCCACCACACTGGCAAATTCAGCCAGCAAATTATCTCCCGGGGAATCGATGAGCCTTCCATTGTGCTGCATGATCAGCGCCGTAAAAACCTTGCGATAGGCTTGAATGGTGCGGACCGTCGCCTCTTCATCATCGTTCATGAGGCGACTGTACCCGACGGCATCTGCGCTCAGAATGGCAGTCAGTTTGCGTTTGAAAGCTTTTTCTTCCATTGTCACACGGTTACCATTCAGGTGATGATGCAATCGAGGTGATAGTTCACGAGTCTACAAATATTACCAATAAGCATAGAAGGTTACAAGGTCAAGGACGATAAGGGCCAATAGCTTGCGACTCCCATTTTTAACAGCGATGAAAACCTGGGAGGATGGCCAGAAGCCAGTATGTTTTGAAATGATAGAGGATATGCTGAAAGCTATTGAAAAGGATGCATCTGAAAAAGATGATGCAATTTAAGAGTTGGAAGGCGGCAGGTCCCGTATTGGTAGAGGCCAATGCAGGCAGGTTCCAGCAACCATAAACTGAAAAATACTCATGCACCTCAGGCCAAATCAACCAATTACTTCAGTTGACTGTCCTTGCTGCCGCGTCGATTGAATCCGGTGTGCGCCGTCTGGTGTTTTTCGAGCGCTGACTGGCAAGTAACGCATAGGCGGACCCCTGGAATTGCCTTGCGGCGAAGGTTCGGGATAGCGTTGCCGCATGCTTCACAATCAGTCGAGCCTTCGCCGTCAGGCAACCGACTCCTGGCCAGCTTTACCGCGTCTTGCACACTGGCGTCAATTTGATCCTGCACCGCCCCGTCACGGGACCAGCCACCAGCCATGATTTGCTCCTGCTTAAACGTATTCCGTCAAAAGGGGGTGGTATCATTTGGGTCAGATCAATATCCTCTGTGTTCTCCTCACCACCCGGCTACACACCATCCACTGAGACTTGCAATGGTCACCGATTTTATTTCCGCAGCTCATCTTTAACAGCCGACCCAATCCTCTCCAACGAATACGGTTTTTTTACATACGCGCCGGCACCCAGGTGCTGGGCCTCTTTTACCCGGCCGGTTTCAGAAAACCCGCTGACAATGATCGCTTTCTGATTGGGTTTACTCTCGCAAATCTGTTTATAGGTTTCAAAGCCATCGATGCCATCGTGCATGATCATATCCAAAATAATTAGATCGAACGTTGCCCCTGATTTTAGCAATTTTACCGCTTCCTCGCCACCCGATGCCACAGTCACATGGTACCCCAATCTATCGAGTATGCTGCTAGCCAGGTCTCTTTGTTCTCGAACATCATCGACAACCAGAACGGATTCCCCGTTTCCTGTTATTTCGATCAGGGACGGGGAGACGTCCTTCTTTTTAAGTCCTTCCCTGGTTGCCGGGAACAATAGCTCGAACGTCGTCCCCTTGCCCTCTTCACTGAATACGTCGATGTGTCCGTCGTGATCCTTTACCGTACCCCACACGACAGTCATGCCCAAACCGGTGCCGCTTCTGCCCATGACTTTTTTCGAGTAAAATGGTTCGAATATTCGTTCAATGTTTTTTCTGGGAATACCGATACCGGAATCGGATATCCTAACCGAGACATATTCACCTTCTCGAAATTTATCGAAGCCGGATACAGGATGTTCAAGGTAGTCATTTTTTGTGGTTATGTGGATGACGCCATTGCCTTTTATCGCTTCTGCAGCATTGGTCACCAGGTTCATGATGGCTTTGTTCAGATTTGACGGGACTCCTGAAATGTTGAAAAGATCGGGTTCGCATTCAAACTTCAACTCGACCCCTGGATGAAAAGCGATCATCATGTCATACTCGGGGGACTTCAAATAGTCATGGATCACATTGTTCAGATTGGCGATTTCTTTAACGGCCACATCTCTTCTGGCAAGCGTCAGCAGATCCTGCACGATCGCGGCCGCTTTCATGCCGGATTCCTTTATGGTTTGAATGGGTTTTCTTAGATGACTATCCTCAGGCAGATCAAGCAAAAGCAACTCCGGGTAGCTTACAATGCCCGACAATACATTGTTGAGATCGTGAGCTACCCCACCTGCCAAAAGCCCCAGGGCTTCCATTTTTTCCGATCGAACCAACTTTGATTTTAATTCAATCCTTTCCTGTTGCGCCCGTTTCATCTCGGTAACATCAATCATCGATGCAATGATTTTCAGTGAATTGGGTATGCGGCCGACTTTGCAGATGACGTCTTTTTCAAAACCATTTTTCGCATTCAGAGCGAAACTCAAGATTTTTTGAAAGCTGCGGGCTGTTCGTTGTCGCCTCTGATAAATGGGAACTGACCTTCATGTCGTCGGCCGGCTTGACGATTGTCTTGAAATTCCATTTTTTTTCTATGTCTGACTTCTCATGCCCCACCAGTTCTTCAAATTCGTTGTTAACCTGGGAAATGGTAAGATCGGATTCTAAAATGGCATTGGCGGTGGCTGTGTTTTCGAACAATGACCGGTATTTATCCTCAGAGCTGGTAAGCTCGTCGATTAAACGGTCTCTCTCTTTCAGCGAACCTTCATACTCTTCAATGACATCACGCACCTCCTTTTTGACCTGCCAGATACTGATTCCTTTAAACAGCCGGCTTACGATCCCGGACTTTTTCCAGGTTAATTTAAATTCACAGCATTCATCGCCATTTAGCGTGCATTTAACCTCTTTGGAATGAATGTTCTTTACACCAGAAGCGTGGAGCAATTCGGTGTAGATCCCAAGGTTCCAATTACAAACATCTTTGGTCACTGTGAATTTAGGATAGTAGCGAAGTTGAAAAGTAAGCCCCTTGCTATTCAATTTACTATAGAAGACCTGCTTGGTGCGATTGAAGCGTGAATTTATTTTTGTGGCTTGTTTGGCCAAAAATACAGGACCGAACAACTTGCCAATAAATAGGGCATTTCTTGACAACCTTTCCCTTACCGCACCCCTTCCGGCCTCAAATAATGGATTCTTCGCCTTCACCACCTTGTTGACATTGTGTAATAACTTTATTGAAAATTCATTGGAAACCCAGTAGTTTATGTCTACAATCTGTGTTCGTCTAATCGGTGTAATCCTGGAGGGATCTGTCAGGTCATGAATAAGGTAGTGTGGATTATTAACAAGACCATCCACTACGGCATTGACGCCCCAATTGCCATACTGTTTTTCAAGAAATGAAAATAATCCCTTGAAATTTAAACAATTAATTTCTTTTTCCATCGGCAGGTGCATTCTATGATTACCCCAATGCCGTCAACATCAGTAATATCCTCGTTTTATTTCTACAGTTCAAAATTTTCATTTCTTAAAATTTCTCTTCTTAAGCTTCGTCCATCAGACTCACTTCGTTGAATAAGATATTTATTTAATCTGGTTAAATAAATTTTTTCAATCATTTTGAAGTCTTTATTAAGCAGTTTAAAATCATTTCTGGTCTTTAAAAGGTTGAGCAACGCCCCTTCAACCGCCTTCGATTGGTCTGCCATCGCTTTCAATACACAATACTTCATTGCGGTTATTTCAAAATAATCATATACCACAACTATAATAAGTACCAATACTAATGCAGCGCCGATGGTGATGTCCATTATATCTATTTGATATTTTAAATAATTTAGCATTTACGCAGTCACGCCACGCCATGGGTGTTCAATTTACAATAAATTTAAGCGACTTCGCGGTTATATTGTCGGGAGATTTCTGAAAAACTTGATCGGCAAAAAAAGATACGGGGTAAGCCTGTTGAACCGGGATAGCGAGCGAACGGGGAATTGATTTACATGCATACGGTGCTGCGCAGCACTGCCGTTACAGACAGAACATTCACCGCGGCATGCCGCGGGGTGGATTCCATATGCCGTGATGCCTTGACAATGAAACAATTGTTTAGTGCTTGAGGACCCTAATTATAGAAATTATTTTGTAGACGCGCATGAAAAAATATTTTAACTTCGGCTCATAGACATCCGCATCTGACTTGAATTGAAAGCCTTTATTCGAATTGAACGATAGTTGAAGCGGGTTTTTGGGGTCAGTCATGCCATCTACTTCTATTCCGGCAAAAAAAGATTTAAGCCGATTTCTTCAGAAACAACCCAGCATCTTCTTAGCTAAAATCTTGCCGTTCTCATTGTACCGGCAATACCTATCGATGATTGGATTTTATTATTATGGCATCAACGGCGATCAAAGAAGAAATGTATCGAAGTCCTTAAAGTATGTATTAGGAGAAAAAAACGGCAAAATCCAATTTCAATCGATTTTATTCAGAACCTATTCTGGTATCCTTGAGCACTATTTTGAGAAGATGATCAATGCGCACAAATCCCTTCCTGAAATGATGAATTATTTAAAAAACAGCATTTCATTTTCAGGACAGGATCTGGTGGATCAAATTACTTTTAAGAACAAAGGCTGTATCTTTGTCACGGGACATTTTGGAGCCGTAGAGTATATTCCCCTCTATCTGGCCGCCAATGGTTACCGGCCGTCGATGATATTGCGGTTTAAAACCAAAGAACTGAAAGCGGCACTGGTTGACAAGTCAAACACAATGGATCTGGAACTGATAGACGCAGATAGTGACAATGTAATTTTTAAAGCCTTGAGTGCGCTCAAAAAAAAACGGATATTGATTACGATGTGCGATGAAGTCCGCAGTTGGCGGCCTTGCAGAAAAGAGAACACGCAGCTGTTTGGACGTCATATTCCAAAAGACCGGACGTTGGATCTACTCTATAAACGGTCCAAAGCACCTATGTGTTTCGGCATTGTTCAACGAAAAAAAACCGGATACGATTTATCTATTCATCCCGTGGCAGACGGAGAAGAAGCCTGTTCGGTCTGTGAGGCGTCATGGAACCTGTTGGAGCAATACGTATACCGGAATCCTGATCAGTGGTATCTGTGGTCAAGCTTTTACCCGGAATTTACCAAGTATATGTCGAACCGGGAATGTTATGATTATTGAAAGTATCAACATCTACAATCTTAAAATCCCATTTTCCCAAACCATCAAGCATCGTTTATATACCCGGAACGTGACCGAGAGCATCGTCGTCTTCATTCAAGACAGCCATGGCCATCAAGGGGTGGGTGAAGGAACGCCCAGAGAGTATGTCACGGGAGAGACATTGGAAAAAAGCCTGACGTCTGCCAGGCTGATTTCCAAAGGGATTCTCTGCCAGCCATTCGAAACCTTTAGCGAACTGAATGCATGGCTGAAAGATGCGGGTGATTCAGATATCGCCGATGCGCACCCGGCTGCTTTTTGTGCGATTGAAACGGCTTTGCTTGACCTGTGGGCAAGGATTGAAAACAGACCCATTTACCAGCTCTTTGATCAATTTCCCAACAACCGTGTTTTATCCTATTCCGGCGTCATCCCATCCATCGATAAGGAGCAGGCGTTTTTAAAATATGTCGGGCTAGTTCGGAAGCTAAAATTGACATCCTTAAAAATCAAGGTTGTCGATCTGGAAAGCGGACTGGCACAGCTATCCATCTTACGGGAACAACTAGGCAGCGACATTGAGATCCGGGTCGACGCCAATGCCGCCTTTACTGCCGATACGGCCATCCAATTTATCCACGGCGCCAAGCCCATCCATCTCTCAGCGATCGAACAGCCGGTTGCTAAAAATGATCTTGAGGGGCTGAAGAAGGTGTCAGAACACAGCGACATTCCGGTCATCGCCGACGAATCCATGTATACGTCCAAGGGTCCGTATTATCTGATCGATAACAATATTTGCCATGGTCTTAACATTCGATTGTCCAGCTGTGGTGGTTTTCGCAAGGCCTATCAAATTTATCAGCAGGCGATGTTGAAGCAAATGACAACCGTTGTGGGCGCCCATGTGGGAGAGACGGCCATCTTGTCTTTTGCCGGCCGACATTTGGCCATGATTTGCGAAGATGCCAGATACCTGGAAGGTTCATTCTCGACGTATGTGATTCAGGAAGACCTGGTGGAGGAAGATATATCGTTTGGATCAGGAGGGGTGGTGCCCGTGCTCAATCGTTCCGGATTGGGTATCGAGATCAACCCTTCGGCGATCGAAAAATGGTCGGAACGGTTTGCTTCCCTCTTACTTCTGGGGAAGCGTGCCCCAATAGAAGGCCCGTTTTTCGTAGGAGCGGCTCCAAGCCACGATAATGCCATTTGATCGCGGCTTGAAGCCGCTCCTACGTCATCCGGTTTCCTCTCAGATATGTGGCCATACAGAGCCTGGAATAACTTTTTACGAATCCGTCAGTGTTGTTACTTTGCGTGGGCCGTACAACTGCCATTGGATGAATCACGGATGTCATTCTGATGTTTGGCAATGGAGATGATCGTCGACAGTCCGGCTTTAAACGTATCGGTAGCGTCTTGACGCTGTAATTTTTCCGCTTCTTCGCAAATCGCATTAAACGCCTTGGTTATTTTTTCGGTACTCAGCATGGGAAACGCTCCTTTTGCATTAATCACAACTTCTTGTAGACCCCCCGTTCCCCGGTCGTGATTCGACCCAGCTTTTTCAGTCGGAAGGTGATGTTGTGGATCTTGCGTTGATCGAATTTCGTTGCTTTCATCAAACCGGCAGTGTCAATACCCTGCGGTGATTTCTGGATGATGTCATAGACAATCTTGCTGGCGGGAATCCGTTTGATCTTTTCAACCACGCCATTCTTAACGACCACTTTTTTCCGGGTCGGGGCTCTTTTGGCCCTTGTGGCTTGCGGTGGCTCCGGTTGGACCAGTTTCCCAACCGCGGTTGCCATGTTCCCCAGGCTGTCGGCGAGCTGCTGAATGCTTTTGACAGCCGATTGAAGTTCCTTTTGAATGTCCTGCAGGATCTGTGTGTTTTTCATCTTCGGATAGGCCTTCCCTATATCAAGTTCAGTTAGTTTCCTGTTGGCAGGTGTCTTTTTAATATGATGTTCGAGTTTGAGGGCCTCGCTTCTGGTCATGTTAAAGCGGGTTCCCAAAAGCGCGACGGGTTTTCGGGATCTCGTGTATTTCGCCCCTTTGCCCAGATTATGGGCGTCCAGGCGTTTTTCCAGATCGTTGGTGATTCCACAATACAAGGATCGATCGGCGCAGCGGATTAGATAGACGGCCCAATTTTTATCAGGCGTCAACGATCCACGCGTTCCTTCAACTCCTTGCCCGCTTTGAAAAATGGCAGCTTTTTCGGTGCGATCTTCACCTTTTCACCGGTCTTGGGGTTCCGGCCCGTGTAGGATTTGTATTCTTTGACAAAAAAGGAGCACAATCCCCGAATTTCGACCCTGTCCCCTTTAGCCAGTGCGTTGGCCATTTCGTTGAAAAAAATGCTGACGACCTTTTCGGCCTCTGGTTTGGAAAGGCCGTTGGAATCTTTCAGCGCCTGGACCAATTCGAGCTTGTTCATACGTTCAACTCTCCTTATACGCGGTCTGATTTAATAAATATAAAGAGGAAATACTGTGAAATAATACTTACACAGAAAAAATATGTCAATAAATTAATTGTTTATCAGTACCTCGCGTACACTATGGAGGACCGCCTGTTCCTGGGGTTCGAGTTTCCGGCCGATGGTCTCGACGGCGTTTTGGATCATGGCCAGGGCATCTTCACGGTCGCGTTGTTTCGGCAGCAGGCGGGGTAGGCTGGCGATGGCATGATCCGCGTCGGTCTGCACGATGCGGGACTGTTCCCGCACGATCTGCTGCATCTCGTCGAGTCCCAGGTCCTTCATCCGCGGGCTGTTGGCGAACAGCCGGCCGATAGTCTGGAAGCCTTTGCGCCGCACCACCTGTTCGGCAAAGCCGATGGCTAAAAAGATCCGCACCATGGCGTCGGCAAACCCACCGGTGGCCATATTTTTTCGCCAGCGCTTGGCATCGCGCCGGTGCACCGCCTCGCGTGCATGATCATTTTCCGGGGCGGTGGCCCCGGCAAATTCCGAGACCATTTTCATCAACGGATTTTCATACATGGCTTTGAAGATCGATTCACAGGCTGCGTCGCGAAAATCCCGGTAAAGGTTCATTCCATCGACGATCGATTGTGACCAGAATGCTTCCCAGGCGCTGAACAGATTGTCATCGGCAGCCGGCCGGCGGTGGTCTTTTTCTTTGACTCGGGCGGCCCAGATCTTGATCGGGGTCATCCAGGGATTGAGATCTGAGAAAAGATAGCGCTGAAAACGCAGCGGATGCAGTTGTCGCAGCGCTTCTGCGGCGGCATCGGTAGTGGTCATGCGGATCCAGGGCGCTGCGAAGGCCCGGTATAAAATATCGGTGGCTTCGGAGACCTTGCGCACGGCCAGGAAGGCATTTTCGTCTTCGAGGCCGTCGTCCAGGGCCAGGATGTCCTCGGTATGCTTCTCGACATAGGTGATTCCATATTCGCCGGGTTCGCCCGGATCCGCCTCGATCTGCATCTGATAGAGGCCGGGGGGCAGGTAGTCCAGCATGTCGAAACTGGCGATAATTTCCTTGTGCTCTTTGCGGGCGATTTTGGCGGACACGAAGATCCCCAGGTGGCCGATATCGGAATGGATGATGAACACGATCACTTGGCCGCGGCGCTTGATCTCCTCGACGGTGCCGTAGGTTTTGACGATCCAGTTGAAGGCTTGCTGGGGCGGGGTGATGTTGTCTCCGAAAGAGGCGAAGACCACCACCGGGTTGACGTTGTTTCTCAAATCCACACGACGGCCCGATTCGAGTTCGAATTCCCCCCGTTCGAGTTTGTTGCCCACGAAAAGCCCGTCGACGATCTGGTGGATCTCCTTGCCGGTCATCAGGAAGAAACCGCCCCACCAGCGTTCAAATTCGAGAAAGCGTTTTTCCTCGGTGTCCACATGGGCATAAAGGTTGTAGAGTTTGGACCACAGGGTGTTGGCTGGATTGAGGTGTTCGAAATTGGCGACCAGGTTGGCCCCGTCGAAATAGCCGTTGCCCAGATCGCTCATCAGTGAATTGATCCATACGCCGCCAAGGAGGCCGCCGGTGTAGCGCATGGGGTTGGTTCCTTCAACGCCGCCCCAGTAGGAGAGCGGGGAGCCGTTGAACACCATCGGCCCGACAAGGTCCGGTCGTTCCGCACCGACCAGGGCCGCCGCCCACCCCCCCTGGCAGTTGCCTATGATTGCCGGCCGGGGAGCGTCCGGGTGCCGTTCGCGGACTTTCTCGATGAACCGGATCTGGGCATTGCGCACATCGGCCAATGTCTGGCCGCGTTCGGGTCGGGTAAAAAATATCAGAAAGTAGACCGGGTGCCCGGCATCCAGGGCCATGCCGATCTGCGAGTCCGTTTTGGAACCCCCTATTCCAGGGCCGTGGCCGGCCCGCGGATCGAAAATGACGATGGGGCGACTGGTCGCCTTGGGGGCCTTAGCGGCCACACACGTCCGGTGGCGACGCCCGGATGGGTTGCCGGAAGTCTTCGATTGCGAATCGACCGTTCCGCCTGACGATTCAGTGCGGCGGTCGAGAATGCGCACCAGGGCATAGTTTGCCGGCCGATCGAAACGGCGGCCGTCCAGAACCATTTCATAATCGAACACCAGTACCGGCGGCTGGTCTTTGGCCAGGTGATCCAGGTAAATGTTGCCGCGTTTGCGCAGAATATCCGTCAAGAGCACGGCGCGCTGGGCGGCGTCGGTCCAGTATTCGTTATAATCCGTCATCAATCTTTGGGTCGCTGCGGTAATCATGCGGGTCTTCTTCTCCTGTATAAGCATTTAATGTCCTTGAAACGTTTAAAATAGATATATCGGCATGATTTTACGACAATCAAGGGTATGCACCGATGAAGTCCCACTAAAACCTCATGCCTGCCGTTGGTAACGTTCACAACAGACTTCGCCGGTTGAGAATTGACCAGCGGCGAAGGAGGGGGCGTCCGCTTCGGGTGGGGGCCGCCGGGTATCAACCCGGTAGGGGGTCAGCAACCTCGTCGCCCGGGACAGCTTTTCGAGATCGACACTTGTACTTACGCATTTTCCTTACCCCGTCCGGGGTGGCCTTGCTGATGGTATCGGAAATGGACACTTCGCCGTCGCCCAGGTCCAGTTGTTTGCCGACGACCCCGATCACGGCTTGGGGGTAAGATGCGCCCTTCGAAGGCACACCAAAAGGCAGTGAAGACGTAACCCCGCACGGGCAACTGTTCGCGTTGGGCGCCGACCACCTCCGGTACAAAACCTCTCAGCGAGCCGTCAAAGGAGGTGTTGAAATTCTTCTGGTTGGCGGTTTCGCTCACGGCCGTGGAGACGTAAACTCCATTGACCCGGGCCTCGAGTGCCCGTGCCAGGCCTCTTTCGTTGGGGACCAATGCCGATTTTCATGGCTGAGCCCTCCCTTCTGCCGATGAGGCGGTCTATTGCCGGCCACTTGTCGAGGCCCGACGGATAATATCGTGACCCTGAGCTGCTCATCTGACAAAAACTCGACAATTGCTAAGGATACGTTATATATAAATAAATGTCTATTTCAATCGGGGAGCCTATCCCAACCATGACGGTTCCGTAGGAAGTCCGATATTTTCGTTATCCAATCTCCCTTTAAATGGTCAGAACCGCCTGGTTTTCTTGCAGTCACGGCGGTCCCGGAGGCGGCAGAATGACCGGCCAAACGAAGATGAAAATATCTGACTTTCAGGGTCTCCTCCGGGGGCTGGACAATCGATCCTATGGATCATACCGGCGTTTGAAAAATGCCAGCATTGCCCTGGAAGACACCATTTTATGTTTCCGACATATTCAAGGGAGCCCCGGTGCCATGCCGGCGTCGGTGTGTGATGTCAAGTTGCCGGCGTCGACTTACCCCGTGCCCGGGTGGGCCCTGTCAAATGAAGCGAGATCCATGGCCGCCGCCGATTTTGTATGGCGGTCCTTCACCTGCGGCGTAAAGACGTTAGCACGTCAAAACAGAGGCGTTGACGGCAGTGGATCTTACCAGTGTCCGGAAATTCCCCAGCAGATCCTTGTGAGGAATGCAGTCAGATTTTTACCAAATGGAATATCGATTTTGTTCCGGGTCAGCCTTCCCGGCAGCCGGTCCAAGAAGGTGCTCGCCGGTGAAGCCGAGGTGATGTTCTGCCGGGAACTGGTGGATATCGTTCAGCGGGTAAACGATGATATTGGCGATTGTAAGCGGCTCAGGGCGCAATGCGAACTCGTTGAGGACATGCTGCATGTGCAGGCGCGGCTGGGAGAACACGGCCTGGTTGCCTTTATTGCAGACGGGTCGATCCTGCCGAGGGCGTCCGGGGTGTCGGACAAACCGGCCCGGCGGGGAGTCATTCCATTCAGGGCGCCGGATGAAGCAGCAGTCGTTCTCGATTTTCCCAACGCGGGTAAAGTAAGAGGCCTTGGTATCCGTAAAGGCGTTACCGTGGTGATCGGAGGAGGGTTCCATGGCAAGTCAACCCTTCTCAATGCAGTGGGCCGGGGGATTTACCCCCATGTCGCCGGTGATGGCAGAGAGCGGGTGGTGTCCAGCAAACGGGCGATGATGGTCTGTGCTGAAGAGGGGCGGTCCATCCAAGGGCTTGATATCTCATCATTCATCAGCATCCTGCCGGAAAAAGCGGACCCCCGGACGTTTATAACCAAAAATGCAAGCGGCAGCACGTCCGAGGCAGCTGCGGTCCTTGAGAGCATGCTGGCCGGTGCCGACCTCCTGCTCATTGATGAGGATTCCTCAGCGACCAATTTTCTCATGCGGGACCGGCACATGCGAAAACTCATCCCGGAAGACCCGATCACACCACTGTTCGACAGGGTGCGCCAGCTTTACGAAGACTACTTGGTCAGCACCGTTATCATCGCGGGCGGGAGTTCGGATTACCTGGGGGTGGCAGACCATGTCATTGCCATGCGTGATTATGTGCCGGTTGACATGACTGCTGAGGCCAGGGCCCTCAATCTTCCTCGAACGCATCCGCTGGCAGGCCCGTTGAATCTTTCAGATCGGCGGCAGCTGTTGCCGGGCAATTTTGATCCCCTCTATATCAATGAACGCATGAACAAGCGGGTGCCTGTGCGAATCAAAGCGCTGCGGGGGCAGGCGCTCGAAATCATCGAGTATGGCATGGATTTGATCGATGTGCGATCGCTGAAAGGGATCGTCGATGCCGATCAAATGCTTACCATCGGCTATTGCCTGTTTCTTGCCCGGCGATTGGAGTTGGCGGCGAAGGATCTCTCCCCCTCTGGTCTGGCCCGAAAGGTGATCGATGTCGTCCGCGACAAGGGTCTGGATGTATTGCAGCCCCCCCAGTCTCCTCCCGTCTTTTTTGCCGGGACCCGCCTGCTTGAACTGGCCGGCGCAATCCATCGCCTGCGCAGCCTTGCCGTTCGGGTAGCGGAACCATGAGGCCGTCGATCGCTTGCCGCAGGTTATGCTTTTCCGTGACACTCATTTTAAACATCAGGAGGTGAATTGATGAACTGGAAAGACTTTTTTTCACCGATCACGCATATGGACACCAAACAGGTGGAATCGTTTATCGAATCGCAGCCTGAAGGCACCTACACGCTTCTGGATGTGCGGCAACCCGGGGAATACGAAAAGGCTCGCATCCCCGGCAGCAGGTTGATCCCCTTGCCCCAGCTGTTCAATCGCCTGGCGGAACTGGATCCTGCAAAGCCTGTCATCGTCTATTGAGCCGTTGGCGCACGCAGCCGTGCCGCTGCACAAATCCTGACCGGCCAGGGATTCAAGTCGGTAACCAATTTCAAGGGAGGCATGAAGGCCTGGAAGGGGCATTCGGTGAGTGGTTCTGCAACGCTGGGCATGGCCTTGCTCAAAGGAAATGAGCGCCCCGCTGAGATTATCATCCTGGCTTATGGCATGGAGGAGGCTTTAACACAGTTTTATATTTCCAGCGCAGGGACGACCGATGACCCGGATGTATCGGCGCTGCTTGTTCAATTGGCGGATATCGAGACGAACCATAAAGATCGGTTGTTAGGTTTATACCTATCGCACGCGGACAACCCTGTTGACCCGGACAGCCTTGAAACCGATATCGTTGCCAAATCTTTGGAGGGCGGTTTGACAGCCGATGCATTCAAAGCTAAAAACCGGTCGGTGGTGCAATCAACGGCAGATGTGCTCAGTCTGGCGATGATGTTGGAGGCCCAAGCCATTGATCTTTACCTGCGGTATGCCGATATGAGTGTTGATCCTGAGAGCAAAGCGATCTGCTTTCAACTCGCAGACGAAGAAAAAGCCCATCTGCATTCCCTGGGCGCCCTGCTGGAGGATAAAATGTGATAAATTCAGTGAACCGCTACACCCGCAAATGTGCATACGGGTCGACTCATTTTCTGAACGGTCCAGGGATTTCCCTCTCGTCAAGATTGATCAGTGATTATGTGTTTTTCCTGGGTGAGCTTGATCCACCAGGCCTGATCGAGTCTTTAACTATAAAATAGGGGGCTAAGACCACAATAAACCAGAAGAATGATAGAAATGTGTTGACCGTGTCGCCAACCGGATTGTCGATGATAGGCTGGAAATACATGTCGTGGAATTTAAGCAATGGGTAATTCTTGTTTTTTTCCGCGGTACGGAACAACACGTCGAAGAAATAAAACATCTGCCAGGAGTTTTGCCGGATGAAGCGTCCGATGAAAAACCAGGCGCGGATGCTTCCGTAAAATCCCAGATCATAGACAAACATTCTGATGGACGCTAAAAAATAGGGTTTTAACAGCAGGTGCCCCGTCTCACCATGGCTGGCGTAGATAGCCCGAGCTCTATCAAAGAATTCCATGCGGCCGGTAATGTAGAGCGCCATGAGCATGCTCATCAATATGCACAGGCGGTGATAGCCCGCCGCTTCAAACCGGCGGCCGGACGTATAAAGCAATCCAGGCAAGGTGATCCACGTGCCCCGCGTCCTGATCTTCTCGGCCAGTTTCTGGTCTTCCAGAAAATGCTGGCTTTCGTCAAAACCCCCCAGGTTTTCAAAAAAAGTGCGTTTTAATAAAAATCCCTGATCACCGTTGGTTGTATTTACCCGGTTGAAATGCGTTTTGCCTTCGGTGTACCTGAATGCCATTTTATTGCTTTGGCTGGTGCGAAGGAATTTAAGAGGGAAATGGCCGGCGACAGTATCTTGGCCCTCACTGGCAAGGGCATGGTGCCAGTACCTGAGGGCATTGCACACAAGGTCGGCATCCTTGATCCGCGAGTCCGCGTGCAAGAAGAGTAAATCGCTGCCGGTTGATCTTCTGAATCCCGCATTAAGCTGGCTGGCCCTTCCGCGGGGTGCCTGCACAATGATGGGATCAAATGGGCGGCACCGTTCCAGGGTTCGATCTGAGGATCCGCCGTCAGCGATGATAATTTCAAGGTTGACCTCTTTTTGGGCATTCAGGTCTGACAAAAGGAGTGGTAGGCAATCCTGTTCGTTGAGGGTAGGAATAATGACTGAAAGGTTAGGGCCCATAGTTCTATTCGTATCAACTATTTTGACTTTACCGATCTCTGAGCAATCCGTTTACAATGATTGACAACAGGGAAAGGTAAGGATGGATGCTATATTGCATACAGGTAATCCAGGGCGCCGTATATCATTTCGGTGACCTGCTGGTTGCCTTCCAGGGAACCGGCCATGCCATACAGGGCCGTCGTTTCGGCTACGGTGCCCGCGTTGGTGCGGGCGTAGACGACGGCTTCCTTTAGGTCGGCCACCATTCGGTCTGCTATCCCGGGAACGGCCGTCTGGGGCATGGTTACGCAAAAGTGCAGTGCAGGCGGAAGCTGCAGGCAGTTGTATCGCCAGCCTTTTGTCTTCATGAAATCGTTGACGTGGTATATGTCCACGTCATCGGAGCGGAAGCTGATGACGAAGGTGGGATCACCGATCAGGGTCAGTTCGGGGATCGTGTCGATGCCGGCCTTGAGGGCGCCGGCGACGTCCATGATCCGGCGGGCGGCCTGCAGGTAGCCTTCTTCTCCCAGGTAGATCATGGACGCCCACGTCGCGGCCGTCAAGCCGCCAGAGCGGCTGCCGGCCGCCGTGGGAGAGGCGTAGAACCCGCCGGACCAGTCAGGGACGTTGAAATACTGGTAGCGACGCAGGTTGCTGTTGCAGTAGAGCACCACGGAGGTGCCCTTCAACCCGTAACCGTATTTGTGGGTGTCGGCGGACATGGAGGTGAGTCCCGGCAGGCGGAAATCGAAGGGCGGCAGGTCGTAGCCGAGTTTTTCGATCCAGGGAAGGATGAACCCGCCCAGACAGCCGTCCACGTGAAAGCCGATCTTGTGTCGCAGGGCAATGTCGGACAGGTCTTCCAGGGGGTCGATGAGGCCGTAGGGGTAGTTGCCGGCGCTGCCGACGACGGCGGCTGTATTAGCGGTGATCTTTTCCTCCACCGCCTTGGGATCCACCCGGAAATCAGGCTCCGAAACAGGCACATGCACCATGCGAATGCCGAAATATTCCCCTGCCTTGTCAAAGGCCGGGTGGGCTGTGTGGGGCATGATTATTTCCGGTTCGGCAATGCCTTTTTCTGCGCGGGCCCAATCCCGGTATACTTTCATGGCCATGAGGATGCTCTCGGTGCCGCCGGATGTCATGGTGCCGCAGACCGCGTTCTCCGGATTGTGCTCCCGGGCGCTGTCGCCGTGCAGCATGTTGGCGGTCATGGCAATGATTTCGCTTTCCATTTTGAACATGCTCGGGCAGATGTCGAATTGGATGGTGTTCACATGGGTGAAGAGGGCGGACACCCGGTTGAGGAACTCACGGTGAGCGTCGCCGGCGTGATAAAAGGTTCCCGATACCTGGCCGGTTTTCCAGCGGGCGTTTTCCTCTTCGGCCACGGTGGCCAGCTCGTTGAAAATCTCGTCCTTGGCCCGGCCCCTGACTGGTATGGCGGCGTGGGGTTCAAAACGTCCTTTGTACGGTTTCAACGGATCGACAGCCTGGTCTGACATGATATCCTCCTTCGGGTTTTCGGCGGATTATTCTCCCGCATGCGTATTCAAGGCGGCAAAGATCTCCTTGTTTCTGGAAAAAAGCCTGCGGTAGCCGGTATAGAGCCGGTCGTACATCACCTTGTTGGATGGGTCCGGCTCGAACACCTGCCGGATGGGAACCATGGCCGGCAGCTGGTCCACAGTCAGGTGCCCCAGGGCCGTCAAGGCCAGCAGGGCGGTTCCCCGTGCGGTGGATGTGAGCGGATCGGCCACTTGATGAATGGGGACGCCAAGGATGTCGGCGTGGATCTGGGACCAGAGATCGGAAAGGGCGCCGCCGCCGGAAAAGATAAATCGGGCGAACGGGCGGCCCATCATTTTTTCCGCCGGCTCGCGGGTCCAGCGGCTGTTGAAGGCCAAACCTTCCATGACGGCACGGGCCAGATGACGGCGGCGGGTGTCGATGGATAGGTTGACGAAACCGCCGCGGACGTGCGGGTTTTCGCAAGGGACCACGGAACCGTTCAGCCAGGGGAGGAAGATCACGCCGCCACTGCCCGGCGGTGCGCTGGCGGCCACGCTGTTGTATCGCAGATAGGCATCTTCCGGTTTTGCGGGCATTTCAAAATCGTCCCTGTCGTACAAGATGTTCTTCAGAAAAAACTCCACGCATTTTCCACCAAGCCCTTGTTCACCCAGTAAAATGTAACGGTCCGGAAATGCACTGGGCAGGG
Organism: uncultured delta proteobacterium; assembly: GCA_963697225.1. GTDB lineage: Bacteria > Desulfobacterota > Desulfobacteria > Desulfobacterales > Desulfosarcinaceae > Desulfosarcina. The sequence continues at coordinate 130,749 of CAVONM010000031.1, forward strand.
CTGTCATCATGTGGGCCAGGTCGGTTTTTTTAAACGGCATGTGGCAGCTCATGTACAAGGTGGTTCCGATGTAGATGATGGCTTCGAAATCGCTTACTGCTCCGGATCCGATGATGGAGGCATTTGTGTCGCCGACGCCGGCGACGATTTGGGTGGCAGGCGTCAGGCCCAGTTCGCCGGCGACTGCCGGATCGATCGGACCCACGATGCCGTTGTTGGCGATCAGGTCCGGAAACTTTTCACGGTCCAGTCCCGCCATGCGCAGGAGCGCGTCGCTGTAATGTCCTTCTCCGACGCGATTGTCCGTGATGACGAACGGAGCCATGGTTTTCTGGGTGGCGACGATTTTTCCGGAAAGGCGGGCCGTCAGGTAGTCCATGGGTTCGAGAAATTTGAAGGTTTGCCGGTAGATGTCCGGCCGTTCGTTTTTGATGAAGAGCACGTGCCCCATGGAATCTACACCGGTGTGCGTGGGGGCAAGTCCGGTGAGGCGGATCCATTGCATCAGCTTCCACACCTGGTACCCCTGTATAGCGGGAAACCCGCCGGCGACCTGGCGGTTGTATCTGCCGCCCCGGGTGTCCAGCCAGTGAACCGCGCCCATCAGCGGTTCAGCGTTCTCGTCTACCGGTACGACGACAGACCACTGGGAATCACAGGCCACCGCAACGATTTTTTCCGTTGGAACCCCGGCCCGTGAAATGACGGTTGCCGCCGCCTTTTTGGCGTTCTGCCACCACTGCACCGGATCCTGCTCGGCACCGCCCCCCGGAAAGAGAGTGGTCCCAGTAGGTTCATCCGCACTGGCCACGATTCGTCCGTCACGGCCCACCAGGGCGGCTTTCAGGTCGCTGCTGCCCAGGTCGATGGACAGCACGTATGCGTCTGTGGTTGTCGTGTTCATGGCGTCCTCACGCGTCAGGTAGTTGGTTTTCAGGTCGTTCCACGCATGTCATCAGTCCCACAAACGTTCTAAAAATACGCTGTAATAATTATTGAAGGTGTGATCAATGTATTTACTGAACCAAAGATCCCATTCGGTCAACAGGAATTACCAGTGTCGGCGGGTTGCGGGATCGGCAGCCATTGCAAGCTTGTTGGGCGAGGCAACTTCGACACGGGTATCGGATTGGCTCACGCCATGGATCGGTCAGGATTGGACACCATTGAAATCGTGTTTACCTTCGACAATCAAGGAGGTGTGAAATGGATCTTGGAATACATGGCAAAGTTGCCTTGGTGACGGCTTCAAGCCGGGGGTTGGGGAGGGGCTGCGCGGAACAGCTGGCCGCCGAAGGGTGCCGGGTGGCGATCTGCTCCCGTGACCGTGCTGAAGCCAGGCAGGCCGCCGATGAGATTTCAAATAAAACCGGAACAGACGTTTTGGGGGTGGCTGCCGACATGAGCGAGGCGGAAGATATTCGCCGCCTGCTTGAGGAGGTTCGAGCGTCTCTGGGAGAACCGGAAATCCTGGTGACCAATGCCGGCGGTCCTCCACCGGGAACATACGCCAGCACCGCCCTCGAGGAATACGAAAAGGCCCTCAACCTGACTTTGATGAGCGCCGTGCACCTGATTCGCGGTGTCACACCAGCCATGAAAACCAACGGCTGGGGCCGGATCATCGCCATCACCTCGATTTCGGTCAAGCAACCCATCGGTACGCTGTTGTTGTCCAATATGGCCCGGGCCGGGCTGACCGGTTTTTTGAAAACGATTGCGACGGAACTGGCAACCGATGGCATTACCGTCAACGCACTGCTTCCAGGCACCCACAAAACATCGCGAATCGATCAGCTGGCGGCGTTCCGCGCGGAGCAAGAGAAGAAGACACCCGAGGAGATCATCGCTGAGATGATGTCGGCCAATCCGAGTCATACCATCGGTGACCCCTCTGATTTCGGGGCGGCCGCCGCCTTCCTGGCCAGCGTCCAGGCGCGTTACATTACCGGCCAGAATATCTTGGTGGATGGTGGGAACTATCGAGGGATGATCTGACAAGGGCGTATAAAAACGCATACACATCGCAGCCGGTGCTGCGTTTCCCCAATATGAGCTACTGAGAATTGGAATTTTGCTGGAGAATCTTTGTCAGCTTGTATAATTCTCTTTGCATGTCGAGTAGCTTGCCCTGCAGCAGCATTCCCAGAACGGCCATGCGGCCTTCAGCGTTGCCGGAGTTATCCAGAACCCTGTCGATTTCCGCCTGGTAGGCACGCAGGTGTGGTTGACGATCCAGAAACCGCTCTCGCTCCGCAAGTGCCTTCTGCAAGCGTTCGTTGGCGGCGGTGGGACGCTGGCTATGCGTTTTATTGACTTTGTTGAGATTTACCTGCATGCTTTCTCCAGATCTCTCTTCTGACCCCGGTAGTTGCTCGAAAACACTATCGATGCAAAAAAATGGCGATGTACGCTGTCACCCGGATGCACGGCTGGGCCAGTGATCGTTAACTGAATTAGCAAGTCATGGGCCAGAAACCCGAAAAGTTTAAAACATACATATTGTCGGAAGGTTAGTATTTTTCCGACCTCATCGAGAGCGACTGGTTGTATAAAAAAGTAAATAGTATTAATTGATATTATAGTATAATTATATGTCAGAAATTACCCAAACGATTCCGGACGCGAGTGGGCTGGCATTGGCCCTGTAACACAACCGCTTAGATGAAAAGATCAAGTCAACCATTCCACGATTGCCGCTTTCAATTCATTTCGTCCTTGGAAGCCATAAAGAGAGGCAGCATGCGATTAGCTACCATTTGGGTCGATGAAAAAGAACAGTTGGCGATCTGTCTAAAAAGCGGATGGGTTCTCATCGCGGATCTTAACCAATCGTTTGAGAGTCAATGGCCAGAAACGATGGAGGAGCTTTTAACGACAGGCCAGCTCACCAGGCTGAACGCCTGGTATCGAGACACGGGAAGCAACGCGTTGGACCAGCGGGGGCATCTGTTTTTCAGCACCCAACCGGGCATTTATGCCCCCCTGTATAGGCATCCGCCTAAGATCTGGGGCATCGGGCTCAACTACAGCGAACACGCCAATGATCTTTCCGAACGGGCGCCGACATCTGCGCCGGCCAGTTTCATGAAGCCGGCTACCGCTATTATCGGGCCTGGAGAGACGATACGGATACCGACGCTTTCTGAAAAGACAACCGCGGAAGCCGAGTTGGGCATCGTCATCGGCAGGCGCTGCAAAGATGTGCCCAGGGAGAAATGGCTGGATGTGGTGGCAGGTTTTACGACCATTCTGGACATGACGGCCGAGGATATTCTGCGCCAAAATCCACGCTATCTGACCATGTGCAAAAGTTTCGACACGTTTTTCTCATTCGGTCCGCAGCTGGTCACGCCTGACGAGGTCGACGATGTGCTGCGCCTGAAGGTCTCGACGGTGCTCAATGGGTGTGTGCATGCCGAGAATACGGTTGATCATATGACCTTTACACCCGATGTGCTGATTGCCTATCACTCCAAGGTGATGACCCTTATGCCGGGCGATATCATCTCAACCGGAACGCCTGGAGCCGTCCAAATCCGCCATGGAGACCAGGTGGCCTGCCGGATATCAGGCTTTGAAAGCTTGCACAATCCGGTTGTCGATTTAAAGCCAACCTGATGGCTGCGCAAAACCGCCAATGCATGCGAAACGCCTGCGCGGTTCATTATAAAATCGCTTTTAATCGAGCAAGGGGAAGGTGATGCATCTTAAAGGTATATATCCCATCGTTCCGACGCCGTTTCTGGATCAAGGCGAGATCGACTACCCCAGCATTGAACGCCTGGTCGATTTCATGGCGCAGAAAGGGGTGCATGGCCTGGCCATTCTGGGTGCCCTGGGTGAAGGACACAAGCTGACGGACCAGGAACGCACAGAAGTGATTGCCCGTTACCGTGAGCTGCTTCCAAAGGGAATGGGACTGGTGGTCGGGGTGCGGGCGCCCGCTACGAATCCGGCGATGACCATGGTGCACCGTGCGCGGGAACTGGGGGCGGATGCGATCCTGCTCGGCCCCCACACCGTCCAAAAGGATGCACCGCTGCTAGAATACTACCACCAGGTTTCCGATGCCGCGCAGATTCCCTGCATTATTCACGACTATCCTGCCGTGACGGGCATTACGATGACCGTGGCACTCATCAGCCGTATATTCGAGATCTCTGCAAACATCCATTACATCAAACTCGAAGATCCGCCCACGGGGATGAAAATGCAGGCCCTGGCCGAAACAGCCGGTCCCGGGTTGAATGTTTTCGGAGCGTTGGGCGGTATGTATGCCTTAGAGGAGTTGGAACTGGGGGCTGTAGGGATAATGACCGGGTTTGTTTATGCCGAATTGCTGGTTCAATTGTTCGAAATGGCCCAGGATCATCAATGGAAGCGGGCCGCCGAACATTTCTACGATTTCCTTCCGTTGAACCGCTGGGAATTTCAACCCGGTATCGGCGTGTCGCTTCGCAAGCAGGTTTTAAAACAGCTGGGGGTTTTCTCGACCGCTAAGGTAAGGCACCCCGGCCCTGATGCCGACCCCAAGACCGTTGCGCAGCTGTTCCGGATCGTGGAACATCTGCGTGGAAAAGGGTACCCCCTGGCCCTGCAAGTCTGAATGGATTCCGTCCCATCGTATGGCCCAATACAAATGAATTCGGGCAAGACCCGGAGGAAGGTCTTGCCCGAAAAAGAGTGGAACAGGTTTGGTCCTCGGCATCCTGCCAGGATTACCAGAAAACCATTAGGTTGAAGCATAAATCAGATTACCTTCGCTGTTTTTGGTTAAAGCACATGGTGTGCCATTATTTGAAAAATTCATAAAAACTAAAAAAACCAGTGGCATGCATTATAATTGAGGAAAGAAAGACAGCCAATATGGGCAACCTTTTTCACATCAGGTGGGAAATGATGGTAATACATAAAAGCCCCTGCAGAGGTATGCTGCAGGGGCTTTCGAAGGTGTGGAATGGAGGTTTATGGCATTTCCACTTAAGCATCAAGATCCTGTCCATTCCGATTGGTTACATTTTACCTACTATCTGATCTACTCAGTCGCCCCTATTGAAAGACCTTTTTAAGTAAATCCGTTACACGGGCAGCGGGGTCATTTCTGATTTTTGCCTCTTCTTCAGCCAACCGGATAAACAATCCATCGATCGATTTTTCGGTGACATAAGCGTCCAGGTCGACGGCGTAATCACCGGCAAAAGGAATCGATTGAATTTTTTCTGACAGTGACTGGTAGGTCCGGGTAACACCGACGCTTTCTATGGATTGTTCGATGACCGGTTTAAACAATGTCTGTAATTTTCCCGCTGTTTTATTTTTAAAGTAAGCGGTGGCCGCGTTGTCCCCACCCTTTAGAATTTTATCCGCATCTGAAATCGTCATTTCCTTTATGGCATCAACGAACATCGTCTTGGCTTCAGGCGCCGCTTTTTCCGCCGCCCGATTCATACTCAGTTCAAACGCATCGAGTTCAGAAGCAAACCCGGTGGAGCGTAGGATTTTTTCAAATTTTTGAAAAGATTGGGGCAGGGGGATTTTCAGCTGGGGATTGCCATAGTAGCCATTCAACTGTGAAAGTGCCTGAACCGTGTTGCCACTGCCGATTTCCAGGGCCTGCTTCAAGCCATCGACAATTTCATTTTGGGACACACCCGAACTCCCGCCGATGGTCTCCTGCACCTTTTTAAAGATACTCCCAAAATCAGCATATCCGGATGAAAAGGAGATCAAAGATGTGGAAAGTATGTAAATACTTGTAATAAAAACTTTTTTATTCATTTTGGAATCCTTCTGCCTGTTGAAACAGATAAGGGGATTCGCCGGCACGGGTCAGGCGATCCCCTCATTTATGACCTAACTGGTTAACGCGCTATAAATCGATTAATGCTGATCGCCCGCGGGTGGCGGGTTTTCGCCGGTTCCCTCGTCCTCAGGCGTCTCTTCCGCCTTCTGGGCGGTAGCCGTTTCTGCCTCAGTCTCGGCAGCGGTCTGTTCAGCGGCTGCCTGTTCTTCCAGAACGTCAATGGCTGCTTCATGGGTGGCAATTGTCCGGGCGATCAGCTCCTTCTGGGCCTTGTCCGTGGTCAATTTGTCGGCTGCGTTGAGAAATTCGATGGCTGCTTTCAGGTCATCAATAGTTCCTCGGCTGGAGGCCACATCGGCTTTGTAGGTGAGAATCAGCCGGTCGATGTTGTCGAGGCGCTGATAGGCCAGGGCACGAAGGGCGTTGGTGGACCCGTATTCGAGGGCAGTTTTCAATGTGGTCTTGATTCCTTCGAAATCCGGTATCCCGGGAACGTCCAGCAGCGCGTCGGCCTTGTCGATGTAATATTGGAACATGATCGGATAGACGTCCGCGGAGCGGTAGGTCGCTTTCGTGTCTTTGGGAGCAGGTACGCCGGGCAGGGTGATGACTAGTTTTTTGCCGATGGGGGAAAATTTGCCCTTCCAGACTTCCAGTGCGCCCTGATTTTCTGTCAGATAATATTTGAAGGAGTTGGAGGCGCTGCCGCCGATCACCAGCAGTATGAGAAACGCCAGTCCGGCGGCGAAGATCTTCATGGTGTTGTCAACTGGGTCCGATGGTTTCTTGACGGCTGCCTGCGCAGCCGGCGGTTCGTAGGAAACTGATACGTCAGATTTCTGGGCGGCGGCTTTTTTGATGGCTTCCGCTTTTTCGGCAGCGGCTTTTTCGGCAGCGGCTTTTTCGGCAGCGGCTTTTTCGGCAGCGGCTTTTTCGGCAGCGGCTTTTTCGGCAGCGGCTTTTTCGGCGGCGGCTTTCTCGGCGGCGGCTTTCTCGGCGGCGGCTTTCTCGGTAGCAGCCTTTTCGGCAGCGGCTTTTTCAGTGGTCGCCTTTTTCGTGGCCTCTTTTAAATCTTTTTCACTGTAAGAATTGGCGAGGAGTCCTTTAACCCGCTTGGCATCTTCGGCTTCAAAACCGGATAGAAATTCAGGTGCCGTGAATGTGGGTTTGGCGGCCATCTTCTTGGGCACGCCGTAAAGGATTTTGGGGGTGACGATATCAAATTTTTTCCTCAGAAGATCTTTCACCGAAACGGGCTTGCTTTTTGGCGCAGACTTTTTTGCCGGCGTGGGGGCCGGTTTCGGCTTGGCTGCCGGTTTCGGCTTGGCTGCCGGTTTCGGCTTGGCTGGCGCTTTTTTCTTGGCCAGTGCTTTTTTCTTCGGGTTCGCTCCAGTCGCGGCTTTTTTCTGCGTACGCTTTTTCTTGGAAGTGGATTTGATAAGACTCTTTTTCCCCATGAAAAACCCCTTTGAATTTGTATTTGGAATGGCCTATAATAAAACGGAGTGACAACCAACGCTTATAAAGGATTACACAAAGATTGTAAATAATTTTTTGGAAGCCGGACGGAGTGGAAACCATCCGTCAAGGCCTGGAAAAAACTGATGATGCCGGCATCGCTTCAGGATAAAAAAAACCTGTTGATCAAGATCTTGAAAACCTTCGACCGGCTTGCGGTGGCGCTTTCCGGTGGGGTGGACAGCGCTTTGTTGCTGGCCGAAGCGCATGCTGTGCTCGGCCAGCGCGTAATCGCTGTCACGGCACGGTCTCCCATCCATCCTGACGCCGACATCGCCGATGCGGCAAAGATTGCCGCCAGCCTGGGCGTACCCCATTTGATCATCGATTCCGGGGAAATGGGGCGGGCTGATTTCCTTGCCAATACCCCGGAGCGGTGCTACATCTGCAAAAAGGCGGTTTTCGGGCATTTACTGGCGCTGATCCGGGAAAAAGGGTTTCAACATCTGGCACACGGAGCCAACGTCGATGACCGTGGCGACTATCGTCCAGGGATGCGAGCCGCCCGTGAACTAAATGTGGCCGCCCCGCTGATGGATGCGGGGCTGACCAAGGATGATATCCGGCGAATGGCCAGGGACCGTCGGCTGTGGGTCTGGGACAAGCCGGCCATGGCATGCCTGGCCACCCGGTTTCCCTACGGTACTTCCATTGATACGGTCAAAATTGATCAAGTCCGCCACGCCGAGCAGATGCTCGCTGCAGCCGGGCTTGCCGGCTGCCGGGTGCGTCACCACGGAAATGTCGCCCGGATCGAAGTGACCGTGGATCAACTCCCGAGACTGGTGGCTGATCCGTTGAGAGGCCGTGTTGTCGAATCATTGCGCAAAATAGGTTTTCTGCATGTCTCCTTGGATCTGGAAGGCTATGTATCAGGCAGTATGAACAGGGTGCTCGACGAGGACCCTGATCCTCGTACACCCATTGGCTGAAGCCACCCGCTGAGAGACCACCATGACCGATCTTCTTGTCAAGCTTTACGATTTGCCCGACCCGGGCCCGCAGTTGGCGGCATTGGCCGAAAAGGGCATTGTCGTGCGGCGGGCCATGGCCAGTGAAAAAAAACGGGTTGTCCGTTGGACACAAAATCGGTTTGGCGATGGATGGGCCGCCGAGTGTGATGTGGCCTTTGCCCGGCGGCCGATTGCCTGCATGATCGCGGTTTCCGGCGACGGACTGGCAGGGTTTGCCTGCCACGACAGCACCTGCCGCAATTTTTTCGGCCCCATCGGCATCGATCCTGATTTTCGCCTGAAGGGCGTCGGTCGTCCCTTGCTGCTGGCCACCCTGTGTGCCATGGCCGATGCCGGGTATGCCTATGCCATCATCGGAGGAGCCGGACCGATTGCCTTTTTTGAAAATTGCGTGGGGGCCGTTCCCATACCCGGATCGACGCCGGGGATCTACCGGCCAACCATAAAAAAATAGGGAAGCGGCAAGGTCCGCCCTTCTTTTGTTATTAACAGGAAAACATCAATGTCTTTTACATGGTTCGTGGGCACCCGCTATCTCAGGGCCCGGAAGAAACAGGCATTCATATCGCTGATCACATTTCTGGCCACCGCGGGTATCGCCGTGGGCGTGATGGCCCTGATCGTTGTCATCGCCGTGATGACCGGGTTTGAATCTGAATTGCAAAACCGCATTCTGGGTGTCGAATCGCATGTGCTGGTGATGCGTTACGGGGAATCGGTTTCAGATATCGAAGCCACGGCGGCGAAGATCAGCGCCACCGACGGGGTCCTGTCCGCCACTCCGTTTATCTATACTCAGGTGATGCTGCGAAGCCTGCATGGCGTGACCGGCGCGGTGTTGAAGGCCATTGATCCATCCCTGCCGGGCCCGCCCATATTCGTCGGGAAAAACATAGCCCTTGTCGATGTGCTGGCTGTGACCGCCCCTGGCGAATCTGATGGAAAAGGACCCGGATTGGTGGTCGGTCGGGTGACCGCCGAGCGGCTGAAAGTCGCCGTTGGCGACCCCGTCTATCTCATATCTCCCTTGGGAAAGGGGACTGCCGCCAACCAGATGCCCACGGTGATGCGTTTTTCCATAGCCGGCATTTTTGAAACGGGCATGAACGAATATGACGGCGCCATGTCCTTCGTCCGGCTGGATGTCGCCCAGCGCCTGCTCCAGATGCCGGGTCAGGCTACCGGCTTTGAGGTGCGGGTGGCCGATATATACCAGGCCAAACCGATTGCCGATGCCATCGTTGCCCGTATGGGCTTTCCCTTCTGGGCACGAGACTGGATGCAGATGAACCGCAACCTGTTCTCCATGCTGCGGCTTCAAAAAACGGTGATGTACATTATTTTGACGCTCATTGTGGTTGTGGCCGCTTTCAACATCGCCAGCGCCCTGATTATGATGGTGATGGAAAAGACAAAAGATATCGCGATCTTAAAAACGATCGGGGCCACCAACCGGCATATTCGGCGGATTTTCGTGTTCAAAGGGCTGGTGATCGGGAGCCTGGGAACCGCCATCGGCGGGGTGCTGGGGTTTATTCTGTGCAGCATCCTGAAACAGTACCCGTTCATTAAATTGCCCGGCGATGTCTACTTTCTCACCACGCTGCCGGTAAGTCTGCAAATGGTGGATGTCATGACCATCGCCCTGTCCACGGTGGTGATTTGCTTTTTGGCCACCTTGTACCCGGCAGCCAGCGCGTCGGCCCTCGATCCGGTGGAGGGGATCCGTTATGGTTGAGCTGCGGTTCATTGGCGTGGAATTTGCTTGGTTTCCAATAAAATGAACAGCGGCAGCCGCAAGCGGTGTTCAACTTCCGGACAGTGAGACGCCCATGAAGGATAATGCATACTGGTTCAACTATGACATCGAACTCGAGGACGGCCAGCGCACGCGATTTCAAATCGCACTGAATCCGTCGACCCTGACCATGATGCCGGCGTCACCCGAGCCCTATCCACCGTGGACACAGCTTTACTACCAACAGTGTAAGTGTTGCCCTCTGTCTTGCCAGACGCACCTGTACTGCCCCATTGCCGTAAACATCACGGCGCTGGTGGACCGGTTCAAGGATATCCTTTCCCATAAAAACTGCGTGGTCGTCTGTGAGACCGTCGACCGTACCTATTCAAAAAGAACCTCGGCCATGGAGGGGTTGACCTCGGTGTTCGGCATTGTCATGGCCACCAGCAACTGCCCGGTGATGAATTTCCTCAAACCCATGGCCCGCTTTCATCTGCCCTTTGCATCCGTAGAAGAGACCACGGCGCGCAGCACCTCGCTGTTCCTGCTCGGTCAGTATTTCGAATACAAAAAGGGCCGCGTGAACCATTTTGACTTCGATAAACTCGAAAAAAGCTACGCCCGGGTACAGCTGGTCAACGAGGGCCTGTTGTCGCGTATCCGCAGTTTAGGAAACCGGGATGCGGATAAAAATGCCATCATCACCCTGCATTCCATATCCCAGTTTCTCTCCTTGGAGATGGATTTCAGCCTGACCACCATCGCCCGCCTGTTTGAAAGGGGTTCAGATGCTTGACGCCGGCACCTGCTGCAGCGATTCAAACCGGTTCCTGAACAAAGAGGCCATGGCTTTTTTGTTTATGATGTTGCTGACGCTGATGACCACCGGATGCGCCACCACCGCCGTCCCCGACCCTGTACCGGTGTTTTCGATACCAGACGGACCCGGGCCGGCGCAGATTCTGCGAGCCGAGATCCAGTCCTGGTTGGGGACCCCCCACCGGATGGGTGGTCTGAGCCGTCGGGGCATCGATTGCTCGGGGTTGGTGGTCGTCTTGTACGACGATCTGTTTGACATGCGCCTGCCCAGGACCACAACCGCCCTCATGCGCAAAGGTCGGCGAGTGGAAGCGCGCAACCTGACCGCCGGAGACCTCGTCTTTTTTAAACCCGCCTCCAAGTTCCATCACGTTGGGATCTATCTGGGCCAAGGTGAGTTTGTCCACACATCCACCAGTCAGGGGGTGATGCTCTCCCATATGGACGATGACTTCTGGCGCCAATGTTATCTGACCAGTCGGCGATTGCTGCCGGTCGATTAGCCAATAGCCCTTGCAATTCGTGGCTGATATTCGTATATTGACGCGGGCCTTGTTCTCGGGCCCGATTTATTTAGGTCACGGTCAAAGGCGCCCGCATATGGGCCAACCTGCCGTTAGGAGGATTGAAAGGATTCGTAGGTTAGCCGAATTTTGATAGGAAAACTGATTAAAGCCATAAGGGGCCGGCTATTCGACTACGATCGCCCCAAAACTGCCGAACCGCCTGAAAAGAATAGCTCACCGCCACCCGCAGCACAATCGGAAACCAGTCCCGGACCGAAAAACAAGCGTTCTTCCCGCCCAACACCGCAAGGCACGGAATCGACGCGCCAAACCGAGATCGATTCGCTTTCAGGGGAAAAACCGAACGGGTCGGCCGTCGCCTGGCATCCGGGGCTGTTTCAGGTTTCCGAGGAGGCGGGCAAGACCCGGTTTCACGACCTGGGCCTTCCCGATCCGATCATGCACGCCATTGCCGATACCGGGTTTCAATACTGCACCCCCATTCAGGCGGAGATCATGCCGTTTGCCTTAAAGGGGCGGGATGCCTTCGGCCGCGCCCAGACCGGAACCGGCAAAACCGCCGCTTTTCTCATCACCGTGCTTACACGGATGCTGGAAAATCCCATCAAGGGGAAACGGCCCGCCGGCACACCCCGGGTGCTCATCATCGCACCGACCCGCGAACTGGTGCTTCAGATCGCCGACGAAGCCAATCTTCTTTCCACCTATTGTCCCTTTTCCATTGTCAGCGTATTCGGGGGCATGGACTACGAAAAGCAGCGGCGGCAACTGCACGGCAAGCCCGTGGACATCATTGTGGCCACCCCGGGCCGCCTGTTGGATTTCAAGCGCCGCAGGGATCTGGACCTGAGCCGGGTGGAGATGCTGATCCTCGACGAAGCGGACCGCATGCTCGACATGGGCTTTATTCCCGATGTGCGCCAGATTGTCTACAGCACGCCGCATAAAGACAAGCGCCAGACCTTGTTTTTCAGCGCCACGCTCACACCGGATGTCACCCGTCTGAGCGCCAGTTGGACCCGGGACCCGCTGTCCGTCGAGATCGAACCGGAACAGGTGGCTGTGGACACCGTGGAGCAGGTGGTGTACATCATCACCACCGACGAAAAGTTCTCCTTGACATATAACATCATCACCCGGCAGAATCTGGACCGCGTGCTGGTCTTCTGCAACCGCCGCGATGAAACCCGGCGGCTGGCCGAAATGCTGGACCGCTACCGGATCAACTGTGCCGTGCTGTCGGGCGAGGTCCCGCAAAATAAGCGGATCCGGACGCTGGAACAGTTCAAGTCCGGCAAGATCCGCGTGTTGGTCGCCACGGATGTGGCCGGCCGGGGCATTCACATCGAAGGCATGGATTACGTCATCAACTTCACCCTGCCCCACGATGCCGAAGACTACGTTCACCGCATTGGCCGGACCGGCCGTGCCGGGGCAGCCGGTACCTCCATCAGTTTTGCCTGCGAGGAGGATTCTTTTTACCTGCCGGCTATCGAGGCATTCATCGGCCATACACTGCCCTGCATCCAACCGGAAGAGGGATGGCTGGAATTGCCGCCGGCACCTCGCCGACGGCGCGCCAAATCCGCTCCCGGGCCCGGTAGCGCAGGGCAGAAAAGAAGACGGCCGAGACCGCGGCAGGTTGACGGGGCCAAACGACAATACCGCAAGCCTAGCGGCCGCCCAAAACGCACTTCATCCGGTAAACCACGAAGGACATCTTCTGCATGACCCCGCGCGACCGCATGATCAACGTGATGGCCAATCTCATCAGTTTTCCTGATCGGTCCCGCAGGTGACACATCCATGGCAGACGATCAGACCCATGACATCTATTTTGCCCAGATTGCCGACGGCCTGGAAGCGACCGGGGCCGCCGAACTGGCCGAACTGGGTGCGGTCGACGCACGCCCGGTTCACCGCGGCATCCATTTCAATGCAGATCGATCATCGCTTTACCGCATCAATTACTGCGCCCGCTTGAGTAGTCGTATCCTCGCACCGATACAATCATTTGCCTGCCCGGATGCTGCAGCAATCTACCGTGCGGCCCGACGCATCGACTGGACACGCTTTTTCAGCCTGGAACAGACCTTTGCCGTTTTCGCCAGCACCGCCGGCAGTACCGTTCCCCATTCGCAGTTTGCCGGGCTTAAACTCAAGGATGCGGTTGCCGACCAGTTCCGGGACGCATTCGGGAGACGGCCGAACGTCGATCCAAAAACGCCCGACCTGTGGATCAACCTCTATGTGGAGAAGGATCGAGGAATCATCAGCGTCGATACCTCCGGCGGCAGCCTGCACCGTCGGGGATACCGGACCCGCAGTGTCGACGCCCCCATGCAGGAGACGGTTGCCGCCGCCATGGTACGCCTGTCTGGATGGGACGGCCGGGTGCCTGTAGCGGATCCCATGTGCGGTGCCGGCACCCTGATGATTGAAGCGGCGATGTCGTACTGCCGCATTCCTGCCGGTTATCTTCGCCATCGTTTTGGTTTTCAACAGCTTCCCGATTACGACCCCCAGGTATGGAAAACGGTTAAAGATGAGGCGGACAGCCGGATCAGAATACTGGCAGACCGCCTCATTTACGCCAGCGACATCGATACCCAGGCGGTTTCGGCGACCCGGGCAAACTGCAAGATGGTTCCCCATGCCCGCACGGTCAGCGTCTTGAGAATGGATTTCAGGCAAATCGAAGGGCTGGAGAATCGGATCATTCTGTGCAACCCGCCATACGGCATCCGCATGAAGCGTCAGGACGGCCTGGACGACTTTTACCGCCAACTGGGCGATTTTCTAAAGCAACGCTGCAAAGGCTCGCAAGCCTACATCTATTTTGGCAACCGGGAGATGATCAAACGCATCGGGTTGAAACCCGCGTGGAAAAAACCGTTGAGAAACGGCGGGCTGGACGGACGATTGGTCAAATATGAAATGTACTGAGCGATGGCCTTGATTACCCTTCGCGATATTTGCATGGGCTTCGGCGCGGAGCCGCTGCTGAACGGGGTGAGCCTGACGGTGGCGTCCGGCGAGCGGATCTGCCTGTTGGGTAGAAACGGTGTGGGCAAAACCACCCTCATGAAAATCATCGGCGGCAGTCTGTCGCCGGATCGTGGAGAGGTGAATCGGTCCCCGGGCGTCAGGGTGAGCAGCCTGACCCAGGGCGTCGCCGCAGACCTTCACGGAACGGTGTTCGATGTCATCTGCCAGGGATTGGGCCCGAAGGGGAAGCGCCTGGCGGCGTATGGCCGCCTGTGTGATCTGAACGATTCAGCCGGCAGCACGGCCGAGGATGCCTCGAAGAAGCTGATGGCCCTGCAGCAGACCATTGACAGTGAAGACGGCTGGCAGATCCGGCAACAGGTGGCGCATATCATCTCCCAGATGAACCTGGCAGCAGATGGTGAGGTGAGTACCTTATCCGCCGGCATGAAGCGACAGGTGCTGTTGGCTGCTGCTCTGGCGGCGCAGCCGGACATCCTGCTGCTGGACGAACCCACCAACCACCTGGACATGACGGCCATCGACTGGCTGGAGTCGTTTCTTCTCAAGTGGCGCGGCACCCTGATTCTGATCACCCACGATCGGATGATGATCCGCCGCCTGGCCACCCGCATCGTGGAGATCGACCGGGGAGATTTGCACGCCTGGGACTGCGATTACGACACCTACGAACAGCGCAGCCGGGAACGCCTGGATGCCGAAGAGAAAGGCAACCTGCGGTTCGATAAAAAACTGTCGGCCGAGGAAGCCTGGATCCGGCAGGGCATCAAGGCCCGTCGCACGCGAAACGAAGGACGGGTGCGCGCACTGGAAACGCTTCGCGAGATCCGCCGCAGCCGACGGGACCGCACCGGCAGGGTGCGTATGGCCCTGGATGAAGCCGAACGAAGCGGGAAAACGGTTGTCGAGACCACGGACCTGACCTTTGCCTATGGGAACCGGATTGTCGTCAAGCAACTGTCTTGCACCATCATGCGGGGCGATCGAATCGGCATTTTAGGACCCAACGGCGCCGGAAAATCGACCTTGATCCGCTTGCTGTTGGGCGAGTTGTCGCCCCAGCAGGGACAGATCAAACTCGGCACGAATCTGGAAGTGATTTACTTCGATCAACTGCGTGGACAGTTGGATGAGGACAAGACTGTCCAGGAAAATGTTTCCCCGGCGGGTGACATGATGGATGTCGGCGGAAAAAGCCGCCATGTCATCGGTTACCTCAAGGACTTTCTTTTCTCCCCGCAGCGATCCCGCACCCCCGTGTGGGTGCTTTCAGGCGGTGAGAAGAACCGCCTGCTGCTGGCCAAACTCTTTGCCCGGCCCGCCAATGTCCTGGTGCTGGACGAGCCCACCAACGATTTGGATGTGGAAACCCTGGAGCTATTAGAGGAACTGCTCCTGGACTACAGCGGAACGGTGCTGCTAGTGAGCCATGACCGGACATTTGTCAACAACGTCGTCACCAGTACGCTGGCCTTCGAAGGGCCCGGCCAAATCGAAGGATACGCCGGTGGCTACGATGACTGGCTGGACCAGCGAGGGGAAATAACCCCACCCAAGCCCGAAAAACAGTTGCCGGGCAGGGCCAGGAAAACCGTTCCATCACCGGCAACCACACGGAAAAAACTCGGGTACATGGAAAAACGTGAACTGGAATCCCTGCCTGGCCGAATCGAAAGCCTGGAAGCCCGGCAGCAGGAACTGTTTCAAATCATGTCCGACGCCGACTTTTACCGTCAGGAAGGTGAACGCATCACCGCCGTGAAGCAGGAACTGGAGAAATTGGAGCGGGAACTGGAAAGCGCCTTCACCCGCTGGGAAGATTTGGAATCACTGGTTCAATCATAATGCTCATGAGAAATGGTTGTATCCGCCTGACAGGGTGCGTCTCTTCCCGTCGGGCATTGTGAGGATGCGGTTCGATGCCGCTTCGGTGACCCATCCGACCGCCGTAACCGAAATCCCTTTCTTTTCCAGAAGCCGCTTGTTTTCCAGTGAAATGGAAAAGAGCAGTTCGAAATCCTCTCCGCCCGACAATGCGAACTCAATCGGGTCGTTTCCGGTCAGCCGGGCGGCGTTGCGCACTGCCGGATCAATAGGGATGTCCACGACAATGATCTCGGCGCCGGTGCCGCTTTGATCGCAGATATGGTTCACCTCGGCAGCCAGGCCGTCACTGATGTCGATCATGGCCCGGGCAACGGGGGCAATCGCCGGGGAAACATCCAACCGGCAACCGGGGGCCAGGTGCTTTTCCCTTAAATAACTGGGGGGATCCAGTCCGGCCGCCAGCATGGCCATGCCGGCGGCGGAACCGCCCAGGGGCCCGGTGACGCAAAGCAGTTCTCCGGGGCTGGCATGGCTTCTCAGGCGCAGGTTCCCCGGAGAGACCCGACCCAGCAGGGTGATGCTGATCGTGGTCACCTCACCGTGGGTGGTATCTCCCCCGGCAAGCACTACGCCGTAGCGTCGGCAGGCCTCGGCCATTCCCTTGTAGAGCGATTCGACCCAGGCCACCTCGGTGTCCGCTGCCAGGGCCAGGGAGACGAACATGAACGTGGGCGTGCCGCCCATGGCCGCGATGTCGCTGACATTGCAGGCGACCGACTTGATTCCGACTTGTACCGGGGTGGCCCAGTCGCGTCTGAAGTGGCTCGCCTCCACCAGCATGTCTGTAGTGACGAGCAGAAAATCACCATCCGGGAACGATCCGCCGATGACGGCGGCGTCGTCGCCAATGCCGGCCACCAGGTCGGGATGGATGATCGGGGATTGCCGGGCGAGTCTGTCGATGAGGGCGAACTCGCCGCCGATGTCATGGATTTTCATCTTGTGTGATTCCCAGCAGTTCTCTGACCTTTCAAATCCTAACCTGTTTTTGCCCGCCTCCGCAAGAATTTTAGGATGGGCAATGAAATCACTCGGGTCAGCCAACCCCTGATAGCAGCTTTCTTCTTGCGGAACCGGCGGGTTCGACGGTAAGATAATATTTACTTGCCGGCGTCGACAGATTTTTCCAATAATCAGATGCCGGTGCATAGGAGTGTTGAACCGACCATGATTATCGAATACAACCGAATCGCACCCACCATCGGAAAAAATGTGTTTATCGCACCCACCGCTGTCGTGATCGGCGATGTCACCATTGGTGACCATGCCAGCATCTGGTTCAATACGGTGCTGCGAGGTGACATGGCGCCGATCAAAATCGGCGCTCACTCGAACATCCAGGACAACTGCACGGTTCACACCGATTTCGGCAAACCGGCCATCATCGGACATCACGTTACCGTGGGACACAACGCAGTGGTCCACGGATGCACCATCGATGCCGGTTGCCTGGTGGGTATCGGTGCCATCGTGCTCAACGATGCCCATGTGATGGAGCAGACCGTGGTTGCCGCCGGTGCCGTGGTCCGGGAAGGTGCACGGGTGGGGCCCCGGCAACTGGTGGCCGGCACACCGGCAGTGGTCAAAAAGGAACTCAGCGACCTGCCCATGGACCGATTTGAGCGGTCGGTTGAGCAGTACTTGAAGCTTGCCGGCAACTACTTGGATCAGAACATCTGACGGAAGCATGTGATGGCCGATCTCAGAGACTTGGTGCATCCCTACCTGAATAAACTGATAACAAATCCCGGGAACGCGAGATCCGGGCCTTGGCCACCATCCTGGACAACCACCTCAAAGCCATCGTTTCGCCTTTATGCCGCTACCTGACGTCTCCGGCCATCAAAGCGTAACGCAGATATCGGACTTTTTAGGCAGCCGTCATGATTGGAACGACCGATCAAAACATGCCTTGACAGCTGCGAAAAATCTCCTTAAAATTTTAGCATCATTAACTGATAGACACACCTGCCTGCTGATTCAACCATGCCGTGCGTGCCTGCGCCTGCCCCCGTTGATTTGTGAATCCCGTGTCCTGCTGTTTGACCGCCGTCGACGATGGCGCAATCAAGGATATCGGCAATGAAAACAATCATAAAGATGTGCCTATCCGGCTCCCGGATGGCCGCCATGTATTCCGGGAGCGCTTTATCGGCAAGAGAACTGCCCCGCTGGCTGGATTGCCGCGCATAAGCGCGCGGTGGTACCGCAAGCGGTGCGACGGAGACATCCTGATGCAACGCCTCAACGCAAGGAGGAACATTATGCAATTTTCCGATATTTTCGTCCCACGCTGGCAGAATTCCAATCCCGAGGTGCGCAAACGGGCGGTGGAACGGATCAAGGACACCAGACTGCTGGCGCAGATCGCCGAAAAAGATGACGATCCCGGCGTCCGCCAGGCAGCCGTGACCCGGCTGGAGAGCATCCACGTGAAAGAAACCGTGACGTGACGGAAAGATCAGCAACCGATCAGGTCCGGGTGAAAGAGGGGACACCCGGACCTGAATTCGATGGTAAGCACCTAATTCCCTTTAAACTCCGGAGAGCTTTTCCGCCAGGCCGGTAATTGCCTCCAGGTAGCGATCGAGGCCGCGCATGAAGATGTCGTTGTGGTTGGCGCCTGGCACTTTGACCAGAAGCTTGTTCTGGGCACCACTGGCCTCGAACAGCGCCTCGCCATCGCTAAAGGGAATGATATGGTCAAACTCGGCGTGAATGATCACGGTCGGTTTGGTGAAGGTTTTGATTTTGTCCACATTGGCAAATCCACTGGCCTCATCGAATCCGATCCGCTCCGGGTCCACGCCCAACAGCCGCAGCAGTGGTTCTGCCCATGCAAATCCGCTTTCGATAATCAGTCCGTCTATCCGGTCCCCGCTCGCGTCGGCCAACTCCAGTGCCGAGGCGCTTCCTAAGGATCTGCCCATAACGATCAGCGGACCGGAAAACCCGTTATCCGTTTTCCATTTTTCGGTGAAATCCAGAATTCGATGGCAGTCGGCCATCATGGCGGACACTGTCGGGCTGCCGCCGGAGCAGCCGTAGCCCCGGTAGTCCACGGCCATGAAGTTGATGCCCAGCCGGTTGAACAGCGGACCGATATCGTCGTAGTCGGAAACGATTTCGCCATTGCCGTGAAAAAAGAGAATCGCAGGGCCGCTGGCGTGGGCCATGTGAAACCGGGCGCCGACGCCAACGTCGCCTTCCACCGGGATCAGGATCTCCTGGAAGCGTCCCCCGCCATGTGCAGGTCCGGGTGATTTGCGTGGATGGAAGAGAGACAACAGTACATCGGGTCTGTCAAGGGCGGCATAATCAGTGGGGCCTTTTGCGGGCATGGGTATCCTCCTTGCCGGTGACGGGATAAACGCAGTTGCAATTACAATAAATATGGTCGATAGGATGCGGCTGCGTCAAGGGACGTTTACAACTGACAACGAAAAGGGTAAATAAGTGTCCATGAAGGTTCTTGGTATCTCTGACATCGTGGTTCCGGAATTGTCCGAACGGTTTGACGCCCGTTCATTCGATGATGTTGAACTGGTTCTGAGCTGCGGTGATTTGCCGCCGGAATATCTTTCATCCATCCGTGAACAGCTGGATGCACCGCTCTATTACGTGCGGGGTAACCATGACATCCGCTACAAAAGCGCCCCGCCTGTGGGTTGTGTGAACCTTCACCAGCGGCGGATCACATTCAAGGGGCTTCGTATGATGGGACTGGAGGGATCACGCTGGTACAACGGCGGGCCGATTCAGTACCGGGACTACCAGATGCGCGGGATGATTTGGCGCATGATGCCGGGGCTGTGGATCGCAGGCGGTGTGGATATGGTGATCACCCACGCGCCGCCCAGGCACATCCACGATGCGGAAGACCGCTGCCACCGGGGCTTCGACAGCTTTTTAAAGCTCATTAGCCGATTTAAACCCCGCTATTTTATTCATGGCCACATTCACGGCCACTTCACCGATCCGTCCCAGCGGGTGACCCGGGTGGGCCATACGCGTGTGATCAACACCTTTGCCTTCCATGTTTTGGAGGTGGATCATGAGTAGCCTGACCGGTCTAATCAAAAAACTGTGGCACGGCAAACGGCACAGCGAAACCAAGTGCTTCCGGGAGAACCAGGAGTGCGAAGGCGCGTTCGACCACATTGATAGGGGTATCTGCAGCGTGCCCCTTGAGCAGATCGTCGGCAGTGTGGGGCGGTACCATGACTTCGACAGCCAGTTCAAGCTCAAGGATCACGTGCCGCCGGATCGCCTGATAAGTGTCAAGCAGGCCATGCGGGAAGGGAAATCCCTGCCGCCGGTCAAGCTTTACAAGATCAAGGATGAGTACTACGTCCTGGACGGCAACCACCGCATCGCCGCGGCCAAGGAGTTCGGCCGTTACGACATCATGGCCAAGATCGTTGAATTCATTCCTTCCAGCGATACGTTGGAGAACATCATTTACCGGGAAAAGAGCGAGTTTATGGAGCAGACCGGATTGACCCATCCCATCGACATCTCCGAAGTGGGCCAATTTCCCTACCTGCTCGAACAGGTGGAGGCCCACCGGGCCTTTCTCGCCGGGGGGGAAAAACCCGGCGCGACACTCAAAGAAGCCGCCGAAGACTGGCACCAGACGATTTACCAGCCCATGACGGGCATCATCCAGAAGGGGAACCTGCTGGCGTCTTTTCCCGGGCGCACCCTGGACGACCTTTACGCATACATCTCATTTCACCAGTGGGAGAAGGGGCGTACGCGCCGCTACGGCATCGGCATCGACAAGCTCATTCCCAAAGACATGGAGGTATTCAGAGAGGAGATGGCCACGATGAACAAAGAAGAGTATCCGGAAATGCTGCGCAGCATCACGGCGTTCATCACCATGAACGTGGAAGCCAAGCGGGAACTGAAGATTGTGGACAAGCTCTTCGCCCTGCCTGAAGTCAGGGAGGTCCACTCCATTCACGGAAGCATCGACATCCTGGTCAAGATTGCCCTGACACGGGACCTGCTCTCTTCTGACGCCGAGGTGATCGGTCAGTTCGTCCACGCAAAGGTGCGCCAGATCGATGGTATCCTCTCCACCCAGACATTGATTCCGGGAGAATCAAGAGTGAAACCTCAGCAATGACCGATCTGCTTATACCTGCGACTATGCGTGAGCCGCTGCTCTTCGTTTGACGGTGACTACATGAGCGCTTTAAGTGCGGCGATGGTTTCAGCCGGATCCGGCCGCACCGTGTAGTCGGCGTTGATGGCCGCATAGCGGACAACCCCGTCGGTATTGACGATCATACGGGCCGGCAGGGGCAGCGTCCACGACGCGTCACCGTTGTAATCTTCCAGATCGATACCGAACTGCTTGTATAGTGTCTTGAGGTCGGTGGCCATTGTGTACCTCAGGCCGAAACGGGCGGCCACGATATTGCCCGGGTCGCTGAGAATGTCGCAGGTTAGTTTTTTTCCTCGGCAATGGATTGATTGTGTGCGATGGCGTTGGGAGAGATCAGTATCAGGGTGGCGCCGAGTGTTGAAATGGCTTCCACGTTTTCATTGAAACGATCCAATCATCCCGGAGGATTTCCATGAATTGCCCCACGTGTAAGGCCGCGGTGGGTCAAGGCGCGAAGTTTTGCCGGCAGTGCGGCAGTCCCATTGGCATCGCGTGTCCCACCTGTGGTGTACCCAACCCACCCGGCAGCAACTATTGCGGCGATTGCGGTGCCCGCGTAACGGCGATGAAGAAGACCCCACCGGGAATCAACGAGCAGTTGGAGGAGGATTCGGCGCCCGGCGTGGTTCGGCAGGGGGAACGGCGGCATGTGACGATCCTGTTCACTGATCTGACCGGCTACACGGCCCTGTCCGAAAAATATGATCCAGAGGATATTCAGGCGCTGTCGGCGACCATCCAATCCGATGTGGCCGCAGTCCTATTAAATTATCACGGATACCTGGAGCGGGTCATCGGCGACGGGATCATGGCTGTTTTCGGTCTGCCCATGTCCCATGAAGACGATCCAGTGCGCGCCATCAAGGCGGCCCGCGAAATTCACCAGACCGTCGCCGCACTAAAGCCGTTTAAATCCGTCTCCGAAGACCAGCCGTTCAGCATGCATACCGGCATCAACACCGGTCTGGTGGTCACGGCCAATCCCCACCCCAAGGATGGCTCCTACCAGCTTTCCGGCGATGCAGTCAATCTGGCGTCGCGGCTCTCGGACATGGCCGAACCCGGCACCATCCTTGTCGGTCCCGAAACCTATCGGCAAGCTTCGGGCATATTTGACTTTGCGGCTAAACCACCGCAGAAGGTCAAAGGCAAATCAGATGAGATTCAGGCCTATGCGGTAGTCCGGGTAAAGGACCGCCCGGTAACGGTGCGCAGAAAAACGGGACTGCAGTCGCGTCTGGTGGGTCGCCGCCTGGAGCTGTCCCAGCTTCGTGAAACCACGACCCGATTGACGCAGGGGTATGGGTCCATCTGCGCCATCATCGGCGAAGCCGGAACCGGCAAGAGCCGTCTGATCGATGAATTTGAAAGCGAGTTCGCCAACGAGGAGCGGAACTGGATCACCGGCTTCGCCTATGCCCATACCCAACAAATTCCTTTCTATCCCTTGCTCGATCTGGTGCGGCGCTGGCTAAACCCCGAGGATATTGATACCAGCGAGGACCTTAAAGCCCTGATCACCAATCGTGTCGGTGGCATGCTGGGACCGGAGGCCGAGGAGATCCCCATTATCCAGGGACTCCTTGGACTCGATGTTCCCGAAACCGAAGGCATGAGCCCCGAAATCTGGCAAAAACGGCTGACGGCCGCCATCACGCGTCTCATGTCCGCCATTGCCGCCGACAAGCCCACTGTCTTCTGCCTCGAGGATCTTCACTGGGCCGATACCGCCGGTGTGGACCTGCTCCGGGCGATGCTGGCCGAATTCGGTTCACCGTCGATTTTGCTGTGCACCTACCGCCCCCAGTTCAGCCTGTTCACCAGCGACCAGTCCGAAGCCTTAGGCACCGTTTATCTGGAAATCCGACTGAGCGAGCTTTCCCCTTCCGAAGCCAAGGACATGATGGAATCGCTGCTCGACAGCGGTCTGCTGCCACTGGACCTGATCCGGTTGATTCGCGATCGTGCCGAGGGCAATCCGTTTTATCTGGAAGAGATGGTCAACGCCCTGATCGATGCGGGTGCATTGATTTTCAAACAGGACCAATGGCAGTTGAAACGGGTCTTTCTGGAAACCGACGTTCCCTCCACGATCCACGGTGTCATCGCTTCCCGACTGGACCAGCTCAGCCCAAAAGCCAGGCGCGTTCTCCAGGAGGCATCGGTTGCAGGCCGTGCCTTTTTGTATGATATCCTCAGGCGCGTATCGGTCTATCGTGACGGGATCGAAGACGGCCTTTTCGAACTGGAGCGCAGCGGCCTGGTGCACACCCGCGCCCTGCATCCCGAAATGGAATTCATGTTCAAACATGCGCTGATCCAGGAGGTCGGCTACAGCAGCCTGTTGCGCAAGGAGCGGCAACAGGTGCACGAACGCATCGCCCAGGTGATGGAACAGCTTTTTTCAGACCGCTTGTATGAATTTTACGAGACATTGGCCCTGCATTTCAAACAGGGACTGTCCACCGCCAAGGCGGTCAATTATCTGATCCGGTCCGGCACCAAAGCATTGCGGCGCTGTGCACTGGAGGAATCGGATCAGTACTTCAGGGAAGCCCAGGCCCTGTTGGAAGATTGGAAATCCCAGTCCGAGGAAGAAAATGCCCTGATGCTGGATGTGATCAACGAGTGGGCCTTCGTTTTTTATTTCCGTGGCCGCAATCGGGAATTGCTATCGCTGTTTCAAAAATACCAGCCATTGCTCGACGGTCTTGAGGACCCCTCCCGGGAGGGAATGTACTGGGCCTGGCGGGGATGTGCCCTGTGGCACCGGCACCGCTTCATGGAGGCGTACGAGTGCCTGTCCCGGGCGATAGCACTGGGTGAAAAGGTCGGCGACAACCGTTTACTGGCCTACGCCAACACCTGGATGAGCTTTCCTTGCTGCGAACTGGGAAGAATAGAGGAGGCCATTGCCTGCAGCCAGGCCGCCGAGCGGCTTTACGAAGAAGGGCGGGTAAAAGACCCCTATGTCTATTTCCACGCCCTTGCCGGCAAAGGCTATGCCTTATGGCACCGTGGCGATCGGCAGGCCACCCATGATATCGGTACCCGACTGCTCGAGTTCGGCAGGCATCAGACCAATATCCGCAGCATGGTCATGGGCCATTGCTGCCATGGCTGGAGTTATCTCATCTCAGGGGATATGGCCCGGGCCACAGGGAGTTTCCAGGACGCCGTGCGTGTTTCCGCCGACCCCTGGTATGCCCAGTTTCCAATTCTGGCCCTGTGCTATGGCCGCATCAGCAACGGGCAATTCGGCTCCGCCCTGACGCTGCTCAAACAGCTGATGACGTTCAGCGATGCCCATGGCGCCGAATTCGTCGGTGAACCAGCCCGATTTTTTTTCAGCCTGATTGCCATTCAAAAAGGCGATGTCGATGCGGGCATCGCCCGCATGGAACAGCTTCTCGAGAAATGGGACAAGGCTGGTTGTCGGCTGCGCCATCTGAACTGTGGATTTGTCATGGCCCAAGTCTACGCGAAATTGATTGGCATGACGGATCAAGCGCCTGACCGGGAGGCCACAGACCGGTCGGCAGCGCTTTATCAGAAAGCGCTGCAGTGGTACCGGGCCTGCATCGACTCGGCGCAAGACCTGGGGACTACGGCCATGCAGGGCCGCACCTGGCTCGAACTGGGTGACCTTTTCCTGACCATGGACAACCCTGATTCGGCGCAAGTGGCCTACCAAAAAAGCATCGCATTCTTTGAGCAAATCGACGCCGGGGTATACTTGCAGCAAGCCGGGGAGAGGTTGGATAAACTGAAGTAAACACGGTCATCTCTTTTTTTAACCGATTGCCGTACAGCGATGATAAACCATTAACCCATCACCGATACGACGACGAGAAGAAAGGATTCCAATGAAATACCGTTATTTGGGGGCATCCGGCCTGCTGATGTCGCGACTTACGCTGGGAACCATGACCTTCGGGGCTCCCGATTGGGGGTGTGATGAAGAAACGTCACACGCCATCATCAGGCGATACATAGAATCCGGGGGCAATTGTCTGGACATCGCCGATATCTACGCCGGGGGGCGATCCGAGGAGATCGTGGGCAGTCTCATGCCCGAGCTTAACCGCGATGGCCTCCTCCTCGCCAGTAAATGTTCACTCCCCTCCGGTCCGGCCGTGACGCAGTTCGGCGCCAACCGCAAACAGATCATCGCCTCTTGTGAGGAAAGCCTGAAGCGGCTCAGGACCAATTATATCGACCTTTACCACATCCACGTTCCCGACCCGGTAACGCCAATCGAGGAAACCCTGCGGGCCATGGACGATCTGGTGAGACAGGGCAAGGTTCGGTATACGGGGTCCAGCATGTTCTTCGGGTGGCAGCTGACCAAGGCCCAGGGCGTGTCCGGCGCACACAACATTGAAAAAATGGTGGCCGGTCAATACATCTACGGTCTGATTCACAGGGAACTGGAAAGGGAAACCATTCCGGCGGCCATCGATGCCGGCATCGGAATCACCTGCTTCAGCCCGCTGGGAGGCGGACTGCTGACCGGAAAATATCGGGGGCAGGGAAAACCGAAGCAAGGCACCCGTGCCTCCTTCCGCACCCAAGTGGACGGTCCCCGGTTCTGGCATCCCAGAGGCTATCAAACTGCCGACATCGTCGCAGATGTTTCCAAACGATCCGGCATTCCCTGCGAAAAATTGGCCATTGCATGGCCCCTTGGGCGAAAATATGTCACCTCGGTGATTATCGGTGTCAGGACCATCGATCAACTCGAAGCGAACATGACGCCTGCCGACTGGGATCTTCCGCAAGACGTCTGGAATGAATTGGAGGAAAGAACGCGTCCCGAAGAAGAATACATAACCTGGTACCAACAATTCAACAATGGGCGCTTTTTCAAGGCAAGCGAGTTCCATGATGGGAACGCAGACTTGAAATAGATGTGAGGATCGGACCAAAGACGCGCTGATCGGTCGAATGGGCTGCTTGACATGTGCGACCCAGTGTCTAGCTTACAGCCTGACAATGCCGTTTAGATGAACCTTAGATTATAACCTTCCTCGGACGGCAAAAGCACAGAAGACTTCTTCAGACAAAAATGGAGGATGCAACAATGAGTGATAATAAACCAAAAACGTTATGTGCACATGTAGAAGAAGAACTGCAAGTCAAAGATCCGCGGGCGTATATTGCACTTATCAAACCGGCGACGCATTACTGCGAAGGTTGCGGACGCAGCGCCGCAAAGGCCGAAAATGTGTGTAAGCCGCAAAAGCTCTGAAGACTCTTGATTTCATCCGCCCCATGCCCGGTAGCAACGGAGATGGGGCGGTTCACCCCCACCAGAAAAACCAGCCGCCCACCGCTCACGGCTTTTCACCTTCCCTGACGATTCGAATCCGGTGGGTCTCCTGCAGCGTCTGCCAGATTTGTTTCATGATTTCATGACCGGTTTCCGGATCATCGCCGGCGTTTTTGCTGATATACACATCGAAAGCATACTGCAGGTAGGGCAGGCTTTTCTCGTCCATCTGGGCGATAAGTGATTTCTCTTTCAGGGACATGCCGGACAGGATATCCGCCACGATCCGCTGCATGTCCAACGGGGGATTTTTTCTGTGTTTCATCGATGACGCTTTCAGGAGCGCTGAAACAGGTTTCGGGACTTCCACGGATCGGGATCGCCGTCCGATTGTTGATGGTACGGTTCATTTTCGTAATCCACGGCGGCGATATGCGCGCACATGCTGCCCAGCTTTTTTACCACCACCTGATGCTCGGGGTGCAGCTGGTAGTGCTTCAGGGTATCCAGGTTGGCAAATACCGACACCAGGGCAAAATCGTATGACCGTTCGGACCGGACGACATCCCGGCCGAAATCATAGCTTTGAATTTCATCGATGTGGTCGGGCAGGCGGTCCAGCAGGGCCGCCAGTTCACTGATCGCTTCATCGGTGACTTCGGGTTTGAATTTCATCATCACGACGTGGGTAATCATTGTATTTCCCTTCTTTTATATCAACGACTTGCAATAAATGGCCTTGCCGTCGCCCACCGCGTAGAAGTCCTTGAGAACCGTTTCCAGGCGGTAGCCGCAGTTCTCATAAAAGGCGCGCGTACTGGCGTACTGCACCCGTTGTGAGGTGTCCACGTAAATCCGGCCGCCGCCGGCCGCCTTGATGCGGCGTTCGGCTTCCACCATCAGCCGACGGCCCAGCCCGCGGCCCTGGAAGTCTGGATGAACGGCGATCCAGTAAAGATCATAGCTGGAGGCTGTGCAGGGGATCGGGCCGAAGCAGGCATATCCGGCCAGGCGGCCATAGTGGTCGGCCATGACGAAATGGTAGCCGCTGGCTTCCCCTTTCTCTAGACGCTCTACCACCAGTTCCTCGGCCACACCCACTTCCTCAGGATGAAAAAAGCCGGTGATATCCACCAGGCGGCGGACGCGCTGACCGTCCTCGGGGACGATCGTATCCCGGAAGGTCACCCCGTGGACCCGATGGGTGGTGGCGTGGCGGCCGTCCGCCCACTGTGCGGCGCCTTCAACCAACCCCCTGAAAAACGACAGGGCATTTTTGCCCAAGGTTTGCGTGCGGTATCCGCCTTCCTGAACGACTACCGCCGGCAGGCCCAGGGTCCCGATCATCCGGCCGTTTTCGGCAAAATCCTTTACTGTCAGGGACCACGTACCCGTTGGGTCTCCCTTGGCCGGGTCCAGGCCCAGTCCCAGAATCAGGAAGTGGGGCTGAAATTCTTCGATCCGGCGCAGGGCCCGCGCCAGGGCTTTGCGGTAGCGCTCACCATCGACCGTCTCGGGCAGGGGTATGTTGAGGTTGAACCCTTCGCCATCGCCGTCGCCGCGCTCCTCCTCGAACCCGCAAAAATAGGGGTAGGCGAACTTAGGGTGGCCGTGAATGGAGACGGTGAGCACATCGCTTCTGCGGTAGAAGATGTCCTGGCCGCCGTTGCCATGGTGGTAGTCCACATCCAAAATGGCCACCTTGCCATGGGCGCACAGGTACTGGGCGGCGATGGCGTTGTTGTTGAAATAGCAGAATCCACCGAAGGACCGGCGCTCGGCGTGATGGCCGGGGGGGCGGATCAGGGCGTAGGCGATTCGTCGGCCGTCCAGGATCTCGCGGGCGGCGGTCAGGGCGCAGTCCACACTGCGACGGGCTGCCAGATAGGCGTTGGCATTGATGGGCGTGAAGGTGTCGATGCAGTAGTAACCGGACAGCACGGACGGTTCCCTGGGCGGCCGCGTCTTGTTGCGAATGGGGAAAATATAGGGATACAGGGATTTCCCGGCGGGCACCTCCGCGCAGGCCCGTTTGAGATAACTAACGAAATCCGCATCGTGAACCGCGTGAAGGTGCTTGTCCGGAAAAGGGCGCGGTTTGATGGCGGTGAACAGGCCACTGGGTTCGATGGTCTTTAAAATGCTTTTCACGCGCACCGGCGACTCTACGTACCCGCGCTCGTTGACATGGTGGATGTCGTGCCGGTCGTTGACGATCAGGGCGATCAGTTCTTCCGAACGGCTTTCAACGGTGGTAACGATGGCCGCCGGCTTGACATAGCGATAATCCCGCAGGCCTATCGGGTCGTCCCGGAAACTCGTCACCACCTTTTCGACATAATCCGCCGGACAATAATCAGGATATTTGCGTTCCAGCACGGCCTGCACCACCTGTCGGGCAAAGGCCTTTTTCAGCGCCTTGCCGGTGCCCAAGTCGTCGTACACCAGGTGCGGCATGCAGGTTTCTCCCGGTTCTACGGGGGACTCGTAGCCGGTGTTCACGATGGGCCGGGCCCCGTACCGCTCGTAAAAGCGCAGCCGGGCCTGGTTTTGTTTGAGCTCTGCCGAATCCGGGCAGCTATCGGCATCATCAGGAAGACACTCGAAAAAGAGGCCGGCCACTTTAAGGGCCGTGGCCTCACGCCGGATGCGGTCGTAAAGGGCTCCGCCGATGCCGCCGCCGGCCCGGCCGGAGGCCGTGGCGATCCAGTCCAGGTAGGCGAAGTGCAGCTCCGGTTCGTGCAGCAGCATGGCGAACCCACGCACCTTGGCCTTGATGCTCTCGGCCACGAAGAGGATGGTGCGAAAACGCTGTTTAAAAGGGTTGCGGAGCTTTTCGGCAATGTGGTCGATCTCTTTTTCGTCCACGGCGATGAATTGACTGCGCAGGATCTCCTGCACCTGGCTCAGGGTGCTCTTGTTCACCGGCAGTATGTTGTCATAGATTCGTCGAATGCGCAGCATGCGGTTCGTTCCTTCGCAGGGTCAATGATGGGGTTTTCTCAGATGTGGTCGCCGAACGTGCCCGGCGAAAGGCCATCGGCGACGATACGACTGACGGCGTCGGCAGAGGTGATGCCTGCCCGGTCAAGAGCGGCGGCAAACCCGGCATCGGGTGAAAGACAAGGGTTGGCGTTGATCTCCAATATCCATGGATGGCCTGCCGGGTCCACCCTGAAATCCACCCGGGCATAGCCGTTGAGGCCGAAATGGTCCCAGCATAAAAGGGCCAGCGCGTTTAGGCGTTCCAGCAAGCCTTGATCGGACGGATCGAAATCGAACCGGCGTGGGGTGTGGTGAAATTCGAAGGCTGCCTCGTCCCACTTGGCCCGATAATCTACGATGCGGGGCATTTCTTCGGTGTAGCCATCAAAAACGATCTCCGCCGGCGGGAGCACTTCCGGGCCCCGGGCACCGGCCAGCACCGACAGGTTGAATTCCCGGCCGGCGATGAACCGTTCGGCAAAGCAAGCGCCTCCCAGCAGCGGAGCCCGGGATCGGAGCAGGGGGAAAACGGTCGCCGGATCGGCATCGTTGACGATGCTCTGCCCATCCAGGCCGATGGATGCGTGCTCCCAGACCGATTTGATAATCCATGTGCCCTGGCCAGTATCGCTTCCATGAATCGCATGGTTATGGCCGGGCCAGGGGCCGATCCACGCAGGGGTGGGGATGCCGCCCGCGGCCATCCACCCTTTGGCCAGCACCTTGCCGGAGGTGAGCACCATCGCCTCTGCCCGCGCACCGGTGTAGGGCAGGGCCATGGCGTCCAGGCAGAAGGGGAACAGATGGATGAGTCGACCCTGGCCGCCGATGGATTCCACCAGGTTGAACACTAGGTCAACCCGCAGACGGCGCAGTTCCTGCTCCATAGCAGACAGGTTCAGGCTGCAGGAGATGCGGCAGGACGAATGGCCTTGCATTTCCAGTGCCTGGGCCACGGCATCGGCCTGGGCAACCACGTCCAGGGCATCGGGGGCATCGGCGTCGGTGACGGTGTCGTGAACAATGGCCACTTGCATCAGGCGGCTCCACGGGGGCGGTCCGCCTGGGGAATCCGGGTGGCGGCCGAGTCGATGATCCAGCCGATCAACTCCTGATAGGGAATCCCCAGGTGGTTGCAGATGATGGGCAGATCCGAATGCTCGGGGTGGATGCCGGCCAGCGGGTTGACCTCAATAAACAGCGGATGACCGTTTTCATCGCAGCGCAGGTCCAGCCGCCCCGCATCCCGGCAGCCCAGGGCCCGCCAGGCGGCAAGGGCCACCTTCTCGGCCTCGGCAACCACCGGATCGTCCTCGGCGCGTCGCAGGGCATAAAGAACCCGCGACTCACACTCCTCCTTGTTGACATAGGAATAAACACCCGGTTCCGCCGTGTCCAGCAGATGCACCTCGATGGTACCCAGCACACGCGCTTTGGCGCCTGTGCCCACGATGCCCGTGGTGAACTCACGTCCCGGCAGATAGGGCTCGATGATTACCGGCTGCCGGAACGCATCGATCAATCGCCTGCAGGTGGCCTCGAGATCTTTTTTATGGCGGACGATGGACTGCGGCGTGACGCCCTTTCCCGTTCCCTCTGCCACGGGTTTTACGAAATAGGGCGGAGCAAAGCCCACTGACCCGGCCTCGTCGAATGTCTCGACGACGCAAAAGTCGGAAGTGGGCACACCGGCGTCACGGATGACCCGCTTGGTCATTCCCTTGTGAAGGCTGAGGCTCATGACCAGCGGGTCCGAAAAGGTATAGGGGATCCGGTACATGTCCAGAAGCGCAGGCACCTGTGCCTCGCGGCCGATGCCGTGCATACCTTCGGCAATGTTGAACACCAGGTCCCAGCGCTGGCCGGCAACCAGTGCGGCAGCCAGTTGGCGACTGTGGCCGATGCGTTCGGTGTGGTGTCCTAAAGACCGGATAGTCGATTCGATAGCGCGGATGGTGTCGTCGCGGTCGAACTCGGCCGTCTCTTCTTCCGAAAAACCTTCCGCCAGGTACTCAGAGCGAAGGTCGTAAGTCAGTCCGATTGTCAGGGTCATCGGTTGATACCTCCTCGTAGAGCTGACGGTGCCATTGCTGGGCCAGTTCCATGGATGTGTGGATGGCTTCGAATACCGACTCGCCGGAAACGATTAGCTGCTTCGGGCAATCCGTATCCGGTTCGTCGTCGATATGGTCGGCCGTGTAGGTAAACGGGTGCAACCGGCACAACAGGGGGCGCACGGCCAGGGCCAGACGGCACCCATCGGAACCTAAAAAGATGCAGTCCCCGTTGGCTTGGCGCTTCAGGATCCGGCGACTGCCGTCACTGCCAAAAACATGTTGTCGCCACACCGGATCATCGTCCTGGTCCATATACGACGGGTCGGCCATACGGGTCCATTCGGCAAACTGAAGTTCTCCGGTGACGGCGCCGATGCGCCGCAGATCCCCGGGGGTGATGTAAATTTCCCTCCCCTGGCAGCAAGTTCTGCCCTGCTGGGCGCAACGGCCGCACAGGGTGGGTTGCATCGTCACCATGGTCGCCTCCTTGTAACTCGTCCAAAAAACATCGGGGACGCGTGCCCCGCAAAGGGCTCGTTCCCCGATCGGTTACATTATGTTTTTAATATTAACTAAACGATATATATTTAGATTCCGGATAACGGTATATTTGGTTTTCGTAATTTCTCAGCACCAGTGCGTCATCTTCGCGGCCCACCACGTAGTCGGGCATCAGCGGGATCTTTCCACCACCGCCCGGGGCGTCGACCACGTATGTGGGCACCGCATAGCCACTGGTGAATCCGCGAAGACCGCGGATGATCTCCAGACCCTTTGCAATCGGGGTGCGAAAGTGTGCCGACCCGGTTATCGGGTCGCACTGGTACAGGTAGTAGGGGCGAACACGCATCTTGAGCAGATTGTGTACGAGGCTGCGCATGGTCTCCAAGTTGTCGTTGACGCCTTTGAGCAGCACCGTCTGGGACCCCAGGGGGATCCCCGCATCGGCCAGCATGGTGCAGGCCCGCAGCGTTTCGGGCGTGCATTCATCCGGGTGAGTAAAGTGCAGGCTCATCCACAACGGGTGATACTGACGCAGCATGCGAACCAGGCGCTGAGTGATGCGCTGGGGCAGCACCGCAGGAACTTTGGTGCCGATGCGAACGATCTCGACATGGGGGATCTGGCGCAGCCGTGACAAAATCCAGGAGAGCTTCTCTTCTCCCAGCATCAACGGGTCACCTCCGGAGAGGAGTACATCGCGGATGGACGGCGTCTGCTCGATGTAGGCAAAGGCCCGCTCCAGCCGGTTGCGGCTGGGGTGGATCCCGCCATGGCCCACCACGCGGGAACGGGTGCAGTAGCGGCAGTAGGTCGAGCAAAAATCGGAGAGCAGCAGGAGTACCCGGTCCGGATAGCGGTGGACCAGCCCGGGAACCGGGCTCATGCCATCTTCACCCAGTGGGTCGTCAGCCTCACCGGCCGTATGAGCGGTTTCTTGAATGGTGGGGATGACTGTGCGGCGAATGGGCTGGTCGGGATCGTCCCGGGAAACCAGGCTCATGTAATAAGGCGTGATTCCCAACGGCAGCACCGTTTCAGTGCCGGTGAACGCCGCGCGCTCATCCTCGGACAGGCAGATCATCGATTCCAGTTGGGAAAGAGAGCGGATACGGTGGCTGGTCTGCCACTGCCAGTCATTCCACAACTTGGTGGGGACGCTGGGATAATGTCGCTTGCGGAATGATCTGACGGCCGGGCTGAGGATTCCGGCGCGCTGGGTGGGGAACCGGACGAGTCGCCCGGTAGGTTTAGCGGTGGCAATGGAAGAGGCTGCTTCCAGACATGGACTAGGGTCGGGAGGTTCGTCGTCACCTTCCTGAGCTGCCTGTGGCGGTGCTTCGATCAGCTGTTCGTTCCTCTTAATGGTGACCTGCATGGTCTCTGTTTTCCTTTATTAAAAAAGGTTGACTTTTTTCCGGTCCTTTGCCGTTGGGACTCGGGGCTTCGTTCCGAATTTCATTCGGATTCGATTGTCGCGAATATATGTCTTTTCGGCTTAAATGCAAGAAAAAAAATAGCATCCTGAAAAAAAAATTTATATCAAAATACCAATAAGTTAAAATGATTTTATACCTGGTTCGATTGTGGTGGGGTTCTTTTGGCCGCACAATTTTGCTTCAAGGGCGCCTCGATGGCATCCCAAGAAGATTTTAAAAGTAATAAATACAATTAGATGAATAAAAAATGAGGTTTTTGACAAAAACGGTGGCCGTCGACTGAAAGCCTATCCCCTGCGATAGGATGTGGACAGCGCCGGAAATTCATTTTATAAAGCGGGCATCGGGTCTCGGCGAGACGATTTTATTGACCACCTTTCCAACAGAAAGCGGGACAGGATGACCTTGACGGATACTGAAGCACGCGTCGCTACGATTATCATGGCTGCAGGAAGAGGCAGTCGAATGCAAGGTTATGACGGCAACAAAACCTTGCTGCCGCTGATGCCCGGCGATTCTTTGTTTATGGGCAGCCACCCCATTCTCATGCACCTGATGGAAAATCTGCCCGTCGGACCCAAGGCGCTGATCGTCAACCATCGCAAAGACCAGGTGATGGCGGTCACGCGGGGCACCGGTGCCGTCTACTGCGAACAGCCGGTGCTCAACGGCACAGGCGGCGCCATTCTTGCCGCCGGAGAGTTTGTCAACGCACAGCCGGTCGATCATGTGATCATCACCATGGGTGACGTGCCCTTTGTGCAAAAGCGGACTTACGACCGGCTGGTTGACGGTCTCGGTACCCACGATCTGATGATATTAGGCTTTTCCCCCGGGAATAAGAAGCAGTATGGGATGCTGGAAATCGAAAAGGGCAAGGTGAGAAAGATTACCGAGTGGAAATACTGGAAAGACTACCCGGCCGACCGGCAGGATTCCCTGACCGTCTGCAACTCCGGCATTTATGCCGCGCGCAGAGTGACCCTGGCAAACTATCTTCCCATTTTGGCATCCCGGCCGCAGATCGTGCAAAAGCAGGTCAACGGCAGGATGATGGACATCGAAGAGTACTTTTTTACCGATCTGATCGAATTCATGGTCAAGGACGGCAAGCGGGTCGGGTTCCACGTCGTCGACGACGAATTCGAAACCATGGGGATCGATGATGTGGCCGCCCTGGAAAAGGCCCAGGCGATTTACCTGAATCGTACGCGTAAGGAAATTCTGGTATGACCGATGGTCAAAGGTCTTTCGATTTATAATTTCTTCACGGCCTTTCAGGTTGTTCGTTGCCGAAAGGATTGATGCACCAGAACAAGGAATGGAAGTAAATTACTTATCCAATAGGGTTAAAAATTCTCAGTATGTATTTTCCTTCCCATGACATAACCGCGTCACAATAACTATCATCCCGGATTCATTATGAAATTTAACGGACTAAAATAATTGCATATTTTTTGCATCCAAATTCGCAGTCAAGCGCGTGCTGTCCGACGGTATCCTGGCTCCGTTAACCCTCCCTCTCATCGGGCACACCGCTGTTAACATACAAACGCGTTTTCAATAAAGGCGAGACTTTGCATGTTGATCGGGCAAGTGTTCGATTGGTGTGAAGGCAGATCGTCTTTTTTTTGTCCCATCAAAGGGTTCTCGATTCTCATGCAACGTCTATCCACACGCATCGTTGATCGAGCATGTTGCCTCCATGCCTGCAAATGGAAGGAAAATTAATCTGATCACATTGCATTGAAGTTTGTCGGTCCATTGCCAACGAATTCATCGGGACACTGAATAAACGCGAGGTCACCGCGAGGAATTGTTCATAACACCAACACAAGCAGGGCAACGTGCCGTCAAGGCAAGAAGGAGGCAAGCATGCGTTACCTATTGATCGGATTGCTCGTCGGGCTGGTTGCGGCAGCACCGGGACCGTCGCAGGCGCAGGACACGGCAGCGCTGCCGACATTTAAGGTCGGAGACAATTGGACTTACCAGCGGACCAGCAAATTCGACCGAACCCGCACGGGTAAGTTCGTCGTTACCGTGACGTCGGTTTCCGACTCCGGATTTGCAACCGCCACGAAGGTGATCGAAGGGGCTTTCGAGGATGAAGTCGGCGAGTATACGACGGAAATGAACGCCATTAAGGACAACGACCGCAAATTCACGCCGCATGTGCCGTATTTCAGTTTTCCCCTGGCCCCCGGAAAAGCGTGGGAAGGCTCCTATAAATACTCCGTCATGGGGAAAAAAAACAAGATGGAAACGGTTAATGCCACCATGAAGAGCCGCGTCGAAGGGTGGGATACCGTGACCACGCCCGCCGGTGAATTCAATGCATTGAAGATCGTCTTCGAGGCCACACATAAGAATTCGCATTCCGGGCGCGGCAAAGAGATAAAAGGGACGCGCTGGTATAGTCCCGAGGTTCGCCGTATCGTCCGCAACGAAGTCTCGGGCGAGGGCGGCAAGAGCAAGGGCGAAGTGACCGAACTGGTCAGTTTCAGTCCTGCACCCTGACAGGCTGTTAGAAAACGTCAATTCTCAAGCGTCATCAATAAGTGCAACGCCTCGCGGTGGGCCACGTCGAAGGGATCCATTGACGTGGCGGCCCTGCGTTCATGCGTGGTTGCCGGCACGATCAGAAAGTAGAGGGCCTGCACCAGAAAAAACAACCAGATGCTGACGGCCCAGGTGAGGCTGGCGCCCGGGCCCAAAAGCGACACCAAAACCGCGCCGCCGCCAATGGTGATGACTTCGGCAGTCACGGCGCGCAGCGATGTACCAGAAAAGCAGCAGCCGCTGCGGATCCAGCTAAACACCCCCAGACCGAGGAAGAAGAAACCGGCGTAAACACCGGGCCACAGGGCTGTTCCCAGCAACAGGGCCATTGGAAACAGAATGACACGCGACCCTTTCCCGCTCCATCGGGCCAGGAGCGCCGCATAACCCAGCAGATCCAGCCACAGCGCCAGCTTGAAAGCCATGGGCCAGCCGACAAGTCCGGCCAACGACCATGCAGCAGGCATGACGGTCAGGGCGCTGATCAGTCCATAAACCAGGGTGGTTCGCACGTACCATTTCATGGGGCGTCTCCTTTCTGCAGCGCCTCTTTTCGCGCGAGTAGTTCCAGTTCGATTTCCTCATCACCGGGATCGATCGAATAGACGGTTCCCGAGTTGCGTCGTGAGGTGGCCTCGAACAGGCGGTCGACAGCCTGACTGCAATAGGCGTCGGCCTTGACCCTGAGGGTTTCATATTGGAGCCGCTGATGGGCCAGGGTTTCCGCCACCTGCGTTTTCTCCTGCGTCAACGTCTCGATCTGTTCGGTCAAATGGGTGGATGCGGTTTCAAGGGCACGGCGTCTGCGGATCAGCATTCGGGCGATATCGTCTTTCTCCTTTTCCAGCGATAGGACCAGATCCCGTTCCAGCTTGTCCATCTCACGGGCATGGCGGGCGATCTGGCCGGTCAGGCGGTCAATGCGCTGGATCAGTGCGTCGACCTGCTGTTCCTTGCGTCCGAGGCTAGTTTCCATTTCTCTCAGGTATTGCTTGAGCAGCAAGCCTTTGTCCTCCAGCTGATCCATCACGCCGTGGACATCGGCTTTGCACAATCTCAACATGCGGGTCATGATTCCCATAGGGTACTCCTTTGGAATAATTGTGAATTCTTAATTTTGAAAGAAGGAATTCTAACCGTTTTATTAATAAAGACAGAATACATTAATTAAAAGTTCATAATTCAAAATTAAGAATTAATCGCTTTTCAGCCGATCCTTATTTTTTATCCCGCCTGATCCGGTAGCCCTCATACTGCAGGGATTTTGCAACCTGCTTCTTTTTTTGGGCCACGGCCGCCGGCGCACCGGTGAACGTTTCATCCACGTGCTGGCGAAGGGCCTGCACATCCGTTTCCAGATTCTCGGCCACTTTGGCCGAACCGACGGCGCTGTTGATGGCCTCCTGCTTGGCCTCGTATTCATGAATCCGCGTCTGGGCGCGGGTCTGGTCTCCGTCGCGAATATCGGCGGCCACCGCTTCCTTCAGGCGGCTGAACTCTTCCTGAACGACCTGATCCGCCCACGAGTCCTCTTTGATGCTGGCCATCACCGCCGCCGGGTCGGGCACGCAGGCAACGCTCAGCGGCCGGGCCGTGTCCGCCGTCCGAGATCGGCCTTGATGCTGATAGCGCACCTGCACCCGGCCCATGAGGATCTCTTTTTCAACAGCCGTGGGCACCTGGAAGGTCAGGTAGAGTGTTTTGTGCTCGCCGGACAACAAATTGCCCGGATGGATGATGGCCGAGCCATCCTCGTGGCGGATGGGATACCCGCCGGCAGCCACCAGATGTACCCCGGGTCCCAGGGGAATCCGAATATTCAGATCCGAGGCGGCCACATGCCGGGTGGCCTGAAATTCGGATTCAAACAGCTGGGCGAATACCCGGGGATCCTCCAGAAAGGTGTATTGGCCCGCGCCCTGGTCGGCGATGGCGGTCATCAGCATTTCGTTAAATTCAAGCCCGACACCGACGGTACTGATGGAAAAGCGGTTCTCCACGGCCGCCGAGGCCATGCGCGCCAATGCATCCGGGTCGGTGACGCCCTGGTTGGCCAACCCGTCGGAGATGAGAATGACCTTGCGCTGGCGAAGATCGCCGGGTGTGTGCATCAACACCTCCATACCCCTATTAAGTCCACCGCCAAGATTGGTGCCCCCGCCGGCATGGAGGTGTTCGACCACCGAGGCCAGTCGCCGCTGGTTAGCCTCGGTCATCGGCACCAGCGCCGATTGGGTCTGCACGCCGTTCGAATAGGTCACCAGGGCTAACCGGTCGTCTGGCCCTAACTGATCCAGAAGGTGTAAGACCGCCTGCCGGGCGTCACTCAGCTTTTGCCCTTCCATGGAACCGCTGCGGTCCAGCACAACCACCAAGTCTGCGGCCGCCAACGGTTCGTTGTCAATGGCGGGGAGCCGAGCTGCGGTCAGGTTCAGGGAAACGGTCACCCGTCCGTCCCCGCCTTTGAGAATTTTGTCCTGAATCACTTCGGTTGAAAGGGTGACCGGCGCGTCTCCGGTCAGGGTGATGGCGGCCAAGGGAGGGGCCGTGGCTGATCCCATCGCCCCCATAGCTGCCAGGGTTGCTGTGGTGGCCAGGATCAGGCCAAGGATGACCAACAGGCTTTTTTTAGTGGTCGACATGATGTTTCTCCTTTTTCTGCGGGTTAGGTCTGACGATTCGGTCGATTGAGCGGCTCATGATTTGGATTGTAAACCAGTCCGATAGAAATACAATTCAAACAAATGCAAAAGGTTAGCTTCATTTTTTTGCATAAGTTTTACTTTGAATCAGGTGGACTTTGGTGGTAGGGATGGACAGCAACCATGACGATCAGGCACAAGGAGCAACGATGAATCAGCCAAAAGCCCGTATTCTGGTGGTGGAAGACGATCCGGCCATTCTAAAAGGGCTTTGTGATGTGCTGGTGTTCAACGGATACGGCGCCGACGGTGTCGCCGACGGCATCACGGGGTGTGAATCCGCATTGAGCGGGCAGTATGATCTGGTTTTGCTGGATGTGATGCTGCCCGGTATGGACGGCTTTTCCATCTGCCGTGAGATCCGCAGGCAACGACCGGTTCAGCCGGTGATCATTCTCACGGCCAAGGGGTCCGAAGATGATGTGGTGACCGGTTTTACCGCCGGTGCGGATGATTACGTGAGTAAACCTTTTTCCTTGAGAGAGCTGATGGTGCGGGTGGAGGCCGTGCTCAGGAGAAGCGGAAAACCGCTGGGAAACGAGCAGATCCAATATGCCGATATCCGGTTTGACGGTTTCAACCTTCAGGCGGTCTGCCGGGACCGGTCGGAGGCGCTGACCCGCCGCGAAATGGACATTGTCGTCTACCTGTTCCGCCATCGGGAACGCATCATTTCCAAAGGCGAATTGCTCACTGAGGTCTGGCACTACAAGGATCCTGATGTGGAGACCCGCACCGTGGACATTCATATGCTCAAACTGAGGAAAAAGATCGCTTCGCTGGCCGACGGACGGGTGCTGATCAAGACGGTTCGCGGGGAAGGATACCGCCTGGAGCCGGAAAATTGAAACGACTGCGCTTTTATATGATCATTTTCTGCGTACTGGTTTCGCTGCCGCTGGCCTTCGTGGCCTGGCGGACATACGGGGCCCTCGATCGGGAAGTGCAGGCCCAGGTGCGTTTCTTTTCCGAACGCCTGCTGGACGAGATCGAAGCCGAACTGGCCGACCTGGTGCGGCGTGAGGAAAACCGGGCCGTGGACGAATATGGCCACACCCTGGTGCAGGAGAATGGCACGTCACCGTCCCCGCTGGCCCATTTACCCGGTGAGGCGTTTATCCTCGGCTATTTCCAGAACAATCCGGACGGTTCCTTCCAAACCCCGCTGGTGAAGGATGATGAGGGCCTGCCTGCAGGTCTTGCCGACCGGGTAAACCAGCTTCGGGCCATCAACACAATTTTCAACCAGCGTAAATTGATTGCCCAACTGCCGACGCCTGTCACGAAAGAGGGTCAACCACCGGCAGCCGCTGCAAAATCAGAACAACCTTCCTTTGCCGACCGTTTTCTGCGAACGTCCGAGCAAAAAAAATCAAAAAGCGTCCTCGGCCAGGAGCGGGCCCGGGTGGAGGAGATCACCGCAGGCCAAGCGATAAATCTGGCCCAACGGGAACCTGACCGGTCGGTATCGCTGGGTAAGGAAGATGCCGTCGCCGATATGGAAAAGGACGATGATGCGCCTTCGTCCTATGGTATGCCGTCTGCCCCGGCGGTTGGGTCCGTTTCGGAGATCCGCCAGCAGTCGATGGTGGAGACGGTGCTGGCCGAGTCGAAAATCGGTCGGTTCCAGGTGGAGGTGGCGCCCCTTCAGGCCGTGGCCATCGATGACGCACGGGTGTTTATCTTCCGGCGGATCGGCATCGACGGCCAGATCTACCGGCAGGGATTCGTGCTCCGGCTGCAGCCCTTTCTCGATCACCTGCTTGCCGTGCACTACGACCCCCAGCCCATCGCCCGCTACACACGGTTGACCGTGACTGCCACCGGCCTGGGTACGTCCCGCCAGCCAGGCGGCCCAGATGCCGGAATCGCGGCTGCGGATTGGGTCGCCGGCAGAACCTTTCCCGCACCATTCGGTTTTCTGACTGCCGAGATGCGCGCCGTGTCACTGCCTCCGTCCCCGGCCCGTCGGACGCTGACCCTGGCACTGGCGATCCTGGGTGCGGTTATGGTCGCCGGGCTGGTGACCATCTACCACAGTGCGCGGACCGTCCTGGACCTGTCCGAGCGGCGATCCCAGTTCGTTTCCGCCGTGACCCATGAACTCAAGACCCCGCTGACCAACATCCGCATGTATATCGAGATGCTCGACCAGGGCATTGCCGGCACACCGGAGCGGGAGCAGGAGTACCTGGACATCCTGGCCGCGGAGAGTGCCCGGCTTTCCGGGTTGATCAACAATGTGCTAGAACTCTCCCGCCTGGAAAAACGTACCCGCCGCTTCGACCTCAAGGATGGACGTCTGACCGACGTGCTGGCAGATGTGCAGTCGGTGATGGCCGAGAGCCTGGCCAGGGAGGGATTTGATCTGAGCATTCAAACCGGCAGGCTTCCCGTTTTTGCCTACGACCGGGACGTGCTGGTCCAGGTGCTGATCAATCTTATGGAAAACAGCATCAAGTTCGGCCGCCATCTGCCGGAGAAACACATTGCCATTGCGGCAGATGCGGTGGACGGCTGGGTGAAGCTGACGGTGTCCGATGCCGGGCCGGGTATTCCCAGGCGATCATTGAATCAGGTGTTCGATGACTTTTACCGCGTGGACAACGACCTAACCCGCACCACCGGGGGCACCGGACTCGGTCTGGCCCTGGTGAAAAAATTCATTGTCGCCATGGGTGGACGGGTTCAGGCGGAGAACAACGACGGACCTGGCTGCACCATTACCATCAGGCTGCCGGCAAACCGGCAACGTTGACGGAGTCGTCCGCGTTCAGGGTTCAAGCAGGGCGAAAAAAGCGAACCGCAGAATGGCCAGTGTCCAATTTAAAATTTCGAAGGAATGGATCGCTGCGCGATGGCGATGATTAATAAGACAGAATACCTTCCTTCATTAATACGGTGAAGTGACCCGGTTTTTTCCCACAAGCGATTTCATGCAGACCAGTCCCGCTGCCGGTCCGGCGGCCAGCAGGACCAGCAGGTATTGCGGGGGCACCATGGCCGCGATCCACTGCATCAGCGACAGGCTGATTACGGTGATGGAGAATCCGATGCAGTTGACCAGGGTCAGGGCACTGCCCACCAGTTGCGGCGGTGCCGTGCGGGCTACGATGGTTGAAAATTGCGGAGAATCCCCCACCACGGCTGTTCCCCAGAGCATCATGAAGGCCAGGAACAGGGTAGGGGGAGCGGCGAAGAAGAGGGGCGAGAAAAGGCAGCAGATGCCGGAGACCGCCAGCTGGATGAAGGCCACCCGCGCACTGCCCACGCGGTTCGAGACGAGTCCACCGACGCTGCATCCCACGCTGCCGATGCCGATGATCAGAAAGCTCCAGAAAGAGACATTGCGGGAAAGGCCGGGAACGCTCGCCAGGTATGCAGCCAGGAAGATCGGCACGAAGGCCCACAGGGTATAAAGCTCCCACATGTGGCCGAAGTAGCCCAGGGCGGCGGCGCGGAGTTCCCGATGGCCAAACAGCGTGATGACTGCCCGCGGGTTGAATTGGGCCCCAACCACCAGGTAAGGTCCGTCCGGAATCAGCAGAAACATCAACAGGCCGCCGAGCAGGCATATACCTGAAGAGAGAAAGA
Organism: uncultured delta proteobacterium; assembly: GCA_963697225.1. GTDB lineage: Bacteria > Desulfobacterota > Desulfobacteria > Desulfobacterales > Desulfosarcinaceae > Desulfosarcina. The sequence continues at coordinate 173,318 of CAVONM010000031.1, forward strand.
TAACGGCCTGCCAGGGCACCGATGACAGTCCGCTTTTCAACAGATGGGGAAAAGCCGTGCCCAGCACCAGCGCCCCGATGAGAAAACCCAGTGCGTTGCCCAGACCTTTCTGATACCACCCGGCGGCGATTTTCATGCCCACCGGGTAGATGCCTGCCAGAAAGAACCCAGTGATGAAGCGAAGAACCATTAACCATGCCAGATCGGCACCTGCTGTGCCGGTGAGCAGGTTGGACAGGGCGCCTGCCACCGCACACAGCAAAAAGACCCACCGCGGCGAAAAGCGATCGGAAACGGCGAAAATGGCGAAGAGCAGCGTGCCGGCGATGAAGCCCAATTGAACCGCGCTGGTTATCCAGCCGGCCATGGGTGACGGCGAAGCCCCGCGCTGCATCAATTCTGCGAGCACCGCATTTCCCGAAAACCAGATGGAGGTGCCGGCGAATTGCGCAAAGACGATGATCGGCAGCGTCCAGGGTGCGCGCTGGGTCACGTCCGTCACGACCGGCCGCACCGGATCGGGTTGCCGCTTGGAAGCCTTGCTAAGATTCCGGCGACAATCATGTGATGTCAAGGGCCTGATTCAGATCGTCGATCAGCGCCTGCACCGCTTCGATGCCTACGGAGAGGCGCACCAGATTTTCGCTGACCCCGGCCTTCTCACGGGCTTCGGGGCTCAAGGCCACATGGGTGTTGGTGATCGGCTGGTTGGCCAGGCTGGTGACCCCGCCCAGGCTGGTGGCCAGCTTGATCGTCTTCAACCGGTCCATGACCTGTTTGGTGCCTTCAAAGTCAGCGGCTACCTCGAAGCTGAGCATGCCGCCAAATCCAGTCATTCGAGCTTTGGCAATCTCGTGGTCAGGATGGGCGGGCAGGCCCGGGTAGTGCACGGCGGCGATGTTGGGGTGCGCGGCCAAAAAGCGAGCGACCGCAATGGCATTTTCGTTGTGTTTGTGCATGCGAAGCGCAAGGGTCTGCAGGCCGCGAAGGGTGAGGAATGCAGTCATGGGGTCCATGACGCCGCCGAATATTTTTCTCCGGTTCCAGATGCGTTCTGAGCAGGGTTTGGTGCAGCAGACGAATCCCGCGGTGACGTCGTGGTGTCCGCCCAGGTACTTGGTGCCGCTGTGAATCACCACGTCGACCCCCCATTGCACCGGATGCTGATTGATCGGCGATGCAAAGGTGGCATCCAGCAGCACCAGGGCCCCTTTGGCGTGGGCGGCGCTGGCCAGTTTCGGGACGTCTACCACGCGCAGCAGGGGATTGGTGGGTGATTCCAGATAAAGCAAAGTCAGGCCCTTTTCGATTTCTGCCAGTATTTCATCGGTTTTCCAACAGTTGACATAGGTGACATCCACGCCGAATCCCGGCAGGACGGTATTCATCAGTTCAAAGGTCCCACCGTAGATTTCCCGGGTGGTCACGACGCGGTCGCCGGCGTGCACGTGGGCCAGAACGGCCGTAGAGATGGCGGCCATACCCGAACTGAAACCCAGGGCGTGGTCATAGCCCTCCAGGTCGGCCAGGGCGTGTTCCACCTCCACCACCGACGGGTTGTCCCATCGGGAGTAGATGTATCCGCTGTGGTTCTGGACCACATCGATCAGGTCGTCGGAATTGTCGAACTTATACGTGGCCGTCATGTAGATCGGCGGAATTACAGGTTTCCCTTTCACTTTCAGCTTTCCTTTCGGTGCTGCCGAGGCGTGCTTTTTTTCATTGGGCCTGCCAACCGGCGTTGATGCGGTTCGAGAGAGGTACGCTAAATGAATTGGCCGGATATTTCAATATCCATTTTTATTGCCCTGCAGAATCCACCTGCCCGGCCGATATCGTTGCAATCAGGTCTTGCCGCTGAGAAAATCCGTTTGACTTTTAGGCGGGAAAAGGGCAGATGGCTACCCTGCGGCCATCTCTTTTGGACGCGGGTGTTTTTCCAGCTTCACCCGTTGAGACGTTCAGTTGACGATTGACCGAGATCCGTAACCTGCCTGTCTCAGGACTTGATGGCAAGCCCCCCTGCAACGGGAACAAAACATGGGAGATCTGCAGATGACGACCGACCGTATGCAGGTATTCACAAAGGACGAAATCAACCTGGTCCATAACGCCTCCATGGAGATCCTTTCGGAAACCGGTGTCAAATTCCACTCCGAAGAAGCGCTGGACCTGTTCAGACAGAACGGATTCAAAGTCACCAATCCACGGGTGTATATCACTGAAAAAGAGGTGATGCGCGCTCTGGAGACGGTGCCGTCCCGTTTTGTGGTGCACGCCCGCAACCCGCAATACAACGTGGCCATCGGTGAAGATGACTTCGTTTTCCTGCCCACCGCCGGGGCGCCCAATGTCTCCAATGCCGACGGCGTGCGCCGGCCGGCAACCATGGACGACTATTTCACGTGCTGTAAACTGGTGCAAACGTCCGACCAGTTGGACATGAACGGCTACCTCACGGTTCAGCCGAATGATGTGCCTTCTCAAATCACCCACCTGGACATGATGTTTGCCAACCTGACCCTGTGCGACAAGGCATTTCTGGCAGGCAGCAATTTCCGGCAGGCGGCGCTGGACTCGGTGGAAATGGCCGCGATTGTCTGGGGGGGGGTGGACGAACTGAAAAAGCAGCCGGTGATGCCCGCCGTAGTGCATGCCGCCTCGCCGCTCAAGTACAGTCCGGAAATGGCTGAAATCATCATCGACCTGGCCCGGCTTGGCCAGCCACTGGTGATTACCGATATGGTGCTGGCCGGCACCAGCGGTCCGATTTCCCTGCCGGGGCTGATGGCCATGTCCAATGCCGAGATACTGGGCGGCATTGTCCTCTCCCAGCTGGCCGGGCCGGGGACACCGGTCGTATATGGATCGGTGTCGGCACCTTCGGACATGCGCACGGTCTCTTCTGCCGTGGGTGCACCTGAAGCGGTGGTGCTGGCATCCGCGGTGATCCAGCTGGCACGCCACTATAAAATTCCCTGCCGCACCGGCGGCATGCTGACCAATTCCCATTGTCTGGACTCCCAGGCGGCAGCCGAAGGCACCCTGATGATGAGCACGGCGGTGAGAAATGGCGCCAATTTTATTCTTCACGCCTGCGGTCAGCTGGGCTCCTACATCTCCATGAGTTTCGAAAAGTGGATCCTCGACGAAGAGGTCTGCCGCACCCTGCGGCGGGTGATCACCGCCATGGACATCAATGTGGAATCCATTGACGTGGCGACCATTAAAAGCCTTGGCAGTGATGGAAACTACCTTACCCATCCCACGACGTTCAAACATTGCAGGAGCCTTTACCAGCCCCATTTGTTCACCCGTGACGACTATCAGAAATGGGAATCCAAGGGCGCCCGCTGCGTGGCCGATAAAACAGAGCAGATGCTGGCTGAACGGCTGGCCAGCTATGAAAAGCCCCCTATCGACCAGGGGGTCGAACAAGCCTTGGCGGAATACGTGAGCCGGCAGAAAAAGCGGTTGATGGAGAAAAAATTCATCTTTTGAAAATTAAAAGCACCCCGAGATATATGTCGGGGTGCTTTGGTCTCCGGGTGGAAAAAAGCCTACAACGAAAACATATTGTCCAGCCGTTCAAGGTCATTGATCACGCGCCATGCCCCGCCGCCGGACTCCGTTTTGTCCCGCCATTCATCCACTCGCTGCATATAATTTTTGGGATCGCGGATATCGTCCCGAAGCTTGGTGACATTCAAGGCGATGATGTTGAACCCTTCCAATTGAAAGGGAACATCCCGCACATGGCCGCGGGCCAGTTCTTCTTTGAGGTCCGAGAAAATCAGGACGAATTTCTCGCCGGATCCCGCTTCGTTCAGGTATTCGACAGCCTGCAGCAGTCCACCGGAAATGTCCGTGTGGCTGCTGCCCGCCACCGAGGAGACAAAATCGGCCACTTGCTTCTGAAAGGCGCGTTTTTGCGTGTTGGCCACCGACGGGCGTTGGTCGAAGGTGACCTTGGCGACGATGTCTTTTTCGCTGAAGCTTCCCGTATCGATGCGGGCCACGGCCATGGTGTCCCCGGGGGCCAGGGTGCCCAGCAGGTAGTTGATGATGGCCCGGGCCTTGTTGATTTCCTCGGTGTAAGTGCCCGAGGTGTCCACCAGCATGTACACTCCCTTGGTATGGTCCATCTTTTGGGCGCATCCGGCGGTAATCAGCACGACCGCAAGCAGCGCGGCGGCAATCATCGAGCTTAGGGTCAGTCTGCTGTTTTTTTGCATGGCGCCGGCTCCTCCAACATGGTCATCGATTTATTTTTTATGGCGGACTGATCTTTTTCCGCTTTTGGCACCGTCGGCGAGGCAGCCATCTTTCGAAGAATCAGTGCCTCCAGCCAGAGGGCCGGGAAGATGATCAGATCGTACACATTGACCACCAATCGACCCAGGTAATAGCCCAGGTTGCCCGCCAGGCGCAGAAGAAACCCCAGGGCGCGCAGCGTCCAAGCGCCGGCCATGCCGAGCACGGTTCGCGATGACGAAATAAAGGTCTCGAAGGGCATTGCCACCGTGGTGAGGATGAAGGGCAGGATGAATCCCAGGATCATCTGACCGATCGTGGGAATCTTGCTGGCGGCAACGGCAGTGGGCTCTACGCCGGCCAGGCTCTGTCTCAAGGCTTCCATGTCTGCTGCAATGCGGTCCCGCATGAAGGCCAGAGAAGACTCCACACCTGCCAGGATGGTGAGCATGGCCAGCAGGATAAAGAAGAACCAGGTGCGCTTCTTATCGTCCAGGCAGCCGATGACCGAGAATAGCCGGGTGAAACGCAGGGCGTCCATGAGAAAGATTCCCACGACGACTTCGAGGCAGACGATGAATATGCCGGCCACATCTGATGTTTTAAACGCGCCGATATAGCTGGCACCGCCCACCATCTCGGACATGGGCAAGGCAACCAGGTTGAAGTTGATGATGGCACCAATGACAAACACACCCAGAACCAGTCCGGATGTGAAGAACTGGGTCAGCGAGGATGACGAAAGTTGACGTTCGGCGATGTCGGTGTGTGTCCTTACGGTCTCATAGTCGGTGATGCATTGGTCCACCGCCTGGGAGCGGCCGGTCAGGTCGGAGATGACATTTTCGATCCCCTTGAGGGTTTTATCGGTTGCTCGCCACTGGGGGACCATGCGCGAGAGGATACCGTGGCGTTCCGACACTGCTTTGCGGTGGCCTTCGAGGGCGGCCTTATGTTGTTCCTTCAATGTGTTGTGGATATCTTCGAGAAGGTTCGCCACCATGGGGTCGCCCGAGGGTTTGATGCCGGCGATGGCATCGATCACCTTGACCCAGTCTGACAGACCCTGGGGGATTTCAGCGGTTTTACGATAATCGTCTTCAAGCTTCAACAGGTCTTCACGGAGCTGTCGCTGCAATTGGGGGTAGCCTTCCAGGCTTCGTTCCACGGCGGTGCTGATCCGCTCGAATTCGCGTTCGGTCCGTCGTTCGGCATGTTCCATACCGGCAGCCAGCAACACTTCACGGTTGCGTACTTCCAGTCGCTGGCGGGCCATCTTCACCGAAGCGGACGCCATGCGCATGGCATTGTAAATCACCCGGCCCAGCGACCCCATAGAATCGTGAAAGGGCCGCCGTGCAAAATACATGGCCGCGATGCTCAAAAAAATCCATACCAGCACCGAGAGGAACGGAACCGGCGTGATATTGAACAAAATGGTTGCATCTGGCATGATATCCTCCATTCATTCATGGTTAAGTGAGCTTTCGAGCTTCAACTTGCTGCTGAAAAAAGTCCAATGGGCTGCCGAATGAACCGCATGTCCCGGGCTGATTATTAGCGATGATAATTTTCTGAACATCGCGTTGCATCCGGCGACGGTAAACGGTTGTTGTGCATGTCGGCATCAATGGCTCTCAAACCCATCCAGCAATTCATATGCCGACATCTGAGCTTCGATGGCGAGACTGGTTTCAGCGGGTCCACAAACCGCTGAAACAATACCTGAGAGACGGTTAACCTAAAGAAAACATATTGAAAAAATATTTTCTTTGCCCGATTTGTGACCCACCTGGTCTGGGGATTGATCATCCATACGAATTTGGAAGGAGGGATGTAGTGTGTATTATTATGCACAGCGTGTTTCGATATGGTCAACCACAATTTCCGTTTGCATCGATGAACATAGTGTTGTAATCAACGGTCCCTCTTTATGCGTTGCTGATCTGTCACCACCAAGCGGCGTTGTTTTTTTAAAAATGAGCAAAGGATACCCATGACACTGAGCAAACTGGAAATTCAGCAAATGCTGCGGGAGATGAACGTCAAATTCGATGCTGAAGACACCTTCGACGCCCTCAAACAGCGATTGCAGCAGGAAAATCACAACCGGTGGCTCAAATCCGTGTCCGGAACCCGATCCACGGGCGGCAAAACGGATAAAATTCTGGTCAGAAAACGAAAAAAAGAGGCCCCTTCGCAAGCCCCGATAACCGATCCGCCAAGTGAATCCATCCAACCGGGAACATCGGCAACGCCGACCCCGCCTGCCGCACCCGCCTACCCCCGCAAACCCGAACCTGCCCATGGGTCACAGCAGATTGACAAGCCGGCGCCCGGAAAGTCGTGGAAAGCCGCGGCGGATGGAACCGAACCATTCAACCGCAAAAAAAACGTGTTCGACTCCGTGTTGAAGCGGTCCAGGATGTGCTGTGAATGCTGCGGAATCAAAACCGGTGAGGGGTCCGGGGCTGACCGTTTGGCGCCTTACCACATCCTGCCGCTGCTGCAGGGCGGCGAGCATTCAACCAAGAACGTGGTGGCGCTTTGCCCGGCCTGCCGGGCGTCCATGGAAAAGGACCCGGCTCCCAGGGCAATCAAGGATCTCAAACGCAAGACCCGCTCCAAGCTTTACGATTCCCTGCAGGTGGTCAGGAAAAAAGCGCTGCGCAGCCGGCGTCGCTTTAGCAGCCGACGCAAGTAGGGGAAAATCCATCTGCCGTCATGGACACTGACCAGCGCCGCATCACTAGCGGGAAATTAGGTTCTGGAAGTGCACCAGGGTGTCGTTCCACTGCCGCACCATCTCCTCGTCTTCTGATCCCCTTACCCTGTTTTTTGCAAAAAAGGCGATGGCATTGTTGTAGTTTGCCTTGGAGATGGACTCCTTGAGTCGAATTTCACCCTGCAGGATCATGCGGTTACCGATGGCCAGCATCTTTTTCAGCATTTTGGCCTTGTGGTGGTGGTTGCGCCGGTTTTTGGAAAAATAGACCAGTGCCGTGCGATACGATTCCAAAAAGGGTTCAATATACCCGGCAAAGAAAACCAGTTTACGAAAACCCTCCGAGGAGAGGTTGTAGGCATCCGGCATGACCGGATGGGGAACGAGAATCGCATTGTCGATAAATGCTTTGACGGTTTTGCGGACCGTGTAGGCCGGTGGATGGTTCGGGTCCGGGATGAATTCCTCGCAAAACAGATCCTGGAGGCGACGATAGGCGACATGCAGGTCTGCCGCCGAAAATTGGAAGGCGTCCTTTTCCAATATGGCCAGGGCCGTGAAAGCCGGGGGGACGAAATGGCAGATGCTGATATTCTTGTAGTATTCCAAGGTATTGCGTCGGTTTTCAATGATGCGCCACGCATTGTGGCGGGCCTGCTCCTTGGCCTTGGCATCGACCCACTGGATGAATTTGCGCCCCCGATAATGATACAGGGCATTCTCTACAGCGGACTGATGCCCGTCGGCAAGGGTGTCCGCCAGGCAGGACCCTTGGGCATAGAAAAGGTTCATGGAAGCCTCGATGCGAAATGTCAGTTCCTTGCGGGAGATGATCTCCCTTCCCCCTGACAGCAGGGCTCCGGCGACCAGGGACTGGGGGGTAACCACCGTCTGCCGGTCGATGGCGTTCATCATCTGGGCGCCGATGTCCCGGCACAAGGTGTTCTGCTGTTTGGCCGATAGTACCGCTCCGGTCAACCCCTGCTCGGCCAGCATGTCGTTCAAGCCGAGGGGTCGGCCGAAATTCAGGTGAACTCTGCCATACCGGTCCTTCAGGATGCGCTTGGCCTTAAGCATCTGACGGAAGCTCTCGGCAGATTTTTTCCCACCGCTGATTTCCTGCAGATAAGACCCTTCGTCCGGAATCCGGTCGTAGGCGATGAAGACGGGGACAAATATCATGTCTTTGCAGGCGCCTTCGAAAAAGGCGTGCAACATGATGGAGAGCATGCCCAGTTGGGGCTGAAGCAGCTTGCCGCTGCGGCTGCGGGTGCCTTCGATATAAACGGCAATGTTATACCCTTCCTTGAGTACCTGAAAAATGTAGGCTGAAAAGACTTTGGCATAGAAGACGGCGCCTTTGAAGCTGCGCCGCACAAAAAAGGCCCCCACCCTACGGAATAGCGGGCCCATGGGCCAGAACGCCAGGTTTTTGCCGGCAAAAATGTGGGGGCAGGGCAGGTGGTTGTCGTACAAGGTAAAGGAAAGCAGGAGGGAGTCCATATGGCTTTTGTGGGCGGGCATGAAGATGATCGGCCCTTTGCGGGAATTTCGTTTGATGGTCGACAACGCCTCCGGGTTGAAGGTCACCGATTCGAAGAGCGTGTCCAGGAACCCACCCATGATCCGATGGACGATATTGATGAAGGAAGGGCTGTAATTGGCGGCGATCTCGTCCACGTAGCCCAGGGCCTCGCGGTGGGTCTGGAAAATGGTCATCCCCCGTCGTTCGGCGTAGGTGCCCATGAACTGGCGCAACTCCTCGCCGGTCAGAATCTCCTGCTTGATCTCCTCAGGCGTCTTGATGGTGGGGCCGGTGATGCTTTTGCGATGGGCATTGATCTGACCCAGCAGATCCCGCCGAAGTTTCAGCGCCAGATACTCGCTGCTGTGCTCCCGGTTTTCTGTTGATTCCAGAAAGCGTTTCAAGTTGATCGGATCGGACACTTCTATGAAGATGTTGCCGGGTTTTCTGAACAAGGTGGCCAGGCGCCGCAATTTTCCCGGTTTTTGAGGGGATCCGAAAAAAATGTCCATCAGGGTCGGCCAGGTGGACGCCGGTCGCTTGCTGAAAAACAATAACTGCGGAATGATGCAGATGGGCCGCTCCAGGGTCTGTTGAATGTCGATCAGGTGGCGGATGGGGTCGGTCTTGGATTTGATGAACCGACGGTAAAAATCGCGTTTTTCCACCAGCGGCAGAAAGGCGGTGGTCCCCTTGTCAATTTCGTCGCGAATGAACCCGGTCCGGTAAGGGTCCCTGAAGGAATAATGGTGCAGGAAGAACTTCACCTGTGCGGTGGCGATGCGTATCAGCCGGCCCACCGGCTGCAGGATCCTGATACTGCAGTCGAATCCCAGTTGGGGATAGGGCAGTTTGGCCTGCATGTAGCGAGTATAGTAGCAGAGAAATTCGAAATAGCTTTTGGTTTTCGAGACGTAAACGATGACGGCGTTATCGGGAAGTTCCTTCAGGGTCGCCTTGAGATCGGAATTCAGGCCGATGCCTGAGAAGAGGCGGCGCAGAATGAACATGGAGAAAATGCCGGTCTGCTTGGGTAGCCAGCAGGTGAAAAGGTTCTCCGTATTTTCCGAGCGCCTTTGGATCCAACCCGAAAATCGTGACGGCGAATTCATAGGGTGTTTATATCAAAGTTACTCAAAAAGGTGTCATCGGACCAATCAGGCGGCGGGCTGGTGGTGGCCATTGTCGATTACTTCCCGGATGGCATGGGAAAGCTTTTCCATGCCAAAGGGTTTCTGGATGAATCCGTTGCATCCGCGAGCGATGATGGCAGCGGCGTCACCCATGCTGTAGCCGCTGGCCAGCAGGACCTTGATGTCCGGCCTGATCGCGCGCAACCGGTCAAAAACCTCACCGCCGCCGATGTCCGGCATGATCAAATCCAGAATCACCAGGTCAATCTGCCTGGTGATATCGTTGAACAGACGGACCGCATCATCGCCGCAGCAGGCTTTGATCACGGTGTATCCCATTTTTTCCAGCATCTTCACCCCCACATCGAGGATAAAAGGCTCATCGTCCACCAATAAAATGGTTTCCGGACCTTTCAAGATGCCCGCCGGCACGGGTGCCGATTCTTTGCTGGTTGTCTTGGAGATGGGCAGGTAGACACTGAAGGTGGTGCCGCGGCCGGCATGGCTTTCAAAATCCACAATGCCGTCGTGGTTCTTCACGATGCCGAATACCGAGGCGAGCCCGAGGCCAGATCCACAGCCGAACTCCTTGGTGGTGAAAAAGGGGTCGAAAATCCGGTGGGAGATGGACGGGTCGATACCTTTGCCCGTATCGGTAACCGATACCCGCACATATTCGCCGTAGCTGATTTCAAAGGGCTTGACGAACTTCTCGTCAATCGTGACGTTCTGGGTTTCCAGGTAAAGATCACCTTTTTCCGACATGGCCTGCCAGGCGTTGAGGTAAAGGTTGATCAGGACTTGTTCGATCTGTCCCCGATCGGCGGAGACCGGGCGAACGTTTGGTTCATAGGTCTCATGGATACGGATGGATTTGCGGGTACGGCCGAACAGGGCGGCCGTTTCGGACACCACATCGTTCAGATTCACGGGTTTGACCACATATTTGCCGCCTCGGGCGAAACCCAGCAATTGCCGGGTCAGGTTGGCGCCGCTGTCCACCAGCTGCTCGATACTGCGGATATTCTCGTAGAGCGGATGACGGTGGTCGACATCCAGATACATCAGGGAGATGTTGCCCTGGATTCCCATGAGCAGGTTGTTGAAGTCGTGGGCAATGCCGCCGGCCAACGTGCCGATAGCCTCCATTTTCTGTGCCTGCTGGAGTTTGCTCTCGACATTTTTCTTCTCGGTAATATCGATGATGATGCTCTGGTATTCCATTGGGTTGCCCGGTTCATCGAACAGGGCGCGGTCGGTCCACTGCCGCCACAGGATATCCCCGGTTTCGGTCCGGGTACACTGTTCAGAAATGACCATGGGTTTTTCCGGACGAAGGCGATGCAGTCTTTTTTTCATGCGCTGCCGCTCGGCGTCGGAAAAAAAAGCGAATACATTCGTGTCCACAAGGCTGTCGTCAGATAGTTGAAAGTGATTTTTAAACCGGATGTTGGCAAAGGTGAGATTGCCGTTGGGCAGGTACCGGCAAACCATGGCTGGCATGTCCCTGGAAACGGAGCGGTATCGATCCTCGCTCTCCCTCAGGGCTTTTTCCGCACGCTTGCGTTCTTCGATTTCATTGCGAAGTTGATTGTTGGCCTGTTCCAGCGCCTCTGTGCGCTGCTGCACCCGCCTTTCGAGACGGTCGTTGGCCTTTTTCATCCCGGCTTCCGCATGTTTGCGGGCGGTGATGTCGTGGGTGACCACGACGGTATGGGTCACCTGGCCGCTATCGTCCCGATAGGGGTTGTAGGTGACCTGATAACAGCGCAGTTCACAGCCGTCGAATTTGAACCAGTCTTCTGAAGTGGTTACATTGCCCGCAAAACAGTTGTCTAACTTGGGTTTGATGATCGAATCGAACTGTGACTGTCCCCATACGCTGGCGACGCTTTTTCCGACGACATCTTCGTGCCGCTGCCCGCGGGCGCGGCAATACGCCTGGTTGACGCTTTCGTAGATATAGTTGCGGTCGATCATGGTGAGCAGTTGATCAGCTGCATTGGCGATGAACTGGGTTTTACGCCAAGACTCTTTTTCCTTCTCCAGAAGCCGGAGCTTTTCCCGAAGGATCTTGTTTTCGGCTGTTGATTCGTCCATTTTAAAGCTCCGGGTCATGTCGGCCGGTTTGCCTGAAGGCGTGATTTCTTGCGGTTGTTCAGGCAGATACCGTTTTTATTGATTTTTTCATATCAATAGACCGGATGCAACCGCTTCGTCAATATGTGGTTGTGATTGGGTTGCGGTATCCGGTTTTATCAAGACTTTTTTGTTGACATCCGCTGCAACAACACTATATTAGCCCTCCAGCAATCTGATCGGTAGTTGAAGGTCCCACATCTGGTGTGATCATTGCCAAATGCGGGATCTTTTTTTTATTATACCCTTAACATAAAGACCGAGCGCATCAACCGGTCAGGCAGTGCGCTCACCAACAGAGGACATCATGGCAACACGCATCGAAAAGATCAGAAACATCGGCATCAGCGCCCATATCGATTCAGGCAAGACTACGCTTACCGAGCGGATCCTGTTTTACACCAAGCGCATCCATGCCATCCACGACGTTAAGGGCAAAGACGGGGTGGGGGCGACCATGGACTCCATGGAGCTCGAAAAGGAACGGGGGATCACCATCGCCTCCGCCGCCACTTACTGCGAGTGGAATAAGCATGAAATCAATATCATCGATACGCCGGGCCATGTTGACTTTACCATCGAGGTGGAGCGCAGCCTGCGTGTGCTGGACGGCGCGATTCTGGTCCTTTGTTCGGTGGGGGGGGTTCAAAGCCAGTCGATCACCGTCGACCAGCAGATGAAGCGCTATAAGGTCCCATGCATTGCATTTATCAATAAATGCGACCGCAGCGGTGCCAATCCATTTCGGGTGGTGACCCAGCTCAAGGAGAAACTGGGTCACAACGCCGTGGCCATGCAGATACCCGTGGGGCTCGAAGCGGATCACGAAGGCGTCGTGGACCTGGTGACCATGAAGGCATTATATTTTGGCGGCGATAACGGAGAAACGATCCGTGTTGAGGAGATTCCGGAGTCCCTTTTGGATCTGGCCACGGAGAAACGGGAGGTGCTCATCGATGCCGCTAGCCTGTTTTCAGATGAGCTGACCGACGCGGTCCTTGAAGAGGCGCCCATACCGGGAGAGATGATCATCGAGGCCGTTCGCAAGGGAACTCTGGAACGAAAGATCACCCCCGTATTCATGGGCTCCGCATACAAGAACAAAGCGGTTCAGCCGCTGCTGGATGCAGTCACCCAGCTGCTGCCCTGTCCGGCGGATGTGTCGAATCAGGCCCTGGACCTGGACCAGGACGAGGCACAGGTGACCCTGTCATCGGATGCTGACAAACCCACCGTGGCGCTGGCCTTCAAACTGGAGGACGGCCAATATGGTCAGCTCACCTATATTCGTGTCTATCAGGGCGCACTGAAAAAGGGTGACACGGTGGTGAACGTGCGTACCGGCCGAAAGGTCAAGATCGGCCGTCTGGTTCGCATGCACGCCAACCAGATGGAAGATATCTCTGAAATCTCCGCCGGGTATATCGGTGCACTGTTCGGTGTCGACTGTGCGTCGGGTGACACCTTTACCGATCGCAGCGTCAATTTGACCATGACTTCCATGTACGTGCCGGAGCCGGTGATTTCACTGGCCATCGTTCCCAAGGACAACAAGTCGGAAATCAACATGTCCAAGGCCTTGAACCGATTTTCCAAAGAGGACCCCACCTTTCGCACCTACGTCAGCGAAGAAACCGGAGACACGATCATCTCCGGCATGGGAGAACTCCACCTGGAAGTTTATATCGAACGCATGCGCAGGGAGTACAAGGCCGAAGTGACCAGCGGTGCTCCCCGTGTTGCTTACCGGGAAACCATTACCCGCCGGGCCGAGTTCAACTATATCCACAAGAAGCAGACCGGCGGTTCGGGTCAGTATGGCCGGGTCGCCGGTTATATGGAGCCGGTTGAAGGCGAAGATTTTTCTTTTGTCAACGAAGTCACCGGCGGGTCCATTCCCACGCAGTTTATTGCGGCCTGTGAGAAGGGCTTCAGAAACTGTCTGCCCAAGGGGCCCAAAATGGAGTTTCCGGTCACCGGCGTCAAGGTGGTGATCAACGACGGCGCCTCCCACAGTGTGGATTCGTCGGAGATGGCTTTCCAGGCTGCCGCCCGGGGCGCTTTTCTGGAGGGTTACATGAAAGCGGCGCCGGTAATTCACGAGCCGATTATGAAGGTGGCCGTGGAAACCCCCAACGAATTCCAGGGCGGCGTCATGGGTTCTTTGAACCAGCGCCGCGGCATGATCATTGGCTCCCAGGACGAAGGGCCCATAAGCGTCATCGAATCCCAGGTGCCCCTGGCAGAAATGTTCGGCTATTCGACGATACTGCGTTCCCTGACCCAGGGAAAGGCCCAGTTTACGATGGAATTTGCCACCTACCGGCAGGTTCCCCAGTCCATCTCGGAAGAGATCGCCAAAAAGCGTCTGGAAGAGAAAAAGAACGTTGCCTGATTTACAAGTCATCAATTTGAAGGAAAGGAACCTGGATATGCTAAAAAACGACCTGATCCTCAGAAATCCGCTGAGGCTGATGGGCCATGAAAACGAAGCCATTGTTCCTCAAGGGGGTTTCGGGGCTGTGTTGGCGCGTGCCGGCGTGGGTAAAACCGCCCTGATCGTTCAGGTGGCCCTCAATACGATGCTGCAGCAGAAAAATGTGCTCCACGTGAGCCTGGACGACCCCGTTGACAAGGTGAACCTGTGGTACCAGCAGGTGCTCAACAGCTTGGCCAACCAGTACCACGTGCGGCAGATCAAGGAGTTGTGGGAATCCATCCAGATGCACCGGTTTATCATGACGTTCAGGGTGGAAGGATTCAGCGTACCCAAACTAGAAGAACGGGTCAAGGATCTCACCGAGCAGCAGATATTCAATCCCCACATGGTGATTATCGACGGCCTGCCATTTGATGAACGCCTGAGAACCCCGCTGGAAGGATTGAAAACCTTTTCAGTCAACCATCGTCTTCACTTGTGGTTTACCGTCACCACGCATCGCCACGAAACGCCCGGTGCGGACGGTCTGCCGGTACAGCTCTCCGCCGTTGGCGATCTGTTCGACGCCGCCATCGAGCTTCAGCCCGAAGGGAAAAAAATTCACATCCGTTGTTTGAAGGGATGTCCTGAGAATTCAGACGCCTGCGACCAGATTCTGGATGCATCGACCATGCTGATTCAGGAACCCTGACTGAGCTCATAGCCGATGGCTTTTAGCTGATAGCCAATGCTTACATAACTGTGAGCCTTGAGCTATCAGCTTTGAGCGGTTCTATCCCACCCCTCAATCGTTCAGTTCCCCGACTTCCGTCCTCTAATCTCCGTCCTCAGATCTCCGTCTTCTAACGCCGCAATCCGCTGGAGCGCCGGCGGATGAGAGTAGTTCAAGAAGACATAAAGCGGGTGAGGGGACAGATTCGACAGATTGTGGAGGCTGAGTTTTTTCAGGGCCTCGACCATGGGGCGGGTTTTTCCGGTGGTGGTTGCGGCAAAGCGGTCTGCCGCAAACTCATGTCGGCGGGACACGCAATGGCCGATAAGCCCCAGAAAAAAGTCCACCGGCGCGTAGAGCAGACCAAAGAACACCAATCCGGCGTGAACCGACGGTTGCTCAACGTAAAATGCTTCGACCAACGCTGGTGTGTTGATGAACAGGGACATGAGAAACAGCAGCATGCCGGTCTGCAGGATGCCCAGCACCAATATCTTCAGAATGTGCCGCATCTGGTAATGCCCCATTTCATGGGCCAGTACAGCCACCAGTTCGTCGGTGGTGTGCCCGGCGATGAGGGTGTCGAAGAGCACGATGCGCCGATGGCGGCCGAATCCCGAAAAGAAGGCATTGGATTTGGATGAGCGTTTAGAGCCGTCCATGACATAGATGTCGTCCAGTGAGAAGTCGATGGCGCGGGCATATGCCATGATGGCATCTTTCAGTTCACCCGTTTCCAGCGGTTCGAACCGGTTGAACAGGGGCATGATCCAGGTGGGGGCAATAAACTGGACCACGATCATGAACAGGGTGACCAGCGCCCAGCACCAGATCCATGCGCTCGATCCGGCATACTGGAAAAAAGCCAGAATCCCGGTCAGCAGGGGGATGCCAAAACCCATGGCCAGGAGCAGGGCCTTTATCCGGTCCTTTATCCAGATGGCCGGGCTGGTTTGGTTAAATCCGAAACGCTGTTCGATAACAAAGGTGGTATAGAGGCTGAACGGTTGGTCGATCAGGGTCTTCAAGCCTGCAAGAACTCCGATGAATAACAAACCCGTGGCCAGTGAACCCCAACCGAACGAGCGGGTCCAGGCGTCCACGAGGGCAAAGCCGCCGCCAAACCAAAAGGCGACCAGCAACAGCAGATCCACGGCCGCGGCAATTTGTCCGAAACGGGTATTGGTGCGCAGATAGGTTTGCGCCTGTCGGTATCGCTCCGCGTCGAAAATAGGTCGGAATGGTTTTGGTATTTCATCGGTGAGCGCGTTAAGGTTCAGTCGATCGGCCAACCGGTTAAGCAAAAAATCGGCGACGAGAAAAAAAAGAATGGTCCAGGCGATCCAGTTCATTGGATAATCAATTGCTTTCATCGAGCGCCAATGGCGCCTGGATCGTCGATGGTTCGCTAAACGCCGGTGCCGCCGTTGATGGATTCTTGCGGATGTGATCCAGAAAATCGCCGATGGCCCGGTACACCCGCTTCGCACCCTCGCCCAGCAGGATGCCGTGGCGCTGAAAGTTAAACAGCACCATCTGTTTATCCGCCGAGCCCAGTAGTTTGAATATCTTTTCGGTTCCCTTGGGGTTGACCACCGGGTCTTCCCGCGACTGGACCACCAGGGCCGGTGCGGTGATCAGGGGCAGTCTCGGCTCCAACGACGACATGAGCCGCTCCAGTTCGCGAACCCCGGCGATGGGGTTTTTGAAATAGTTGATGTGCGGATTCTCCGGATGGTTGTCCACGAAGGTCTTTTTGGCTTCATCCAGGTTAAACCGTTCCATGAAGCGGTTCCATACATCCACGGCGGGAACGAAGCGGGCGGCCATGTCATTCAGCCGCAGCGGGGTGGACACGGCAAAGACGCCTTCCACCTCGGGTACCCGCTGGGCTAGATCCAGGGCCAGGCCGGCGCCGGTGGAAAATCCCCCGGCGAACACGCGGCGACACAGGTTGCTGATGATGGCATACCCGCTGTCCATGGAATCGATCCAGTCCTGAAAGGTGCACCCGGCCAGATCTTCAGGGGCGGTGCCGTGTCCCTTCATACGGGGAGTGTAGACCCAAAACCCCATTTTCCCTAAATAGTCGGCCAGACCGCGCACCTCTGCCGGGGCTGCCATGTAGCCGTGGGCCAGCACCACACCCACCCGTCGGCGGTCGCCCTTGATCAGAAACGGTCGGCCGATATCCTTGGGTTTTGATGCATTCAGCGTTGAAAATGCCTGGTAGTCGCGATTGAAATCATCCAATGCGCGTTGTATTAAAAGCCGGGCTACCCTGCGTTTCAACCAGAACCCGGGCTGCCAGCACAGGCGGGAGATGCGGCGCTGCAGTGTGGTCAAGGGTTCGACTTCATTGGCGATGACGGCAATGGGGTTGTCGATCCGGGATCGATGAAAGTCGAACATGGAGGCCAGGCGGGCGGTATTTTTTTCCAGGACCTCACCGTTGGATGCCAGCACGCCTTTTTCCATTGCAAAGTCCACGAACTCGCTGAATTTGCGGTATCGGTCATCGGTGAGCAGATGCACCTGGTTCTTGTCGAAGCTGTTGTGAAAATACACACCGCCTGAATCCGCCTCCTGTTGAGACGCCAGGAACACCCGGCGTTTGAGATTTTCTTTGTCGATGCGCCTGACCGGTGACTTTTTCAGGCAGGCGGCAAACAGGTGATCGTGATTGACCGTGGTCATCCGATAAATGGCAGTCATGTAGCGCTGCATGATCTTCAACGCTTCATGGCGCATGAATTTGCGTGAGGGGATTGCGTCGTCGAAACCGATGGGCGCAGCGGATCGGATATCGCATTGAATCTTCCGGCAGGACAGGTTGTTGTTGATTTCAATGGGTTCACCGAAGCGCATGTCGATATCCACGCCGGACAACAGCATGGCCCCCTCGGTCATGATCTCTTCGGCCACGCGTTCCGGAAGCGCTTCCACCATGCGGCCGGCCAGGCGGCTCAGGGCATTTTCCCGTGCTCGCAGCGGGTAGTAGGTTAGATTGACCGGCACGATGCGGGTGGGCTTACGGCTGATACTCTCCACGGACGGCAGCTCGAACCGGTCTACCAGTCGTTGGGCCTCTTCCGGATTGCAGCGGGCCGTATCGGCAATACGCTGGCGGTAGAATTCGGTTCTCAGGGCCAGGGTCGCGGCACCGGTGTGGGGCGGGTGCTTGCCGCCGGCGTAGGAGATCATGTAGCGCCCCTTTTCCATGATCTTCTTGTTTTTGACCATCCGGCCTTCGGGAAATACGATCCAGCAAGCTTCGGCGGTGAGCAGGGTTTTGACCATCAAGCGGTCCCTGTCCGGCGATTGGGTGGAGACGGTCCCCAACTTTTCCAGATAGCGCCCGAATTTACCCACGAAGAGCTCCGGGGCGGCCAGCGACCAGACCGGTTTACCGGTCAACCGGTGCAGGTGGTAGGGCAGCAGAAACGTTTCGATCCGCGTGAAGTGGTTGACCACGAAAATGGTCGGCCCGGGGGGGATTTTTTCCGCACCATGGATGTTCAGGCGGGCACGGGTCAGACCGGCAATGGTTTTAATCGCCAGGCCGGTGGTTCGGTATGCGAAACGATTCATTGATCAGTTTGGGCTGAAATGCATGAGAGAGAATCCACGTGGACTGATTGGCGACTCATTGGTTGACACCGCTTTATCTAACCGTTAGATTACATGGCTTGGAATTAAAAGTAAAGAATCATACGGAGACGACTGGTGTATTCGAAAATCCTCAAATTGCGCTTCCCCGTCACGGAAGTCCAGAAACCGTTGGTCTGCAATCTCGCACGTGAATATGATCTGGTGTTCAACATTCTGAATGCCGGCATTCTTCCCCGCAAAGAGGGCTTCATGGTGCTGGAGATCTCCGGCAGCCGAAAGAATTTCAAAGATGGCGTCAAATACCTGAAAAACCAGGGGGTGGATGTACAGAACGCCTCCCAGGAAATTAAGCGAAACGAGAAGAAATGCACCCACTGCGGATCCTGTACGGCCGTGTGCCCCACCGGCGCCCTGTCCATCAAACGGCCGGAGATGGCGGTGGAATTCGATCAACAGAAGTGTAGCGTCTGTGAACTGTGCGTCACCGCATGCCCGCCGCGGGCCATGGAAGTGCGTCCCACCAACCAGCTTTTTTTTGAATGAGCGGTGCCATCGCCATTGCCGTTTCCGGCGGCGTTGACTCCCTGGTTTCCGCATACCTGCTCAAAAAACAGCAACGCGATGTTTTCGGCATCCATTTTCTCACCGGTTATGAAAAGCCAGCCGAACCGGGCTCCGAAGGAATCCTGGCACTGGGTCGGCAATTGGACCTTCCGGTTGTCGTCGTCGATCTGAAGGCGCAATTCAAGAGCATGGTCGTGGACTATTTCACTGCCGCCTACCGCAACGGAGAAACCCCCAATCCTTGCCTGGTGTGCAACCCGGCTATCAAATTCGGTGCGCTGTTGGATGAGGCCCGTCGATTGGGCGCTTCACGCCTGGCCACCGGCCACTACGCGCGGGTGGAGCGAGGGCAAGGGACGCGATATCGGCTGCGCAGGGGCGTGGACGAAAGCAAGGATCAATCCTATTTTCTCTCCCGCCTCACCCAGGATCAGCTGGCCCGTGCCTGTTTCCCGCTGGGAACGCTGACCAAGGCGACGGTCAACGCGCTGGCGGCAGCAGAAAGCCTGCAGCCGGTGACACGACAGGAGAGTCAGGATGTATGCTTTATCCGGGACACCGGCTATGCCGATTTTCTCGTCCGGACAACCGGAATCTGTCCGCTGCCGGGGGACATCGTCGACACCGTCGGGCATCGGGTGGGCACCCACAACGGGCTGCACCAGTATACCGTGGGCCAGCGGCGGGGCATCAACTGCCCGGCAAGCCAGGCCTATTACGTGGTAAAGATCGACACCCGGCGCAACCGTCTGGTAGTCGGGTTCAAGGACGAACTGGTCGTCGACAGCTGCCGTGTGAGGGGCATCAACTGGATCGCCGGTGTGCCCGATGGTCCCGTGCAAGCCGACACGCGCATACGATACCGCCACAAGGCCGTGCCTGCGACGGTGTCACCGGTTGGTCATGACGCTGCGGTGGTTCGGTTCGGGCAGCCCCAGGCCGCCGTCACGCCGGGGCAGGGGGCGGTTTTTTATCGGGGGGATGAGGTCTTAGGCGGCGGCTGGATTGCTGTTGAATAAAGGTTTGCTTGTTGAATTGGTTAACTTGGCCCGGTGAAATTCGCGTGGCTGTCACCTTCGGTGGATTTCACTGGCTAAAGTTGGATTTGTCTTATTGGTTAAATTTGTTATTTAAATTGGTTGCATAGAAGATGTTTGAGTGCTTTTCTGTGAACCCTGAACCCAACCATTAAAACCGATTTTTTATGAAAAAAATCTTCATCAAAACCCTCGGCTGTAAGGTCAACCAGTGCGAGTCAGAGGCTCTCCGCAATGCACTGGTGGAATCGGATCCAGGTTTTGCCGCCGCTGACGACGGCATAGCCGACGTTGTGATCGTCAATACCTGCACGGTGACCCGCAAAGCCGCCATGCAGAGCCGCCAGGCTGTTCGTCAGGCCATCCGGGCCAATCCCGGTGCCCGCATCGTGGTCACCGGCTGCCATGCCCAGACCGCGCCGGCGGAGCTGGCCGCCATCGATGGCGTGGATCTGATCGTGGGCAATCGGGACAAGCACCTAATCCCAATGCATATCCATTCCGACCTGCCCAAACAGGCGAGCGATGATGCGTCGGCCGTATGCGCGGACATCGCCGATGTCGGTCAATTCCAATCCTTGCCCGGCATCGCTCACGGCGGTCGAACCCGTCCGTTTTTAAAAATCCAGGACGGCTGCAACGCCTTTTGCACTTACTGCATCGTGCCCCATGCGCGTGGGAGAAGCCGCAGTCTGCCCGTGGACCAGGTATTGCACCAGGTCGAACAACTGGGGCGGCTGGGCTACCGGGAAACGGTGCTCACCGGGATCCACATCGGCTGCTACGGCCACGACCTGACACCGGCCATCGGATTGGTCGATCTTCTGGGCCGCATCCAACATGCCGGCACCATCGATCGAGTTCGCGTCAGTTCCATCGAACCGGTGGAACTGACCGACGCGATCATCGACCTTGCCGCTTCGGGTGAAAATACGATCGGCCGGCTCTGCCCACACTTTCACATCCCCCTGCAAAGCGGGGACGACGGGATTCTTAAGCGGATGCACCGGCCCTATGGCCGTGACTATTTCAAGGATCGGGTCCAGCGCATCATCGGCCGGCTGCCCGACGCCGCCATCGGGGTCGATACGCTCATCGGTTTTCCCGGCGAGACGGACGCGGCCTTGGAGAATACCTACGCCTTGATCGAATCACTGCCCGTGGCCTATCTGCACGTATTTCCTTTTTCGGCGCGTGAAGGAACCCCGGCCTTCTCGTATAAGGATCAGGTTCCAGCGCAGGTGATTAAACGGCGCTGCGCCAGAATGCGTCGACTGGGGGCGAAAAAGCGCCTGGCATTTTACGGGCGCCATGTCGGCAAGGTGGTCACCGTGCTGGTCGAAGAGACCCGTGACCGGATCACCGGCCGCTTGAAAGGATTTTCGGACAATTACATTCCCGTGTGCTTCGATGGGTCGGATGATCTGATCAATACCTTTCAGCCGGTTGAGATCCAGTGCCTTTCATCCGATGGCGTGCCGGAAGGGATCGTTCATACTTAAAGTCGGATGAATGGTTTGTTGGTTTAATTGGTTAAATTTGTTGAATTAGTTTTTAAAGGCTCATCCATATTTATCAACCAATTCAACATTAACCAGTGAAATTCACCGAAGGTTACAGCAAAGCGAATTTCACCGGGCCAGTCCAACCAATCAAACGAATTGAACCAACTCAACCAATCCAACAAACCCAATGAACCCAACCAACTCAACAAGCCCAACACCCCCTCCTCCCTCCATGCGTGCCGGCCTGTTCGTGTGGAGCTTCGGTGCGGTTTTTTACCTGCTGGGTTTTTTCCACCGGGTGGCACCGGCGGTGATCACCGCTGAGTTGATGCGCGACTTCCAGATCAGCGCCGCGGCCTTGGGAAATCTTTCAGCGTTTTATTTTTACAGCTATGTGGCCATGCAGATTCCCACCGGCATTCTGGCGGACCGCTGGGGCCCGCGTCGCCTGCTCACTCTGGGACCACTGGTCACCGCCATGGGTGCCGTGATGTTTGCACTGGCGCCGAGTATTGCCTGGGCGGCTGTCGGCCGGCTGCTGATCGGCGGATCGGTGGCCGTTGCCTTCGTGGGCCTGCTCAAAGTGGCCGCCAACTGGTTCCCGCCACGCCGCTTTGCGTTGGTAACGGGATTGGCGCTTTTCTTCGGGATTGTCGGGGCTGTATTTGCCGGCACGCCGCTGCGGTCTCTGGTGGATTTTTACGGCTGGCGGAGCGTCGTCCTCCTTAGCGCAGCAGTCTCCCTGGTTATCGGTGCGGGTACCTGGATGTTTGTCAGGGATTATCCGCATGAGAAGGGATATCGCGACCTGGCAGCTGCCGGTTCGGCGCCGGCATCGAAGGCTGAAACGGGTGTTCTCGAAGGTATCGTCCAGGTATTTGCCTACCGCAACACCTGGCTGCTGTTTATCATTCCCGGCGGGATCGTGGGCAGCGTGCTCACTTTTTCCGGGCTGTGGGGGGTGCCCTATCTGACCGCCTTGCATGGGTTGTCGACCGCCACCGCCGCAACCCTTACTTCGGCACTGCTGGTGGCATGGGCGGTCGGCGGTCCTTTTTTCGGTTGGCTTTCCGATCGGCTGGGAAACCGGAAAAAACTCTATCTGGCAGGATGCGGGACCTCGGCTGCCGGGTGGGCCATTATCCTTCTGGCCACCGATATCTCCCTGGCGACACTGATTCCGATTATGCTGATCACCGGTTTCTCGTCCGGCTGTATGATCATCAGCTTTGCGTTCGTGAAGGAATCGGTGCCCTCCCATTTGGCCGGGACGGTGTCGGGGGTGGTCAACATGGGGGTCATGACCGGCCCCATGGTTCTGCAGCCCGTGGTGGGGCTGGTGCTGGACCGGATGTGGTCCGGTGATATAGCGGCCGGCGCTCGCGTATACAGCGTCGGCGCTTACCACAGTGGCTTTTCTTTGATGCTGGCATGGATCACCGTGTCTTTTCTTTTGCTGCTCTTCACCCGGGAGACCGGTTGCCGGCAGGTGGTTGAATGATAAAATCGTCTGATTGGTTGGGTTCGTTTAATTGGTTTGTTAGGTTCGTTGAGTTCAGGGTTCGACTTTGAACTTATCAGCTCATCGGCTGTCGAGCAAGTAACCGCAGAATAATGAAGGAAGGTATGCTGTCTTATCAAGCATCGCCATCGCGCAGCGATCCATTCCTTCGACATTCTAAATTGGACATTGGACATCCTGCGGTTCGCCTTTTTCCGCCCCCTGAACCCAGAACCTGTGAACGGCTGCGCTGAAAGCATTCAGGAGCCTATAAAAAAAACGCCGCCTCGAATGCGGGCGACGTTTTTAAACTTACTGGCTGCCAACCTCAGGCGCGAAGCCGGTCATACTTTGCAGGAAGAAGAACAGCTGCCGAAGCGGCTCAGGCAATCCTGCCGCGAACTTTCCACGCACGCGATGAACTTCTTGTCACAGTCCTCGACACATTTTTTGCTGTTCTTATTTTCATTCTTGTCTGCCATGGCATTTACCTCCTATAGTTACGTTGCCCGTCGGGGCATCGATAGTGTCTATTAGTCCGGTGGTGATCGCATCACCGGTTAGTGAAACAATAATTATTATTGCCCGATGGTCAACATGACTGGATTAATTGGTTGGCTGGTTTGATTCGTTCGATTGGTTACATACGGTTGAGTTGATTTTCCGTACCCAACCAATTAAACCAATCATGGGTCAAGGATTTGTGAACCCGGAACCAAACCAACCCAACCCAAAAACGAGCACCAACACCATGAAATCAAAAGAGATCAAGAACCACTTAGAAGCGCTTGCCGGCTGCGTGCAGGCACTTGAATTCGACCGGTCGTGTTCGATGGCACGGACTCTGTTTAACAGCCTCCTGAAAACCGTTTACGCCCAGGTTCGTGGTCAGGCTTCAGCAGCGATCATGCGAGGCCTTCTGGAACTTGAGATCGAGATCGGCGGGGAGAATGGCGATTGCAGGGATTTTGACAACGGGCAAATGATCGATCTGTTCATCCGTGGGGAGGTGGCCGGCCACATGCAAAGGCACATGGCGCCAGGCTCGACCCTTTTCGCAGCGGTGGATCTTCGCGTCATTGCCCAATGGCTCGACGCCGGGGCGCACGACAGAGGGTCCAAACGTGCGGCATCGATGGGATTCGTCCACGCCTGGTTGCGTCTTTTTGCAGAAGACGCCGGCATTCTCGAGCCTGAGGAAGACGCCACTGTGGATCGCCGCATTATTTCAGAAGCCATCCAAAAAACGGATGCAACGGTTTTGAATGCGGGAAAGCCCTTCACGGATCCCGTTACCGGCATGAAGTTTATCTTGATTCCCGGGAGCACGTTTTCCATGGGGGACACGTTCGATGAAGGTGTCGAAGACGAAAAGCCGGTCCATGAGGCGAAACTTTCCGATTTTTACATGGCCACCTGCCCGGTGACCCAGGCCCAGTGGAAATGCCTGATGCCTGAAAACCCCTCCAATTTTGTCGGTGAGGATCATCCGGTGGAACAGGTGACCTTGATCGATGTCCAGACCTTTATCGACAAACTCAACGCGGCATCAAAAAGCGGTTTGCATTTCAATCTTCCCTCGGAAGCCCAGTGGGAATATGCCGCCCGCAGCGGTGGAAAGAATGAATTGTATGCCGGCGGACAGGATCCTGAGGCGTTGGCCTGGTTCGATGAAAACAGCAGTGGGGGTACCGCTCCAGTGGCCAGCAAAGCGCCCAACGGCCTGGGGCTTTATGACATGAGCGGAAACGTGTGGGAGTGGTGCCGGGACCGCTATCATCCGAACGCCTACCGGCGTCACAGCAAAGACGATCCGGAGTGCACCAGCGGTGATAGGGATCGAGTGATCCGCGGGGGCAGCTGGCATCTGGATGCCTGGAGCGCCCGCTGCAGCCGACGATTTCGCTTCGACCCCGCGCTATATGGTCCGGCACTGGGTTTCAGGGTGGTGATGACTGTTGATGGTTAGTTGAATGAATTAGTTTGATTGGTTAGATTAGTCGGGTTGGTTGGATTAGTTAAATTGGTTTAATTGGTTGGGTGAAGTCGAACCAATTAAACGAACGAAACCAATTAAACCAATAAAACTATCCCCTCCTATTTCTCCGGCGGAACAATATTCAAATCGCTGATCTTATAGAGCAGTGTTTTGTAGCTGATCTTCAATATCTTTGAGGCCTTGCTGCGATTCCAGTCGGTTTTTGCAAGAACGTGGGAAATGATTTCCCGCTCCACCATTTCGACTGCATTCTTTTTGGCGGTTTTCAGTGAAAAGAATTGGTTGTCCGGCGAATTCTTACCGCCTAAATCGAGTATTCTGGTCAGCGAGGCATTGTGGTTCGGCGAATCCTCCACCCCTGGGGCATGGGACACGATCCGCTCGTTGTTGAAAAGCTCTTCAACAATCTGATCGCAGTCACCCAACACCAGCATCCGCTTCAGGACGTTCTGGAGCTCGCGCACGTTTCCCGGCCAGCTGTAGGCGCACATCCTATCGATCACCTTGGCGCCGGGTTTTTCGATGTGCCGGTTATTGAGCATGGAGGTGTACTCTTTGATGTAGAAATTGATCAACGGGGGGATGTCTTCGGGTCGCTCTCGCAGCGGTGACAGATAGATTTTGATGATGTTGAGCCGGTAATAGAGATCTTCGCGGAACCTGCCTTCTTCGATATCCTTTTTCAGGTCGTGATTGGTGGCCGCAATCACCCAGGTGTCGGCCTTGACGTCCTTTTCGGAGCCGAGCGGTGAAAATTCACCACCGCTTTGAAGCACGTGAAGCAGTTTGGCCTGAAGGGGAAGCGACATGTCGCCGATTTCGTCCAGAAGCAGCACGCCGCTGTGGGCCAGCTGGAACTTGCCTTTCTTTTTCTGCTCTGCTCCGGTGAATGCACCGCGCTCGTAGCCGAAGAGTTCACTTTCCAACAGACCTTCGGGCAAGGCTGCGCAGTTGATCTTGATGAAAGGTTTACCCAATCGGGGTGATTTCTGATACAGGTTCTGGGCAACGACCTCTTTACCCACCCCGCTTTCACCAAAAACGACCGTATTCAAACCGGTGTGCGCCACATGCTCGATCAGCTCGCGGACCCGCTCGATGTTTTTACTCACTCCGACAATGGGTGGTCCTGATTTTGATTTTTCACTCATGATGGGCTCGTAGGGTGTAATTATCGATTTAATAGTTTCTTTACCAGCTGTTCTAGTTCGGGCAGCTTAAATGGCTTTTCCAGCACGTAGTCGGCATGGGCTTCTTTGGCCAGTGACTCCGGGTGCTCGCCCCAACCGGTGATCGCGATCACCGGCGTGTCGGGGAATCTTTTCTTGACGATTGAAATGATGGCCACACCGCTGATGTTCGGCAACACGAGATCGGTAATGATCAGGTCAAAAGCTGCATCCTTGGCCTCGATATGCTTCAACCCGTCGAGGCCATTGGCGGCTGAAACGACGCTATATTTTTTCTGGGTAAAGAAATTTGTCAACGCGCTGAGGATCTCTTCGGCGTCATCGATGATTAAAAGTTTGAAAGGCTTTTTCATTTCAGACTCTTATGTTTTCGAGAAAGAAGGGGAGGACGAATCCTTGAATTAATAGGATCTATATACGAATGTTCGAAAAATGGCAAGTTTTTACATACTTTTCATTCAAGAATATTTTTTGCGCGTCATTGCTAATAAGAGGGGTCGAGGATTCGATGATTCAAGGGAATATCGGCTTTGACCGGAGAGCAGAGAGAAATGGGTTGTATTCTGTCTCATGGCTCTTATCATCTGTTCCTCACCCGATATTCGCTGTTCATGAAAATGAGTACCTGCCATTTTGCCTGACCACTTCTCATTTTCTTGCCCCTTTCCAGGCGCTGTGATAAGAATGCACGGATCAAGGAAACCAAACAGAAACTGCAGGCAGCGGCGCCCGGCATTTTCGATGGGACCCCCGCCCTTTTCGCCTACCTTTATGGCAGTTATGTCAAAGTGCTGGTTCACCCGTCCATCGAGCAGGACTTGGAGGATATTATGGATTTTAAAAAGGTTGTTGCAGAAAAATTTTTCAATAATCGTAAACCTGAATAAACGGAATCAAATCGCAACCAATTGGACCCATCCGCCATAAAACTGTCTTCCAAGGTAAATCTTATAACCACACTGGCCATGCTTTTCGTATGGCCTTTTTTTTCTCCATCCCCATGCCTGGCGATAGAAGCGGGCGAGCTTCTGGTGGTTGCCAACCGCAATGCCCGTGATAGCATCGGCCTGGCCAGATATTATATGGATAAGCGGGGGGTGCCTCAGGAAAACCTGTTGAAGATATTTGTGACCGATGACGAAACCTGCTCCAGGGTGGACTACGACCAGTTGATCGCACGTCCTATACGGGAAAAGCTGTCGGAATACAGCCTGGCGAAGCGGCCCCGCTGCGTGGTGACCGTTAAAGGCGTGCCGCTGAGGATCAGGGCCCTGCCGTTAAACAAGGAGGCGCAGGCAGAGATCGATGGACTGAATGGCGAACGCGAACGTTTGAGGGGC
Organism: uncultured delta proteobacterium; assembly: GCA_963697225.1. Lineage (GTDB taxonomy): Bacteria > Desulfobacterota > Desulfobacteria > Desulfobacterales > Desulfosarcinaceae > Desulfosarcina. The sequence continues at coordinate 200,994 of CAVONM010000031.1, forward strand.
CAGTTGATTGGATTGTCAACTCAAGCCGATCAAAAGCAGGTTGAAGACGCCTTGTCCGTTGTTGAAAAAAAAATCAAGGTGTTTGAATCGGCTCACAATACCGGCGCATCCGTGGATTCCGAACTGATGCTGGTGCAGGCCAGGCAATACCCGCTGGCCATGTGGGTGCCGAATCCATTTTTCCTGGGGTTCCAAGCCGAAAAACTCACAACTGTCAAAGAAGATGCAACCATGGTCAGCCGGCTGGATGCGCCCACCGTGCAGATTGTTCAACGGATGATTGATGACGCCGTTGCCGCTGAAAAAAATGGGTTGACCGGAGCGGCCTATTTCGATGCGCGGTATGTCGACCCCGGTGATGAACCCGTTTCAGGATACCGGCTTTACGACAAATCCATTCGCCTGGCGGCGAAGCGGATCCGGGAAAAAGAAATCATGCCGGTGGTCCTGGAGGAAACCGGCAAGTTGTTTCAAGCGGGTGAGTGCCCACAGGCGGTGCTTTACTGTGGGTGGTACAGCCTGGCCCGTTATGTGGACGCCTTCGAGTGGGTGCCCGGGGCCATCGGGTATCACATCGCCAGTTCGGAATGCCGTACGCTGCGACAGGGAAACAGCCAGGTCTGGTGCAAGCGCATGTTGGAAGAGGGCGTGGCCGTCACCATTGGACCGGTGGATGAGCCGTATGTGCAGGCATTCCCTTTGCCCGACCTATTCTTCAGGGTACTGACCGAGGGAATGCTGACGGTGGCCGAAAGCTACCTTCTCAGTGTGCCTTATCTCTCCTGGAAAATGGTGCTGCTGGGAGATCCGTTGTATCGGCCGTTCAAGGAGCGATGAACGGGTTTGATTTGTTAAATTAGTTCAATTTGTCCAATTGGTTGGTCTGAAAAGAGAAAACAGTTGACAGTCCGGTGTTGGATGTTGTCTTTTCATTCGATGTTCGATGTTCGATGTTCGATGTTCGATGTTCGATGTTCGATGTTCGATGTTCGATGTTCGATCCATCTGGGACAGACAGGAAGACGCATACCGAGTTCTACCAGGTCAAAATTGCCCTTTCCCGCTGTCAAATATAAAATGAAAAGCAAAACTCATCTCTGGGTGAGCCTCACTTTGGTCATGGTGATAGTTGCCCTTTTTTTTGGACTGAGGCCCACGAATTGGCCCATTGTCAACGATGTCCAATGGCTTCCCGACAAACCTGCCATCCGCTTTCACGATACCGGTATTGCCTATGTGAATGACTTGCGCGCAATTCGGCTGAGTCACCACCCGGGGCCATTGACCATCGAAATGGCGGTGACACCGGCAATCTTTCATAAGCTCGGCTATAGCCCGCTGCTGGTGATGCATGACGGTGACGATCGACGGCAATTGACGATCTGGCAATATGATACGTCGCTGATCGTTATGAACGGGGACGATTACGACAACAGGCAGCGTAGGCCGAGAGTCGTCGGCAGAGATGTTTTCTCGTCCCAACGAACGATCTACTTGACGATCACTTCCGGTGGACAGGGGACCCAGTTGTATGTCGATGGGCACCTTGCTGATGCTAACAGGAATTGGAAACTATCCATTCCGGTTGAAGGCGAGCCGCTGCGGCTGGTGTTGGGGCATTCCGTTTATGGCAGGTATGGCTGGATGGGCGATATTCATGGTTTGGCCATTTCCGGCGAGGCCATCTCCCCTGAATCGGTCAAGCGTCGTTTCGATTGCTGGGCGGCGGATCACAGGTTTGATTCACTGAAGCAGGATTCGACGTGGCTGCTTTTCACCTTTGACCAAAAAAAAGACGCCCAATTCGCGGATCGATCCGGCAACGACAACCACTTGGAAATACCGCCGCACATGATCGTCCTGAAGAAAACGATACTGGCTTCGGCTTGGCGGCCGATAAAATGGAATCGAGCGACCGTGGGCGACATGGTAGTGAATGTAATTGGCTTCATGCCCCTGGGGATCGTGTTTTTTGGTTTGCTGCAGTGCTTCTCCGGGCCGTTCACCAAGCATAACCAACTGCTTGCAGTGGCCTTATGTCTGATGCTCAGCCTTGGCATCGAACTCGCCCAGACGTGGATCCCGACCCGCTATTCCACCCTCCTGGATTTGATCTTGAACACCTTCGGTGCCTGGCTGGGGGTTGTGGGGTGGCGTTTGGTGAGGGAAAGGTAAGTTCTATTAGCCAGGAGTCAGCGCCGCCGCTGGCCACAGGCGGGGCCAGTTGGATCGGAAAAGAAACTGCTCCATTTTGGCGTAGTTTCATAAGAGGAGTCAGAATGGAAAAAAAGCCGAACGTTTAACATCGAACGTCCAACGTCGAACATCGGATGGGGGAGGGAGGGGAAAGACCGTGTGATTTGTTCGGTTGGTTTGGTTGGCCCCGGTTAAATCCGCTACGCTTGTCCTTCCGCCGCGGTTAAACAAATGTAAATAAATGGATTCAAAGGATAAAAATTCTGTTCCGTATTCAATGGTCATCTTTTTTTCCACAGCCTGCAGTCTATCCTGTCTCCGCTCCCTGTCTCCTGACGTCGCCTCTCGTTTTCAACCTCTTTTCCACGATTATCGTTTCAGAAGTGGAAAAATATTTCATAATATGTAATATAGGCTCACTTTTTTCCTTAGACCGTTGAAAACCCGGTTCAGGTGTAGTTACCGACATCCAGCAAAAATTAAAGAAATGCTAAACAAAACCGATAGGATAAATACCGGCAAGGGCATATCGGGGCGATGTAATTCCCACTATGATGACTTTGGCACAGTAATTTTAATGCAACCGGCAATGAAAAGGAAGATCACCCATATGACCGATACCGTCAGCCTCGATAACGCCTATCACGGCGGAAAATGTGTCAACTTGATTGTCGATCCTGAGCGGTCGGCGCTGCTCAAGAAGATTTCCACTGACCTGGCCAGTATCACCTTGGACGACCGTCAGTTGTGCGATTTCGAATTGCTCACCACAGGTGCCTATTCCCCGTTGACCGGTTTTATGAACCGCAGCAACTATGAGTCCGTGCTGGATCGCAATAAATTGCAGGACGGGACGCTGTGGCCGGTTCCCATTTGCCTGGATGTCTCTGAAACGGCGGCCAGGCCGTTGGAAGCCGGTCAGTCCGTGGTCATAAGAGACCCCGAAGGATTTCTTCTGGCCGTCATGCATTTGGAGGACATCTGGAAGCCGGACAAGGAAAAAGAGGCCACGCTCCTTTACGGCACCACAGATAATTCGCACGCGGGCGTGGCCAATCTGCTTCGCAATACGGGTGAGTACTACGTGGGTGGGACCCTGGAAGTACTCAACCTGCCGCTTCATTTTGATTTCAAGCAGCTGCGCATGACACCGCCGGAAGTTCGCGGCCTCTTTAAAAAGCTGGGGTGGAACCGCATCGTCGGTTTTCAAACCGTCAACACCATTCACCGGCCTGAATTCGAAATGGCCATCCGGGCCATGCACAAAAGCCGGGCCAACCTGCTCTTGCTTCCCGGCGTGGGGATGACCGGCCCCGGTGATTTTGACTATTACACCCGTGTGCGCTGCTACCGCCATGTGATTGGGTACTTCCCTCCGGAATCGGCGGTCATGAGCCTTCTGCCCATTTCCATGAGAATGGCGGGCCCGCGGGATGCGCTGCTTCAGTGCATCATCGGCAAAAATTATGGATGCACCCACTTTATCATCGGCTATCAACATGCAGACCCGGGAAGACTAAACGGTGCCGCGCCCTTTTATGACAGTGCGGAGACCCACGCCTTTGTGAAGACCTTTGTCGAAGATGCCGGCATCCGCGTGGTCCCGTTCGATGAACTGGTCTATCTGCCTTTCGAAGATGAATTTTGTCCACGGGATGAAGTTTCCGCCGGCACGGAAACCATCTCTCTTTCAAGTTTGGATATCCGTGAACGAATCCGCACCGGCAGGAAAATTCCCCGGTGGGCCACCTTTCCGGAGGTGGTGGGTGAACTGAAAAAAGCCTATCCATCGCCTTCACGGCAGGGATTCACCGTTTTTTTCACCGGTCTTTCCGGTGCCGGCAAATCGACTATTGCCCGCGTCCTGTATGCCAAAATGCTTGAAATCGGCAAACGGCCGGTCACGCTCCTGGACGGGGATGTCGTCCGGCAGAACCTGTCCAACGAGCTCTCTTTTTCCAAGGAGCACCGGGACATCAACGTCAGGCGCATCGGGTTTGTGGCCAGCGAGATCACCAAAAATCGAGGGGTTGCGATCTGTGCCCCCATCGCCCCGTACGCTGCGACACGTGCCGAGATCCGCGCCAGCATCGACGCGCTCGGTGGGTTCATCGAAGTGCATGTGGCCACGCCATTGGAGGTCTGCGAAAAACGTGACCGCAAAGGCATGTACGCCAAAGCCAGGGCCGGTCTCATCAAAGGATACACGGGCATCGACGATCCCTATGAAATTCCCGAGGCGCCTGAAGTGCGGATAGACACGACGGGAAAGTCGCCCGACGAGGCCGCCCAGGAGATATTGATTTACTTAGGGCAGAAGCGATATATTTAAAACAATGACAATCGGAAATAAAAAAATACTCGTTGTCGGTGGGGCAGGGTACATCGGCGCACACATGGTTCGGCAGTTGGCCAAAGCCGGCTGTGAGGTGGTCATTTTAGACAACCTGTCCACCGGCAACCGCAAACTGGTCCAGGGCGGTGAATTTATCCAAGGCAACCTCGGGGATCCCGATTTGCTGAGCCGTTTGTTTGCCGAGCATGCATTCGATGCGGTGATGCATTTTGCGGCATTCTCCCAGGTCGGCGAATCCATGCATCAGCCGCTGCTCTACTACCGCAACAACCTGGCTGAAACGGTTACCCTGCTCGATGCCATGGTGCGTCATGACGTCAAGCGGTTTATCTTTTCATCCACCGCCGCCGTCTACGGGGAGCCGGTGGCAATTCCCATTGCCGAAGATCATCCCTGTGCGCCCACCAATCCTTATGGAAACACCAAACTGGCTGTGGAGCGCATGCTGGCCGATTGCGATGCCGCATGCGGGATGAAGTATACGGCATTGCGCTATTTCAATGCCGCCGGCGCCGATGAATCCGGTGAGATTGGCGAACTGCACGATCCGGAAACGCATCTGATTCCCATCGTCCTTCGAGCCGCTGACGGCCAGATTGAATACATCCGGGTCTTCGGAACCGATTACCCCACCACGGATGGTACTTGCATTCGGGATTACGTGCACGTCAACGATCTGGCCCAGGCCCACCTGCTGGCCCTGGATGCATTGCTGGAAGGCGGGGACAGCAACGTCTACAACCTGGGGAGCAGCAACGGGTATTCGGTCAGGGAGGTGATCGCCAAAGCGGAAGGGGTCACGGGAAAAAAGATACCGGTCGTCGAGGCGCCACGTCGTCCCGGTGATCCGGCGATTCTGGTTGCCAGTTCTGATAAAATCAAGCGCGAACTGGGATGGACGCCGGGATATGACAATCTTGAAAAAATCATCCAGACCGCCTGGAACTGGCATTTGAAACAAAAGTGATCCAGTAATTCGGTTTTTTTGCAGTTAATAATTAGGGTGAGTTTCTATTAGATGAGGGATTGTTTTATGAAAAGCCGCATGATTCGTTGTTTTCGTAATGCTGATCGCATTGGCATTCCTTCTCACCGGGTGTTCCTCCGACGAAGAGAAAAAAGCGTCCCATTTGGAAAAAGGGAAAACCTATTTCGAAAAAGGGGAGTACAAGAGCGCGGAACTGGAGTTCCGCAACGCCATACAGATCGATCCGGAGTTTGTGGATGCCTACGAACGCTTGGGAGAAACCTATCTGAAACTCGGAGACCCCCGGGGGGCCTTCAGGGAATACAGCATGGTCGCCAAACTCGATCCGGAAAATATCGATGCCGTCTCTCAAGCTGGCCACCTTTTACATGCTGGGCAAAAAAACCGCTGAATCCCGTGAAAAAGTCGAAGCGGTGCTGGCCAGGGAACCGAACAACATCGAGGCCCTGTTTTTGATGGCCGGCCTCTATGACCTGGAAAAAAACCTGTATGAAGCGGCCTCGGTCTTTGAAAAGATTCTGGAACTGGATGGTAAGCAAACCCGTGCCTACATGGGGTTGGCCCGGGTGTACGCCCGTCAGGGCAAACTCGATGAAGCCGAGTCTCAGTTGATGCGTGCGATCGATCTGGATCCGGCGGCCATCCAACCGCGCCTGGAACTGGTCCGATTCTACACCGGTCGAAATGACGTTGACCAGGCCCAGGCCCAGATTGAAAAAGCCATCCAATTGAATCCGGGGAATTCGGATCTTTACATCATCCTGGGCAACTTCTTCTTCCAGATGAAAAAACCTGCCGAAGCGGAAAGCGCCTACCTCAAGGCGATCGAGATCAGCCCGGAAGAGATCAAACCCTACATGGTCGCGGCCGGGTTCTACGACGCGTCGGACAACGCGGACAAGACGCTTGCCATCTACGAAAAGGCCCTGGCGCTGAAGCCGGACGACGTCAACATCATGACCATCCATGGCCGGTTATTTTCTGAAGCACCAGCAGATGGACGATGCGCAAAAATACCTGGCCAAGGTGCTCGAGGAGCGGCCCAACTTTTTTCCCGCCCGGATGATGAAAGGGGAGATTGCTGCGTTCAACAAAGATTTCCCCGAGGCCATCGCGATCTTCGATCAGTTGGTTAAGGAAGAGCCGCGCTCTGCCCGGGCGCACTATCTGAAAGGGTTTTGCCACCTGGGCAAAGGCGAGACGCAAGTGGCCAAGAGCTTCCCTTGCCAAAGCCGTCGAACTCAATCCCAAGTATGTGAAAGCCAGGATGCTGCTGGCCGAGATCGCGCTGAAAGAGCGGGATTTCGAAACGGCCCAGAAAGAGAGCGGCGAGATCCTGGCGCTGAATCCGAAAGATTTCCGGGCCAGGATGATGCTGGGCAACGCGCTGATGGCCCAGGGGAAATCCGCCGACGCGGAGGTTGCCTTTAAGACCCTGATCGCCGAAAACCCGGAAAACCCGGCCGGCTATTATCGGTTGGGACTGTTGCAGCGGTCGACGAAAGACTACGATGGCGCCCTGGACAGTTTCAATGCGGCCCTGGACCTGAATCCCATGCTGATGGATGTGTTCACCAATATCGTTCTGGTGCATGGTGCCAAGGGGGAGTTGGATGTCGCCATGGAAAAGTGTGATGCGCAGCTGGAAAAAGTCGGTGACGCCGCCGTCGCCAGGGCGATCATCCACAACCTCAAAGGCAGCCTGTTCCTGGCCCAGAAGAAAACCGATGCGGCCGAGAAGGCCTTCGGGACGGCCATACAGGAAAACCCGGACTTCATGCCGCCGTACTATGCCCTGGCGCGAATCTATCTCTCCGGCAATCAGCAGCAAAAGGCCATCGATCAGTATACGGCCATCCTTGAAAAAGACCCGAAGCAGGCCGGACCGCACATGCTGCTGGGCACGATCTACGATATGCAGAAGCAGTTTGACATGTCGGAAAAGCATTACCGGGCGGCACTGGAAATCGACCCGCAGTTTGCACCGGCCGCCAACAACCTGGCCTATCTGCTCTCCTCCCGCGAAGGGGATATCGATGAAGCGCTGAAATTCGCCCAGATCGCCAAGGAGAAACTGCCCGACGACCCCAGTGTAATGGATACGCTCGGCTGGATCTACTATAAAAAAGGGCTGTATGGAAATGCCGTCCAGGAGTTTTCGGACAGCCTGGAAAAGCTGCCTGAAAACGCCACGGTAAATTACCATCTGGGGGCGGCGCTGTTTAAAAAAGGCGATCAGGCACGCGCCAAATCATCCCTGGAAAAGGCACTCGCACTGGACGGGAATTTCGACGATGCCGATGATGCGCGGCGGATGCTGTCCGAGATTTAAGTATGCGCTACTTTCCCTTTAAAACGCTGATTCTTTGCGTCCTGTTGCCACCCGTTGTCTATGTTTTTTCCCTGCAGCTGCTGGAAAACCGAATTCACGCGCGGTATGATAAGATTCTGGCGGCAACTGCTATCGGCGACACCCGTCCGTTGTTCGACGGCAGCGTGCGTCTCCAGGATACCATCCGCAAGAACGTGAATGGTTTCATCTCCAGCCTGAAATTGACCGATTGGGGTGTTCGCGTCGATGTGACCGTGAAAACGCGGGACGGCATCTACCTTTACCCCGACGCCTATGACAACCCAAAATCGGATTTAAGCGGGCTGGACACCACGGCCGTCGCCAGGGAGAACTTCAGACTGCTCAACGATGGTCTGGTCAAAATGGTCGACGTCAAAATCGAACACAATACCCTGATTCCCAATTCAATCCTGCTGACTTGTGTTTTGTTTTCCCTGATGGTGCTTTCGTTATTTTATCGACGCGGCATGCGCATGATGGATCAAGAGGACTTGGCCAGACAGGCAATGATCGATGGTCTGGCCAATGAGCGGCAGGCAAGCCTGGCCCAATTGGAGCGGCTTGAAACCCAGCGAATCAGCCTTTCCAATAAAATTGATCTGATGAGAGGGGAACTGGATCGCGAACGGCAAAAGGCCTCTGCCGCCGAAGACGAAATGATGGACGAACTGGTGGCGCTGGAGGAGAAAATCAGTCAAAATATAACCCAGCAGGGTCACCAGGTTCAGGAAATCGACGCGTTAAGGGAAAAAATCAAGCAGTTTGAAAAAGAGAGCGAGGCCAAAAACCGTCAACAAGTAAAAGGGGCCGATGCCGTCAGAAAGCGTTTCAGCGCGCTCTACAAAAATATCGCCATACATGACAAGGCCATCGACGGCTTCGTGGAGCTCATCGAAGAGATGAAGATCAAAGCCGAAGAGGTCGTCCATCAACTCAATGACGATCCGAATCGGGTTCAGATCAAGCGCAAGGTTTTCGGTAAAAAAAACCGGGAAACGGTCTTTGAGGTGATCTTTGCATACAAGGGCCGGTTGTATTTTAGAAAAAATTCGGGTAACCGAGTGGAAGTGCTTGCTATTGGCACCAAGTTGACCCAAAATAAAGACTTGGTGTTTATAGACAAATTATAACGACATCTGGTTGAACGCGTTTCGCCATGGCATTTATATAGCCAATGCGATTGAACTCGCTTTGGACAGACAACCGATCGACTTGAGAAGCAACTATGTATCTTGATCACTATAAATTGCACCTAAAGCCTTTTCAGATCAGCACTGACCCGAAGTTTCTGTGGTTGGGCGAAAAGCACCAGGAGGCATTGGCCGTATTGAAATACGGCATCCTGGACAACAAGGGGTTCTTGCTGCTCACCGGTGACGTGGGGACCGGAAAAACCACGCTGCTGAATGCCCTTATCGACAGCTTAGGAGATGACGTGCTGGTGGCCATGGTCGCCGATCCAGGCCTGGCGAAAATGGATTTTTTTAATTTTGTTGCCGACTCGTTTGGATTGCACACGCGTTTCAAGAGCAAGGGCGAGTTTCTGATTTATTTGAAAAACTTCCTGATCGACCTTAATCGGCACAACAAACAAGCGCTTTTGATCATTGACGAGTGTCAGCACCTCAATCAGAAGCTGTTGGAAGAGGTCAGGCTGCTTTCCAATATCGAAAAGGCCAGCACCAAATTGATCAATATATTTTTTGTGGGCCAAAGCGAGTTCAACAACATCATTCTCCGCCCCCACAACCGGGCCATTCGCCAGCGGATCACGATCAACTACAACATCTCTTCCCTGTCTGAAGCCGAAACGAGCGAGTACATTCGTTTTCGTCTGGGCGTTGCCGGATCCGAAGAGACGATCTTTACATCCGCTGCCATCGAGGAAGTGTATAAATTCTCCTACGGGTACCCCAGGCTGATCAATATCATCTGCGACCAGGCCCTGTTGACCGGATTTGTCAAAGAGAAGAAACATGTCGATGAAAAAATCGTCGCTGAATGCGCCGGCGAGCTGAGAATTGAGCCCGGAAAATCGATAACAGAAAGTGACGCAACGCCGGAGGCCCGAACGGAAGTGATCGTTGAGTCACCTCAGGCACTCCCCAAGATAGCGCCCTGGCCGCATCACCTGCAATTGAAAACCCCCCTGGGAATCGCTTTGGTTGTCGTTCTGGTTATCTGGATCGGGTTAGTCGCCACGTTTATCTTCAACCGGCAGTCTTCAGACGCAACCAATAACACGATGGACAAGACATCCACTGACGAACCAACCCAGGCAGCGGCAGCGGCGCCCGGATCGACCGGAAATGCCCCAGACCGGCAATCCAGCCAAAATGGCACGCGTGATGGCGAAAAACAGCGCCCAGCTGCCAACGAAGAAACGGCGCGCAGGGTGACCGACAAACAAATCTCCGCCGCACCCAAGCTTTCCCCGGTGGCGAACGAGCCCGCGGGTGTAGAGAAAGTGACCGACGGAATCCAAGCGGTGGAAACAAAGGCGTCGAAGAACCAAGCGGATGCTGAGAATCGAATCTCACTGGATTTCATCCGCAAAACGTATGGCCGATATCCTGAAGTTCTTTTTGAATTCAACTCCAATAATCTTGAGGATTCGGCCTACAGCGTGCTCAACGAAATTTCCCATTTCTGTCTGCAACATCCAGAGGCAATTATCGTTCTGAGAGGCTATACCGATAGATCCGGGGTGCGGGCATACAATTTAAAGCTGGCCGAATTTCGGGCTGACATGGTCAAGACCTATTTGGTTGGGAAAGGGGTCAATGCGCAAGCCATCACAACCATGGGCATCGGGCCTGACGCGGAAGGCCCTGCCGGCACCACGGTCCCTTACGATGAAGAGCGGCGGAAAGTGTTGATCGACATCATTTCGCCAAACAGCTGATGTGTAGACGTTCAGGGGTTCCGGGTTCAGAGGTTCAGGGTTTAAAGGTTCAGGGGTTCAAGTGATGAAAAAAATGGAAATACTTGAAGATGAAAACAAATTGACCGAACGCCTGATTCAGGCCGTTTCGAGGCTGACCCCACAGCGAAAGAAAATGCTGGATGAACTGCTCAAAGAGTGGGAGCGGCTGGATTATCGCGAAGATTCCAGGATACCCTGTTTCCTGCCGGTGGATTACTCGACGAATGACAGGGTCTATCAGGACTTTATCAACAACCTGAGCAAAGGCGGGGTATTCATCGAGACCTTGTCGCCATTTCGTGCGGGGCAATTGATTTCGCTGATCTTTACCCTTCCCACCATGGAGAAAACCTTCAAGATCTCCGGTACCATCGTCAGAAGGGAACAAGATGGCATCGGTGTTAAATTTACCAAAAACCTGACCGCCTATCAGAAGGAACTCATTCACAGCGCGATTAATCGAAAGTAAGCATTTATCCGTTTCCTGGCAGATAACGAGAGGCATTGTTCGCAAGGACAATGCCTCACTTTTTTCCATATTGATCATGGTAACAATCTGAGAACCACTGCACGGCCTCGCGCAGGAAGCGCTCTTGGTGGGTTCTCTTGCTGATCCGATGATCGCCGTCTTCCAGGATCAGTTGTGCTTTCGGATCTCGGGCAAGGCTGTTTATCCTGTGGGCGTTTTCAATCGCAACCGTCTCATCGCTGCTGCCGTGGACGATCAGGATATGATGGACATACCCGATCGCAGCGCTGACATTGAATGTCAGCCGATTTTCAACAAACTCCTTTTTCAAGGATTCCGGTGAATCGTCAGGAAGTTGAATGGACCGGCTTTGAATCGGGGCGGCCAGGGTAACCACGGCAAATGGCGAGAGGCTGTGTGCCGCCGTGAGACACACGGTTCCTCCTAAACTGCTTCCAAAAAGGCCCATGGGTATGGTTTTCCCCAACATGCGGTTGACTGCATGAACGGCGGCCATCAGATCAGACGTGCGGTTTTCCAAGGTGGTGTCTATTTCGAAGACTCCTTCACTGTCGCCGCACCCCCGGTGGTCGAATCGAAAATAGGCCATGCCGATGGCCGCGCAGCCTCGGGCCAGCGCGATTTGTTTGGGGGAGTGTTTATCGGCCATGAGGCCGTGGCATCCGACGACCACAGCCAGTGGTTCGCGGTCTGGCAAATGGAGTACTCCGGACAATTGCAAGCCGTCTGCAACAAATGAAACCGAATGTTCCGTGTTCCTCAACATGAGTTCATCTGAAATAAAATCATATGCTTGAATTATGGTCGGCGCTGGAGTATAGGAAGTCGCGAGGAAACAATTGGGTGGGTATCGGAAACACGTAAGCGATGCCTGACAAATGCCTTAGATAAATGGCGGAAGTGCATGGGAATCGAACCCACCCGGGACGGTATTAGCGCCCCACACCGGATTTGAAGTCCGGGAGCCTCACCAGTAAGCTGCGCACTTCCACGTGATTGGGCCTTTTATGGATAAAAACACGTGTTTTGTCAATGTATTTATATGGATAATGAATAATGCACGCGCATTTTGACTGTTTTTCAGGAATCAGTGGAGACATGGTCCTCGGTGCTTTCGTGGATATGGGGGTCTCCACGCAATGGCTGACGGAGATGATCCGCAGCCTATCTATCGGCGAGGTTGAGGTCGTCGCCCGTGACGTGAAAAAAAACGGCATTGGCGCCAAGAAAATAACCGTTTTGGAAAAAGACCCATCACCTGCCAGAAATTATCGGGACATCATCAAAATCATCGAAGATGCACCGTTTGGTGACCGTGTAAAAAACAATGCAATTGACATTTTCAGCCGCATTGCCGATGCGGAGGCACGGGTTCATCGATGCGAAAAAGAGGACGTTCATTTCCATGAAATCGGTGCGGTGGACAGCATCGTCGATGTGGTGGGCACTGCCTTGTGTCTCGACCATTTAAACATCGAAACCGTATCCGCATCTCCGTTGCCTTTGGGCAGCGGGTTTGTTGATTGTGCACACGGCAAGCTTCCCGTTCCGGCGCCGGCCACACTGGAGATCGTCAAGGGCATACCGGTCTATGGCGGCACATCCGACGGGGAACTGGTGACTCCAACCGGTGCGGGAATAATTGCATCATTGTCGCAAGAATTCGGACCGATTCCCGATATGCAAATCGACCGCGTCGGCTATGGCAGCGGTTTCAGGGAACACCAGGGTACACCCAACCTGTTGCGGGTGTTTGTCGGCAAGAAAATTGAAGCGGCCACCGAATCGGGCCAGGACGACGTGGTTGTGCTGGAAACCAACATCGATGACATGAATCCGGAGCTATACGGCTACCTGATGGAAAAGCTGTTCAGCGATGGCGCCCTGGATGTCTCTTTTACGCCGGTGCTGATGAAAAAGAATCGGCCAGGAACGAAAGTTGAGGTGTTGTGTTCACCCGGGAAAAGGACTGACATCGCCCGGTGCCTTTTTGCAGAGACATCCACGATTGGTCTGCGTTACCACCTGGTTCACCGGCAAACGTTAAAACGATCCATCTGCCAGGTGGACACTTGTTTTGGTGAAATCCAGGTCAAATGCACGACGGATCCGGATGGCAGGAAACACTATGCGCCCGAATTTGAGGCATGCAGGAAAATTGCACTTAAAAATAAGGTGCCGCTAAAAAGGGTCTACGAGGCGGTGGCCAAGGCCGGCCAGGGGCGGGATTGAGTGGGGGAAAAGGCCGGTTGATTGTTGGATTGGTTGGATTGGTTAGATTGGTTTGATTGGTTTGATTGGTTGATTGGTTGGATTGGTTGGATTGGTTAGTTTCCCTTGGACCCTTGAATCGGTTTTGATTCGAAACAGTCGGGCAGTTGTTAGGGTATGAAAAACGCCCATGATGACGTTTAAGCAAAAAGCGATAATCTTTCTGGCGACGGGAGGATGGATCGGTTTTTCCCCGGTGGCCCCGGGAACCTTCGGCTCCCTTGCGGCCTTGCCCATATGCCTGTTGATTTCATCGATGGGTATCGGCTCCGCGTTGATCTTCGTGGTTGCGTTGATCATATTCTCGACCTGGATTGTCCATGCCGCTGAAAAAATAGAGGCAAAAAAGGATCCCAGCCAGTTGGTCCTCGACGAGGTCTGTGGCATGGCCATAGCCCTGTTTGCGCTGCCCTTCACGCCTTTTTTTATCATTGGGGGATTTGCATTGTTTCGGGTGTTTGATATATTAAAACCTTTTCCGATCCAATGGGTTGATAAAAAAGTCCCCGGTGGATGGGGAATCATGCTGGATGACATTATCGCAGGGATATTCGCCAACGGGTTAATGCGGATAGGAAGTTATCTATTACAATAAGAAAGGTCTCCACCATTTTGAAAAAGCGTGAAGAAGCCGACGCTGCACCAAAGAAAAAAGGTGCCTTGCGTGAAAATATCGAAGCCATCGTTTTCGCCGTCATCCTGGCGCTGTTCATCCGCACCTTTGTGGTTCAGGCGTTTAAAATTCCCTCCGGATCGATGAAGGACACGCTTTTGATAGGCGATCATATATTGGTCAATAAGTTCATCTATGGCGTCAAAGCACCTTTTTTGAATAAAACGATCATTCCCATCAATGATCCGCAGCGGGATGACATCATCGTCTTTGAATTTCCCGAGGATCCCAGTAAAGATTTCATCAAGCGGGTCGTCGGTCTCCCGAAGGACGTCATCGAAATCCGCAATAAGAAACTGTTCGTTAACGGTGTCCCCGTTAAAAATAGCCATGGCATCTATAACGATCCCAAGATATACGCCGCACGGACACAACCCAGAGATAATTTGGGGCCAATTACCGTGCCGGAAGGCAAGCTCTTCGTGATGGGTGACAATCGCGATTTTTCATACGACAGCCGCTTCTGGGGATTCGTTGACCTGGTGGCGGTAAAGGGAAAGGCATTTATCATCTACTGGTCGTGGGACAAGGAAGATTTTGGTGTGCGCTGGGGCAGACTGGGGCATCTGCTTGAATAAAGTAACACGCGGGTGCTTCTTTATGGTTCCCGAGCCATGGGCACCTACCACCCTGGTTCGGATATCGACCTGTGTATCGAGGGAGAATCGCTCGGCCTGACCGAACTGTTATCGATTGAAAACAGGATTGATGACTTGCTTCTTCCCTGGAACTTTGACCTATCGCTGCTGCCCCAAATAGACAATCCAGCGTTGCTTGAACACATTCGACGGGTTGGCGTCATTTTCTATCCGTCGCAGGATTGAGGAAGGCGTTTGCCAGTCAGGCTCCGCCGCCGGCGTTACCTGAAAGCAGCGTGAGGACAGCCGGTCGCAGGTTTCGTCACATCATGGTGCCTGATAGGCCTTCAGTGGATTCACCTTGTTAGACAAACGGAGTTATTTGATGGCTGCCAACCAATACCGCATCCTCGTTGTCGATGATGAACTAAGCATGCGCGAACTCCTCGAATACATGCTGGAAAAACAGGGGTACGGCGTCCTCGTCGCGGCCAATGGGAAAGAGGCGATTTCCAAAATCGAAAAGCATCCATACGATCTTTTGCTGTGCGATATCCGGCTGGGCGACATGACGGGGCTGGAGGTGCTCAAGGCATCCAAAAAGAAAAATCCGCATGTTACGGTGATCATGATTTCCGCGTTTGCCACCACTGAAACCGCTGTGGAGGCAATGAATCAGGGCGCCTTTGATTATGTTCCCAAGCCGTTTGAAAATGAAGAACTGCTTCAGACGATTGCCAATGCATTGGAGCGCAAGACCCTGGAGATCGATAAACGTGCCATCGAAGATGAATTGAAGGAGAGCGTTCATTTTGGCAAAATCGTCGGCAACAGTCCGCGGATGCAGCATATTTACGAAATGATCCGTCAAGTGGCCAAAACGCGCAGCAGTGTTTTAATTACCGGTGAAAGCGGCACCGGCAAAGAGCTGATCGCCAATGCCATTCACGAGCAGAGCGACCGGGCGGACGAACCCTTCGTGACCATCAACTGCGGCGGCATCCCTGAAAACCTGCTTGAAAGTGAATTCTTCGGCCACCGCAAAGGTTCCTTCACCGGCGCCAGCGCAGACAAGCAGGGGTTGATGGAGATTGCCCATAAAGGAACGCTCTTTCTAGACGAGATTGCCGAATTGAGCCTTCCCATGCAGGTGAAACTGCTAAGGGCCGTTCAAGAGCGCGTCTTCCGGCCGGTAGGCGGCACCAAGGATATTCTGGTGGACATCCGGATCATATCCGCAACCAATAAAAAGCTGGAAGATGAGGTGATTGAAGGCAATTTCCGCGAAGACCTGTTCTATCGCCTGAATGTGATCGAGATCAAGATCCCGCCGTTAAGGGAACGAAAGGGCGACTTGTTGCCGCTGTCTCAGCATTTTCTGGAGAAGTATTCAAAGGAACTGGGCAAGCAGGTCACCAAGTTTTCATCCTATGCCATCGACCTGCTCAAGAAATACGATTTTCCCGGAAACATCCGTGAACTGGAAAACCTGATCGAAAGAAGCGTGGCCCTGTCCAACACCAATATCCTGCTGCCGGACAGTCTGGCCATGTCGATCCACAAAAAAAGATGGATCGAGGGGGTGCGCAACCGGCGATTCGACGTCGATGAGGTCTCCAGGGGCGTGGCGCTGGACAGCATCCTCGAAGAAATTGAAAGGGCCTATATTGAAAAGGCCATGGAGTGTGCCGACGGCAATAAAAACAAGGCGGCCGACCTGCTCGGCCTGAGTCTCAGGTCTTTCCGGTACCGGGTCGACAAACTCAACCCCAGTTGACCGCTTTTATATAAGGTGTCAGAATAATAGTCGAGACCCACCGGCAGATATCATCCCCCTTTCCCAACGATTCTATGCCTGATAGCCAACGCAGCCCCAGCGAACACGCGTTTTCGGATCCGTTGAAAACGAAATGTGCACTTATGTGTACTTAAAATTGGGCGTCGACGGCGGAGCGCCACGGTCAACGAATTAGACGAAGCCGAGCTGGTACGGTAAAAAATATTCAAAAAATACTAAACGTTTCGGTGCTCGGTCCGATAACAATGATCAGTTGCACCTGAATCAATAATCCTCATTAGGCGTTCACGGTGACGATTTTTGGCAAAATTTAACAAAATTCGGCTTGAATGGAGCACTTATTAAATTCGTGCCAGACTTGAAAAAGGGGGATACAGTTAAAAATTAAAAAAAATCATATAGTTAAAAAATTATAGTTAAAAAATTTAAAAATGGCACGCATGCTGCTTTACTACAATCCCAACAAGGCTTAAAAAGGAGGCTAATAAACGTTAGACAATTTTTGACGGACTTCTCAACCAACAATCATTAAATTTCAGGAGGGTACAACATGCTTAGCAAAATGAGAAAAACGAACAACAAAGGTTTCACGCTGATCGAATTGATGATCGTCATCGCCATCATCGGTATCTTGGCCGCCATCGCCATCCCCAACTTTATCGCCTATCGTAACAAGAGTTTCTGCAGCGCTACTGAGAGTGACGGCAACAATATTGCCGCTGCTATTTCCGACTATTTTGCTGTTCCGGCCAATACCAATGTATCCGTTGCATCTCTGCAGGGTGGAAACGCCTCCGGTAAAGTTTATGTGGCAGTCCTGCTGTCCAACCAGAACACTTGGACGATCCCAGGCCCCGCAGCTCCCAATACCGCTATTACTATCCAGGTGACGGATGTGTCCACACGCTGCCCGCAGGACTACCAGCTGGCGATGACCCAAGCTAACGACCCGCGTTCTTTCTGGGCTGCCGGTGTATACACCAAAGTCATGGCCCCGTAATCAAGTGAATAGGTTTCCTTAGCAGAATTTAAAGAAAAGGGGCCCTTAGGCCCCTTTTCCATTCCTGCTCGGTTTTTCCATCTGGAGCTGAAGAGGTGAACATGTCGTTGGGAACAAAGAAAAAATGTGACAACGGGTTCACCTTGATCGAGCTGATGATCGTCATCGCCATCATCGGCATCCTGGCGGCCATTGCGATCCCCAACTTCATTGCCTACCGCAACAAGGCATTCTGCAGTGCCACCCAGAGCGATGCTAACGTGGTTGCCGCCGCCGTTGGCGATTATTTTTCCATTCCGTCCAACCGGTCCGTCACCACTGCGGCATTGACCGGTGCCAATGCCACCGGCAAAATTTATGTGTCCGGTGTGCTCTCCAATCCGAACGCATGGATCATCAGCGCTACCAATCCGTCAACGGTGATTACCATCCAGGTGACCGATGCCTCCGGGCGATGCCCCCGGGATTATCAGTTGTCGATGACCCAGGTGACCAACCCCCGCGCTTTTTGGGATGGCGCCAATACCTACACCAAACTCATGGCCCCTTAGTTGGCTGCACCTCCAGATTAAAGTCTATACCAAGTTTCAAAACAGTTTTAAATTTTTAAACCAATTCCCGCATTGTACACCGATTCGCTCACCATTGTTGAACCGCGACAGCGAGCACATTCCTCGCCGCTTGCGGCGGGGTTAGCGAGCGAATTGAAAATAGACTTTCATCCTTACGGTGAACCTTCCCCGCGGCTTGCCGCGGGGAAGGTTCAAACCATGAACGGGATGGATTTATTGAAGTTGTTGAGCGGATGTGTTGTTCCGAGATCAAACATGTCAATAAACCGCCACCACCGCCGTTAACATACTGACTTCGACTTCGAAATGCCAAATGAAATATGGTATATAAAACGTTCTAAACTTCTGAAATATAATTATTTATTGAATTCAATTGAGTGTGGGCTTGGTTTTTGCTATATGGCTTGGGCAACGATTGGATGATATCTCACAACGATCGACAATCGATTATATTTCCGTATCGTTTTAAGTTGGAACTACCTTTCTTCAACGCTATCAGGTTTGGAATTTTAAATTTGGATCATCGTTGTTTATTTGTCATTGGGTCTTTGGCTATTGTGATTAATTCTCTTT
>CAVONM010000032.1:0-88564 GCA_963697225.1 uncultured delta proteobacterium
GAGCACCAGAATTTTTGCAACCCTTTTTTTAGCCCATTTTTCAGACAACACTCCCCTGTGCCGATTTTAACCGGTTTTTTTAAAGAACCAAGAACCGGGATTACGATTAAAAAATGATCTCTCCAATTCAGCAAAACAGGTGGTTCACCCCGTCCACTAATGTCCGATTGTGGCAATCTGGTATGACAAGATCTCCTTTTGGTAATGGGATCAGAGCACCTTGGAGCCATTTAAGGTCGGACGGAACGGGTGGGCACTCTCCAACAAGCCGTCAGCCGATCCTGTTCATCAAATCGCCTGCGGCAGGTATCAGGAGCCATCCCGTCGCCGAAGCTGAGAACATCATCTTTTTTCCGCCATCGCCGGCATCCGTCCGTGATTACATTTTTAGCTTTATCCCATATATCTCCTGTACGATATATCGCCATTGACCCAAAGGTTTGTCCATGGCAAACGCTACATTAAGTCCGCCTGCTTTACGCCACTTGTCTCGAAGATATGACCACATGGCCAGGTAATATTCAGCACGTCGCTCAGGCTTGATGTGTGTACTTCTCATATCAGGAGGCAGATAAACCTGGGATGTCCGCATCATACACATGGCCATGCGTATAAAGCGACGGGCTATCCCGAAGTCAGCATGCTGACCGGCAGCCTCGCGGCGACTGTAATCGTCTTTTAAATCCTTGGGACCATAACGGCCAATATGGAATGCCGATTGTACGATGAAGTCTTTGAGAATATGGTTGCTCCGTTTGCTGACGTGGCTCGTTATCGAAGGCCCCTGACTGCCGCCGGATTGTTTGACTTTGGGTACGATGCCCGCATATGACGCCACTTGATCCGTCGACCGTTGAACCAGAGGGTCGCCGATCTCAGCAGCAACGCCTGCAGCCAGAACAATGCCGATGCCTTTAATGCTGGTTAAAAAGGCACCCTGGGTCTGGGCCAACAGCTGCGCCATCTCATTCACCAGTTGCTCAGCACCGTCAAACAAACAGCGGTAATGCGTCACGTGGCTGGCCAAGGAGACCTGAAGCGTGGCGGTATATTCGTCTGGTGTCGTCAGGACCTGAGAGGCATATTCCTGAAGCTTGGCTGCAGCCTGTTCGGCCTTTTTAGTTCCCCGCTTTTCTAAGTTACGGATCAGGGCCGCCCGCTGACGGCGACGGATCTGCGGTGCGCTGAAACGCTCTTCCATCAGGTATAGTGAGCTGTTTGAAAAAGGAAGGATGCCACTTTTCTTTTCATTCAGAAAGCCGGGGAAAAGCCGATCGATAAGGGTGTGGATCCGGTTGCGGACTTCGGTCTTCATCTTGACCAGCTTCTTTCGATGGCGCACCAGGGTTCGCAGGTTGCGATACACGCCGGTCTGTGCCGGGCAACAGTTGGCCCGGCGGTTGAGCAGCATGGTGGCAATGCCCATCAGATCCAGCCGATCCGTGCTGGCCTGAAGGTTCTCACGCTGCTTTTTGGCATCGTGGGCATTGACGTTTGCTACCAACCACCCTTTGGCCCGAATGGTGTTGGCAAAATTCTCAGCATACGAGTTGACATCTTCTCCACCGAAAAAGACATGGTCGGACTGAATGTGACGATGCCGGCAAGAACGGTTGACCTGGCCGAGCAGATACTTGACGCCGTCGACAGAATTCTTGACTGAAAATGGCTTTCGGAGCACTTCGCCGTTTCCGTTACAGAACATGACCAGATGATCCTTTTTGGCGTAATCGATGGGCACGCAAATCAGTTTTGACGGGTTGCCTGCCTTTTCGAAAAGGGCAGCCAGTTCTTGACTTCGATTCGGATAGATGCTTGACTTTTTCATGGTGAGGCTCCTTTCGTGTATGTGTTTCAGCTGCCTACCGGCAGACTGATAAACCACATTACCATCGGATCACTCCGGATGGTCCTTTACACAAAGGAGCTTCACCTCTTTACATTTGAAGAATGGGCAGAAGGCGGGGCCAGAATTTCCAATGACGGCCCGAGTTACAGAGCAGCGCAGCCTCCGCGAGCTATCTCCTGCGGGCTCGCTCGCCTGCCCTCCATCTGTCACTCGGAAACGTACCAGGCATCAGCAACATCCCCCACCACTTTTCACCTGTGATATCAATTTCAAAGCCAACATATTTTAGGAAAAGGCCAACCACCAGGTATTGTGGTCGGTCATTTTTTGGCTGGACGTTTTTTTAATAGCAGCAGGTAAAGATTTCTCTCAACTTGTACTTAGTCGGAGATAGATGAAATTACCCAATCGTAATTGGTCCTGATATAGACGGTACGTATATGCAGTTTAGATGGGCTTCAAGTTAAAAAAGCCACCTAATCCCTCATTCGGTGGGTGCAAAGGGGGTAATGAGTCCTGTATCACTAACCATGAAATATTGATTCTTGCTTTCATTTGAGCCATCTGGGTTTCTGTAAATAGTCGTACCATATGGAAGACCACCATATATTTTCGCGAATTGGATGAAAAAGACATCCCCTTCGACCCAGCTTTTTCCACTATCTTGATCAGCCCCTCTAATAAATTTAAATTCTCCGTTCTTGGCCCATTCCCACCAAAATTGCGCACCTGTTGCCGCAGAGGTTCCAGTGATCTTGCGACCGAAAAGAAGCGATTTGACCGCCTCTCCGTTGATCCGGTTTTCCTTTAATATTCTATAATAATCAGTCGGTTTTCCTGGGGCTCCAGCCTTTACTAAGGCGTCGGCTATACGATCCAACTTTTTAGGGTCTGCGAAAGGAAAGTAAATCAGAATATCGTTTAGGTTGCTCAACCGGATACATCCTGCTTTTTAAGAAAATTTCATACGCAATGCGGGCTTCTTCGTTGCGGCCTTGCATGCCATATATAACCGCTTGATGAAACGCAACCGATCCAAATAATTCCGGGTTTATCCGTTTTGCCCTTTCCAGTAATTGCAAGCTTTCTTCAAGGTCACCATCAGGCAAATATGTTCTCCCCAACTGCATTAAGTACGTAGCTGGATTATTTGGATCTAAACGCAGTCCCATGTTTGCCGATTCGATGGCTTCACTGTTTTTCCCCATTAGCCAGAGGATTTCTGACATCCAGGCATAAAGCTCGGGATCGTTGGGGTCCATCGCTACGGCTCGTTCAATCTCAGCAAGCGCTTCATCGTGCTGGTACCGCATAAGATAAAATTGGGACATTAGCCCATGAGCCAGGGCCGTCGGCTTTTTCATGGCCTTTTTCAACAGGAGTTGCGGTTTCGCCCTAACTGCATTAAATTCCTGGCGGTTGGTCACGCCCAAACCTTGCCTAAGCTCTGGTGCTGCGAGCTTAAGTGCTTTCCAATACAGAGCGGCCAGCGCAGCATAAGCTCTGTCAAACTCAGGATCGAGTTCCACGGCCTTTTCCAAATGAATTTTTGCCTCGGCGAAACCCTCTTTCGTTAGCAGACGGTAGCCTTGCCAGCCTTTAAGAAACTCATCGTACGCCTGAAGATTGTCTGTTCCCTTATCCGTTAAGGCTTTCTGCTCGCTGGCAGAAAGTTTCAACGCCAGGGCCGATATGATTTTGCGGGTGATCTTGTCCTGCAGGGCAAAGATATCGCTCATGTCACCATCGTAGCGATCGGCCCAGAGATGCTGGCCGTTGGATGCATCAATCAGCTGGGCATTAATCCTCATCTGGTCTCCGGCTTTGCGAACGCTGCCTTCCAGCAGGTAGCGAACCCTGAGGTCTTGCCCGATCTGCTGCGCGTTTACCGCCTTTCCCTTGTAAGTGAAGCTGGAGTTCCGGGCGATGACAATCAGACCGGAAATTTTAGAAAGATCCGTAATGATGTCCTCGGAAATACCATCGCTAAAATATTCCTGCTCGGGATCATTGCTCATGTTGTCGAAGGGCAATACAGCAATTGATGCCTTTTCAGAAAGTGGCGACGCCACTTTTTCCACCGAGGCAGGCTCTATCCTTCCGGATCGATGAAGGTAAATATAATATGAAACCAATCCACCGATTATAACGGCCAAAGCCATAATAGCCGCCATAGCGACCTTACGTGACATCCATCCTAAAAACCGCTTTTCCCCAATGACTTTCCCAGCACATTCCGGATTCGTTAATATTTTGTAGACCCTTACGGGATTGGCAATATTCTTTACCGGGTGCTCTCCTGAAAATTGGTAACCACAATCGAGTTTATTTCTAATATTGTCGAAAGCGGTTCCCGATATGGCAATGCCACCCGGATCTGCCAAACCCTCTATCCTGGCGGCAATGTTCACACCGTCACCGTAGATTCGATCTTCATCTTGAATGACATCGCCGAGATTGACACCGATTCTGAAAACCATTTTACGATTTTCGGGCAGCTCGTCATTCTCCTCTCGGAGCCCTTCCTGGATCGCAACAGCACACGAAACCGCATCCACTATGCTTCTAAATTCAGACAAAATATTATCACCTGGGGAATCGACAACCCGCCCATTGAATGCCTGAACTTTTTCGGTAATCAGTTTACGGTGTGATTTGAGTGTGCTGACAGTGGCAACCTCGTTATCACCCATGAGGCGGCTGTAACCGGCAACATCTGCACTGAGGATGGCGGTAAGTTTGCGTTTGTAGTCTTCATCAGCCATAAGAGACCTCCGAAACTATACGCGATCTTAATTGGAATGGATGCAGTGGAGGGCACTCTCGATGCGGGCGCAACTAAAAACGACAGTTCAGCTTTAGATTGAGTGTCTGCTTTATATTAATAATTCGGTACGGTAAAAATTGTCAACAATTATAAATTGTTGATTGAGGATCGGCTTATACAAGGAGGGTTTCCAACCTGGATCAATGTTACCACTGAAAACGGATATATGGGTTGGGGGTTAGATTGGCGATTTTGTTTCTAAAAGGCGGGTTTCTCAGTACAAATATCTTGCCATTATGCCGCCAAGTAGTTGGATCGTAGACCAATCCCAAGCACCACTACATATGGGGGCGACCGAATTGGCAGTTCGGTGCAGATTACATCGGAAAAATGAATCTATCACAAAAATGTGGCGACCTGAGATGTATTGAGACGATCTTGGTATTCGGAATTATAAAGTCTACCTTCGATATCTTTCGATAATCCCCACGGTAACATCTAACCCGTTATTCTGGCAAGATCTGACCGGATGTGATTATTTTCAAACATCGGTAAAAATTGGAGGGGCTGATATCTGCAAGGTTGTTGGAGGCATCAGTGAAATTGGCCATCATTTTTTGACTGTGATAGCAAATTGAAAGTCAACTAATAATTGCAAAAGGCCAACTACCAGATGTAGCGGTTGGCCTTTCTTATTTTCTGTTCACAGAATGGTAAACCATAATAGCAGCTGCACTCAGGCACAAGTGAAGGTGGATAGTCCACGAATTGTGGCAACTCCCAGCTTCCATATACCCATTTACGTATCACAAATGAAGCCAAACCTGGGCTCAATTAATCACAACTCTGACTAAATTTGCGGTACGGTATTGCGTCCAATTAAACAATATGCCACGACTTATTAGCCTTTTTTTGGTTCATAGTTCCGTTTTTCAATAAACAAGGAATCGGGCATGGTCGCCGCCGTGTCTATGGCCGAAGCGTTCGCGTATCCACAGATATGCGGGAGAACCGATTCAATAATTTCGGCGCGGTTATTGCGTCTCGGAGAATGAAGAATCTTAACAGCTCCTCCCATCGCACTTTGCGAGGTTTTGTGCCCCGCCTCCTGTCCCGGCCAATTCACCCCCGGGAAGTATGGATAGCTCTTGGTTTATGGCATACCAGTCGGCCTGATATAACGTCTGCAAGGTTTTGCGCCCCGCCTCCTGTTCGGCCATTTCAACCCCGGGTACTGTGGATAACTCCTGGTTTATGGCATACCAGTCGGCCTGATATAACGTCTGCAAGGTTTTGCGCCCCGCCTCCTGTTCGGCCATTTCAACCCCGGGTACTGTGGATAGCTCCTGGTTTATGGCATACCAGTCGGTCTGATATGACTTCTGCCAGGCCTTTGTACCGATGGCATCTGCCGATCCTAAAAAAAACGCGCCTAATAATGCGCCGCCCATAAGCAATGAACCGATGATTTTCATATATCACCTCGTTGGATGATTGTTGTAAAGATTATCGCGTCACAGATTTAACGCAATTATAATTGCTGCTATGGAGATGGGACTCAGAGAGAGGCTACTGCAAATCAGGTGGCTTTTCATAATAACCACCTTTCCAATCCTGCTGGATGATTAGGTATAGCAGTTGATCTGAAGAATAATACCACATTGTGGTATTTGTCAAGATGCCACCCATGATAATTATTTTATGAGTGACAATGTGCTAATATGATTCAGGTTTGGTTGATTAGGCGTATACAGTTTAGGATACATTCAATCCAAGAAAGCAATAAATAATAACACAACTACACGCATGAATCCTTTTTCTATCAATAAGGTGGCCAAATATTAGGTTGCTCCTTTACCGATCCATCTAAAATTTGTTTGACAAGAAGGCCTTTTGAATTTTTGTAATGCAGATATGATTTCAGGCCAAATACACCAGGGTCCAATACAAAAAGATATTCACCTATTTCGTATTCTTCAAACGGTTGGATCTTGTACTTTTCTACCAACAGGCGAACCGTTTCTTCGGGTAGCAGTTCGATCTGGCCACTGTAGGCAATATATTCTGAAAGAATTGAATTTACTCTATTTTTTGCGAAACGATTGGCCAGGAAATGAATCATTTCGTGTGCGACTATTGTTCTGTAAAATTCATATGTCATATCCAGATCAAAATCGTTTCTTCCAGATATCCATTTATCCCTCCAGCAAGTCAGATATATTGTCTTTTCGTCCTCATCGTACTTTCCAAGGACACGGACGCTCTTTTTATCGTCGCCACTACTCCAATCAACGTTTATCTCAGGTTTGAATACAATGGTTACTGGAAATTTCTCAGTATAGCCCAATTTTCCAAAGAACGCATAAGCAGATTGAATACCGCTTCTCACTTTTCTAAAAGGAATTTTGCATTTTTGTTCAACACAATACTTAAGCGTTACATCACAGGATTTTCCATTAATTCCTTCATTTATGGTGTGAAACACGTTTAACTGTCCGGCAACAGCAAATGTGGGCGACATCAAACAAATTATTTGAAACAATATAACCGTGTAGCGAAGTGTGGATTTGGATGTTCTCATCTATCCCCCCTTTACAGTGTTGGGGATTAATTATCTGAATTGAATTGATTTTATTAGGGAAAGGATTTTTTGGTAACTTCCTGATTAAAGGCTTGAAACCTATTCATCCTCAGTATGGTCAATTTTTTAATGACGGGACGAGGGGTGATGAGCGTTGGATTGTTCGGTGGAGTCCATCTGCAGCAAATGCGGATTGTCTACCCCAGTTGCCCAAAATATCCCGATTAATGGGAGGGTAGGTATTTTTTTAATTCTGTCAATACGATTTGTTTTGCAGGCGCATGTTGGCTTGATGAGCGGGGATGGGAAACAGGGCTTTATGCTACCGCGCCCATCCTCGACTCTACGGGCGACCGAATTGGCAGTTCGATGCAGATTACATCGGGAAAATGAATCTATCACAGAAATGTGGCGACCTGAGATTTATTGAGATCATCTTTGTTACGCGGACCTTGCCCAATCTGGTGATTCGTTGGAGAGATATATACGAAATTTTCGCGCGATATAATTCTGAGATATGAAAACCAAACCCCACTTTATATCAAAAAAGGGGAAACGCCCGATGTAGTGGTCAGCCTTTATCCTTTAACAATTCGGTTTTTGCGATTGCAATGTCCTTTCTGTAAATTGGTTGGGGGCCCGAAATGGACCCCCGTAATACACACAAACGATGATTAGGTCAGCGGAACGATAACTGGGTCAGAGTGGCCGCGATTCATGAACACACCTTCGTCAGGTCCACCACCGGTCTCAAGTGTCCGATACACAATCACCACAAAGGCTTCAGTGTAACCGTTATCAAGTAAGGTTGTTTTGAGAGCGTTCCAGCTGTCAGATGGAATCAGCATCTTGTGCATCTGTGCAGGACAGTCGATCCAGTAGTATATCTCGCGGCCGTCCAGCGCGGTCCAAGCGTTGGAACCAATGTACACTTTCAGCTGGATACCAGTCTTCATGATATCCTTGAAGGGTGGGTCGTCCCACGTAATTTTGAGGCCAATCTTTTTCTCAACGGCACCAATAGTGATTTTAGTCTCACCATCCAACTCTTTGGTAGCCGAAACGGTGGGTAGCGGCTCAGTGGTGGTCACATTGTATGTCTTGTATACGGCATACCCACCAGAAGCATCATCGGCGTCGAGATGGAACTTAACAGTCTGCATACCCAGGTCGGGCAAAACATTTGGCGGAAAAGTGAATATCATGTCGGAATCATCGACAAAACCACGGGAAAAATCCCAGAAATTGACTGGGTACAATTGATATCCGGTGTACATTGCCAAATACGACTGAAAATGACTCTCAGCAATTAGCCCTTTGTTTTCCCAGGTAACAGTCATACGGTTAACATCAATCGGAGTGAACATGATCTGATCGTAGGCTGGTACGCCATCTCCGTCAAAATCCGTAAAGAATTGTCGTTTTCCGACGTTGTATTCGGGGCAGCCTGATTCTACGTCGTTACAGTAAGCTGCCCATGATCTTGGATGATATACAGCCAAACCAATGTTGTTGTGCACACGCACATGGCCGGTCCCGTCTGGGAAGCGGCGTACTTGGAACTGTCCGTTGTTCAATTCAAAGTTGTGAAACGGTACAATTGGTTCAGGTGAAATGGCATTGAATTCATCAGACAGCCACCCACCGGGAATTACTGAACCATTTTCATCGAGTGTGGCCAGGTCGCTGAATTCCACCCGCCCTTCACATATCCAGTTTCCGGTTGATCCTGACCAGATTTCAGCCATGTTGTGAACAATACCTTGCTCATCGGTCCACCAACAGCCGTTTGGATCAATCGCCTTGGCAGGAGCCGCAATGAGCAGCATGACGAAAATGATGAAAAGATTGCGTAATGATTTCATTGATTTCCTCCATTGTAGAAAGATTCTCGGATCCAAAATTAACTTCCGGCTTCCCTAAAGGTTAATAAAACAAAGATACGATGCCTTAAAAGTACTCATTGCTTTGATAACTGCTGAACTGCTCACGATAAAAAATGCCATAAATTATAGTTCTCATCACAAAATTTCGGTTCTTTTGTACAGTTAGCAAAATACATACCATTTCAGGATATAGGAAAAAAATTATGAAAATTTGATTTTAAAATAGAATGTTATGAATTTTTAAGGAATGTTTATATCACAATGTGACAGAGAAAAAATATTCTCATTAGGAAGGACTTCTCACAAGAATTGCGGAATTATACTGTAAAATTAATAAATTATAGTTCTCTAAGTACTAAGCTGTGCCAATCGAATTATTATGGATTGGGATTAATCTACTTCGAATCTTGGTCGAGAGATAATAGTCTTCAATAGAGTGTTCTTGACATAAGAATCTAAAATAGTGGGGAAAACATCCTACGAAAAATACAATCAGCTTTCCAGCAAATAAAAACGGATCTGAGGGTTGGAAATCCCACATATTGTGGTCAGCTGGAACACCGCCCAACCGGTGATTACGGCGGTGGTCCCAAAAAACTGGACAGTATGATAAGCTCTGAGTCAGGCAAAATTTAAAGGAGCTGATCATGAGCACGAAGCGCAGAAATTACTCACCACAGTTTAAGGCCAAGGTGGCCTTAGCGGCCCTGCAAAACAATGAACCCATTGCTGAACTGGCTGCCCGGTTTGAGATACATCCAACGATGATCAACAACTGGAAGCGGGCCCTGATTGACAGTGCCGCTGACATTTTCGACAAAGGCCATAAGTCACGAAAACAAAATGAAGCCCAGGTTGATAATTTATTCCGGCAGATCGGACAGCTGAAAGTCGAAAACGATTTTTTGTCCAAAAAGCTCAGTCTTTAAGCAGCAAGCAGCGGAAGCAGATGGTGGACCCCAAGGCGCCGAATCTGAGCATTGCCAGGCAGTGTCGGCTGCTGAACCTCCAGCGATCATCGTATTACTACAGACCTAAGCCGATTAAGGCTAAGGATCTGGAGTTGATGCGGCTCATCGACGAACAGTACCTGAAGACGCCCACCTGGGGCTCTCGGTCGATGAGAAACCATCTGCGCAGGCTGGGCTATAAAATCAACCGAAAACATGTTCAACGGCTGATGCGACTGATGGGCATAGAGGCTATTTATCCCCGGCCTAAAACCAGCCGGCCGCATCCGGAGCATAAGGTATACCCCTACCTGTTAAGGAACCTGAACATCGAACGACCGAACCAGGTGTGGTCTACAGATATCACTTATATCCCCATGAGACGTGGGTTTATGTACCTGGCAGCCATCATGGATTGGCACAGCCGCAAGGTGCTTTCCTGGCGGCTGTCCAACACCATGGAAACTGACTTTTGTGTCGAGGCGTTAGAAGAGGCGATCCGCCGCTACGGGACCCCGGAAATCTTCAACACCGATCAGGGATCCCAGTTTACCAGTGAGGATTTCACCGGCGTACTAAAGGACCATGGCATTGCCATCAGTATGGACGGCCGAGGTCGAGCCCAGGACAACATCTTCATCGAAAGGCTATGGTGGACCCTGAAGTACAACTATATCTACCTTCGATCTTTTAACAACGGTGCCGATCTTCGGAAGGGGCTGCGCGGCTGGTTCTCATTTTACAACCGGGAGCGATTCCACCAGACACTTGACAACCTAACCCCGGATGAGGTTTATTATGGTCTACCTCATCCATTCGCGGAGGCGGCCTGATGCCTCCCTTAACGAATCGGCTCAGAGCTTATCCTATACGTCAGGTTGTCCAGCCTTTAGGGTCCATCGCCTACATATCAATCTGTATAGATATCATAAAACTATAGCTGGTTGTGATACATTGAGACGATCTTAGTAATTGTATTTTATGTAAATTACCCCGATATGTCTTGGTAATCCCCACGATACCACTTGAATCCCTATTTTGGTAAGATTTGGTCCGTTCTGATTATTTTTCAGAATCACAGGAAAATGACGGGTCTGATATATGCATGGTCGTTGGAGTTATCGCAGGTTTCCTACCAAATACAATCACCACAATATCTTGTACAACCATACAGAAAAGAAAAGCGTGAAAATTGATCATCAATCCACGCTTTTAAAGTCATAGGTCTGAGTGAACAATGATAGCCGAAATCTTCAATTCTCTTTTTCTAATGGTTCTGGCCGAAGAACTTACTTATATTCAAAAACAAATCCATGTCGCCCTCTGCCTTATATTTTTCCTCCATAAACATCTGACCGCCATCCGCTTTGCCGGTTTGAATATCCATCCAGACATCGAATGGTGTCTTTATTACAAGGTCCGGTTTTTCTGATTTTCCTTCCCTGGCCTTGATAGTTCCATCTGAAATTATAAGGTGGCATGAGCCTTCCACCCTGCCTGTAAATTCGAACTGTAAGGTCGCTTTTGTATCACCCGCACGTTCAGGATTAAAACCCATTGGCATCAGGAGCATAAAAGTCTCGATTGAATCGGATCTGGGTATCATATCTTCTTTCTCAAATTTTTTCTTGTTAATCCCTTCGGCAATGCAGGTCCCCCACATACAGTTTGTAATCTTTGCAAAATCAGAAAGATTATCAGCAAGTGGCTGTTCTATGCGCGTTATTGTTCCCGGAGAAACCCTGTGAGTCTTCACGAGTTCCCTCCCCGCCTGCCTGGTGGCGTCGAGTATATCTTTCTGCTTATCGACGTTTCGGTACATAAATTCGGCAGCTGGGCGATAGATTTCGGCCCATAGCCTCCCTTTTTCCGGTTCTTCAAAAAGAAATTTCGTGTAGTGAGTCAGGGCGCTAAAGGCGGACATTGCGGGAAACCCGCACACGGAAAGAACCACTGCCGCAGGGTGATTCCTTCGAAGGGGGTGAACCCAGCGCCCTTCCCTTTCCAGGAGAAAGGGTTCGCAAATCGGAAAGGTTCTCTCTATAAAAGTCTTCATGGTTGCATTGACAGTATGATGGAATAGCGGTGTGGCGTATATAATCAGGTCGGATTCCAACCATTTTGGGAAGAGCTCTCCTGTCATGTCGTCCTTGAGCACACATTTCCCCGGGGTTTTAGTCATACAGGAAAAGCACCCGACACAGTTTTTTATATTCTTTTCCCGTAGATTGACCACATCAACATCTGCTCCTGCCTCGTGCATTCCTTCTACCAAGTGGCTTAGCATCAGTTTGGTTTTACTCTGGCCTCTGGTCCGTGCACTGGAATTAAGGGCTAATACTTTCATAATATTCCCTCTTAATCGACAATTGAAAGTCTCTATGGGTATCTATGGAAATTGTAGAATACTTGCAACAGTCCAATGTCATAAAATCTAAACTAAAGATAAGGACTTTAACTGTCAATCCTCATTCAATGAAGCTCCCCGCAGCAGAGCTGCGTGGTATCAAAGGGGTTTAAAAAGCTATTTTGTATTGGAAGGGGACACGTAGTTTCCCCTTCCATACCGACCCCTTCCTTGTTTTTCACCCCGCAGCAGAGCTCCGAGGAATTCTTTTGATTAAAGATAAGGTGGACCACAACATCTTGTGCTTAGCTAATATACTTAAAAACTTAGTGATTAATACTACAGCGTGACATTTATGTTATAAAATTTAGCCAGCTTGACTCTTTTCTTTCTGTGCGACCTATAGGCGGCCAAATTCCGGTGCAGGTGATATTGAACTATCCGGTTATCTGGAAAGCCCAAGTTGTTCAGGGTGTGACCGTATCTGTCACACCCCCCTGGTATAATGGCCTCAACAAATAACAAAAGGAGGCCACATGAACACATTCATCATAAGGGAAGACTTCCCAAAATCAGAAATCGAGTTTGATAAGCGCTTTTCAGATATCGAAAAATGCTACGATTAACTTTTTCAAACCATCTGGCCTGATGGATTCAGTTGCAAATTATGTGGCCATCCAAAATACTGGATCAGCGCTAAACACATTTATATCTGCACCCGGTGTGAACACCAGCACTCGCTTACAGCCGGTACGATTATGGACAGTTCAAAAAAGCCCCTTACTTACTGGTTCAAGGCCATGTGGTGGTTCACCACCCGAAAGTCCGGGCTGAACGCTGTCGATCTGCAAGAACTTCTTGGCCTTGGTAGTTACGGTACTGCTTGGTCATGGCTTCAAAAACTCAGGCGCTGCACCATCCGGAAAGATCGGGAAAAACTATCCGGACGGGTTGAAGTCGATGAGTTCTACATCGGCGGCAAAGCATCCGGCAAACGGGGGCGCGGTGCAGAAAGCAAAACCGCCGTGATCGCTGCTGTAGAAAGGGATGACCAGAAAAAGGTGATTGGCCGTATCCGTCTTAAAGTCATCCCGGATTGTTCGAGTATGTCACTGACTACATTCATCGAGTCAAATATCGAACCGGGCAGCACCATCGTTACTGATGCCTGGCGTTCATACCAGTCTATTGACAAAGAGCGTTATACGCATGTTGAACGGAACCTAACCATAACGTCTGACAAAGAGAGTGTGTTGTACGGTGTTCATTTGGTCGCCACCTTGGTCAAACGATTGATTCGCAGTACCCATCAGTGCCGGTTTGAACCTCGCTATCTACAGAATTATCTGGATGAGTATGTTTTTCGATTCAATCGGAGAAAATCCGCCAACATTGGTAAAAAATTCATGCGTATCATTCAACAGGCCGTGGTGACAGCAAAGAGTACTCTTGAAGACATCCTGCTTGATGGGTACTTTGCTGAGAAAAAATTGTCACTTGGACTTTACGGATAACCGGATTCCCTAAATTTGGTACGCTTAGAGCGCTTGGGTTGAAGGTCTTCCAAAATATCATAGATCTCGTCATCTTCATGGCTATTCATTGTAACACCATTTAATTTACCAGTTTGAAAAAACCATGTGGAGTTATCAGAGTTTATGCGTTAAACGAATATTTAAATATGATGGCCAAATTGACGACAATATTGAGCGGCCATCACTTTAAAACCGCATTTTGGAAATACAGATAAATTGAGATCATCTTTGTCATTCAAAACTTGCCAAATTTGGTGATCAGTTGAAGTCATCACCTGTTTCGGTAGGTTTTTTTCGTCCGGCCAGAGCTAATCTGTTTATTGAAATGAGATTTCAGCTATTAAGATCATGGCAAAAAATAATTTAAGTGAAATTTTTTATAAAATATTTGTGAATAGTATTATCTGATGTTAATTCGGGATGAAATGAACAAGCAAGTATCGAATCATTTTGAATCATAATCACATCATCTTTATACTTCGATAAAACGCGGCACTCAGAACCGTATTTCATGATTTTTGGGGCACGAATAAACACCGCTTCAAATTCAATCGGTTTTGAGTTTAACTCAAGATTAACGTTATAAATAAATGATTCTTTTTGCCTACCATAGGCATTTCTACTCACTTCAATATCAATTAATCCGAGTGGATTATATTTGGTCAATTCTGCTTTTTTGGATAAAACGATCAATCCGGCACAGGTACCCATAATGGGTGAATTTTTATTGTAGTCTTTGATGGCGTCACTTAATTGGAGTTTATCAAAAAGATTTAATAGAGTTGTCGATTCGCCTCCGGGAATAATCAAGGCACTTGTTTTTTTTAATTCTTCAGCAGTGCGTACAATAATAGTATTATACCCCATTGATTGCAGCATGTCTTTGTGCCTGGCAAAGCCACCCTGAATGCCAAGAATGCCTATAATCATTTACTACCAGCCTCTTGTCTGAAGCAGCTCTTCTTCAGGAATTTTTGCAATATCCAATCCTTTCATGGCATCTCTTAATCCCTCACTCGCTTTAGCTACGATATCAGGGTTATCATAATGAGTGGTAGCCAATACGATTGCCTTGGCTCTTTCTTCCGGATCTTCAGATTTAAATATTCCTGATCCGACAAAAACAGATTCTGCTCCCAATTGCATCATTAAGGAGGCGTCTGCAGGAGTCGCAATTCCCCCGGCAGCGAAATTTGGAACCGGTAATTTACCATTATCTTTAACATTTAATATAATTTCTAAAGGACTGCCGGTGCTTTTTGCATAGCTTACCAGTTCATCATTGCCCATTGTCATGATTTTTTTTAATGCCGACTGAACCATTCGCATGTGCCTGACTGCTTCTACAATATTTCCGGAACCAGCCTCGCCTTTAGTACGGATTAGCGCTGCACCTTCTGCAATTCTTCTTAATGCTTCACCCAAATCCCGGCAACCACATACAAAGGGTATTTTAAAATCATGTTTCCAAATATGATTTGCTTCATCTGCAGGTGTTAGCACTTCGCTTTCGTCAATAAAATCTACACCCAATGATTGTAAAACCTGTGCTTCAGCAAAATGACCAATGCGGCATTTAGCCATAACAGGGATAGAAACAGTTTTTTGAATTTCATTTATCATTTTAGGATTTGACATACGTGCAATTCCACCATCAGCCCGAATATCTGCCGGAATTCTTTCTAAAGCCATCACCGAAACCGCCCCGGCATCTTCAGCAATCTTTGCTTGTTCAGCGTTAGTGACATCCATAATAACGCCACCTTTTAATTGTTCAGCAAATCCAACTTTTATCAAATTATAATGCTTTTTTTCAATCATTTAAAAATCTCCGATTTATTTTTCTAATTGCTAAATTTACTCAAGTAGGTATGTCAAAACGATGCTTGTGTGTCAATACCTTCGTCAACACAGCATGTTGCGTGGCATAAAATTCGGTTGGTAGCGGCTCTGAATCCGTTGTTGGCTAACCCCGGAAAAAACAGTCCAGCCTTCCTATAAGATGTAAGACAAATGGTTACTATTGAGGTTGTGCTTTCGTCCATCAATACCTTATCTCAATTTTGGCTTGATTCCAGATAAATTGAGATAATCCACAACGGCAGCCCATGTCAAATCTTGTGATTTTTAGACCTACTTGCCGACTGTTTGTAGCGGAGTGAGTGGTCACTATGCGGCGGAATACGCACCGACTGGGTGCAAGCATGGTTCAGGAGCCGCTATGGTCAATATAGCTTGACAAAACATGGACTATTCTGTCATTTTTAATTTGGTAGTAAACTCTTGCATTAACCTCATGCGTTATTTCGATCGTAATAATAAACGAAATCTTGCATACTGTTCTGTCGGTATGTCTAAATATTTTCGGCAATTTATTACCACGCTGCGTCCATCATTTTGTCATAACTGGGTCGTATATTAACCATCATTCAGGAGGACACACTATGAACGCTGTAGATTTGGTGTTCTATGGAAAGACAAAGGTGTTGGTGTTTGGGCTGATGGCATTGTTATTCATTGCCTGCGGTGGTGGCGGTGGTGACGATAGCGTCGGAACGCCAATCGATACGAATCAACCACTTGCACTCACCGACAGCAATGCCCGCGCGGTAAGTGGGCTTACAGTTGAGGCAGCTTTGGGCGGAATTTCGATAGGTTCTCTCTCAGACGTTGTAATCGCCTCAATAACTCCACCAACCAGGACGGACGTGAGTTTTAACATTTTGCACGTTGCTCAGGATGTTGTTGATTACGTTTTGACGACACCTCCTCAAGCAATGACCGCAACAGCAAATGCAAGTCGGGCGTTAGTGCCGCCGAGCGTTGCCTGCACCGGTGGTGGGACAGTCATTGCAAATTGGACTGATGCAGATGCCAACGGTAATCTGTCGGTAGGGGATGGTATCACTCTATTTTACAGCAGTTGTACGGAAAATGGACTGACGCTCAATGGCGAATTGGACGTTTTCGTCCTGAGCATGGTCGGTGATCCTTCGATGGATTTGTCATGGACGATCGCTTTCCGATTAAATTTTGACAGCCTTCAGGCGATTGATAACGTTGATATCGTAGAAGTTATAGGAACGTTGGACGTAACCATAGACACCAGTGAATCCGGCGCGGCTATCATTGACGTCAGCACAGAGATTGATCTGGGATCTGGTAGCACTGCCAGCAGCTTTCTTTATTTCGGAGAGGGGGTTGATTTCACCGAACTCACACTTTTCAGTGCCAGCCTCCAAGAAAATGCTGACGGAAGCTATACGGTGTCCAGCCAAGGTACGTTGAGAAGCTCATTAATTGGAGGTACGGTTACTTTCGAGACAACGCAGGGCATGACCGGAACTGATTTTGATCTCAACAATCCGTCTGCTGGAGAATTATTGATCATCGGGAACGCGAACACGAGTGTCACTCTGCGGATCATTGACAGTGTGGTCGTGGAGTTGGATATTGATGAGGAAGGCGATGGTTTCGACTCTGGCGACAATACGCTAACGACTAGCTGGGACGAGTTGAGCACCGCTGCCGATGCGCTCTGATAGGATCGCTATATTATCAGTCCGAATGCAAGCAAATAAATGGGGTGCTGACCATTTCCAACCAGCTCCTAATATCGAATACGGAATTGCTTAGTAAATCCGATTTTGGAATGCTTAATAGCAGTCAATGTCTGAATGAGAGGCTTCCGGAACGGAGTGAGGAACCAGAGCAGTATAGGAGATCCTTCTCCATTCAATCGTTATGATTTTCTAATTCAGTTAATCTACGATCCGTGTACGCATTATAATGTCATTCGCTTTCTAACCAATGCTTAATCGTCTCATATACTTCAAGATGATTAAGCAAGTCCAGATGGTTCATATCACGGGCGATCCACTGATGAGTCTCCGGAAATAAAAGATTCAAGTCAGCCTTTTTGTGGCGCCCCAAGGCGCTGTTTAATGTTACCAATCCGTCCCCGACAAGCTTATCACCAAGTATGCTCGACTTTTCACTGGTGGTTGCGGCTATTGTATAGCACTTTAGTCCGTCCGGTAAAGGTACAGCCATTCGGCGATCTCCAGAATATTCAAAACGGTCACGTCCCTTCCAATCTTCATCCAATATATTGCCATAACGTAGATCTGTAACTCCGGCACTTCGAATTTTTCCAAGGCGTGAAAAAGGTGCGCTGTATGGGCTTATTTCAAGAATAATATCAATCCAGTTGCCGGCACGTTCCAAAGGTGTCCCATGATGCGGTGTGCCGAGAAAAACGATCTTCAGAAGATGATTTAACCAAGAAAGACCTGCTATCTTTCCATAATGGCAGGCGCTCCGGGAAACGAGTCCGCCCATGCTGTGAGCAATGATCACAAGTTCTATTGGCTGTGGTAATTGCTTAGTGAACAGTTCAATTAGATCGGCTAATTCGCGGCCATTTTGGGAAATATGAAGACCCGTATTATAACGCAGATAAACCGGAAGATATCCCAGATCGCGGGCAAGCGCTGCTCCATGGTCATGCCCTCGTCTGTTCCATAACAAATCATTCATGCAGGATCCATGGACCATCAAAGCGATTTTACCATCGGACTGACGAACTGATTGGTTAAATGCTTGATCGCCCATGGTTAGTGGCACCCCATTCCTACGAAATTGCATTGGGATGGCAAGAGGGTTGTTCCTCGTTGCAAGGTGATCACCCAAGACTCCATTTAACGCAGCCAGGACCACTTCACGTTCTGGTGATGAACACTTTTCTCCGAGTAGTGATGAGAACTGTTTAAACAATGAATCAATGCTACCCCCTACCAATCCTGATACTGTGCGAATGTTACGGTAAAACATTCCTGTGATGCCTGTCGCTCGATTTTGATTCGGTTCACCGAGTATTCCACCAAAACTGACAATTGTATGATGCATTGATTCTACCAGGTTGGTAATGCCGGTAATGGCGTCAGTCGTTAAATTTCCCGCGCCACGAATGTCCGACTCGTCTTTATTTGACATATCATTTCACATCCTAATTATTAAAGATTGTAACCTTATAGATTGAGTGGAAATCTGTTTTTCTGCATTAAAATCAAAGTCTCCCTCTATTTCCTAATTTTCAGAAGTTGCGATTACTTGCCAGTCTCTGGAAGGAAGGCTAACTCCAAGAACAGCTACATCTTGTGGCCAGACGAAATTTTGGTGGGTGGTGATTTCACACCAGTCGATGAACATATCTGATAAATCGATCGAATGGTGATAAATTGAGATCACCTTGCCAATTGGAAATTATAGGTATCTCTCTGATATGTTATGGTGATCCCCACGGTACCACCTGAGTTCCCATTTTGGCAAGATTTAGCCCTCTGCGATTATTTTCGAACATCGTTGAAAATTACCAAGGCTGATATCTGCATGGTCGTTGGAGAAATCAGTGAAATCCGCCATCATTGTTTTCCTGTGATAGCAAATTGAAAGTCAACTAATCATCGGAAAAGGCCAACCACCAGATGTAGTGGTTGGCCTTTCTGATTCTTTGTCCACCTAATGGTAAACCTTCAAAAGCAGTAATCGCAACTTTAAGAGGATAAAAGGCAGTGCAACCCTGCCCTTCCCGCATCATATAATTTAGATTAGAATTTTGCTATTTTAAATAAATTAGTAGGAAAAACTTGAGAGTTATCATCAAGGCTTCAAATGTTGAATAAACCAGTCGCGCTGGGCTGCGCTGTTTACTTTGAAGGCATCACCGGTGTATGCATCAAAATGACCACCTGGAAGAATCAGAAGCTTTTTTGGCTCCAGTGCCCTCTCGTACGCTTCGATTGCAAGGTCCACCACCACTAAATGATCCCCTTCAGCGACTATCAATAAAAATGGTGTTGGGCTTATTTTAGAAATGTAATCACCAGGTTCGTAGTCCCAAAACATTTCAACTGATTTCAACGTTACTTCGTTTACCCAGGCAGGTGCCCGCAGTTTCTGCGTCTCAAAGAAAAATTGCGTACTGTCATCGGTCGGCAGGGCACACGGCTCTCCAGGCTCATCAGCAACGACCTTAATCATGGCTGGTGGATTGCCAGCGAAGCGGGACTCTCGATCGGCATCAAAGTTGGCACGGCCACCGGCAATATAATCAGCGCGAACAAGGCGGCGTGCATTTCTCAGACCGCTAATTAGGGGCACTTGGCACACCACACATTTGACCCTTCGATCCAAAGCAGCGACAACAATGACATGTCCGCCGCTGTAACTTGATCCCCATACGCCAATTCGGCTTTTGTCAACTTCCGGCAGCGTCCCGGCGAAGGTGATAGCATCGCGGTAATCGTTAATCTGGCGCCAGGGATCAATCTCCCCCCTGGGCTCACCATCGCTATCACCGAAATTTCGATTGTCATAAACCATAGCAGAAAAACCAGCGTCACAAAAAACTTCGGCAAACGAATCCAGATACATCTCTTTAACCGCTGAATAACCATGGGCCATTACTATCGTTGAGATGTTTTCTTTTGCGCCTTCGGGCAGATAATACCATCCTCGAAGGGTCACACCGTCATTGGTTTTAAATTCGATGTCTTTTCGCATGCTGATCTTCCTTTGTTTGTAATGGTTGTATGATTTTGGTTGGTGCTATTTTTGATTGAATTAATAGCCGATATGATTTGGTCATCATCAAGGTGCCACGCAAATGGTTACCGACACAGGATTTGACTCGTTGTGATTATTTTTCCGAATCTCAGGAATTTTCAAGATGGATATTTTCATGATTATTGGATATCTTATTTCACGCTGATCGAAAAATATGACACTCGATGTAAATCAGTTCACAGCTCGTCAAAGAGGTTGCCGCTATTGTCAGCAATCTGTTTTATAAATCTTCGGCTGGCTTCGTTTTTAACCAAGAGCTCATTATATTGTCTGCTGTTATTGATGGCTACAGCCACCATACGTGCGGCCAGTTTCAATAATTCAAGGTCCTCGGTTGTAAAGTCCCCGCTTTTCTTGTTCATTGATTGAAGCGTACCTAAACAATGTTCCTTGAAATCAAGCAAGGGCGTACAGATCAGATTGCGTGTTTTAAAACCTGTCATATCATCAACCGCTCTATAAAAACGGCTGTCTTTATAGGCATTATTAACGACTGCAGGTTGACGGTTTACAAACACACATCCAGCCACACCGCATGATTTTGGAATACAGATTTCATGCTTCTCAAGATCAAGGGATGAAAAGATGGTAAGTTGTTGATTCCAAGGTTGAAATAAAAATATCGATGATCTTTCGGAATCCATGAATTGGTTGAGGTAGTACATGGAAACTGAAAGCACCGTATCAATTTTGCTCTCCAAGTCGAAAAGCTGTGAAAGTTTCCCGGCCAGACGATAAGATCGGGTCATCCTTTCTTCCATGTTTCGATCCTTTTGCTCACGGTTTAACTGATAACGAGATAGGAGTGTGATCCGAAGGAGTATGATAAACAGTTGGGAGATTGGAGGATATTCCGCAGATGGAAAAACGCTTCAGGTCAGGTGGAATCAATAAATCTTATGCCTACACCCTATGGATTTTGTCAAGGATCGTTAAGGGTTTCGGTAGGTGTTGATTTCCCGTTAGACTTAATTGCAGATGCCATCATTCGAGATTGTCTGGTCAAGTACAGTCTTAGGGTACAACACTGTCACCTACGTTTAAGAATTGCTTGCGGACTTCTCTCCTCCGACATCGCCCTCATCCCTCCGCCAAGGGCGTCAGCACCACCAGGCTTCGCCGGGCATTCAGGGACGGCAGGCGATAGCGGTGGATTCGCATCGCAAAGGAGGTGCCGCCGAGGATGATTGAACTGTCATCCCTCTGGCTGGCAGTTTCGTTCGAGTGGTTTGCCTGGGGTCCTTTCATGGCCAGCAGGCGGCCGCCGGGAGAAAGAAAAGGCAGGGTCAGGTTGGCGAAGGCTTCCAGCGAGGAGAAGGCCCTGCATACCACCCGGTCAAATTTCCCGCGGTATTCCGGCAGCATGCCCAGGTCTTCCAGACGTCCATGAACGACATCGATGCCGCTCAACCCAAGGGTCCGAATGGCATGTTTGAGAAAAGAGACCTTTTTACGGGCGCTGTCCACCAGGGTGACCGACAGGTCAGGCCTGAGGATGGCAAGCGGAATGCCGGGAAACCCGCCGCCGGAACCCGCATCCAGGACCCGGGCCCTGTCGCCGATCCAGAGCGCCGCCGCCAGGGCATCCACATAGTGTTTAACCGCCACGTCCATGGGATCGGTGATGGTCGTCAGGTTGGTGACCCGGTTCCACTTGAGCAGTTCCAGTGCATGACCCGCCATGGTTCGAGCCTGGCTGTCGGTAACCCCCACCCCCAACACCAACGCGCCTTCGATCAGCGTTTGCCGCCATTTTTCAGAATCGATTTCCACGGGATGCCCTCGACGTCACAACCTAATCAAGTGGGTTTGAGCCCCTGGATCATACCGGAGTCATTGGGCCCTGTGAAATCCAGACGATGAACATCCACAAATCCCGCCGTTTTTAGCATATCGGAAAGCTGAGCCTGGCTGTATGCCCGTCCACCTTCGGTTCCCAACAGCATGTTCAGGGAAAAAAGGGCGGGAAACAGGGGGCTGTCCAGGGTGTCGTCCAGGACGAATTCATGGATGATCACCACGCCGCCGGGATTCAGGCACTGGAACGCCTTTTCGATCATGCGCAGACAGTCCTTCGCCATTTCACCATGCAGAATGTGCGACATCCAGACGGCATCGTAGCTGCCGGAAATGTCGTCTTGCAGATAATCGCCGGAAATAAAGGCGACACGATCATCGATGCCCATTTTTCTTATGGTTTTTTCAGCAAACGGCCGCGTGGTGGGCAGGTCCATCACGGTTGCGGTAAGATCGGGATTGTGCAGGCAAAAGTGAATGGCATAGGTGCCGGGACCACCCCCCAGATCCAGCAGGGTGGTGCAGCCGGAAAGGTCCACTAACGGCACCAGCTGCGGCGCCAGCTGGGTGGCCAGGTTGAACATCCCCATGAGAAAGGCCTCCCGCGCCTGTGTGCCTTTCTCCCGAACAGGCAGGCGGACCGGCTTTCCGGAGAGAACCGCATCCGGCAGCCTGGCCCAGGACGCAACCAGATGGTGGTGGTGCCGAACAATGTACCCGATGTACTGGTCCGAATCCATGGACAGGTATGTCCGACTGGCCTCGGTATTGGCATACCCCCCGGCATCTTTGGTCAAAAGCCCCATGGCGGCAAGGGCATCCAGCAGCCGGCCGACGGCGTCAACCGGAGCGTCCAGCTTTTCTGCCAGGCTCTGCCCGCCCATCCGGCTGTCCCCGATGCGGGTGAACACGTCCAGAACCACCGCGCCGTGCAGTGCGCAGGTGGCCCAATAGGCGCCCGATGTTTTCAGTATGCGATCCGGTGTCCAGGTTTGCTGGTCCATCTCCTCCCCCCTTCGATGGTTGCTTGAATTCATTCGATATTAAAATATCTCCCTATCCAATAGGTAGGAGATTGTTCTCCCCTTGTCAACGATCGTGCATAAACACACTGTTTTGGTGGTC
The DNA here is from genome assembly GCA_963697225.1 of uncultured delta proteobacterium. Lineage (GTDB taxonomy): Bacteria > Desulfobacterota > Desulfobacteria > Desulfobacterales > Desulfosarcinaceae > Desulfosarcina. The sequence continues at coordinate 23,465 of CAVONM010000032.1, forward strand.
TTTATGCACTTGCCAAGCCCACTGTTTTTTTGTTAGGGTCGCCAACAGAAAGACCAACAGGCAGCGCAATTCAGCTGCCATGGAAATATCGAATGACCGGACAAAAACGCAGTGAATTAAAAAACGTCCCCCAAAATGCCCGGGTTGCACAAGACCGCTATCGCATCCTTTTCGAACGCTCCCCCGATGCCGTCATCGTCACCGCCTTGGATGGCCGCATCATCGATTTCAATCCGGCTGCTATGGATTTTTTCTGTATTTCCCGCCCCGAGCTGCAAGAATCCAACATCTCCACTTTTTATGCCAACATGGCCGACCGGGCACCCTTGCTCAGCCAAGTGGATAAAACGGGGCTGGTCCACAACGCGCCGGTCATTTTCGTGGGACACGGCGGGCAGTTGAAACACAGTCTCGTGACCACCATGCGGCTTGATGAGCCGGACGGTAGCATTTATGGATACCAGTGTATTATCCGAGACGTCACCCAGCACCGACGGGCGGAAAAAAAACTGTACAACCAGAAAAGCTATGCTGAACAGTTGATTGACATCGCCCCGGAAGCCATTGCCATCCTCGACCTGGACGATCGGGTGATCCGCATCAACGAAGAGTTCTGCCGGCTTTTCCAATACACGGAAGAGGCGTGCATCGGCCGGCGGATGGATGAACTGATCGTCCCTGAGCATTTGAAGGCCGAAGGTCTCTCTCTTTCTGCACGGGCAATGGGCGGGGCCTGCTTTGAGGTGGAAACCCGGCGAATGAAAAAAGACGGGACCCTGGTGGATGTCTCCGTCCTGGCCAAACCGATCTCTACGGAAAAGGACGAACCGGCCATTTATGTCATCTACCGGGATATCTCTGCGCGTAAACAGGCGCAGGAGGCATTAGAAAAGAGCGAGGAGCGCCACCGCACCGTATTGGAGGCCGCTCCGGATCCGGTTATCGTCAGAGACATGGCCGGGCGGGTCATCTATCTGAACCCCGCCTTCAGCCGTGTTTTCGGGTGGGGCCTGGACGAATGCCAGAACCGGACCATCGACTTCGTCCCCAATGAGAACCAGCCCGAGACCCAACAATTTCTGGCGCGGATACATCAAGGGGCCTCCTTTTCGGGGGTGGAAACGCGACGTTTCACCAAGAGCGGGCAGGTGGTTGACGTCTCCATCAGCGGCGCCGTCTTTTTCGACGCCGAGGGTAACCCCGAAGGTTATGTCAATACCCTCCAGGATATCAGCGAACGCCGAAAAAAAGACGAAGCGCTCAGGTATATCGCCTATCACGACATGCTCACCGGGCTACCCAACCGTAAATCGTTTTATATGGGCATCGACGATCTGCTTCAACATTCGAGCCGCCGGAATTCAGACCGCGCTTGGGCACTGATGTTCCTGGATCTGGACAAATTCAAACAGGTCAACGATGCCCTGGGCCATGACACCGGTGACCAACTACTCAAAGGCGTGGCTGAACGTCTCAAGGAATGCCTTCGGGAGACAGACCACCTGTTCCGGCTCGGCGGAGATGAATTCACGATCATCCTCACCAACTTGAACCTTGATATCGATGTCGCGCGTGTGGCACGAAAAATCCAACGAACCCTTACCCGCTCCTTCCGATTCAACGGCCACGAGATTTTTACCTCCACCAGCATCGGCATCAGCGTTTTTCCCAACGACGGGTGGGATGTGGAGGGCCTGGTAAAAAGCGCCGACATGGCCATGTACGCCGCCAAGGAAAACGGCGGTAACGATTACCGATTCTTCACCGAGGAGATGAACCGCAAGGCCCTTCACCGCATGAAGATGGAGAGCAGCCTGAGAAAAGCACTGAACCATAATGAGCTGGTACTTTACTACCAGCCGCTGGTCAATGAAAGCAGCCAAATTTTGGGCATGGAAGCCCTGATCCGATGGAACCACCCGGACCTGGGACTCGTTCTCCCTGCTGATTTCATCCGCATCATGGAAGAGACAGGCATGATCGTGCAAGTGGGGCGTTGGGTGCTGCAAACTGCCTGCACCCAGACCAAGCACTGGCATGACATGGGCTTTTCGGATCTTTTCGTAGCGGTGAACCTGTCCTCCAGGCAGCTTCACGAGCCTGATTTTGTAGAGATGGTGATCGATATCATTCGTGAAAGCGGTCTGCCTCCGGAGTGCCTCAAGCTTGAAGTTACCGAGAGCAGCGTGATCCAGAATCCGGAAGTTTGCATCGCCAAGATGAGAATGCTGCGAGCCCAGGGCATTACTTTCTCCATTGACGATTTCGGCACCGGATACTCCTCGCTGAGCTACCTGAAGCGGTTTCCCATCGACACCTTGAAGATTGACCGATCCTTTATATCCGATGCGATGAGCAGCAAAGGGGACCAGGAAATCATCAAAACCATCATCGCCATGGCCCGCAACCTGAACATCGATGCCGTCGCCGAAGGGGTGGAGACCCAGGAGCAGAAGGATTTTCTGGCCGACTACGGGTGCAACAGCATGCAGGGTTTCTTTTTTGCCCATCCCGTTCCCGTAGCGCAGTTCAAGGAGCTGCTCCAGCGTCAACGGCGGTCCCCTCCCCCTGGCAAGGAGGCTATCGCTGTGCAGGGCCAAGCGAAGCCTGCGGTGAAACCTGAAAAACAGTCTCGGAGAACGCCCCCGTGACCCATCGACCCCTCGAATCCGCTGTCCCTTTTCCTCTTATATACTAGTCCAGGCTCCCGGAGCTTTTCATGCGATTTCGCCCCTGTATCGATCTTCACGCCGGCGTGGTCAAGCAGATCGTCGGCGCCACCTTGTCCGACACCGATCGCCACGGAATGCAAACCAACTTTCAGGCGGAAAAACCCGCCGAGTGGTTTGCCGACCGCTATCGCCGGGACAATCTCACCGGTGGCCACGTGATCCAGCTGGGCAAAGGCAACACGGCTGCTGCCCGGTCGGCCCTCTCGCGATGGCCCGGCGGCATGCAGGTGGGCGGCGGCATCACCGCAGACAATGCCGAAAACTGGCTGGATGCCGGCGCCAGCCATGTCATTGTCACCTCATGGGTATTTCACGACGGCCGCATCCACATGGAGCACCTGAAGCAGTTGACCCGAAAAATCGGAAAAAAACGCCTGGTGCTGGACTTGAGCTGCCGCAAACACGGTGACACCTATCTGGTGGCCACCGATCGCTGGCAGACATTCACCACCGAGGCCGTCACCTACCCGCTCTTGGACCGCCTCTCCGATTACTGCGACGAATTTCTCATCCATGCCGTGGATGTAGAGGGACGCTGCGAGGGTATCGAAACCGACCTGGTGGCCTATTTGGGCCGATGGGAGGGCCTGCCGGTCACCTATGCAGGAGGCATATCCAGCCAGCAGGACATCGATCTGATCGATTCGCTGGGGAACGGATGTATCGATTTTACCGTGGGCAGCGCCCTGGACATCTTCGGCGGCAGCGGGCTCCGTTATGCTGATCTGGCCGAACGCTATGGATCAACTCAATCCATGGGCAACAGCGCATAGCCCCGTGCCTGGTAAGCCACGATCGAAATGTAGCCGTTTTGAACGACCGTCACCGCGGGCAAAAAGTCCGCCGGATCGACCTTTTGCGCCTTGGCTGCGATCGCACACTGCTCGATACGAAAGCCGTTCTGGCTGAACTGATCGATCCAGCCTTGAATTTCCTTTTTTGTTCCCGCGTCCTTGGGGTCAACGTACTTCACCCCGCGGGTGACATAAAGGCTGGCACCGCCGCGAAAAGCGACCACCACCGTCGGAGTCACCCCGGCATCGATCAGCTGGCTGTATGTTTCATCGATCAACTCAAGTCGGCGCAGCAGCAGTTTGGCCTTCCCCACGTTGACATCACAAACCATTTTCAGCGAAGTCAAATCACCCAGGGCCTGTTTATCGTCCAGGTTGCCGGCCCATAAAATTGAAGGGCATAGGACCAGCAACACAATCAATAGATGTTTCATGGTAAAATCCTTATGCAGGCGGGTTCGGCATCAAATTGGTGGTTTGATGCAAGATACGATCATCTCAAAAATAAGGACAGAATTCCTTGATGGTCAAGGTCGCCGCTGCCTTATTTCGATAAGGGCAGGTGTGCAGGCGCTGATAGGTTGGCTGGTACGCGACCCGGTGGGCACGTATTCGAAATCGAATAGGCAATCTCGGGAAGTTGCCTGTGGCCACCAGGCGGTGTAGACGAAAAGGATGGAAGATCGGAATCAGAACGGATTCTCGTGATCTAATAAATCGTAAATATATTCGGGATTATACCCCCTTGTTGAAGTGCATCAATAAATTTAAGAACTGCAATCAACCAGACAAACCATACGGCACTGAATATGTGCTTCCTGAAAACAATCGGCTTCACCATATATTCTTGAGGTTCGGTAAAATTCGAAATTTTTGGGAAAAATTTTGGTACGGACTTGACATATGCGTCAAATCGCTCTCCATGCATGCTCCGTAACTCTGATTCCTCGTGCTGGATGACGGATGGGTAAAACCATGCAAACGCAATCAGAACGATTAATGGAATCAGGAATGTCTCCGTCGCGAGCGCAACGCCAAGCGCTCCGATAAGGCTGAAAAAGTAAAGCGGATTTCGGGTCATTGAATATGGCCCAACGGTAACCAGTTCGGTAATTTTCCGCCCTGCAATATATAAGGAACACCACATTCTTCCTAAAGAAGCGATGGCCGCAAGCAGCACGCCTATGGAAAATAAAATCGAGCCGAGCAAAGGGCTTTGATATTCCCATACGCTTTTTGAAAATATTATAAAAATCATCAGCAATATCGCAAGCATCCGAGAGAATTGGGTCCGATATTTCTCTATTATGATATTTCCCATGATGTATCCTTTAGTCTTCGATCTATAACGATCAATTGAGACTAATCCACGCAACCGACTCCTGTCAAACCCTTTGGTTGCCAAATCATAAATCAGGAGAAGCTGTTTCCAGCGGCTACCATTCACTCGCGAACCCGCCCCAAGCGGCGGGGAATGCGCTCGCTATCGAGGTTCACACCAAACCAACCGCTGCCGATGATTCCCATCACCAATTAGAGCAAGGATATCTTTTTATGGGATCGGCAAATTACCCGAATGGGTAATTATCAATGGAAATGGAGCATTCCACTTAAGAAATTCCCTCCCGAACTTACAATAAATGGATTCCGAATGAACCTAACGCCAACTTTGGTGAACTTGAATGCACGCAACCTGCCGCAAACGGTCCGCAACCATAAAAAAAGGGCTGAATGAGATTCAGCCCGATCTTGCTAAATAGTTGGAGGCGGCATCCGGATTTGAACCGGAGAATGGAGGTTTTGCAGACCTCTGCCTTACCACTTGGCTATGCCGCCCGTACAAAAAAAAATGGAGCGGGAAACGGGATTTGAACCCGCGACTTCGACCTTGGCAAGGTCGCACTCTACCACTGAGTTATTCCCGCTCAGTTGAAGTGGCACTTTTATAAATTTATGGTTTCAATGTCAACAGAAAATTTCAGCCGCGGAGTAAATTTCTGAAGCGCAGGAAGTAATCCGTCCCCGACCAGAGCGTAAATATCAGGGCTCCCCAGAGAAAAAACATACCAACGGCATGAAAATCCAATCCAAAGGCCGGAAAATGAAACATCAAGGGAATTATGGCCGCAATCTGGAAACCGGTCTTGTATTTGCCCAAGCTGGATGCGGAAACGTCGATTTTATTCTGGGCAATGATATTCCTGAGCCCTGTGACGGCCAGTTCCCTACCGACAATGATGCAGGCGATCCAGGCTGGCATCCATCCTAAAGCGGTGAGCATGATCAGCGAGCAGGAGACCAGCAGCTTGTCCGCCACCGGGTCCATGACCTTGCCCAAGTTTGAGACCAGCCCGTATCGGCGCGCCAGGTATCCGTCAAAATAGTCGGTGATGGCAGCGGCGCTGAAAATAAGGCCGGCCAACAGTGCCGTCAAGCGGTTGGGAACCATCAGCAGCAGCACGATGATCGGCACCGAAATGATCCTGAACAGCGTCAGCGTGTTGGGATGGGTGAGAAGTGAGTTGATCTGCTCATTTTTCATTTGATTTCGATTGATCGTCCACTCATCATGGGGCGGTGCCCATTATTCTTTGTGAACCCGTCATTTTTGGGCCTTGTCCCAGTCGGCCAGAAAGGCACTGATGCCCTTATCCGTCAGCGGGTGAGCCGCCAGTTTGCTCAGCACGTTGAATGGGATGGTCGAGATATCCGCCCCGGCCAGGGCCGCGTCCAGCACATGCAGGGGATTGCGGATGCTGGCCACGATGATCTCGGTATCGTAAGCGTAGTTGGAAAAAATCTCAACGATCTGTTCAACGAGTTGCATGCCGTCCTGCGAAAGGTCGTCCAGCCGCCCGACGAAGGGGCTTACATAGGTGGCCCCAGCCTTCGCCGCCATCAATGCCTGAAGCGGTGAGAAAACCAGGGTGACGTTGGTCTTGATGTTCTCTTCGGTGAGCTGACGGGTGGCCTTGAGACCATCTACGGTCATGGGCACCTTGATGACAATATTCTTGTGAATTTTGGCCAGTTCCCGTGCCTCGTTGACCATGCCCGCGGCGTCCAGGCTGATCACCTCGGCACTGATGGGGCCGTCCACAATTTCGCTGATTTCCTTGATGACCGCTTCAAACACGCGCCCCTCTTTGGCAATCAGCGACGGGTTGGTCGTTACCCCGTCTACCATGCCCATACTCAGGGCCTCTTTGATTTCATCCACATTGGCGGTATCAATAAAAAATTTCATAGTCGGATCCTTCCTGAGTATCACGTGTTAAGCGGCAACGCTGGACTCTGAGTCCCTGATGATAGATGCTTTCCCATTACATGTGCGAACTGCTGTCATCCACGGGTTCCTTATTCCCGTTTCTGTTCATCCAAAAACCGGTCGCGGCAGGCCGCAGAGCAAAACAGGAATGTCTGCCCACCGCGTTTTAACGCCACGCCTTCCCGTTGGGGGAAGTAAATCCCGCACACCGGGTCCTTGACCATCACATCATCGATGCTGGGATGGCGGGATCCGTTCTGGTCCGGGGCCTGCAGATTTCGCATCACCCACGATTTGGCGGCCCGATAGGCCAGGTAGGCGATGATGATCAGCAGAATCAGTTTCACGGCAGCCTGCCTTGTACAAGGGTCAAGACCATTAATTGGGGCCTCACTATCCGTCGTCGCAGCACCCCCATGCGGCTTGCTTTCTCAATCCTTGCCAAATTAAATTTCTTAACCCCTACAACCGTGCGGGCTGGTTTTCCAGTGGAATGACCCGCTGGTCTTCATCGTCAAGGTGGTTGAGCAGATCGGCTACAGTTTGTCCCAGCACCGGATGAATAATCGACGGATTTATATCACAGATGGGCAGCAAGACAAAGGCCCTTTTATGCATGCGCGGATGGGGTATCGTCAGCCTATCCGTCCGGATGACCCAGTCGTCGTATAACAGGATGTCAAGGTCCAGCTCCCGCGGACCGAACCGCACCGCATCGGTTTTCCGCCCCATCTGCTGCTGAATGGAAACCAGTTTATCCATCAGCGCCAATGGTGCCATGGTTGTCCTGATTTTCACTGCCGCATTGACGAACCAGTCCTGATCAGTGAAGTCCACCGGCGATGTCCGGAAAAACCGGGATGCCCCCAGAAGTAACGATTCAGGGGACTCGGTCAGGGAGGCTATGCCTCTCAGGCAGTTGTCCAGCTTGGCGCCTATATTAGACCCGACGGAAATGAACACGACGTGGTCCGTCTTTACGGCCGCCATGCTTCCTCCCACAGGTCGCCGCGATAGATCACCCGGGCATCGCCTTCCAGGAACACATCCTGGTACCGGCCGCCTTGTGCGCTGAAATGAACCGTTAGTTTTCCCCCGCTGCGGGTCGTCAGCGTAACCGGTGATGTCAGCCCCCGTTCATGGGCCAGGACCAGCGCTGCGGCCACATTCCCCGTTCCGCAGGCCAGGGTCTCATCCTCGACGCCGCGCTCGTAGGTACGGATAAAAATCGTCCCGTTTGCTTTTACAGCCACAAAGTTCGCATTGGTGCCGTCCGGAGTAAAATCCGGATGATAACGGATAAGCCGCCCCGTTTTTTTCACAGTCACCGCCTCGATGTCGTCCACGACCATCACCACATGGGGCACACCGGTGTTGACGCTGCCAACGGCAGTTGGTGTTCCCTCTAAATCCAAAATGGTTCCGGTCTTAAGACCCCTGGGTTCGGTCATGCGGATCTTCACGGTGTCGTCACCCACGGTGGCTTCTATCGTTCCGGCCAGGGTTTCAAAGGCCATCTGCCGATCGGCGATTCCATGCAGGAAGGCAAACCGGGCCGCGCAACGGGCGCCGTTGCCGCACATATCCGGCAGGCTGCCGTCAGCGTTGAAAAAGCGCCACCTGAAATCAAGGTCGGCAGACGACTCGATAAAAATCATGCCGTCGGCGCCGACCGACATCTTTCGGCGACAGGCCCCGATAACCAGACGCCTCAACTGAGTTTCGGGTACCACCGCCTCCCGATTGTCGATGATGATAAAATCATTGCCGCTGCCGCTCATTTTAAAAAAAGGGATGGTTTTCATTGGGTCTCCGACACTCCGGAAGGCATATCGGGCAAATGGTCGACCTGCACCAAGTTTGAATCGGGTCCGGCACCTCCGTCCGTCTCCAGCCGCACGTTAAACACATAGCGATAACCGGGATCCAGAGGGGCGTCGATGGAAAACCGGTTTGATTCCGTATGAACGTAGGGCACCGTGGCCACTTTTTCAAATACCAGGGGACAGCCATCGCAGCCCGATTCAGCCAGGGCGGTTCGTGACCGGTATAGGCCGAATGCCGCGTGGTTGGCCTGCTCAGCCGAAAGCGGCCCCGGCAGACGCCAGGTCAGTGCGATGGTTTGGTCAACCACCGCGTATGCCAGGTCCGCCACCGCCGGCACCGGCGGCAGCTTGGGCGGCACCGGGGGCCCTTTGACCCCGCACCCGAAATAGCTGACGCAGAGCAGAAAAAAAATTCCGCATAAAACGATCCTTTTTGAACAGATGCGAGTTCTTCTATTATCTTGCATAAGATCCCGGACGATTGAAAAACAAACCCAGAACGGTATACCCTGAACCGGTGAACGCTTACGAATTGCTTACTTCGTATTCGATATTCGCTTTGTAAGCCTCGTAAGAAACCATAAAAGCCAACGTTTCCTCATCGATAAAACTGGCCGAATTTCAGGCCGGCGGTTGGGCCAGCGCCTTTCGGGCCTCCGCAATCGCCCGGGCCACGTTTTCCGTCGCCGTTCCCCCCAGGCTTTGCCGGCGGTCGATCATGACCTCCAGGGTAAGGTGATCGAAGATATCCGCCTTGATCAGGGGCGAGAATGTTTTGAGCTCCTCCAGGGTCAGTTGGTCCAGTTCCGTACCCTTGTCCAATGCATAGGCCACGGCCCCTCCGACACAGGCGTGGGCTTTTCGAAAGGGCATGCCCTGGTTCACCAGATAATCGGCCATGTCCGTTGCGTTGAGGAATCCGACGGACGCGGCTTTGCGCATGATCTCCCGGTTCACGGTAATCCGGGGAATCATCTGGATGTTGATGGAAAGGCAGGCCTTGATCGTGTCTGCGGCATCGAAGAGCGGTTCCTTGTCTTCCTGCATATCCCGGTTGTAGGACATGGGCAGGCTTTTCATGAGGGTGAGCAGGGCGATCAGCGAGCCGAACACCCGACCGGTTTTTCCCCGGACAATCTCCGGGACATCCGGGTTTTTTTTCTGGGGCATGATGCTGCTGCCCGTGGCAAAAGCATCCGAAAGGGTGATAAAGCCAAACTCCGACGTGGACCACAGCACCAACTCCTCGGACAAACGGCTCAAATGAACCATGCAGATGCTGGCTGCCGCAAGAAATTCCATGGCGAAATCGCGGTCCGACACCGCATCCATGCTGTTGGTGCTGGCCCGGGGAAAATCCAGCAGCTCGGCCACATAGCCCCGGTCGATGGGATAGGTGGTGCCGGCCAGGGCCGCTGCGCCCAGCGGCATCACGTTGATGCGGTCCAGGCAGTCGGAAAATCGTGCCTGATCCCGGGTGAACATCTCGAAATAGGCCATCATGTGGTGGGCAAACAGCACCGGCTGAGCCCGCTGGGTGTGGGTGTATCCTGGCATGACCACATCCTGGTGACCGTTGGCCAGATCCACCAGCACCGTCCGCAGCGTTTGCAGCAGATCGATGGTCCGACGCGTCTCGTCGCGCAGGTACATGCGCATGTCCAGGGCGACCTGATCGTTGCGGCTGCGGGCGGTGTGCAGCTTCTGCGCCACTTTCCCCGCCACTTGAAGCAGTCGGGCCTCGATGTGCATGTGAATGTCTTCCAGGCTGTCGTCGAAGATGAATTCGCCCCGATCCAGCTCCCGCTTGATGATGCCCAGCCCTTCCACTAGGCCGATCGCATCTTCATCGGTGATGATACCGACCTTGGCCAGCATCTTGCTGTGGGCAATGCTGCCGGCGATGTCGTAAGGGTATAGCCGACGATCATAGGCGATGGAAGCGGTAAACGCCTCCACGCTTTTGTCTGTTTTCTCCGAAAAGCGTCCGTCCCAGGGTTTTTCAGCCATGATCCACGCCTACCCTTTCCGTTGCATGAGTTTACGGATTCTCAGCCGCAGGGCATTGAGACGGATAAATCCTTCGGCATCCGCCTGGCTGTAGACATCGTCATCCTCGAACGTGGCATGGGCTTCACTGTAAAGCGAGTGGTCCGACTTTCTGCCACGGACGACGCAGTTCCCTTTGTACAACTCCAGGCGCACCACACCGGATACGTTTTTCTGGGTGCTGTCGATCATACCCTGCAGCACCTCCATCTCCGGGGAGAACCAGAACCCGTTATAGATAAGCTGGGCATATCGCGGAATCTGTGAGTCGCGCAGGTTCATCACTTCACGGTCCATGGTAATGGACTCCATGGCCATGTGTGCCTGCCGTAAAATGGTGCCGCCCGGAGTTTCATAAACCCCGCGGGATTTCATGCCCACGAAGCGGTTTTCCACGATGTCGATGCGTCCGATGCCGTGTTTGCCTCCCAGGCGGTTCAACTCGGCCAACAGGTTGGCCGGTGAAAGAACGGTGCCATTGACCGCCACCGGGTCGCCGCAGGCGAAGGTAATCTCGATGGTCTCTTGCGTGTCCGGAGCATCCTTGGGCGAGACCGTCAGGGTGAAGATGTCGTCGGGTGGGCTTGCCCAGGGGTCTTCCAAGATACCGCCTTCGTAGCTGATATGCAGCAGATTGCCATCAGTGCTGTAAGGTTTGGCATGGGTGGTGGGCACTTGAATGCCGTGATGGTCGGCGAAGGCCATCAGCGCGGTCCGCGAGTTCAGGTCCCATTCGCGCCAGGGAGCGATTATCTTGATATCCGGGTTGATGGCGTAATAACCCAGTTCAAAGCGTACCTGGTCGTTGCCTTTGCCGGTGGCGCCGTGGCTGACCGCATCGGCGCCTTCCAGGGCGGCAATCTCCATCTGCCGCTTGGCGATGAGCGGCCGGGCAATGGAGGTCCCCATCAGATACTGCCCTTCGTAGATGACGTTGGCCCGGAAAGCCGGAAACACATAATCGTTTACAAAGGTCTCCTTAAGGTCATCCACGTAGGCTTTGACCGCACCGGTTTTCATGGCATTGGCCTCCACGTTTTCCAACGAATCGATCTGGCCGATGTCAGCCGAAAAGGTCACGACCTCACATTCGTAGGTTTCGATAAGCCACCTCAGGATCACCGATGTGTCCAGGCCGCCCGAGTAAGCCAGCACCACTTTGTTTATCCGTTCCGTCACTTTTGTTCTCCTTGTTATACTCTTGATCTTAACCGGTCGTTATTCACCGTTCACTGTTCACTGAATCAGCACCTCATCCAGACACTGGATCAACGCGTCAATTTCATCTTTCTGGATGATCAGGGGAGGAACGAACCGCAGGGTGTCCCCCTGAACACAGTTGACCAGAAAACCCTTTCCCATCAGTACCGGCACCAGTTCATCGGCCGGTCCGTTCAGTTGAATGCCCAGCAGCAGCCCCCTGCCCCGCACCTCTGCAATCCGGCGGTGACGACGCTTAAGCTGTATCAGCACATCCTTGAAGTAGGCCCCGGTGTCCCGGGCACGATCCACGATCCTTTCCTCATCCATGATCTTCAGGGTCTCGAGGGCGGCGGCCGCCACCAGGGGGGTCCCGCCGAAGGTGGAAGCATGGCTGCCGATCCCGAAAGCGGCCGCCACCCGTTCAGTGGCCAGCATGGCGCCGATGGGAAGCCCGTTGGCCAGCGCCTTGGCCAGGGTCATGATATCCGGCGTCACACCGTATTGCTCGTGGGCGAAGAGCGTTCCGGTTCGCCCCATGCCCGTCTGGATCTCGTCCAGGATCATCAACATGCCGCGCTGGTCGCAGAGCTGACGAACCTGTTGAAGGAAATCGGGGTCCGGGCAGCGGATGCCACCCTCGCCCTGGATAGGCTCCAGCATCACGGCGCAGGTGTGATCGTCGATAGCCGATTTCAGGGCGTCGAAGTCGTTGAAAGGCACGAAAGAAAAACCTTCCAATACCGGGTCGAAGCCCTTCCTGATCTTATCTTGACCCGTGGCGGACAAGGTGGCCATGGTGCGCCCGTGAAAGGACTTTTCCATGCAAACGATGCGAAACCGTTCCGGCTGACCGGCGTCCTTAAAGTATTTCCGGGCCAACTTGATGGCAGCTTCGTTTGCCTCTGCACCAGAGTTGCCGAAAAAGACACGGTCCGCGAAACTGTGTTCCACCAGTATCCGGGCCAATTCAGTCTGGGGGATGGTGTAGTAAAGGTTGGACACATGTACCAGCCGCCCGGCCTGGCGGGCCACCACCTCGGTAATCCGCGGGTGGGCATGGCCTAAATTGCACACGGCAATACCGGCGACAAAGTCCGTATAGCGGTGGCCCTGAGTATCCCAGAGCGTGCACCCCTGGCCCCGTTCCATAACCACGGGAAATCGCTTGTAGGTAGCTGCAATTACTCGATCCGCCGTGCGCATAATGGTGTCGGTCATTTATTCTATTACCTCCGTACCTATCCCCCGATCGGTGAACAACTCCAGCAGTATCGCGTGGCGGCGCTTGCCGTTGATGATGGGCACCTTTTCCACGCCGTTTTTCAGCGCGAAAAGGGCATTTTCGATCTTCGGGATCATGCCGCCGCTGATGCTGCCGTCAGCGATCATGCGGCTGATGGTGGCCGCATCGATGGATGAGATCAGCCCACCGTCGGCATCCATCACCCCGTCCACGTCGGTGAGCAGGATCAGTCGGCCGGCAGACAGGGCCGTGGCGATGTGGCTGGCCACCAGATCCGCATTGATGTTGTAGGTTTCCCCTGTCGTACCCGCACCCACCGGGGCAATGATGGGGATGAACCCCTTTTCGGAGAGGGTGTGGATGATCTGGGGGTCGATCCGGGTCACCTCTCCCACCATTCCCGGATCGATGATCTCGGGCGGGCTGCCCGCGTCGGCCTGATGGAGGATGCGCATCTTTTTGGCTTCAATGAGCCCGCCGTCCTTGCCGCTCAGCCCAACGGCCTTGCCCCCCTGTTGGTTGATCTGAGCGACGATGCTTTTGTTCACCTTTCCGCCCAGGACCATCTCCACCACGTCCATGGTCGGGCCGTCGGTGAGCCGCATGCCACGCACAAACTGGGGACGAATGCCCATCTGGTCCAGGACCCGGTTGATCTGGGGGCCGCCGCCGTGAACCACCACCGGGTTGAGACCAATGAACTTGAGCAGGGTGATGTCCCGGGCAAAGTCGGTTTTCAGTTGCTCGTCAACCATGGCGTGGCCGCCGTATTTCACCACCACGGTCATACCGGAGAACTTGCGGATATAAGGCAGGGCCTCGATAAGGATGTCCGCGACGGTTGAGTGGGGGTGTGTGGAGTCTGCTGTCATGGTGATTCCTTATTTGATCAGGGTTCAACTCTAAAGTGTTTTCCTTGGCCCCTTGACCCCTCGAATCCTTGAACCCTTACTATAGAATATAGCGACTCAAGTCCTCATCATCCTTGATCGCTTTAAGTTTTTCCCCGACGTATGCATCATCTACCGTCAGGTGAGCATCCGGCACATCGGGGGCGTCGAAGAGGATGTCTTCGAGCAGCCGCTCCATGAGGGTATGAAGGCGCCGGGCACCGATATTCTCCGTACGGACGTTCACCTCCTCGGCAATCTCGGCAATCCTTTCGACCGCGTTTTCGGAGAAGACCAGTTCCACTCCCTCCGTTTTGAGTAAGGCGATATACTGGAGCAGCAGCGCGTTCTTCGGTTCTGTCAGAATGCGGACAAAATCCCTGCGGTTCAGCGCGTCCAGGGTCACCCGGATGGGAAACCGTCCCTGGAGTTCCGGGATCAGGTCAGACGGCTTGATGGTGTGAAAGGCACCAGAGGCGATAAACAGGATATGGTCGGTTTTCACCGGTCCGTATTTGGTATTCACCGTGGAACCTTCCACAATGGGCAATAGATCCCGCTGAACCCCCTCCCGGGAAACATCCGGACCGTGTCCTTTTCCGTTGCCGGCGATCTTGTCGATCTCGTCCAGGAAAATGATGCCGGACTGTTCCACTTTGGCGATCGCATCCTGGATCACCTTGTCCATGTCCACCAGGTTCTGGGCCTCTTCCGCGGCCATGGTCTTCATGGCTTCGGGCACTTTGATCTTTCGGCGGCGGGTGTTCTTAGGCAGCAGGGAACCCAGCATGTCCTTGAAGTTGAATCCCATCTCCTCCATGCCGGCATTGGAGAAAATCTCGACCATGGGCATGTTGCGCTCGGCCACGTCCAGGTCGACATAACGACTGTCCATTTTTCCGGCCTGCAGCATCTTGCGCAGCTTCTCCCGTGTGGACGAAGCGGTATCGGCGGATGTGTTGACCACTTCCAGGCCGCCTTCTCCTGCAGCGTCCGCCCGACCCCGATCGGCCTTGGGCAGCAGCAGGTCCAGCATCCGCTCCTCGGCGATGCGCCATGCCTGGTCTGTGACAGCCTCCTGCTCGGTCGTGCGAACGGTGTTGACCGTCAGTTCCAGGAGGTCACGGACCATGGACTCCACATCCCGACCCACATATCCCACTTCGGTGAATTTGGACGCCTCCACCTTGAAAAACGGTGAGTCGCTGAGCCGCGAGAGGCGCCGGGCAATCTCCGTCTTGCCCACCCCGGTGGGGCCGATCAGGATAATATTCTTGGGGGCGATCTCGTCCCTGAGCGAATCAGGCACCTGCTGGCGACGCCATCGGTTTCTCAATGCAATGGCGACGGAGCGCTTGGCATCATTCTGACCGATGATGTATTTGTCCAGTTCGGCCACGATATCGATGGGTTTCAGGTCATTCATGGATCAAAGCTCTTCAAGGGTGATACGATCGTTGGTAAATACGCACAGGGAGGCGGCGATTTGCATGGACACCTCGACGATCCGGCGCAGGTCCAGTTCGGTCTGATGGAAAAGGGCCGTTGCCGACGCCTGGGCGGCCACGGCTCCCGAGCCAATGGCCGCAATGCCCTCGTCCGGCTCAATGACATCCCCGTTTCCCGATATGAGCAGCATGGACGTGCCGTCCGCGGCAATCATCATGGCCTCCAGGCGGCGCAGGTACTTGTCTGCCCGCCAATCTCTGGCCAGTTCAACGGCCGACCGGGTCAGGTTCCCGTTGTAACGTTCCAGTTTCTGCTCCAGTTTCTCGGTCAGGGTCAGGGCGTCGGCGGTGGCACCGGCAAACCCCACCAGGATCGTGTCGTTGTATATGCGCCGAACCTTGCGGGCATTGTGCTTGATGACCGTGTTGTTCAGGGTCACCTGACCGTCACCGGCCATGACCACCCGATCCTCCGACCGGACAGCCAGGATGGTGGTGCCGTGGAATCGCAGTGAATGTTGTGTGGGTTGATGGGACATGAATGAAACCTGGATCCTTTCTATCGCCTGGGGTGGGCGCTGTCATAGGCCGCCATCAGTCGGTCAATGCTTACATGGGTGTATTTTTGGGTGGTTGACAGGCTCTTGTGACCCAGCAGTTCCTGAACGGTGCGCAGATCTGCACCCGCGTCCAGCATGTGGGTGGCGAAGCTGTGCCGGATGCCGTGGGGGGAAATCGGCACCGCCAGGCTGCACTTGCGAATCCATGCTTCCAGAATCCGGGCCACGGAACGTGAACTCAGCCGGCCCCTGTTCTTGTTTAAATAGAGCGGGCCATCAACCACCATACCGATCCCGGTCCGGGCAAAGAGCCGGTCCCGGTAGGTTTGAATGCGATTCAGCGCTTTTTCGCCCACCGGCACGATTCGATCACGGCCCCCTTTTCCCGACACCCGGAGAAATCCTGAGGAAAAATCGACATCGAACACATTCAGGCCGGTCAGTTCGGACACACGGATCCCCGATCCGTAAAGGGTTTCAAACAGGGCCCGGTTGCGCAGCCCCAGCACGGTGTCGTCGACGGTCTGATCCAGCAGGCGGAACATGTCGTCAACGGACAGGTAGGATGGCATCCGCCGGCTGTGCTTGGGCGTCAGGATGGCGGCCGTGGGATCTTCATCGATCAACCGGTGTCTTACCAGGTGACGGAAAAAAGATCGCAGAACCGACAGTTTACGGGCAATGGTAACCTTCTCGTTCTTGCGGTGTAGAAGCCCCAGGTACCCCCGGACGGTCAGGTTGTCGATATCGTCGATGGTCAGCGACCGTTTCTCTCCCTCTTCGGACAGGTCTGACCCGCGGGCGGCATAGCCGGCGAACTCCGCCAGATCATGGCCATAAGCACGAATGGTGTGGACGGAGTAGCCTTTTTCCGCAGCCAAGACCTGCAGGAAAAAATCGATCTGTTCTGTCAGCCCGATTCGTGTCATGGGAAAGTGATCCGTTGTTCGAGTTCCTGCCAGGATTCCACCTGAAGGTAGTCATGGGGTTCCCGGTTCCATGGCTGGCGGAACACGACGGGCGTGATACCTGCAGCGCTGAGCAGGTGACAGGTTTCCAGGCGGTCTTCCACGAACCACTTGATGCCGTTTTCCAGCAGCACGTCGGTTTTGGCCTCGAATGAACCGGTCGCTACGATTCTGGCCCGGCGATGCTGACCGTCGAGCAGCTGGTTCATCCACGCTTCGATGGGACCCGGCTCGGGCCGGGCGGTCACCATCAGGATGCGGCCCGTAGCTTCCCCGATGCGCCTTAACACCGGCCCGGCGCCGGGAATGGGTTTCAGCGCAGCCCGGTAACCCCCATCGAGAATCCTGGCCGTCGCCCCCTCCAGAACGTCCCCGTCCAGATCCAGGCAATGGTCCAGCCGGTAGCAGGTGATGTCGTCGTATCGCACCGTGTGGACATCGTAGTGATCCCTGAGGATATCCAGAAACAGGTGCATGGTGTCGGCGATGACTCCATCGATGTCAAAGGCAAGTGCAGCCGGATCAATCATCGGACCTTCCTGGTTTGACAACCGTCGGCCCTTTAGGCCACATTGCGTGTCTTTTTCTTCAACCGCGAGATCCGGCGGCGTAAGATGCCGGATTTCTTGCGGTCTTTTTCTGGAGCGATTTCGCTTTTAAGGGCTTTGAGTTCCCGGATATGCTGTTTAATCTGCCGAAGGGATCGGCTGGGCTTTGTGGGTTTTTCTTCCTTGATGCCCCGATGCGCCTTGACGGCATCGAGCAGGTCCTGCTTGTTCATGCCGTGAATGCCCTTGAGGTCCGGTATGGCATGGGCAATTTCACGAAGTTCTTTGACGGTCATTTTATCCAACGGTTTTTCTGCGCCTTCCGTACCTTTGGTCATTTGATCCAGTCTCCTTTCATGAAGTAGCGGTAATTACCACGATCATGGGTGCCACGGGCACCATGCCAAACCATACACCATGCATACAAAAACAGTCTAAGTAGTCCTATCCCACCGAGCGTGTCAATAGGGATCAATCCTTGACGGATCCGTAAAAAAGCCGATATCCGCGTTACGCTTCACCCATCGTCACTGCGGCGTACCGTAAGTACGCCTCATTCCTTAAGGATTCGCAAGCCTTGATCTCGGTTTTTTTACGAATCCGTCTGAAATGCAATTTTTTAGGAGTCCATCAATCCTGGTTTCCTTTTTCCACCAACTTCATGAATGGCCGAAACAGATCCAGCGGCAGCGGGAAAATGGTGGTCGTGTTGCCCTCGGCGGACATCTCCCGCATGGTCTGCAGGTAGCGCAGCTGAATGGCGGTGGGATACTGGTCGATGATCTTGGCCGCCGCGGCCAGGCGGTCGGCGGCCTGGAATTCGCCTTCTGCGTTGATCACCTTGGCCCGCCGCTCCCGCTCGGCCTCGGCCTGTTTGGCCATGGCCCGCTGCATCTCCTGGGGCAGGTCGATGTGCTTGAGCTCCACGTTAGCCACCTTGATGCCCCAAGGGTCCGTGTGAATGTCCAGGATCTCCTGAAGCTTGGCATTGATCTTTTCCCGGGCCGACAGGAGTTCGTCCAGTTCGGCCTGGCCGCAAACGCTGCGCAGGGTAGTCTGGGCCAGTTGAGAAATAGCATAGGTGTAGTTTTCCACCTCCACAATGGCCTTAATGGGGCCAATCACCCGAAAATAGATCACCGCATTGACCTTCACCGATACATTATCCAGGGTGATCACGTCCTGGGGGTCCACATCCATGACCACCAGCCGCATGCTCACTTTGACCATCTTGTCCACAATGGGAATCAGGATGATCAATCCCGGCCCCTTGGCCTGGATGACCCGGCCGAGGCGGAAAATGACACCCCGCTCATATTCGTTCAGAATCCTGAGGGCGGTGGAAAGAAATAAAACGACAAAAACAACTATACCGATGGTTGGTAGCATGGATTCCTCCTTTAACCCGATTGGGCGGATGATGAGCAGAGGGTGAGGACCGGTCGGCATCTATCCGTCCGGTACCGCCGGCTTTGGCGTGATCCCCCTGGGTCCTGTGGCCGATGCCGCCGGTTCCACCTCAAGGGTCAGGCCGTCCACCGCCGTCACACGCACCCGCTGACCGGTGGTCAACGGCGTCCGGCATCGGGCGGACCACAGTTCACCGTGAACCTGAATCCGACCCGTGGGTGTCAGGGGCGTTTTCACCACACCGGTTTCACCGATCAACCCCGACTCCCCCGTCATGGGACGACGGGTTCGGGAGCGAAAGACCAGTCCGGCGACCACCACGAAAAAGCCCCCCACAAGACCTATCGTTGGCACCAATACGGTCCACGAAATACCGATTTGCCCGCCCGACCGGTCAAAAAGCATCACCGACCCCAACAGCAGGCTGATGATCCCCGCCACACTGAGCAGGCCGTAGCTGGCGATTTTCATTTCCATGATAAAAAAGATCAGAGCCAGCAGGATCAGCAGGACGCCGGCGATATTCACCGGCAGGGTCTGAAGCGAGTAAAAGGCCAGGATGAGGGCGATGCTGCCGATGACCCCCGGCAGGACAGCGCCCGGATGGGACAACTCGAAATAGAGGCCGGCCAGGCCGATCATCATCAGAATATATGCGATATTGGGATCGCTGAGGGCCTTGAGTATCCGGGTTCGAATCGATTCGGCAATCCAGATCCGCTTGGCCGGGTCAATATCAACCGGTCCTTTCCCCTTGATCTCGAGACCGTTGATCTGGATGACCAGGTCGTCCAGATCCCGGGCCACCAGGTCGATGATTCTTTTCTCAAGGGCTTCGGTTTCCGTCACCGACACGCTTTCACGCACCGCCTCCTCGGCCCACTCGATGTTGCGCTCACGCTTTTCGGCGATGCTTTTCACAAAGGCCACCATGTCATTGGTCACCTTCTCGGCCATGGTCTTGTCCAGGTCCTGGCCGCCGGCGTTGACCGGGTGGGCGGCCCCGATGTGGGTTCCGGGCGCCATGGCGGCCACATCGGCAGCCATGGTGATCATCACGCCGGCGGATGCCGCCCGGGCGCCCGACGGTGCCACGTAAACGACCACCGGGATCCTGCTCTCATAGATGGTCATAACCATCTTGCGCATGGATTCGGCAAGGCCGCCAGGCGTGTCCAGGATCACGATGAGACAGCCGGCGCCCTCCGCATTGGCCGTGTGGATGGCCGAATCCAGAAAATCGGCATTCCCGGGTGAGATGGCTCCGCCGATCCGGACTAAATAGACCGATGCAGATTCGGCATCGGCCTGAGGGGTCGATAGCAGCAATAACAAGGCGGCGAATACGCTAACGAGAATGGATCGATTTCTCACAACACCCCCCTTGAAGGCGGGAAAGGGGCATGGGTGGCAGCTATTCCAGCATTTTCATGATTTGCTGGACATCTTCCCACACTTCTTTTTTCTTTTCCGGGTTGCGCAACAAGAATGCCGGGTGAAAGGTCGGCATCACCGGAATACCCGAGAACTCATAAAATCGTCCCCTGAGACGGGAGATGGGCGTCTTGGTCTCCAGCAGGGCCCGGGCAGCCACACTTCCCAAGGCACAGATGACGCGCGGATTGATGGCGGTCAACTGCCGCTTGAGAAACGGCAGGCATTGGCGGATTTCTTCAGGTTCCGGGTTCCGGTTGTTCGGGGGCCGGCATTTGACAATATTGCCGATATAAACCGTCTCCCGGGTCAGCTGCATGGCGGCAATGATTTTGGTTAACAGCTGTCCTGCCGCTCCCACAAATGGCTGACCGCATTTATCCTCTTCGAATCCCGGTCCTTCGCCCACGAAGACCACATGCGCGTTGGGGCTGCCCTCACCAAACACGATATGGGTTCTCGATTCACACAGCCCGCATCGGGTGCAGTCGCCCAGGTCGGTGCAGACGTCCGCCAAGGTTTCCCGATCGACCCCTGCACCATGACGCGGCAGTCCCAGCTGATTCAGGAGTGTCAGGCTGGCCTCGCTGCAGTCAAAACCGGTACACCCACCTTGTTTAAGATAACACAGCGTGTTTCGAATGTCCCGGATGATTTTATATGGAATCAGTGATCTCAAGGAACGGCGCTCTGATTGACCAACTCGACCACCCGGTCAAGGATCAGGTGGGCCACCGCATCCTTGTCCATCACATCGAGGATCTCTTTTCGACCGTCTGCAAAAAACAGGGTCATGCGGTTGGTATCGGATGCAAAACCGGAATCGGGTGGGCCGATGAGATTGGCTGCAATCATGTCCAGATGCTTCTCTTCAAGTTTTTTCCGCGCATGGGTTTCCATGTTCCGGGTCTCTGCGGCAAACCCGACAACGATCTGATGCTTTTTCCGGTGCCCGACGGTTTTCAGGATGTCCGTGGTCCGCTCCAGGGTCAGTTGCATGTGATCCTGACGCTTTTTGATCTTGTGGGCTTCGGTTTTGACTGGCCGATAGTCTGAAACCGCCGCCACCTTCACAACCACATGGGACTGTTCGAGACGGGCAAAGACGGCGGCAGCCATATCGTCTACGGTGACGACGGGCACCACCTCGACGTTTTGCGGTGGATCTAAACACACGGGACCGGTGACCAGGGTCACGCAGGCACCGCGGTATTCAGCGGCACGGGCGATGGCATAGCCCATCTTTCCGGAAGAGGGGTTGCTGATAAACCGAACCGGATCGATGGCTTCCCGGGTGGGCCCGGCGGTGACCAATACCTTTTTGCCGGCAAGGTCGTCGGGCGTGAGGAAGCTGGCCAGCCGGTCCACGATTGCTGCGGGTTCCGGCAGCCGGCCCGGTCCGATGGTGCCGCAGGCCAGCGATCCTTCACCAGGTGCCAGGATGTGGCAGCCGTCCGCTTCAAGCTGTTTTAGGTTGCGACGATGGGCAGGGTGTTCGAACATGTTTGAATTCATGGAGGGACAAATCATTACCGGGCAGGTCACCGCCAGCATGAACGTGCTCAGGGCATCGTCGGCGATGCCATGGGCCAGCTTGGCCACCATGTTGGCCGTTGCCGGCGCGATGATAACGCCATGGGCCGCTTCCGCCCAGGCAATATGCCGGATGGCCGCGTCATCTTTCGCATCGAAAAGATCGACACACACCTGGTTTTCCGAAAGCACCTCAAAGGTCATGGGGCTCACGAATCGGGCGGCGCTGTGGGTCATGATGACCCGCACGCTGGATCCCAGCTTCACCAGCCGCCTGAGGAGCTCTACACTTTTATAGGCGGCAATTCCGCCGCATACACCCAGAACGATATTTTTTGCATGCAGAACGTTTTTTTTCATGTCAATCTGATCACTGCTTTAAAACACGGCATTGTTGAAGGCGCCGAAGTGCATTCCGCCTGACCATCAAGCGAACCCACCGCTCGATCAGACCGGATATGTCATGCCAGTGACCGGGGGGAACCGGCAACATGGATGTCACCGCCTCCAACGCCTTTCTGAGATCCGACCGGTCGGGGGTCTGGTCCAGCAGATAACGGTAAATCCGGGCGGCCTCCTCATATCTGCCTTGATCGGCATAAACGCGCGCCATCGTCACCGTGTAAAAGGTTTTGTCCCCTGTACGTTCCATATCATTTCCTTTGCCCCGTGGAACCTGGAAAAATAACGACTACATCATCTTTGCCGATCATGCCCAGTTCATTGCGGGCCACGCTCTCGATGAAGGCCGGATCGTTTTTCAGCCGCCCGATAGTCCGATACAGGCTGACGTTCTCCCTGGCCAGTGTTTCGTTCTGCTGCACCATGGTCTGCTCCTTTTCACGCAGCCGGTGCATTTCCACCAGACCATTGTCGCCGAAGACGATCAGCAGCATCAGATTGAACAGCGCCACGACGGCTCCTGCAACGATGATTTTCCGGCGAAGGCTCATGACCGTTTTAAACTCCTTCTCATCAACACCATCACTTTTTCCCATTCCGGAACCTTCATCATCCAGGCCGCCGCGGAAAAAATAGCGATGCCGCCGGTGACGCCGGCGCCAATTCCCACCAGCAGCCGCAGACTGCCCGTTTCGGTTTCAGGAGGAATGAGAAGCCGGCTGGTCATCACCACACCCAGAGCCATGAGCCCTGAAGCGGCAATCGTCTTCAGACAACTGGAAAAGATGAGCCGCCACCGGATCACCCCTAACTTGTTTCTCAGCACAACCACCAGAAGCACCAGATTCACCATGGAGGCCAGCGAGGTCGCCAGAGCCAGCCCACAGTGCTTCATCGGGCCCATGAGAACCACTCCTAAAAGGATGTTGGCGGCGATGGAGATCGTGGCGGTTTTGACTGGCGTTCGGGTATCCTGCATGGCGTAAAACGTTGAAACAACAATACGCACGGCAGCGAAGGCCCACAGTCCCAGAGCATAGTACAAAAGGGCATCGGAGGTCAATCGCGTGGTCTGGGCATCGAAGGCCCCACGTTTGAACAACAGCGCCACGATGGGGTCTCGAAGCACGATGAGTCCCACCATGGCCGGAATGGTGACAAACAGAACCAGACTCATGGCATGGCCGAACGTATCTCCCATGCCGGCCAGATCGCCATTGGCAGCCTGCCGTGAGAGGCTGGGCAGAACAGCCGTGGCCGTCGCCTGGGCGAATATGCCCAAGGGAAATTGAACCAGCCGGTCGGCATAGTACAGATAGGAGACACTGCCCTCGGAAAGCAGAGAGGCCAGCAGGGTTCCAACCAGAATATTGATCTGATAGACTGCCGCACCAAAAATGGTTGGCAGCATGAGGATACCGACCCGCTTCATCGCCGGATGCCACAGACCGGATCGTGCCCAGAACCGGACGCCATGCTTTACCAGATAAGGCAGTTGCAGGGCCAGTTGAAGGACCCCGCCCAACAGCACCCCACCGGCAAGCGCCACGACTTGAACCGTTTCAGAATCTGAAAACCGGGAAGCGGTAATAACAGCGCCGATCATGGCCAGGTTCAACAGGACCGGCGCGATGGCCGGGGCGGCAAAATGTCCCAGCACATTAAGAATGCCCATACACAGGGCTACCAGACCGATCAGGACGACATAGGGAAACATGACACGCGTCAATGTTACCGTCAGGTTTATCTTTTCCGGTAGGTCGGAAAACCCGGGGGCGACCGCCTTGATGATGGTTGGTGCAGCGACCACGCCGATGATCGATACGACCGACAGACAGACCAGCAGCAGTTTCAGGGCACTCACGGCCAGGCGAAGGCCATCCTCGCGCCCCCCCTTGAGCAGGGTTTCCGTAAAAACGGGCACAAAGGCAATGCTCAACGACCCTTCACCGAACAGGCGGCGCAGCAGGTTGGGAATCCGGAAGGCGGCAATAAAGGCATCCGCAGTCATCCCGGCACCAAAAAAAGAAGCCAACACCATATCCCGCAGGTAGCCGAAGACACGGCTGAGTAAAGTCGCCACCCCCACCACACCGGCGGCGCGGGTGACATAGCGATTCTCACTTTTTACCTGGTGTCTGGCGTCGGAATGCATAGGGTCCTGGTCGTAAGTGGAAGGCACAATAACTCTTGACTTGCCCAATTTTTTTGGATATCAGGAAGTTTTGTGTTTTCCCAATAAATTTCCGAAAGGAGTAACAGAAGGTGGCCAACCATAAATCAGCATTGAAACGCGCCGGCCAGAATGAGCGTCGGCGCCTGCGGAACAAAGCAGTTCAAACTCGGGTAAAAAACGTGGTCAAGGATGTGCGCCTTGCCGTGGCGCAAGGTGCGGAGAATGCCGTTGAGCAGCTTAACGCAGCCAAATCGGCCATCGACAAAGCGGCAAAAAAAGGGGTGCTCCACAAAAAGACCGCTTCCCGCAAAGTTTCCCGTCTCAACCGGCAGGTCAACACTCAGCGAGCCTGACCCGTACCGGCATCTGTAGAAATCCGTAAGCGGCGGTGGATTGACACTGCCGGACGCGTTTCGACTGCGGCAACGAGGGTTCTCAATCATCAGAAATCATCCGTCAGCCGGTTGAAGGCGGATTCTGCCAGTTTTTTGGACACGACGGCAATGGCATCGGACTTATTCCGATCTGTTGCCGCTTTATTTCCATCCACAACCGAATAGGCCTGGCGCTCGACAATATTCCCCGACGCCCAGAGTATCCGACCCTCAGGAGATTCAAGTTGCAGGTTCAGTATACCGGTCACACGGCGCTCCACCGCAGTCGAAACCGTGGAGCGGGCAATGTTTTCCACCGAGATGGAAACAATGGTCCCGGTCAGCGTGCCATCGGCCGAAGAGCGTTCCTGGGCCAGGCTTTCTTTGCGGTTCCTGGTGAATTCATAGATCAGGTCGTTGGTGAAGATGCTCTCCGCGCCGGTTTCGGCAGACCGATTCTCCAGGATGGGTATAAACACCCGGGATACACCGGCCGGAAACCCCCCGCGGCCGGCAAATTGGTAGCCGCATGCGGTTAGCGTCGCTGCCAAAAAACCGACCAACCCTATTGCACCCCATCTGAATTTCATCAACGCCCTTTTGAATGTAAAGTTCGGTGTTAGGTTTTAAAGGTTTGTATCAGCTTGTATAAAACCGGCTCCATTCCTTCACCTAACACTTAATTCTTAATCACTTAACACTTTATTTTAAATTACGATATTAACCAGTTTGTTTTTTACGGTAATCACCTTTTTTATCGGCTTTCCGTCGACAAATCGGACGATTCGTTCGTCGACCAAGGCCCGTTGCTTCAGCGTTTTTTCGTCCGTATCCAGATCGGCCGAAAACCGGCTGCGCAGCTTGCCGTTAACCTGGACCACCACTTCGACCTCTTTTTTTACCGTGGCCGCTTCGTCGAAGCGGGGCCAGCGATCCAACAAGATACTGTCCGCGTGGCCAAGGGCCTCCCACAGCTCTTCGCAAAAATGGGGAACGATGGGAGACAGCAGCAGGACCGTTGTCTCCAGGGCCAAACGCATCGTCCGATTCCCCTGGCCATCCGTATCAGATTCATCGATGGCCTGCATGGCGTTGACCAGTTCCATGACCGCACTGATGACCGTGTTGAAATGAAACCGGTCCTCGATATCCTGAGTGACCCGCTTGATGGTTGCATGGGTTTTTCGATAGAGCTCCCGGAAGGGTTCATTTAAATCCTGGACGTCGCTCGGGTTGGATTCACCATCATCCAGCAGCGGCAGCCAGCGTTCGGCCAACCGCCAAACCCGCTGGAGGAACCGGAAGCTGCCCTCTACACCCTGCTCGCTCCACTCCAGATCCCGTTCGGGCGGCGCGGCAAACAGGCAGAAGAGCCGGGTGGTGTCGGCCCCGTATTCGTCGAGCAAAATGTTGGGGTCGATGACGTTCTTTTTTGATTTGGACATCTTTTCGACCCGCCCGATCGCCACCGGCCGGCCGCATTGCAGGCAGGACCGCCGGTCATCACCGTTTTCCGCCACCTGTTCAGGGAAAAGAAAGCCATGCTCCGCGCAGGCAGTGGTCTCCTTGCAGACCATGCCCTGGGTGAGCAGCCGGGTAAACGGTTCCTTAAATGTCACCAGTCCCAACGATTCGAGCACCCGGGTAAAATAGCGTGAATAGAGCAGATGCAAAATGGCGTGTTCCACACCGCCGATATACTGATCCACCGGCATCCAGTAGTCGACCGCCCGGGTGTCGAACATGGCCGTGTCACATCGGGGACTGCAGTACCGCTCGAAATACCATGATGACTCCACGAAGGTGTCCATGGTGTCGGTCTCCCGTCGGGCGTCATCTCGCCCGCACTGGGGACAACGGGCCTTGTTAAACGCCTTCAGCACCGGAAGCGGCGAGCGTCCGCCTCCCAGCAGGTCGGCGTCTTCAGGCAGCACGATGGGCAGGTCTGCCTCAGGTACGGGGACGATGCCGCAGCTGTCACAGTGAATCATGGGAATGGGCGCGCCCCAGTAACGCTGTCTGGAGATGCCCCAATCCCGCAGCCGGAAGCTGATGGTCTTATTACCGATGCCGTTTTTGTCCATGAATGCAGTGATCGCGTCCATGGCATCCCGGTTGCCCAATCCGTTGAAATCCCCGGAATTGACCATGATGCCGTCGCCGGTATAGGCGACACGCATGGTGCTGCCGTCCAGTTCCTCGTCCCGAGGACTGACCACCACGATAATGGGCAGGCCGTATTTGCGGGCGAAATCAAAATCCCGTTGGTCGTGGGCCGGAACGGACATAACGGCGCCGGTACCGTACTCCATCAGGGCGAAGTTGGCCGTATAGATGGGCATTCTGCGGCCATTCATGGGGTTGATACAATAGGCGCCGGTAAAAACGCCTTCTTTTTCATAGTTTTCGATGGCCTTGGTGGAGCGGTCCTGAAGGGAGATGCGCTCGACAAAAGCCGTCACAGAAGCATCCTGTTCCGTTCCACCCGCCAGTTTGGGGACCAGCGGGTGTTCAGGCGCCAGACACATGAACGTGGCCCCGAAGACCGTGTCCTGTCGGGTGGTGAATACGCTGATGACCGCCTCGCTCTCCGCCACGGCGAAACGGATCTCCGCGCCGACGCTTTTACCGATCCAATTGCGCTGCATGGTGGTCACTTTGTCCGGCCAACCGGGAAGCATGTCGCAGTGGACCAACAGGTCTTCGGCAAAGTCCGTAATCTTGAAAAACCACTGCCACAACTTCTTCTGGCGCACCGGTTTGCCGCAGCGCCAGCACAGACCCGCCTCCACCTGCTCATTGGCCAGCACCGTCTGGCAGGGTTCACACCAGTTCACATAGGACTCTTTGCGGTAAGCCATGCCCCGCTCGACCATTTTGAGGAAGAGCCACTGCTCCCAGCGGTAGTATTCAGGACGACAGGTGGCCAGTTCGCGGCCCCAGTCATAGGAGAACCCCAGTCGTTTAAGTTGGGCCCGCATGGCGTCAATATTTTCATAGGTCCACTTGGCGGGATGGGTGTCGTTGGCAATGGCCGCGTTTTCAGCCGGCATACCGAAGGCATCCCAGCCCATGGGGTGAAGGACATTGAATCCGCGCATCCGCTTGTAGCGGGCCACCACGTCTCCAATGGTGTAATTTCTCACATGGCCCATATGGATTTTACCCGATGGATAAGGAAACATTTCCAGCAGGTAGTATTTTTTCTGGTCAGGCGCCTCGACGACATTGAACAGCCGGTCGTCCTGCCAGCGGTCCTGCCATTTGGCTTCGATGGTCTGGGGATCATACCGTGAATCCATGAATCTTCCTATCTTCTTGCGAACATTATTAATTTGGTCAGGCTTGCGTGCATCCTCATGCCATAAAGCCCGCTAAAGATCAAGAGCCGTTCTGGCCATCCAGCAAACCGAAAACGCCCTTATTGCCGTCGTCTGCCGGGATGTCTGGACGATCCACCCGGCTGTCGGTCGATCGTTTATCGATTTCGCCGGCCCTCGTTTTTATGGAAATGGCCTAAAAATCCGTTGACTTGGTTGTAACAATTCCTTATTTATACAGATTCAACATTGACAACCTGAAGCGGAAGGAAAAGAACCGTCTCCTAATGACCAGTAAAATTCTCATCAATGCTGTGGACCCCGAAGAGGTTCGCCTCGCCATCGTCAAAGACAGTCGCCTGGAAGAATTTCACATCGAAAGCACAGCCAGGGAAATTCTGCACAGCAGTATATACAAAGGTTTAATCACCCGCATCGAACCCAGCCTTCAGGCGGTGTTCGTTGACTTCGGAGCCGAACGCCACGGCTTCTTGCAAAAGCAGGAGATCCACAGCGACTATTTTCAGGGTCCACCGGCCAACGGCAACACCATACAGAACCTGGTGAAGCGTGGCCAGGAGTTGATGGTGCAGGTGACCAAGGACCCCATCATGAAAAAAGGGGCCATGCTCACCACCTTCATTTCTCTGCCCGGTCGCTACGCCGTGCTGATGCCGGGAAGCGACAGCCGGGGCATCTCGCGCAAGATCGAAGACGAAACCGAACGCAAACGGCTCAAGGAAATCGTTGACAAGTTGGATCTGCCCGATGGCTTCGGCATTATCGTCCGCACCGCCGGCCAGGGGTGCACCAAAACCATGCTGGCCAAGGATGTCCAGTACCTGTTGCGCCTGTGGAAAAGCATCACCGACCTGGCCGTAAAGGCGCAGGCGCCCTCGGCCCTGTACAAGGACCGAAACCTGGCCGTCCGTTCCATCCGCGACCACTTTACGCCCGACATCAAGGAAATTCTGATCGACGATGAGGCCGTCTACCAGGAGGTGAAAAGCTTCGTCCAGATCATCGCGCCGAAACAGACCAGCATCGTCAAGTTCCATAAATCGGACAAACCCCTTTTCACCCGGTTCCAGTTGGAAGACCAGATAGCGACCATTTTCGACAACCGGGTGACGCTCAAGTCCGGTGGATCGGTGGTCCTCGAGCGTACCGAAGCGCTGGTGGCCATCGACGTCAACTCCGGCAAAGGCACCCAGAAAAAAAATGTCGAAGAGACGGCATTGATGACCAACCTCGAAGCCGCAGCCGAAATCGCCCGGCAGCTCAGGATCCGTGATTTAGGGGGCCTCATCGTTGTGGATTTTATCGATATGCGCGAACAAAAGCACCGCAACCAGGTGGAAAGGACCCTTCGCGCCAGCATGAAACAGGATCGAGCCCGGGTAAAAATCGGTAAAATTTCAAAATTCGGCCTGCTGGAGCTCTCCCGCCAGCGCCTGCGGCCATCCATCGATTTCGGCAGCATGGAGACCTGTTCGCGTTGCGGCGGAAAAGGCCAGGTGTCGTCCGCGGAATCCCTGGGATTGAGTGTATTAAGGAAGCTGAAACTGGACACCCTGAAAGCGCATATCTTTCAGGTCACGGCACAATTGCCCGCCGAGGTGGCGACCTACCTGCTCAACCGCAAACGCAAGGAACTGAGCGACCTGGAGGGCAAACGGTCGATAGGAATTACCATTATCGGCCGGGATGACCTGATCCCCGGCCAGATGGAGATTGTCTACGATAAAAAAACCAACGCCGTGGAAACGCCACCCATATAGGCGTTTTCCGCTATTTCATTACCAAGATCGATTCCCATCCAAAGGAACCATTTGACGGGGCGGGTGATTTGCAGTATATCAGCGCCACTTTAACGGTTGCCAAACAAGCGTGACGCCGGTGAACACGATTTCAAGATTGCACTGGCGACCGCTTGAAATATCTGACAGGAGGTTTTGATACCAATGAATATCGCTTACGCTATGGGACAGGGGGGGGCAGGCGCCCCAGGTGGTTCGGGAGGATTCGCGTCGTTTATTCCGCTGATTCTCATGTTTGTCATCTTTTATTTTCTGCTGATCCGTCCCCAACAGAAAAAAACCAAAGAGCACCGGCAGATGATTGACAACCTGAAAACCGGTGATCGCATTATCACCAGTGGCGGCCTTCACGGACGGATCACCGGCGTATCGGAAAGCGCGCTGACAGTGGAAATCGCTGAAAAAGTTCGCGTGAAAGTCAACCGAAGCAATGTGTCGGCGATGATGCAGACCTCCCCGCCCCCGGCGGCGCCCAAAAAAGAAAAGAAAGACAAAACCGACAACGGCAAGTCCTAATTCAAATCGGTTTCTCCTAAAAAGCCCCATTGCCACCGGACCATGAACCTGATTCGACCGCAGTTTCGCCTGCTGTCGGTTCAGGGGTGAGACGGCGACTGGGGCTTTGGCGTGTATATTGTGAAAGGAACGAAGCGTTGAAGAATCTTTCGTGGAGACTCATCGTGATCGCGGCGGTTATCATTGCCGCTGTGGTGTATGTGATTCCGACAATTCAACCCGGTGTCTGGCCCCATAAAAAAATCAATCTGGGCCTCGATCTTCAGGGCGGCATGCACCTGGTACTGGAGGTTGATGCGGACAAGGCCGTTGAAAACACCATCGAGCGGTTGGGTCAGGAGATGCGGGATCTGTTGAAAAAAGAACGGATTCGAACCCTGGGCATCGAACGGGTGGAATCCGTCAAGCTGGCCGTCAAGGTTGCCGAAAAAGACAACGTCCAGCGTTTTGAAGACCTGCTGGACAAAGAATTCCGCGATCTTCGGATTGCCGACCGGACCCTCAAGGACGGTGTGCTGAGGATCGTACTTGACCTTCCGGACAAGGAAGCCGATCATATCCGCAAGCTGGCTGTGAGTCAGGCCCTGGAGACCATCCGCAACCGCATTGACCAGTTCGGGGTCAGCGAGCCGGACATCCGCATTCAGGGTGAACGACGCATCCTGGTCCAGCTGCCGGGCATCAAAGACACCCAGCGTGCCAAAGAGCTGATCGGAAAGACCGCCCTGCTGGAGTTCAAACTGCTGGACGAGGATCACGACGTGAACGCCGCGCTGAGCGGAAACGTACCCACCGGCAGTGAAATCCTTTACGAAACCAAAGAAGACCGGACAACCCGCCGCGTCCAGAAGACTCCCTATCTGATCAAAAAGCGAACGTCCCTGACCGGGGCGTATCTGACCGACGCACGGGTGCAGATCGACAGTCAGTACAATGAGCCGTATGTCTCGATCACGTTCGACAAAAAAGGGGCCCGGATCTTCGAGCGCATTACCGGTGACAACGTCAAAAAACGCCTGGCCATTGTGC
This sequence comes from uncultured delta proteobacterium, assembly GCA_963697225.1. Taxonomy (GTDB): domain Bacteria; phylum Desulfobacterota; class Desulfobacteria; order Desulfobacterales; family Desulfosarcinaceae; genus Desulfosarcina. The sequence goes on from CAVONM010000032.1 coordinate 55,008, forward strand.
TGGACAGCAATGTCTACTCCGCACCGGTCATCCAGGACAAGATTGCCGGTGGAGAGGCCCGAATTACGGGAAGCTTCACTACCGAAGAAGCCCGGGACCTGGCCATCGTGCTGCGTGCCGGTGCGCTGCCGGCACCCGTCCAGATCTTGGAAGAGCGGACCGTCGGCCCCTCTTTGGGGACCGACTCCATCCAGATGGGCCTGCTCTCCATGTGTGTGGGCGGCATCCTGGTGATCCTGTTCATGGTCGTATACTACAAAGGATCGGGAGTCGTGGCCGATTTCGCCCTGATTCTCAACATCCTGCTCATCGCCGGCGGGTTGGCCGGATTCGGTGCCACCCTCACCCTGCCCGGTATCGCCGGTATCATCCTGACGATCGGCATGGCCGTGGATGCCAACGTGTTGATCTTCGAGCGGATCCGGGAAGAGATGACCCTGGGCAAAACACCCAGGGCCGCCGTGGATGCCGGCTACGAACGCGCAACCCTGACCATTATGGATGCCAACGTGACCACCCTGATCGCCGCCCTGGTGCTGTTTCAATTCGGCACGGGTCCGGTAAAGGGTTTTGCCGTCACCTTGAGTCTCGGGGTGGTGGCCAGCCTGTTCACCGCGTTGGTGCTGACGCGCGCCATATTCGATTACTTCCTGATCAATCGTAAAGTTCGTGCCATCAGCATCTAAGCCAGATGCCCCGGTCCGAGCAGGCAATAGCATCTTGGCCGGCAACGCAAAACCACAATCAAGGACTTGATTCATGCAGTTTATCAAACCGGGTATCAATATCGATTTCATTGGAAAACGTAAAATCGCCTTCCTTCTCTCGCTGGTGATGATTCTGATCAGCATCGGTTCACTGGTGATAAACAGGGGCCCCGACTACGGGATCGACTTTGCCGGCGGCACCCTGGTCCAGGTCAAATTCGAGGCATCCGTCACGATCGACCAAATCAAGTCCGGACTGGCAACAATGGACCTGGCCGCGTCTGCGGTGCAGCAATTTGGCCATGCAAACGATCATGAATACCTCATCCGCACCGATGCCACCAACCCGGCTATGGAAGGACTGTCGGAAAAGATCGAAAAAAACCTCAAGGAGGCTACCAATGTGCCGGTGGAGATCCGTCGCGTCGAAATGGTCGGCCCCCAGGTAGGGCAGGATCTGCGGGAAAAGGCCCTGTTCGCCATGTTTTACGCCCTGCTCTTGATTACCGTTTACATTTCCGGCCGTTTTGAATTGAAATGGGCGATGAGCGGCATCGTGGCGGCCGCCATCATGGGGGCGGTCTACCTGCTCTCCCTGTTCCACGTCTCTGTTCCCTTTCTCATGCTGGCCGCCTTGGTCGTCTCTTTGGTCATCTTCTGGTTTTTTGAATTCAAATATGCCATGGGGGCCATTGTGGCGCTGATCCATGACGTAACCATTACCGTGGGCATGTTCTCCCTATTCGACAAAGAATTCACCCTTCCCATCGTAGCCGCGCTGCTCACCATCATCGGCTATTCCCTCAACGACACCATCATCGTATTTGACCGCATCCGGGAAAATCTGCGCAAGTATCACAAAGAGCCCCTGGGCACCATTTTAAACAAGAGCATCAATGAAACACTGAGCCGAACCATCCTTACTTCAGGAACGACGTTGATCGTCGTGGTCGCCCTGTTCATTCTCGGCGGCGGCATCATCCACGATTTCTCCTTTGCCCTCCTGGTCGGAATTTTGGTCGGTACCTATTCATCGATCTTCGTGGCCAGTCCCATCCTGATGGCATGGCAGACCCGGAGAAAATAAATGGTTTCATTACGACCCTGGTTCGCCCTGAAAAGCGTGCCAGGGGTCGGCAATTTGTTGTTTCGACGGCTGGTGGAGCAGTTTGGATCGCCCGAAGCCGTGCTGTGCGCAGACAGTCCTGCGTTGCAGGCGGTCCAAGGGGTTACCGCCCGTTTGGCCGCATCCATACAGCGTCATCGGGTCCCTGATGCAGTTGAGCGGGAGCTGGACGCGGTCCGCCAAAAAGGATACACCATCGTCACCCAGAAGGACACCGGCTTTCCCCCGCTGCTGCACCAGATTCCGGACCCGCCGCCATTTTTATACATTTACGGGTCGCTGCCGGCCACCGGGCTGAACATCGCCGTTGTGGGCTCCCGCAATGCCACCGATTATGGCATTTCCACCACGCGGCAGCTTTGCATGGATCTGGTCAGACAGCAGGTCAATATCGTCAGCGGCATGGCCAGGGGGGTGGATACCGCGGCCCATTCAGGTGCCATCGCCGCAGGCGGGTGTACGGTTTCTGTTTTGGGCACCGGTCTGAATCAGATTTATCCCAGGGAAAATACGCGTCTGTTCCACCAGATCGCCGAAAATGGTGCAGTGATCACCGAATTTTCACTCGACACCGGCCCCGACGCCCACCATTTTCCAGCCCGCAACCGAATCATCAGCGGTATGTGCCACGGCACGGTGGTGGTGGAGGCCACCGGCCGAAGCGGCTCGCTGATCACCGCCCGCCTGGCCGCCGAGCAGAATCGGGAGGTGTTTGCCGTCCCCGGAAACATCCACTCGTTCAAAAGCGTCGGTACCCACACCCTGATCAAAGCGGGCGCCAAACTGGTGGTGCATGCCGGGGATGTTCTGGATGAATTTGAACACATTCAACCCCATGCGCAGCGAGCATCGAAGCCTCCGAAACCGGCAACACCGGCATTGACGGATGACGAGGCCATGGTTATCGATAGGCTTGAGGCCGATTCCGTTCACATCGATGACCTGGCCAGGCGCCTGACGCTTTCGTCAGGACGGCTGTCCGGGCTGCTGCTTCAGCTGGAACTCAAAGGAATGGTGGTCCAATCACCAGGCAAACGATTTTGCCTGGCGCCCGGCATCGATCGACAATACAAACGCAACCGAGAGGTATCCAGTGAGTAAACCCCTGGTGGTCGTAGAATCACCCACAAAGGTCAGAACCATTAAAAAATATCTCGGCAACGACTACAACGTGGCCGCAACCGTGGGGCACATCAAGGACCTGCCCAGCAAAGACCTGGGCATCGACATCGAAAACGACTTCGCTCCGCAATACAAGACGATTCCCGGGAAAACGAAGGTGCTGAGCCAGTTGAAATCGGCCGCCGGCGATGCGACAGACATCTATCTCGCCCCTGACCCGGACCGCGAGGGGGAGGCCATTGCCTGGCACACCTCCGAAGTGCTCAAAAAAAAGGGCCGGACGTTTCACCGGGTGCTGTTTCACGAACTGACGAAAAAGGCGATTCTCGAGGCCATGACAAAGGCCCAGGATATGGACCGGGACAAATATGAAGCCCAGCAGACCCGCCGCATCCTGGACCGATTGGTGGGTTACCAGATCTCGCCCCTGCTGTGGCGAAAGGTGAAAGGCGGTCTCAGTGCCGGCCGGGTGCAGTCCGTGGCCGTGCGCATTATCTGCGACCGGGAACGGGCCATTCAGGCATTCACACCCGTGGAGTACTGGTCCATCACCGCCAATCTGAAGGGAGAGGTACCACCGGCATTTGCGGCCAAGCTGGTGCGCAAAAATGGGGAAAAAATAGAAATTCCGGATGAGGCTTCAGCCACGGCCATATTAAGGGACCTGGAGACAGCTCAATTTGTCGTTGACAAAGTCATCAAACGGACCACCCGGCGCAACCCCCTGCCACCCTTTATCACCAGCAAACTCCAGCAGGAGTCGATTCAAAAACTTCGCTTTTCGGCCAAAAAAACCATGATGGTGGCTCAGCAGCTTTACGAGGGCATCGACCTGGGGCCGGGTGAGCCCGTTGGGTTGATCACCTACATGCGGACCGACTCCACCCGCATCGCCGACGAGGCGGCACAGGAAGCCTTAGCGTTGATCAACCAGCGGTTCGGCAAGGCATACGCCATCGACCGGCCGCGATTTTTCAAGAATAAGAACAAGGCTCAGGACGCCCATGAAGCCATTCGCCCGACCTCGGTCCATCACACGCCGGATCAGGTCAAACGTTATCTGTCCAAAGATCAGCTGGTCTTGTACACGATGATCTGGCAGCGTTTCGTAGCATCCCAGATGGCCCAGGCGCTCATCGATCAGAAGACCATCTCCATCGCCGCCGGTGACTACACATTCACTGCCAGCGGCTCCTCGGTAAAATTCCCCGGATTTCTAGCCGTTTATCAAAGCGCCGATGACGAAGCGGAAAGCAACAAGAAAAGCCAGCCGCTGCCGGAACTGGCGGAAAAGTCCCTGCTGAAACTGCTGGGAATCGATCCCAAACAGCATTTTACCCAGCCCCCGCCACGATTTTCAGAAGCATCCCTGGTCAAAGAGCTGGAGGAAAACGGCATCGGCCGACCAAGCACGTATGCGGCCATTCTCTCCACCATTCGGGGCAAGGGCTACGTAGAGCTGATCAACAGGTATTTCAAGCCCACGGAATTGGGAATCATCGTCAACGATCTGCTGATTGCCAGCTTCCCAGAGATCCTCGATGTAGAGTTCACCGCCCGCATGGAGACCGACCTGGACCGGGTGGAACAATCTGAGGTGGAGGCACTGACCATCCTCAACCAGTTTTACGGCCCCTTCAGCCGCAAGCTGGCGGAAGCTAGAGAAAGCATGCTCAGCGTCAAGGGCGTGGGCATGCCCACGGATCTGACCTGCCCGTTGTGCAAAAAAAACGCCTTACGCATCAAGATGGGTAAAAACGGTCATTTTCTGGCCTGCTCCGGCTATCCGGAGTGCACCTACTCCAGCGATTATGAGCGGGATGAAAAAGGGATCATCGCCTCGGTGGCACCGGTTCAACAAAGCGAAGCGACCGACAAAGTCTGCGAGCTTTGCAACAAACCCATGGTGGTCAAACGGGGCAGATATGGAGATTTTCTCGCATGCACCGGCTACCCGGAATGCAAACATACCCAGTCCCTTAACGGTGGACCCAATGCCAAGCCCACCGGGGTCGCCTGCCCCGAAAAGGGCTGTGATGGCGAGATCGTGGAAAAATCATCCAAACGGGGTAAAATCTTCTACGGGTGCAACCAGTATCCAAAATGCAGTTTTGCCAGCTGGGATAAGCCGGTGGCAGTCCCCTGCCCCGCGTGTGGCAATGCCTACATGGTGGAAAAAACAACCAAGCGGGACGGCACCTTGCACGTCTGCCCCAACCGCGACTGCCGGCATCGCCAGGCGCCTGTTGAGCAGACGGAAAACTGAGTTCAGAAGTCGGAGGCCGGATAAGTCCGTCGTCCATGAACGATCAGCTTTGAACCATGAGCTGATTTGGACTCAACAAACCCAATAAACCCAATGAACTCAATGAACCCAACGAACCTCACCCATATCGACGCGATCAGCGCGGAAATGCGCCTGGATGCAGTACAGATCAAATCCGTTTCGCAGCTGCTGGAAGAGGGTGCCACGGTGCCCTTTATTGCCCGTTACCGCAAAGAGGCCACCGGCAGTCTGGACGAAGTAGCGGTATCCGCCATCCGGGACCGATTGACCCAATTGCAGGAATTGGACAGCCGGCGGGAAACCATCCTGAATTCTCTGGAGCAGCACGGCCATCTGACGGAGGAACTCAACGCCCAGGTGCTGGCCGCTGAATCGATGACCCGTTTAGAGGACATCTACCTGCCCTACCGGCCCAAGCGACGGACCAAGGCTACCATTGCCCGCGAAAAGGGATTGGAACCCTTGGCCCTGGCCATTCTGGCCCAAACAGGGGCAGACCCGATCGAGTTGGCCGGCGGCTATGTGGACCCTGAAAAAATCGTAGATTCCGTTGAAGCAGCGCTGTCGGGCGCACGGGACATCATTGCCGAAACGGTGAACGAAGACCAGCGGGCCCGGTCACGGGTTCGCGACCTGTTTTTTGAAAAAGCGGTCATCCGCAGTCAGGTGGTGGCCGGCAAAGAAAGCGAAGGTGCCAAGTATAAAGACTATTTCCAGTGGGAGGAAACCGTGGCAACAGCGCCATCTCACCGGATCCTGGCCATGCGTCGAGGAGAGAAGGAGGAGATGCTTGGCCTGTCCATTGCCCCGCCAGCGGAACTGGCCATCGCCATATTGGAAGATCTTTTCGTCACCGGCGACGGCCCAGATGCCGAGCAGGTGCGGACCGCAGCCCATGATGCCTACAAACGCCTGCTGTCCCGCTCCATGGAAACCGAGGTACGGGTGGCCCTCAAAGAACGAGCCGATGCAGAGGCCATCCGCGTCTTTGCCGACAACCTTCGCCAACTGCTGCTGGCCTCACCCTTGGGAGCCAAACGGGTCTTGGGCATCGACCCGGGTTTTCGCACCGGCTGCAAGGTCGTCTGTCTGGACCGTCAGGGAAAGCTGCTGCACAACGACACCATTTACCCCCACACCTCGGAGCGACAGGCAGCCGTCGCCGCCCAGACCCTCTGCGCATTATGCCGTCAATTTGATATCGAAGCGGTGGCCGTGGGCAACGGCACCGCCGGCCGGGAGACCCAGGCCTTCGTGGAGGCAACCGTCGACGCGCAATCGCTGCCGGTGATCATGGTCAACGAAAGCGGGGCATCGGTGTACTCGGCATCGGAAATCGCCCGCCAGGAATTTCCCGACCACGACCTTACCGTGCGTGGCGCTGTCTCCATCGGACGCCGGCTGATCGATCCACTGTCGGAATTGGTCAAAATCGACCCCAAGTCCATTGGCGTGGGTCAGTACCAGCACGACGTAGACCCGTTCGCCCTGAAAGGGTCCCTGGACGATGTGGTGGCCAGCTGTGTCAATGGCGTGGGGGTGGAAGTGAACCAGGCCAGCGTCCAGTTGCTAACCTATGTATCCGGCTTAGGGCCACAACTGGCCAAAAACATCGTCAGCCACCGGGACGAACATGGCGCCTTTTCCAGCCGGGAAGAGCTGAAGAAGGTCAAACGGCTGGGGCCCAAAGCCTTCGAACAATGCGCCGGTTTTTTACGGATCAAAAGCGGAAAAAACCCACTGGATGCCAGTGCGGTCCACCCGGAAAGCTACCCGGTGGTCCAGGCCATGGCCGGGGACCTGGGCTGCGGCGTGGCCGATCTGATGAACGATGCCGGCCTACGCAAAAAAATCGATCTGCACCGCTATGCCACCGATGCCATCGGACTACCGACCCTTACCGACATCCTGGACGAGTTGGCCAAGCCCGGCAGGGATCCCCGGGAGCCCTTCGAGCATTTCTCTTTCGATAGGAACGTCTCTGCCATACAGGACCTTGAACCGGGGATGAAGCTTCCCGGGATCGTCACCAACGTCACCAATTTCGGCGCGTTCGTGGACATCGGCGTTCACCAGGACGGGTTGGTCCACATCAGTGAGTTGTGCGACCGATTCGTAAAAACCCCATCAGATGTGGTCAGCGTTCAGCAGCACGTCACCGTCACCGTGATGGATGTGGACCTGCCCCGCAAACGCATCTCGTTGTCCATGAAAAGTCAACCGGGAAAAAGACCGGAACCGAAGCCCCGGGCCGATCATCCCCGAAAAACGCGGCCAGTCGGCAACCGATCCAAACCCAAGCCCGCGCCCAAACCGGCATCGACATCGCCCTTCAACAACCCCTTTGCCGACGCATTTCGAAAACCGTCCGGTCGATAGAAAGGGTTCGCAGTGATCGCCGTGGTTCAGCGAGTCATCAGCAGCAGCGTCACCATTGACGGATCGGTGGTGGACGCCATCGGCCACGGCCTCAATGTACTCCTGGGAGTGGCCGATGGTGATGGGGAAACCGATGCCGAATACCTGGCCGCCAAAGTGGCCAACCTGCGCATCTTCGAAGACCGACAAGGCAAAATGAATCGCTCATTGTTGGATATGGGGGGGCAGATACTCGTGGTTTCCCAGTTCACCCTGCTGGCGGACTGCCGCAAAGGCAGGCGGCCCTCCTTCCTCGATGCCGCCGCACCGGTTCTGGCCCAACGGCTCTACCGGCATTTCGTGGAGCGTGTAATAAAGCTGGGCGTGGACACCCACACCGGCCGATTCGGTGCGTTGATGCAGGTCGACATCGTCAATGACGGACCGGTGACCCTGTTGGTTCACAGTCGATAACCATTCATCCCTCCTGCCGGTGCCGGCCGTAAATATCCTCAAGCCGGGTGATATCATCCTCTCCGATATACCCGCCCGTCTGCACCTCGATCAGTTCCAGCGGGATTTTCCCCGGATTTTCAAGTCGATGGGCGATACCGGCGGAAATGTAAGTCGAACTGTCCTCTTTGAGCAACAGCCGTTCGTCGGCCTTGGTGACCTGAGCAGACCCGCGAACAACGATCCAGTGCTCGGACCGGTTGAAATGTCTTTGGAGAGACAACACACCGCCTGGCTTGACCGTGATCCGGTTCACCTGGAAACGGTTCCCTGCTACCAATTGATCCACCGTGCCCCACGGCCGGTAGACCCGCTTATGCGTCCGGGTTTCTTCCCGGTTCTGGGACTTGAGTTGATCCACCAGCCCTTTGACATCCTGGACCCGGTCCCGGGGGGAGATCATCACCGCATCCGACGTCTCCACAACGATGTGATCCTTCAATCCCACCGCTGCGATCAGGCGGTGTTCGGCGTGCAAATAGGAATCCCCCACGTCGTGCAGCACCACATCTCCCTTGACCACATTGTCCAGATCGTCTTTCTCGCCAACCTGCCAAAGGGCCTCCCATGATCCCAGATCGTTCCACCCTGCCGCCATGGGCAGCATGGCACCGCTATCTGTTTTTTCCATCACGGCATAGTCGATGGAATCGCTGGGGCAGGCCGCAAAGGCCGCTTTATCGAGCCGGAAAAAATCCAGGTCGGACCGCCCCTTATCGATGGCTTGCCGACAGGCAGCCACAATAGCGGGAACAAACCTGTCCAACTCCTCTACGACCTGTGACGCCTTGAACATGAACATGCCGCTGTTCCAGCAATAGGCTTTTGAGGCCGTATATCGCCGGGCCGTCGCCAGGTCCGGTTTTTCAACGAAAGCCGCAATGCTCACAGCCGTTGCATCTCCGCCTGCCAGGGGTAACGGGTCACCCATTTTAATGTAACCATATCCGGTTTCCGGCTTATCCGGAACAATGCCGAATGTAATCATCCGGCCCGATTGGGCGTATGCATGACCCGACTCGATTACTCGCTGAAATTCAGCGGTCAACTGAATGTGGTGATCGGCCGGCAGGATTAACAGCACCGGATCGTCACCCCTCTCCATTGCCCGGATTGCCGCTACTGCCAGGGCGGGAGCGGTGTTTCTGCCCACCGGTTCCAGAATGATTGAATCGGCCTTGATATCGATCTGCCGAAGCTGCTCGGCCACCATGAACCGGTATTCATCGTTGCATATCACGACAGGTTTTTCTGCACCGTCCAAGCCGTCCAGCCGGAGGATCGTATTTTGAAGCATGGTGTGCCGGTCAACCAGACTGATGAGTTGCTTGGGATAAAGGGCTCGGGAAAGCGGCCAGAGTCGGGTGCCGCTGCCGCCTGCAAGAATTACCGGTAGAATCATCGACCAACCTCTTTGGGGTTCTGGGTTCTGGGTTCTGGGTTCCGGGTTCGGCTTTGAGCTTTGAGCTTTGAGCTTTGAGCTTATCCGCTTATCCGCTATTTTTATGTTCCCAACAACTCCTTGCGCAGGATATCCAGCGCCGCCATGGAAAAGATCTGCTTGTTCATCAGGCGCTTTCCGAACGGGAAGTAGAACCGACGGCCGAAAGATCGATCCGGCCCGGCGTAACCGACGCACACGGTTCCCACCGGTTTGTCTTCGGTTCCACCGTCAGGGCCGGCAATGCCGCTGGTGGAAAGCCCATAGGTACTGCCGGCTACCCGCCGGGCCCCTTCGGCCATCTCCCGGGCCGTTTCTTCGTGAACCGCACCATGCCTTTCCAGGGTTTCGGGCGTGACACCCAGCACATCGATCTTGGCCTGGTTTGAATAGGTGACGCCGGAAAAGAGAAAATAGGCCGAACTGCCGGCCACGTTTGTCAGCCAGTTGGCCAGCAGCCCGCCGGTGCAGCTTTCCGCCAGGCCGATGGAGGCCGATCGTTCCAACAGCAATCTTCCCACCACGGCTTCCATCCGCTCGCCGCTTTCAGATATCACGTTTGATCCCAACCGTTCCAGCGTCCATTGACCCGCTTCGGCCATCCGTTGATCCAGCAGGGCCAGATCCGTGTCCCGCCCGTATAGCTTGACCTGAATCTGCGGGAAATTGGCACGAAGGCCCAGCTTGATACCTGGGAAGGCGGCTTCCACGCCGGCCACCTTTTCGCCAGCCAGCGATTCAGGCAGTCCGAAGGTGGTAATAGTCTTCACCCGGATATGCATGGCTGCATCGCCCTGCTGGGAAAGCATTTCAGGAATCACATGCTCAGCCAGCATGCGTCTCATCTCATGGGGCACCCCCGGAAGAAAGAAAAACTGACATGTCCCGATTTTCAGGGAAAATCCAGGTGCGGTACCCACCGGATTGTACAATAGTTTACTGCCATCGGGAAGCAATGCCTGCTTGCGGTTGGATTCGGTCATGGGGCGGTTGAAGGTTTTGAAAAAGCTCTCGACGTTTTCAAAGGCGGCTTGACTGAATGTCAGTCCAACACCAGCGGCTCTGGCAGCCGATTCGGCGGTCAGATCATCGGTGGTGGGTCCCAGCCCACCAGTGACCACCGCCATATCCGCACGGTCGCCGATCTCACGGAGGGTGGCTACCAATAGGGGCAGATCGTCCCCCACGCAGGTGTGGCGAACCACCTCGATACCGTTTTCTTCCAACCTTTCCGAAATAAACGCCGAGTTGCTGTCCACCAGGGCGCCGGATCGGATCTCGTCTCCCGTTGCCAGAATTTCCGCTTTCATTCGACCGCTTTCTTATGGGTTCTGATTTTTCGAATGGAATCATCGCATATGACCATAGCGATACCCGGACGATGGTGTCAACGAAACATTCGCCGCAAAGGGACAGACCTTTTGCTTTTTTAGGGCACGTGAGATATGAATTGCCGCTGAACCATTATTTTCATCGACCCTTTTTTTCAATCGAACAAAACCCATGCACCTGTTTTCCATTCTTCATGTTTTCGGCACCCTGTTCATGGTCACGGGCATCTCCATGCTGTTGCCCCTGGTCTGTTCACTGATCTACCGTGAAGGGGATTTTTTGGCGCTGCTTTTGTCTGCCGCATTGACCCTCTTTTTGGGTCTGCCGTTATGGTGGCGTTTCAGGAAGCACCTTGACTTGAGCATCAAAGACGGAATATTCATCGCCGCTTTCGGCTGGGTGGTCGTTTCTGCACTGAGTGCCATTCCCTTCATGATCCACGGGTCCATCCCGTCTTTCACCGATGGTTTTTTCGAAATGATGTCCGGTTACACCACGACCGGCGCCACCATCCTGACCGATATCGAGGTGGTGCCCCACGGGCTGTTGTTCTGGCGCAGCCAGACGCATCTGTTGGGCGGGATGGGGTTTTTGACCCTGACGGTCATCTTCCTGCCCCACGGCATGGGCGGGCTGCGCATTTTCCGGGCGGAGTCATCTCCGGGCCAGGTCCTCACCAAAGAGAAATTCCATGCCCGCAACCGGGATACCATGGTCCGCCTGTGGATCATCTACATGGTGTTGAACCTGGCCGAGACCCTTCTGCTCTGTTTCGGTGGCATGTCCCTGTTCGATTCACTGTGCCACGCTTTCGGCACGGTCTCCACGTCCGGCTACTCCCCGTGGAATGCCAGCATCGGTCATTACAACAACGCCTATTTCGACTGGGTGATCATCCTCTTTATGTTTCTTGGCGGTATGACCTTTGTGATTTTCTACCAGATCGTCCGGGGGGATTGGCGGGCGGTGGCCATTAACACGGAGTTTCGATGGTACGTGGCGCTCATGCTCTTTTTCTGCGGTATGGTCTCCTGGATACTGTGGAAGGAGAACACCTACGGCCTGATGGATGCGATCCGCTACGGGACCTTTCAGGTGACCAGCCTGTTGACCACCACCGGTTTTACCACTGCAGACTACGAAGGCTGGCCCCAGGCCTCCCAGATGTTCCTGTATGCCGTGTGCTTTATCGGCGCCTGTGCCGGGTCGACCACCAGCGGCATCAAGATCGTTCACTATGTGGTCCTGTGCAAATTCATGTCGGCCGCCATCAAAAAAATTTTTTTCCAGCCCATGTCCGTCATCTCCGTACGCCTGAACCAACGCCCGGTGGATGACGCCATCATTCATCTGTCCATCTGCTATTTCATCGTGAATATTTTCATGGTGCTGGCAGGCGGGTGTGTGATGGTGCTCACCGACGATATGGATTACACGACCGCCATGAGTTCGGTCATCGCCGCCCTCATGAACATTGGACCGGGCTTTGGTGCGGTTGGGCCGTCTGAAAATTATGCCTTTATTTCCGATACGGGCAAGTGGTTTCTTTCCTGGAACATGCTTGTCGGCCGCCTGGAGATGTTCTCTGCGCTGGTGATTTTCTACCCTTCGTTCTGGAAAAGATAACTCCTATCCTAAAAAAAGCTTATGCACATCTTTAAGGTGCAGCGATTTGCAGATCACGATCACGCGTTCATTGGGAAGGATGCGGGTATCCCCCACGGCGATTTTCCATTGGTCGTCCCGGTAAACACCGCCGATAAGAATTTTTCCGTGAAAATCCGGATCTATTTTGGAAAGCGGAATTCGCGTGATGGGGGAATCCGGTGCCGCCAGGATCTCCACCACCTCAGCATCAAAACCATGAAGATGCGCGACCGAGAGCAATTCCCCGCGTCGTATGAACTTCAAAATCTCGTTGGCTGCCAGCACCTTCTTGTTCAGCGCGATGTCCGAACCACTGGTGGCGGCCAGAACAAGATATTCCTCTTTATTCACCAGTGAGATGGTTTTGCGATCCTTGCTGCGGGCGCCACCATTGCTCGTGTTCATGAGGTGTTTGGCCAGCATGCAGCTCATGATGTTGGTTTCATTCTCACCGGTCGCCGTGATGAAGGTGTCCATGTCTGTCAGACCGGCCTGCTCGAGGGCGTCGGCATCGGAGCCGTCCCCGTGAAGCACCTCGACATCGGTCAGGTGATTGCACAACTCGGCAGCCACGGCTTCGTCCTTTTCAACGATTTTCACCCGAACGTCTTTGCCCATCAGTTCTGCCACACGGCATCCCACCAGACCGCCACCCAAAATCATCACCCGGTGCCGCCGCTGCTGCTCGACCCCGGTCAATGCCATCAATTTGGGAAGATCCTTCTTTGAGGCCATGATCAGCACCTGATCCTGGGGAAGGATCTCATGATCGCCGCCGGGCAGGATGGTGGTGATCCCTCTGGCTATGGCCACGACCCTGAACGGAAAGGTGTTGTGGGTCAAGGAAAGGGTTTTCAGTTTCTGATGGGCCAGCGGTGAGGACTCGTGGACACGGGTGGCCATGACTTGGGTTTGTCCATCGGCGATATCGATGATCTCATTGCCAGCCGTCCGTTTGACCAGCCGAACAATTTCCTGTGCAGCCAACTCTTCCGGGTGAATAATCAGATCGATTTTCAGGTCATCGGCGTTGAGCACCGAATCAATGTTGTCGAAATCCATCGAGCGGACCCGGGCAATCTTCAGTGGAATGCCGAATCGGTCGGCAATCATCGCCGACAGCATGTTGACCGCGTCATTGTCGGTGACGGCAATCAGGACGTCGATGTTTTGCGCATTGGCTTCACGCCAGCAGGCGATGCTCATGGCCGACCCCTGAATCAGCCGAGCGTCCAGCTGCCCATCGATATGGCGGATCAACCGACCGTCAGGTTCGATGGCGGTAACCGCATAGCCTTCATGGACCAGCCGTTTGGCCAGGTAGGTGCCCACGCCACCAAGACCCAATATCAGAATGTTTTCCGCAAACGACTTTTTCTTGCCCAACATGAATGCAATTCCTTTTGTTTGGCCTGATAGGTAAAGGCACAGACTGTTTTTATATAAAGCCCCGACCATTGTCAACGCAGCCGAAGCGTCATATCAATCGGCATCTGTCGGGACGGTGCCTTGATCCGGACGCAGGCACCGCCCTGCCAAAAAACAAAAAAGCCGCCCGCGCGGTGAAAAACCGCTCAAACGGCAGTATATAGAGAGTTACATATATTTTAAGTGGCGTCCCCAAGGGGATTCGAACCCCTGTCGCCGGCGTGAAAGGCCGGTGTCCTGGGCCAGGCTAGACGATGGGGACGCAAGCATTGTCACTTCTGGTGGGCCGTGTTGGACTCGAACCAACGACTCTCTGCTTAAAAGGCAGATACTCTACCGACTGAGTTAACGGCCCAAGAGAAAAAACGTAAGTACACGCCCGACCACTGTTTGTCAATATGAAAATTGGCAATGCAATTTTTTTTTAGGGTCCAAGGGGAAAAAAAATTGAGCATTGAGCCCTTTTCGTTATTTGCGCCAGAATTCGGGTACGACGATGATAATGAGGGTGTAAATCTCCAATCGTCCCAGGAGCATGCACCATGAAAGCAGCCACTTTCCCCAGTAGGGAATCTGGGCAAAATTTTCAACTGGCCCCACCATGCCGAAGCCCGGCCCAATATTACCGATCGTGGCGGCCACAGCGCCGAGGGCGGTGACAAAATCAACCCCGGTGCCGGCCAGCAGCACGGTCGACAGAGCGAACAAGGCCATGTAGAGTGCCAGGAACCCAAGCACACTTCTCACGACATCCTCGGGCACCGTTTTCCCGCCGATTTTGATGTGGGAGACGGCTCTAGGGTGTATCATGGTAAAGAGTTCTTTGTAGCAGTACTTGAAGCCAAGCATGATGCGAAGGCACTTCATGCCGCCGCCGGTGGAACCAGCTGACGCGCCCACAAACATGCACAGGAAGATGATGATCTGCGACATGCCCGGCCACAATTCATAATCGGCCGTCGCGTAGCCGGTTGTGGTCACGATGGAAACCACCTGAAAGGCCGCGTATCGCAGTGCCTGGCCGGCATCCGCATACACCGTTCGGTAGATGTTGGCCGTGACCACGAGGGTTAAAATCAGGCACATGGCCAGGTAGAACCGAAATTCCGAATCTTTCCATAAGGCCAGCGGGCGACCCTTTAATACCTGGTAGTGAAGTGAGAAGTTGATGCCGGCCAGCAGCATAAACACAGTAATGACGACATCGATATACACACTGTCAAAGCCGGCCACCGACGCGTTTTTTGTTGAAAAGCCACCCGTGGGCATGGTGGTGAAGGCATGGTTCAAGGCATCGAAAAAGGTCATGCCGCCGATCATCAGCAACAGCGTTTCGGCCACGGTGAACAGGGCGTATACTTTCCACAGAATCAATGCCGTATCGCGAATGCGCGGCTTGAGCTTGTCCGGAACAGGGCTGGGCACTTCGGCCTTGTAAAGCTGCATACCGCCGACACCCAAAAAGGGAAGAATGGCGATAGACAGGACGATAATTCCCATTCCCCCCAGCCACTGGATGAAGCTTCGCCAGACCAGCAGTCCCGGGCTCAAACCTTCGATATCGGTCAGAATCGATGATCCGGTGGTGGTAAATCCGGAAACGGACTCGAAGAACGCATCCACAAATAAAAAGGAGGCGTCGGAAAAATAAAAGGGCAGCGCCCCGAACAGACCGATTGCCGTCCATCCTAATGACACAATGGCCATGCCTTCACGCTGGCTCATGGTTTCCGTCTTTTCGTGCCTGAACACGGCCATCAAGGCCGTGCCACAAACCAGCGTAATGCCCATGGCTTTAACCATCGGCATCAGGCTGCGATCCATGGCAAACAGGTCAAAGGCCAGGGGAACGACCATGGTCCCGCCGAAAAACAGGGTCAACACCCCGACGGTGTTGAGGATATAACGCCAACGCATTTAAATGTACTCCAGTTTTACGGCCAGAATCTTCTCGACACCGGGAATGGCTGCACGGGTGGCAAAAATGATGATCCTGTCGTCCGGTTCGATGACGCTGTCGCCGCCGGGAATGATAATGGCCTCCTTGCGGATAATGCCGGCCACCATGGATCCTTTCGGAAATGCGATCTTTTTCAAGGGTTTGGAAACGATGTCGGACGTGGGCAGAGCCAACGCCTCCATGACCTCACCCTCTTCTCCTTTAATGGAGATCGCCGAAAGCACCTTTCCCCTGCGGATATGCTGCAGGATGGTGTTGATGGCTGATAGTCGTGGACTGACTACCTGTTCGATACCGATCGTGGACATGAGTGAGAAGTAACTGAATTTATTGATCTGGGTGATGGTTTTCTTGGCACCCAGCCGCTTGGCTAACAGTGACGACAGGATATTGGTCTCTTCGTCCCCGGTCAGGGTCACCACCAGATCGGTGTCGTGAATATTTTCTTCCACCAGCAGACTCTGGTCCGACCCGTCACCATGGAGCACCACGGTCCGCTCCAGTCGCTCGGCCAGGAAATCGCACTGGGTGGCGCGTTTTTCGATGATTTTGCAGGCGATGGAATTGCCTTCAAGCGTTTTGGCCAGCCGATAGCCGATGCGTCCACCGCCGACAATCAGCACTCGTTTTACCGGCGTGGCGTGCTTGTCGAAGATCGAGAGGTGTTTGAACAGGTTTTTTTCTTCGCTGATAAAGTAGACCAGATCGCCGTCGCGCAGGTGGTTGTCTCCCCTGGGGATGATCAACTGGTCATCACGAACGACCGCAGCAATCAGGGGCCGATCCTCCTTGAGAACGCTTGGCAGATCGGACAGGCGAACTCCGGCCAAACGAGAACCGGGTTCCAGATAGACACCGACAAACTTGATGCGGCCGTCGGCAAATTCGCCCACGTCCACGGCACCCGGCACCCTCATCAGTCGTTCGATGGTCCGGACCACCTCGATGTCGGGGTTGATGACCGTATCGATATGGGGGGCGTTTGCCTTGAACGTATCATGGTATCGGTCAAAATCGGCTCCCCGCAGCCGGGCCAGCTTCTTGGTCGTGGGAGACAGGGTATCGGCCATCAGGCAGGCCACCAGATTGACCTCGTCGGAGTCAGTGACGGCCAGCATGATCTCCGCTTCACCGATGCCGGCTTCTTCCAGGATAGCGGGACTGCTCCCAGAACCGGCGATCGTCTGGACGTCGATGCTTTCGGAAAGCCGTTTCAGTGCCTCCGGATCAAAATCGATGACCACCACATCCTTGTTCTCCATCGCCAGACGACTGGCAATGTGAAACCCCACCTCACCGGCACCTACAATAATGACTTTCACCGTATCACCCTTAAAAGAAGGCTCAGACGCCAACCCGCTGCCCTGAAGGCGTTTGGGTTGCAGTTATGGCGTAAAGCGTATTTTTGACAAATCCAACATTCGATCTCGGACGTTGCATGGTAGGCGTTCCTTCGTCCATCTCGTATTTTTTTGCCGTTATGCCTTACACCCACCGCCCATACCCTGTCAAACAAAGAGAATCTGGATGCAAGGACACAGCACCAGGAGCTGCGGTATTCGATGGTCACCATGCCGATCGGACGGTTTGTTGATTGATCTTGACTCATGGAAGCAGCACGGTCGCGGATATGAGAATCCCGACGCCAATGGCCAGGCCATCCCGCCAGGTAAACGAGAGTTCAGGAAGGGTACGCTGCTCGCTGTAGCAGCGGGCCTGCATGGCCGCGGCCAGTTCGTCGGCACTGATAAAGACACGACGGAACAAGGGTATCGTGAACCGCATGAGCCGGGTCAGCGGGTTTTTGCGCCTTTCGATTCCCCGGGCACGCTGGGCATCTGCTATTTCAGCCCCTTGGAAGAGAATCACCGGCAAAAAACGCACCACCAGCCCCACCATGGTGGCCGCCATTTTCTCATCGACAACGGGTACCGGCTTCAAGTACCAGACCAGGGCGGCCCGGATATCGGCGGTCCGCGTGGTGGCCATCAACAGCACCCCCATGATGACGACCAGCAACAGGCGCCAGCAAACGGTCAACGCCTCTCCGGCAACATCTGCAGGGAGAGTGGGCGTCCATCCGCCGGTGAATGTTATCGCTCGAATACCGAAGACAAAGCAGAGAAAGAAGAGAAAATACCGGATTTCAAGAATCAGCCGGCGAATGCGCAAACCGGCGGCGTTCACGCAAAGCATCATCACGACGGTGCAAAGCGCCAAAAAAGTCAGCTCTCCCCACAGGCTCGCCAGGCTGAGCCCCATGATCAGGGCCTGCTTGGTTCTGGGGTCCAGCCGGTGGAGCAACGATTGGCCGGGCCTGAAGCCGATGACGGTCAGTTCACCCATGGCCGGATTCCTTGGCCGAGCTGCACGGAGCACGGCGGTCGGATGCCGTATCGCTCAATGCCCCCGATCACGTCGGCCGGCATTCCGTCTTCTACGACGCGTCCTTTTACCATGACCACCAGCCGCTGGGCATGGGCGACAACCTTCTCCAGGTCGTGGGTGGTAATGATGATGGTGTGGCCATTTTTGTGAAGGTCGAGAATATGATCCAGCACCCGGCAGGTGGCCGGATAGTCGAGGTTGGAAAAAGGCTCGTCCATCATCAGTACGCGTGGGGCCATGGCCAGCACCCCGGCAATGGCCAGGCGACGTTTTTCACCACCGGAAAGATGGTGGGGCATTTTATTTTCAAACCCGGAAAGATCAACGGCCGCCAGCGCTTGGTTTACGCGCTGGTCGATCTGTTGCCGTCCAAATGAAAGGTTTTCCGGTCCAAATGCCACATCATCGTAAACGGTCTCACCGACAATCTGGCTGTCGGCATCCTGAAAGACCATACCCACCTGTTGCCGAGCGGCAAAGGGATCCGCTTTCACCGACTTGCCGCATACGGTCACCGTCCCGGATTCGGAAAAAAGAAGGCCGTTGATGTGACGCAGTAGCGTGGTCTTGCCGGAACCATTGGCACCGGCAACCACCGTAAATTCTCCCTCGTTAAAGGTGAGGGTTACGTCGTCGAGCCCCTGGGTGCCGTCGGCAAAGCGATGATAGAGATGGGAAATCTGAATGATGGACACGGTTTTATTCGGCAGCCCTGACGGCGGAAAAAGTGCCCTCCATCATTGGCCGAAGCGCCCTGGCGATGGGTATGGCCGCGGCGATTTTAAGGGCATCACCGATGAGAAAGGGCAACATGCCCACAGTTAATGCCTTGGAAAAACTGATTCCCGTGACCAGCTTGAGCCATGAAACGCCGAACGCGTAGATGACCAAGGTGCCGGCAACCATGGCCATCACATCGATGGCCACACGTCCCCGGCCCATTTCCGAAATGATGCCGATCAGATATGCGGCGGCGGCAAACCCCAGCAGATACCCGCCGGTAGGCCCTACGAACTTTCCAAGGCCGCCGGTACCGCCGGCAAATACCGGCAGCCCTAAGGCGCCGGCCAGTAGATAAACCGCAACGCTGATCAATCCCCACCGGCCGCCAAGAAGCAGACCCGCCAGCATGATGAACAAGTTTTGCAGGACAATGGGCACCGGACCGACAGGGATGGCAATGTAGGCGCCGGCGGCTGTCAGGGCAGCCATGAGGGCCGCATACACCATGCGTTTCAATTGTTGTGCAGATGCATCCATATCATTCGTTCTCCATTGGCGGTTCATGGCGTTTGTCGGGTTTATTAGTTGATGGGTTGAAAACATAATAGAGGTGGATTCTGCTCACCTGAACGCAGTCAGCCGTGCAGTCCATCCACCTATCGGTGAAAACAGTCGCCATGCGTCACGGTTTGGCAGGTCCCATCGGCCAGCTGCAGTATCAGGCCACCATGGGAATCCACATCCACGGCAGTCCCATCAACCATGTCCCTGACGGTGATGACGCGGACCTGCCGGCCAAGGGTCACATTGTTTGATTTCCACTCGTCGATGACCACATGGGGGTCAAAGGCCAGCATCCGCTTTTCAAAAACATTCAGGAAAGCGACGAGAATTTCCCGGCGCGGCACCGGTCGACCCAGCAGCGCCTTGAGGGAGACGGCGATGGGCGCTTCGGTTTCCGGGGTGTTGTTGACATTGAGGCCGATGCCGACATTCAAGTGGGCGACCTGATCCCCTTCGGCTTCCATTTGGGACAAAAGACCGCAGAGCTTATGGTTGTCGACCAGGATATCGTTGGGCCACTTCAAACACGCCTCTACCCGGTAATTCGACCGCAGAAGACTGGCCATGTCAACGGCTGCCGCCAGATTCACCAGACCGGCCAGCATCATGGGGATATCCGGGCGGACGACCATGGTGAAGTAAAGGCCGCCATCGGCCGACAGCCAGGTCCGTTGCATACGACCCCGGCCGCGGTTCTGACGCTGGGCCACCACCACGGTAAAATCAGCACACCCCTTTCGCGCCATCTGCATGGCCTCGTCCATGGTCGAACCGGTCTCCTGGAAAAAATGGATGCGGTCTTGACGCGTGTCGAATGCCCACGGCACCAGGCTGTCCGGATCACGGGTCAGGCGATAGCCTTTGGGGGAGGAAACAATTGAAATGCCGGACTTGACGAGTCCCTGGATATGTTTCCAGATGGACACTCTGCTGACACCCAATTCGGCGCTGAGGGTCTCACCGGAAACCACGCTGTCGGCCCGATTCAGGATGTTATAGATGGTCTGTTTGGGATCCATTTGGTTAACCTGTAAGAAGATAAATGGTTAACCAAATTCCATAGGGGTTGTCAACACCATACTGAATCGGTCAGGGAAAGCGATTCATACGGATTAGGCGGCAAAAATTTTGGAAAGCCGCTGCATCTCGGTCTCGGCGTCGTTAACCAGTTCATCAAAGATTCCCTGAAGGGGCAGAATTTTATCGGCCAGTCCCACGCTCTGGCCGGCCATAAGGGACCCTTTTTTCATATCCCCGTCAACGACGGCATTTTTTAACGCACCCATCCAGAAGCGTTCCACCTCGTACTGGGCCTCCATGCGATCAATGGTGTTATTTTCAAGCTTCTGAATAAGGTGCAGCTGCAGTTTCCCGAATTCATTCGTGCCCATATTTTTCAACGCACGCACCGGAATAACGGGAAGGCGGCTGTCAAACTGCGGGGTGGCCACCGCGTCCCTGGCCTTGGCCCGCCTGAAGGTCTCTTTGAAATTGGGGTGTACCGCGCACTCTTCGGACATGACAAAGCGCGTGCCCATCTGAATACCGGCAGCCCCCATCATCAGCAGGTGAGCCATCATCCTGCCGGTGGCAATTCCGCCGGCAACAAAAATGGGCACCGAGTCCACATTGAACAAAATCTGCTGGATCAACACGCTCAGGGATACGGGCCCGATGTGCCCACCGGCTTCAGAGCCTTCCAGGATCAGCGCATCGGTACCCATTTTGATCAGCTTCAAGGCCAATTGATCAGTTGGTGCAAAACAGATGACGCGCGCCCCGCTCGCTTTGGCACGCTGGATCTCATTCTCCTTGGGAATCGAACCGGCAAAAACAATCACGCGACATCGCATCTCGCACACCATTGCCAGCTGTTCCTGATACGCCGGGGCAATGGTTATCAGATTTACGCCAAACGGTTTTTCGGAGATGGAACGGGTCTCATCGATCTCTGCCCTCAGCACATCCACGGGCGCATTACCCCCGGCCAACAGACCAAAACCACCGCAGCGGCCCATGTGACTGACCAATTTGGGATCGCTCACCCAGGTCATGGCCCCGCACATGATGGGAACCTCACAACCTAAAAACTGCTGGCCTTTTTCAAAGAATCGGTCAAGAAGCATCGTCTTTCCTCCAACAATTACCAGCGCATCAAAATGGCACCGTAGGTCAGGCCGGCGCCGAAGGAATCGAGCAGGATCAATTGTCCCTTCTGGATTCTGCCATCCCTCACCGCTTCATCCAGGGCCGTGGGAATGGTGGCCGCGGATGTATTGCCATATCGGTCCACGTTCACCACCACTTTCTCCATGGGGCAGTGCAGGCGTTTGGCCACGGCCTCGATGATCCGGTAATTGGCCTGGTGGGGAATAAACCAGTCAACGTCGTCAATGGTAAATCCGTTGCTTTCAAGTGACCGCGTGGCAAACTCGGCAAGGGTGCGAACGGCGACCTTAAAGATCTCTTTGCCGTACATGCGTATTTTATGCAGGTTCTTGGAAAAACGGCCGGGGGTGACCTCCTTGCGTGACCCGCCGGCTGGAATATAAAGCAATTCCCAAAGGTTGCCGTCAGATAACAGATGGCTGGACAGGATTCGTGCCGGTGCATCGGCATCGGTACGTTCCACGACGACGGCACCGGCGCCATCGCCGAAAATAATGCATGAGCCTCGGTCCCGCCAGTTGATGAACGGGTTGAGCACCTCGGCCCCCACCACCAACGCCGTGCGGGTCTGGCCGGATTGGATGAATTTATCCGCCGTGGCCAGACCATAAATAAACCCTGAACAAGCCGCATTGATATCCATGGCCCAGGCCTGGGGGGCATCTATTTTATGTTGGAGCCAGCAGGCCGTGGATGGAATCAGGGTGTCCGGCGTACAGGTGGCATAGATGATCTGATCGATGTCACCGGGAGTCCGGCCGGCCATGGAAAGCGCCTTCCTGGCCGCTGCCACACCAAGGGAGGAATTATGTTCGTCCGGGTTATCTATATCGGAAAACCGACGTTCACGAATACCGGTACGATCTCTTATCCACTGGTCGTTGGTGGAAATATTGTCCTTTTCCAACCGAGCGACGATGTCATCGTTTGTCACCCGACTTTCAGGAAATGCGCAGCCGGTTCCGAGAATTGTGGAAGCATACCTCATGGATCGTTAGCTCCTCCATGCAGAACGATAAACGCGAATCGACATGAATTGTCTTCTCAAAGGACTATTAAGATATAATATCCCTTTTAATTACTTGTTTTTAAATAAATTTCATTCTCATCGAATGCAAGCTGCAAGTAATTTATAGAAATGGGATTGTCAAGGTTTTTATAGTGGACACGCAGCGAATCAGAATGGGTGGCACGACGATGGAAGGCTATCTATTGAATTAACCTATCGTTATAGTGTGCTTTTTATATTTTTCGAGAACAGCCAACGAAATCCCTGCAGGCGTCGGCACCACTTTTAATCCGGCGGTTGTGTAAACATTGTTTACTTATTTCACTACCCCTAACAAACGAAAAACTAGTTATTCTCTTTATAATGATTCCAGCAATCTTTCGTGGATGTTGTCGAACCCTCCGTTGGACATGATCAGGATCACATCGCCACCCATCGATGCGTGGGCCAGATCGTCAATGATCGATTCCGTGTCCTCAAAATGGGTCGCATCCTTGCCTCTTTGTTTCAAGTCGGCGACCAGCCGTTCACTGGAAAATCGTTCGCCTTCGGGAACTTTTTGAAGCATCGACGGCTTTCTGACGCAGATTCGATCCGCCGGATCGAACACGGTTGCATAATCCTGCTGGAACACCCTGCGTATGCTCGAGTTTGTCCGCGGCTCGAAAACGGCAACGATCCTGTTTTCTGAGAAATGGGATCTGACCGCCCTGAGCGTCTCCTTAACGGCAGTGGGATGATGAGCAAAATCGTCCATTACGATAACACCCCGCTTTTCACCGCGGATCTCCTGGCGCCGCCTCACGCCGGAAAAGCTGTCCAGCGCGTCGGCGATTTTTTCTGGCGTCACCCCCAGGTAGTCGGCCACCGCTATGGCTGCCAGGGTATTTTTCAGGTTGTGCGCACCGATCATCCGGGTCTGGAACGATCCGTAGTCTTGTCCATGCTTGATGACCTGAAAATGGGTAACGGGGGGTTGGATCAAGGTTTTACCAAGTTGCCAGGGTGAATCCGATTTCGTGCCGTAGGGCAGCTGTTTACACGATACCCATCCTGTCAGACCGATGACATTGGGATCATCGTCAACGCTGACCAGAAGTGAATCATGCCTGATTTTTGCGACAAACCGTCCAAATGCGTCTCGAACATGGTCCAGATCCCGATAGATGTCGGCATGGTCAAATTCAACACTGGTCAAGATGGCGGCGTCCGGGGTATAATGGAGAAATTTTGGGCCTTTATCGAAAAAGGCGGTATCGTATTCATCCGCTTCGATGACAATACAATCTCCCGTTCCGGTTCGGTAGTTGCTATTAAAATTGGACAGGATGCCGCCGATAATAAATGAAGGCTCCCGGCCGGCGGAAAAAAGGATCCAGGCAAGAATGGCCGACGTGGTTGTTTTCCCGTGCGTTCCCGCCACCAGCACCTGGCGCTTGCCGGCGGCGGCAAAGTGATTGACCGCCTGGGGCATAGAGCAGTAACACAGCGCCATGTCTCCGGTGGCGACCACTTCTGCATTTTCCCGCGACACGGCGTTGCCGACCACAACCAGATCCGGCCGATAGGAAAGGTGGGTGCCGTCAAACCCGGCCATGATTGAAACGCCCTTTTCATTGAGGAAGCGGCTCATCGGCGGGTAGATGTTGTTGTCTGAGCCTGTGACCTGGTACCCCATATCCTTGAGCATGCAGGCCAGGGCACCCATGGCCGTTCCGCAAACGGCAATCAGGTGAATGGTTTTCACCTTTTTCGGGATTCGGTTGTTTTCCGGCTGAATCATGGCGCCCGATCCTTTGATCTGCTGAAGCGTTAACGGGTTCAGTGGTTCACCGAAAATCTCAGTCAGAGTAACCCTGAGGATTAAACGTTGAACCTGTGAACGCTTATGTAAACGATTTCTGGTCGAATCACAAGCGGTTCATCCGCCCATCGTTATGGTGACGGGTGCGTCGCCGCAATCCGCGGCAAGGCGTCACTTGTCACCATGGCGATTCGTTGGAAAGATTGACCGCCGGCTGAATTGGCATAATCATGATAAAAGGCATCCGGCGTGAATACCTTTTTACAGCGTCCTTGAGACGACGAAGTGGACACGCCTGCTGATGGCCGTGGGTACCGCTGGGGCCACGACGTTACCCAACCAGATCGTGAAACGGATACTCAGCAACGGCGGACTAATGTTTGACATCAACGTTGCCGATAACCCTTTTGACGCTCCGGCAATGCAACCGGTCCGGGGATTCTTAATCCGACGCACTAGCAGTGAAGCCCTGGTCGAGCTGTTGCATACAATTGTATCAGTGAAGTCTAATCTTTAATGATATCCATTATTTGATTTGACACCTGATGGCTGCATGAGCTAATATCGGGCACGGTTAGTAACCAATAATCTCAGCCAACGACTATCGATTCCCAATCACAGGCCAAATCGCCGCAAAGATCATAGGATATGAAAACAGACACCTGCGATGCCAACACCCCCATTAACCAGTTGAAGGCAATTTCATCCTGGGTTTCTTCCGTACAGGATTTGGACAAACTCCTCCAGTTGATCATCGAATCGGCTACCGGCGTCGTGCGTGCGGAAGCCGCTTCACTGCTTCTGCTGGACCCAACCACCAACACGCTCTATTTCAAGGTGACCACCGGCGCCAAGGGCGAGGAGGTCAAAGAATTCAGGATTAAGATAGGTCAGGGAATCGCCGGCCACGTGGCCAAAACCGGCCAGTCCCTGCTGATTGCCGATGCCCAGCAAGACAACCGGTGGATGCGCGAAATCAGCGACAGCATCGACTATGAGACCCGTTCCATGGCCTGCGTTCCCTTAAAAATCAACAGCGGGACCATCGGCGTCGTCCAGGTCATCAACAAAAAGGACAACACCCAGTTTACCCATGCGGACATGGTTGTTCTGGAAGAATTTTCCAGCCTTGCCGCCCTGGCCATTGGCAGTGCACGAAGCCTTGAGCAGGTTCGCCAGGAGAATCAGGACCTGAAGAAGGAGCTGGGCGAAAAGCACCAGATTATCGGGAAAAGCGTGATCTTGAATAAGGTCCTGGAAGACGCCCAAAAACTGTCCCGCACCAAAACCACTGCCCTGATTCAAGGCGAAAGCGGTACAGGAAAGGAGCTGCTGGCGCGTCTGATCCACCGTGAGAGCCCCCGCAAAGAAAAACCGCTGGTGGTTCTGAACTGTGCCGCCTTACCCGAACCCCTTTTGGAATCGGAGCTTTTCGGCCATGAAAAAGGCTCTTTTACCGGTGCAGCGGGCCGCAAACTCGGAAAATTCGAAACCGCCCACGAAGGAACCTTATTTCTTGATGAGATCGGGGAGATGGCCCCGGGTATACAGGCCAAACTGCTCAGAGTGCTACAGGAAGGCGTGTTTTACCGAGTCGGTGGGAACACCCCGATCACCGTGGATGTGCGGGTGCTGTCGGCTACCAACAAAAACCTTAAGAAAGAGGTGGAGGAGGGAAAGTTCCGGGAGGATCTGTTTTACCGGCTGAACGTGGTTCAACTCAATATTCCCCCACTTAGAGAACGCCTCGAAGACGTTGCCTTTCTGGTCGACCATTTCCTGGATGTGTTCAAGAAGGAAACCGGCCTGTCGAGCTTGACCATATCTGAAGCGGCCATGGAAAAGATGACCCGCTACAACTGGCCCGGCAACATTCGCGAATTGAGGAATGCCATTGAACGCGCCGTGGTCATGGGGAACGGAAAAACAATCATGCCGGAGGATCTGCCCATCACTGCCTCTCTGCCAAAATTTGCCGGCCTGAAGGTCGGACTCACGCTCGACGAAGCCCTCAACGAATTCAAAAAAGAATTTATCCTGCTCAACCTTAGACATACCGGTGGTAACAGAAGCAACGCCGCCAAGGTCATGGATATCCAGCGAACCTACCTGTCAAGACTGATCACCCGATATGACATCAGGGATCTTGCCTGAGCCTGCCTTTTCTCCATTCCGATTCAAGACCACCGAAAAACTGCCGATACTTAGTTGACGTCTGATGCATTTGCCACAGATCAATGTAATTCATGGCATCATAATTGCTTGAGGATTGCTTAAATACATTCAACTATTGGTTCTGAGCAGACTGTTGTATCCCGGAGGAATTGCCATGACAGCCATCGAAGTGAGCACCAGCACCGTCAATAAGTTTAATAAACCATCTAAATTTAATGGGTTTTACAGCGTAGAGTTTGCCGTAGACGAACCTCATCCCATCTATCAATTCAAGATATGGCGTAGCGAGTCCAGCCCCATGTTCGTTGTGGTCAAGGACAATTCCGCCGTTCTTCCCAAACTCAAGGCCGGCAGCGTTCTGAACATGACCTACTACAGCAGTGACGCCCAATGCCCAAAAAAACAGATCGAAACACGGATTGGGCATATTTCCAGCGAACGGAAAGGTCGTTTCCAGGGGCATTGCACGATTGACCTGGTTCCGATTAATCAGGCAACCTTTCAGAATTAATGTCTTAAAAAGCCTAATCGACGATGGTGATGATGAAGAAAAAACTGACCTTGTTGATTTTCGACGCTACAGGTACCCCTGTCAAACAGGCAAGCATTCCCAGAATGCTGCTTCCGCTGACCTTCATCATCGTTATGGCTGCATCAACCATTCTGTATTTGGGCATTTCCGATTATCTGCGGTTGAAAAAAGAAGTCAAGGATGTCCATCACCTTCGTTCCTCCCTGCAGATGCAGGAAGAACGGGTTGTTCAACACCAGAGTCAAATCGTTTCTTTCTCAAACAAAATAAATGCCTTAAATGCAAAATTAGCCGAACTGGGTAATTTTGAACAAAAAATACGAATCATTGCCAATCTTGAACCCAATAAAGAGGGGTCGAGTATCTTTGGTGTGGGTGGTTCTGATCCGGAAGACCTGGACCCAACAACGATGATGGAACAGGACTACCAGGAACTTGTCAGAGACATGCACGTTGAAATCAATGAAATCGATCAGGCCTCACTAAATCAGCGAGATTCTTTTTCTTCTATCTTCAGCCAACTTGAAGGAAAACGGAACCTATTGGCCGCCACCCCCTCGATCCGTCCATTAAAAGGGTGGATTTCATCGCGGTTTGGATACCGGGAATCACCCTTCACCGGCCGCCGTGAATTCCATCGCGGGCTTGACATCGCCACCCATGCAGGATCGCCGATCATCGCACCGGCGGACGGCCTGGTAACCTATGCCGGAAGCAAAGGACTGATGGG
Organism: uncultured delta proteobacterium; assembly: GCA_963697225.1. GTDB lineage: Bacteria > Desulfobacterota > Desulfobacteria > Desulfobacterales > Desulfosarcinaceae > Desulfosarcina. The sequence continues at coordinate 83,023 of CAVONM010000032.1, forward strand.
CAACATGGTAACCATTGAACACGGGTTCGGAATGGTGACCCGTTACGGCCATACGCAGAAAATGCTTAAGAAAACGGGTGAACGCGTGAAACGGGGAGAACCCATTGCCCTGGTGGGCAATACCGGTCGGAGTACCGGTCCGCACCTTCACTACGAAGTCCGTTTAAATGGGGTGGCCGTCAATCCAACGAATTATTTCTTTAATTGACGCTCAAGACAGGTTGCACAAAACCAGACAGAACATTCGTTCAGGCGATACAAAAGGACACAGAATAATTTGACAACACGGCACCGTCGGTAAAAAAAGAAGGCTATAAAAATGAAAAAGACAGTTTTCTTGATGTTATCAGCGATGGCGATATTTTATTGTGGATGCAGCATGGGTTCCGGTTATGGATTGCTGAGAACCGAAAGCCCCGGCAATGCGCTGATCAATGCCCAAACAGACCCCACGTCAGGAGGATCTCATGAACGCGGGGTCTGTATGTCCATTTCAGCCAATTCATCCTTGAACGTAGATGTCGAATGCATCCTCGAGTATGTCCAGGGGGACGCCTCCTTCGACGCGACGGACAAGCAAAGCGACTTTCTAAATCCATGGGTCCGCTTGAATTATTCCTTTTGACCCGACGCTGACCGCCGTTAAACTGCCATGAAACCCTCGCCAGCCAGACCACCGGCAAGGGTTTTTTTACGCCTTTTTAAAGATCGGCAAAAACCTTCTCAGCAGCGGAAAGGGTTTGTTCGATGGCCTCGTCATCGTGGGCGGCCGATAAAAAAAATGCTTCAAACTGAGAGGGCGCGAGATAGATGCCATTTTCCAGCATTCCTTTGTAGTAAGACGAAAATCGCGCTAAATTGGATTTTTTGGCGTCAGCAAAGCTCTTCACGGGTTGCTCGATAAAAAACAGGCCTAGCATTGCGCCTGACCGTGCGCAGGAGACAGGAATATGGGCCTTTCTGGCCAGTGATGCCAGCCCGGTGATCAACTTTTCGGCTTGCGTGTCCAAGCTTTCGAAGAATCCGGGCGTTTTCAATTGCTTCAGCGTCGCTATACCCGCGGCCATGGCCAACGGGTTCCCGGACAGGGTTCCGGCTTGGTAAACGGTTCCAGAAGGCGCGATGTGGGCCATAATTTCACAACGGCCGCCGTATGCAGCCACCGGCAGTCCTCCGCCGATAATTTTACCGAAACAGGACAGGTCCGGGGCTATACCGTAACGTTCCTGAGCTCCGCCAAAAGCAACCCTGAAGCCGGTCATCACCTCATCGAAAATGAGCAAGGCACCATATTTTTCAGACGTTTCACGAAGGGTTTCAAGAAATTGGTCTTCCGGCAGCACCAATCCCATGTTTCCAGCTACCGGCTCAACAATGATGCAGGCAACCTGGTCCCCTTTTTCCGTCATCACCTTATTAACCGTATCGATGTCGTTATAGGGAAGCGATAAGGTATGCTCGACAAACGTGGCGGGGACGCCTGAACTTCCGGGAATTTGCAGGGTAGCGACGCCGGAACCGGCCTCCACCAGCAGAGAATCGGCATGCCCATGGTAGCAGCCATCAAATTTGATGATCTTATCCCGACCGGTGTAACCCCGTGCCAACCGGATGGCGCTCATGGTGGCTTCCGTTCCAGAATTCACCATTCGCACCATCTCCATCGAGGGAACGGCGTTGACAAGCAATTCCGCCAGTTCAATTTCCAGTTCGGTAGGCGCCCCAAAACTGGTTCCCTTCTCCAGGGCGGACGAAATGGCAGCGATCACCGATGGGTGCCGGTGGCCCAGGATCATCGGGCCCCATGATCCGATATAATCAATATACATGTTGCCGTCGGCATCGAACAATCGACACCCGTCGGCACGGTCGATAAACAATGGATCCATTCCCACGGAACGGCAGGCCCTGACCGGGCTGTTCACGCCGCCGGGGATCAATTCCTGTGCCCTTTTGTATAATGCAGTGGATCTCTTCCTGTTCATTGCATATTATCCTTTCTGATTGAACGGAATAAAACGGGTTGACTTTTAAGTTGTTGGATGCGGAAACTACCAAACAAGGGCAGTCCGGTCAAGCCGGGAGGACATTGAGAGCAGTTTACCGAGGCCGGAAGGCTGAAGGCTGGCCGGCCAGTTCCCATGAACGCCACACCCATTTCAATCCCGACAGGTGCTTAGGTCGACCGATGAAACATAGCCAGACCGTAGATAAACTATCAAAATTGCTCGTTTATATTCTTGGTCGGCAGCCTGATGAATTCGGTCTGCTTCCCGACGGAAATGGCTATGTGAAGATCAAAGACCTGATGAAATCCATGAATGAAGAACCTGGCTGGCGCCATGTGCGATTGAACCAAATTCGTGAAGTGATCTATTATAACGATTCGCCGGCAGTTGAGATTGAGGACAACCGGATCCGGGCCAAAGACCGAACCCGTCTCTTTTTACCGGAGATCCCGGATACCTACCCCAGACTGATCTATTGCGCGGTTCGCCAGCGAGCTTACCCCGTATTACTGGAGAAAGGCCTGACCGCTGCCGCCTCCGGCAATCGGATCATGCTGACCAGGGATATCGCCATGGCGAAACGGCTCGGCCGACGGATCGATCCGTCCCCCGTCATTCTGACCGTAAACTCGCAGAATGCCCGCAATAACGGGGCTACGATATGGCGTTTCGGCAAACACGTGTTCCTGTCGGATTGCCTGCCGCTTGGCAGTTTCAGCGGTCCACCACTTCCAAACCACCGACCGGAAGCGAAACCGGTGGAGATGTCAAAACCACAGGCGACGCCAAAGGCACCGGGAAGTTACTGTGTTGACCTGACGATTGACTCATCCCGCAAACATCAGTCCAAAAAAGGATCACGTCAACGCAAGAATGAATGGAAGCGGGATCGAACACGAATCAGTCGGAATAAGGTTAACGGATGGCCGGATGCTAAGTAGTCCGCCTATCAGGCTTGAACGGGAAAAAAACGCATTGACATCCACCATCGTGGCTGTTAATAGACGCTTTTGTTTTTAGACACCAAAAGGGCCGTTAGCTCAACTAGGCAGAGCACCTGACTCTTAATCAGTAGGTTGAAGGTTCGATTCCTTCACGGCCCACCAAGTAAAAACAAGGACTTAGACCAGATTAGGCTAAGTCCTTTTTCATTTTTTTGGCCTTTTTTTGCCGAAATTTTGCCGAAAATTTATTTCTCTTTTCTTACTCATGGCTCCCCTTCCCTATTGTAAACAGTTAGTCTTCAATAGGAGTTCCATCATCAATGTATTTGCCATAGACCTTGAGAACCATTTCAGCATCCCTGTGGCCCATCACCTTTGCAATTTTTAAAGGATCAGTCCCTTTGGATAGCTGATATGTTCCAAAGCTATGTCGGGTTTGTTTCATATCTCTAATTTCAAGGCCCGCTTTTTTTAGAGTTGGATTCCAAACATTTTTTCTTAAATTACTTGGATCAATAAGGTTGCCTTCTTCATTGCAGAAAAAATAAGTTCCTTTGAACTTATCGTAAATCATTTTTTGCTTTTGCAATGCTGATAGCATTTTTGAAGATAATTTTATTGGTCTTCTGCTATATTCATTTTTGCATGGGCCTTCTATAATTTTTCCTTTTTCATCCAAGGTAATTGCTTTGTTGATGTCAACATAGCTTTTATTCCAATAAATATCTTCACAATGAATAGCCCTTTCCTCTCCTTGTCTAACACCGGATGCAAAAGCAAATTCAAAATAAGGTTTCCAATGATCTGGTAACATGGTGATGATAATTAATTGTTCATCAGGACTAAAGGGAAAAATCTTTTCATAGGCTTGAATATTACTCTTTGGCATTTTAAAGCCAAAAAATGGATCATATATTCCAACCCATCCATATTTGATCGTTGCATCTTTACAAATCATTTTTAATACGATAAAATATTTTTTTATTGATTGGTTTTGAACAGGTTTATTACGATATTTCTGATCTTTTGCCCAAGCTGTAAATTGATCAAATACATTTTTGTTAAAATTACCAAATGATATGTCTTCAAAATATGGAATTAAATATTTTTTAATATACCCTTTATATCCGTTAAGAGTTCTACCAGTTATATTTTCAGAACATTTCCTTAAATTATACCATTCCCAAACGTAGTCTTTGAATAATACCTCAGTCGGTTTAAAGTTCCTTTTTAATTTTGTAAACTCTAGTTTAGTAAATAAATCTCTCTTTTTGCTTTCTGGAAAAGTATCAGCAAAGACAAATTGATTTGATTCGATTTCAATCATGATCTTATCAAGCAGCTTTCTTACATGTTTTTCGTTATTTGTATTCCAATCTAATCCAGATGATTCTCTAACTCTTTCACCAAGATAAGAAAAATCAACATATACTTTCCCATTGATACTCCGAACAGAACCATTTTTATTGGTATTGATTCCCTTCTTTCTCTTTTTCTACCCTTATATTTTCTTTAGGTTTAAATTCAATAACATTTAATTTACTTTCATTGTTATAAATCATTCTATATCTCCTTCATACATCACCCCCTTCCATTATTTTCACCAATTGTTCTATTAGCAAAAAAATTTGATACGGGTAAGATATAATTTAAACAAATATTTTCAAACCTTCTACATTGCTGTTTTTATGTGATTTTTTATCCACTGCTTTATCCGATATTTCAAGATCATGTTCATTAGGTAGAGGGATCATTGTGTTCATGACATCTGGATTAGCCCTGTTACCCATGATGATGTCAAAAGATGTCCTTGGCTAAGGAAGCTGCCGAATCAGGACAAATATATCTGCCGTATCCATGAGGTTAAGCCAGAGCATTGCAGGGAATATCCAAAATCAATGGAACATGCTCTTGAGTCATGGTGTCAGGGATTCGATTGATGGGGATGGGTGGATGGGTATGGCATCATAGCGTGAATAGATACTTTACTGACATGCACTCACCCTCCCCTACCCGTCATGATCAATTATAATGGATGCCATCAATAAACGGCCTTTAGGCCAGCAACAATCGTTTTTTACCCTCAAGGGTAGTTAGGTGTATGGCTTGACCTCATTTTTCCCCACAAGCAGCTTCTGAGACAGTCATGGAAAAAAGCTGCAAACTGTCTCCATTGAAAATCTGTAAATCGGCTTTCCATCAGACGAAATATTTAAAAAACTTGAATTTGGCTTAGTTTTCCCCTATAGATGCCTGTCCGAAATAATGGTAGACTTGTTGGAATGGTGAGCTCAATCGGATTATTTCAGCCCAAGAATTTTTGCCGAAATTTTGCCGAAATTGCCAAAAAGGATAGGTAAACAAGGGTAAACATGGTGAAAATAATGGAAGGGGTATCAGTTAATAAATAATTGAAATGAATAAATTTTTGTTACTTTTTGTTACCCGTTCCTACCAACTCCTTTTGGCCGTATCCTCACTCTTAATCAGTAGGTTGAAGGTTCGATTCCTTCACGGCCCACCATCGATTTTTACAAGGAACGGTGATGCCTCCCCTTTTTTTGGTGCCAGGCAAATACGCACCACCAC